>NZ_KN234753.1 GCF_000764025.1 Pseudohaliea rubra DSM 19751 | reverse complement strand
AGGCGGCGCCGCGCCAGCCAGCCCGGCCGCTCGCCGGCAGCGAGGGTCTCGCGGAGCACCGCCAGGCCCTCCCGCTGCGCCCTGATGCGATCGTTCTCCCGGGTGACGATAGGCACAAGGAACCCGTAGAAGGTGCGCTTCAGGGTCGGGACGTCCTTCACGGCGGCGAGATCCGGCAGCTCACCACCGCCCTGGCAGGCCACGAGCAGCAGGCAGGCCGCGGCCAGGAGGGCGCGGCGGAAGTAGCGGCAAGCCTCAGGGCAGCGCACGGCGTTGCAGGGCCTCCAGGGTGTTCGCATCGGGGTAACCGTCCGCGGGCAGACCCTGCTCGAGCTGGAAAGCCCGCAGGGCCGCGCGGGTACGGCTGCCGATGATGCCGTCGGCGGCACCGGCATCGAGGCCGAGGGCATTCAGCGCCCGCTGGGCGCCGACGATGTCCGCCTTGCGCAGGGGTTCCGCAAGCTCAGGCGGCAGGCGCAGCGGCGGCGCACCGGCGAGCCGGTCCGCCAGCAGGCCGACGGCCAGGGCATAGGACTGGGACGCATTCCAGCGCATGACCACGCGGAAATTGTCATAGACAAGGAACGCCGGTCCGCGGTGCCCGGACGGGAGCAGGAGGGCCGCTTCGAGGTCCAGGGCGGGCAGCGGTGCGCCGCCCGCCCGGGTCACGCCGGCGGCAGCCCAGGCGCGCAGGCTCTGTGCCTTGCCGAAGCCCGTCTGCTCGTAAGCAAAGCCCGCGGGAAGCTCGACCAGGCGCCCCCAGCGCAACCCGGGCTCCCAGCCGAGGCTGCGCAGGAAGTTCGCCCCGGAGGCGAGGGCGTCGCGCTCGCTCTGCCACAGGTCGATGCGCCCGTCGCCATCGCCATCGACCGCGTAGCGGAGGTAGGAGGACGGCATGAACTGCGTGTGGCCCACGGCGCCGGCCCAGGAGCCGACCAGCTGCTCCAGCGGCAGGGCCTCCCGTTCAACGAGCTGCAGGGCATTGACGAACTCGCCGGCGAAGAACTCGGAGCGACGCGCGTCGCAGGCCAGGGTCGCGAGCGAGTCCAGGGTCGGGACCTTGCCGAGGTAGCCGCCGTAGTTTGTCTCCAGGCCCCAGAATGCAAGCAGATAGCGCGGCGGCACACCATAGCGAGCGAGGAGCGTGCGGAGGAAGGGGCCGTGGCGCTCGAGCAGCTCCCGGCCCTTGTCGACGCGCGACTCCGTCACCCGGGCCTCAAGGTAGGCCGGGAAGGTCTGCACAAACTCCGGCTGGCTGCGATCGAGCGCGATCACTCGCTCCAGCGGCGAGAGCGCGGGCAGGACGCGGGCGATGAGGTCGCCATTGACCCCGGCGGCGGCGGCGCGCTCGCCGAGGCCCGCCACGCAGTCGCGGAAAGCGGTCACGGTGGCAGCAGCAGACCCCGCGGGCAGCAGCGCTGCGGCAAGGAGAAGCAGGAGCGGTAGGGGGCGGGCCATGGATACCTCGGGGGTGGCTGAGAGTGGCATCATAGCGAAAGGGTCGGCGGCGGCGCCACGGCGCGTTGCCGGCCCCGGTCGCAGTACGCCCGTGCGTCAGCGCTCACCCTGGTTGGAGTTATACGTATTTATGGCAGAGCACAACGACAGCGACCGGGCTCCATCC
Organism: Pseudohaliea rubra DSM 19751; assembly: GCF_000764025.1. Classification (GTDB taxonomy): domain Bacteria; phylum Pseudomonadota; class Gammaproteobacteria; order Pseudomonadales; family Halieaceae; genus Pseudohaliea; species Pseudohaliea rubra. The sequence goes on along the minus strand of NZ_KN234753.1, from coordinate 98,920 downwards.
ATCGGCGCCGGCCTCCTCAGCGCCGGCGAGCGCTACCACTTCAACGAGGGCACCCTCCAGCGGCTCTGGCGGGTACTCGGTGCCCAGGTGCGGGCTGGCGGCACCCGCTTTGCCCTGTGGGCGCCGAACGCTTCCGCCGTGGCCGTGGTTGGCGATTTCAACGGCTGGAATCCGGCCGCCAACCCCCTCCACCCTGCCGGCGACAGCGGCCTTTGGGAGACCTTCATCGCCGGCGTCGGCGAGGGCGCGCGCTACAAGTACCGGCTCCTGGACCAGCGCGGTGCCGAGCTGCCGCTAAAGAGCGACCCGGTGGCCTTCGGCTCTGAACATCCGCCACAGACCGCTTCCGTGGTGCGGGATCTCAGCGGCTACCGCTGGCGCGACGCCGACTGGATGGCCGGCCGCGGTGCCCGCAACGAACGCAGCGCCCCGATCAGTATCTACGAGGTACACCTCGGCTCCTGGCGCCGCCGCGCTGCCGAAGACAACCGCATGCTTTCCTACCGGGAGGCAGCGGAGGAACTGGTCGAGTACGTCGCCGGGCTCGGCTTTACCCACCTCGAGTTCCTGCCCCTGTCGGAGCACCCCTTTGACGGCTCCTGGGGCTATCAGCCCGTGGGGCTCTATGCGCCAACGATCCGCCACGGCCCGCCCCACGAGTTCCGCGACCTCGTCGACGCGGCCCACCGCCGCGGCCTCGGCGTACTCCTCGATTGGGTGCCCGCCCATTTCCCGGCTGACAAGCACGGCCTTGCCCGCTTTGACGGCTCCGCCCTCTACGAGCACGAAGACCCCCGGCAGGGGTTTCACCCGGACTGGCACACGCTGATCTACAACTTCGGACGCCGGGAGGTGGCCAATTTCCTGCTTTCCAACGCCCTCTACTGGCTCGAGGAGTACCACATCGACGGGCTGCGCGTGGATGCCGTGGCCTCCATGCTCTATCTCGATTACTCCCGCGGGGAAGGGGAATGGCTGCCAAACCGCCACGGCGGTCGGGAGAACCTTGAGGCCATCGACTTTCTCCAGCGCATGAACCGGCTCGTGTACGGCGAAGCGCCGGGAGTCATGACCGTGGCCGAGGAAAGCACGGCCTTTCCCGGCGTCTCACGCCCGGTGCATGACGGCGGCCTGGGCTTCGGCTTCAAGTGGAACATGGGCTGGATGAACGACACCCTCGCCTACCTCGGCGAAGACCCGATCAACCGCCGCCACCACCACCATAAAATGACCTTCGGCATCCACTACGCCTTCTCTGAGAACTTCGTCCTGCCCCTCTCCCACGACGAGGTGGTACACGGAAAGGGCTCCCTCTACGGCCGCATGCCCGGCGACCATCGAGCGAAGCTCGCCAATCTGCGCGCCTACTACGGCTTTCAATGGGGCCACCCCGGCAAGAAGCTGCTGTTCATGGGCGGCGAATTCGCCCAGCCCGCAGAGTGGGCCCAGGCCGGAGAGCTGGACTGGGCCACCGCAGCACGCCCGGACCACGCCGGCATCAGTCGCCTGGTGCGCGATCTCAACACCCTCTACCGGGAAACGCCGGCCCTGCACCGTCGGGACTGCGAGGCCAACGGTTTCCGCTGGCTGGAGGCGAACGACGCGGAACAGTCGCTGTTCGCCTGGCTGCGCTTCGGCGAACCGGGGGATCCGCCGGTGGCCGTGCTCTGTAACTTCACCCCGGTGGAGCGCCGGGACTGGCGCGTCGGCCTGCCGCTTCCGGGGCGCTGGCGGGAAATACTCAACACCGACGCCGCGCTCTACGGCGGCGGTGATCACGGTAACCTCGGTGCCATCGAGGCCAGCGCGACGCCGCACCAGGGCCAGCCCTGCTCCGCCAGAGTCACCGTGCCGCCGCTCTCGACGCTGTTCTTCCTGCCCGCAGAGGCACCCTGATGGCGACGCCGGCCGCAGGCCGGTGGATCAATGGTACAGCCGCTCGACGTAGGCACGCGCCGCATCGGCCCAGGGAAAGCGGACGGCGCGAGCGGCTTCCCGCAAGGCGTCGCGCTTGCGCGGGTGGTTGCGCAGGAGGCGCAGCGCATCGCGAAACCGGGCCAGCAGCTGCCGCAGACGCTCGGCCTCTGTCTCGCCCGCAAAGGCAAAACCGTTCACCCCGTCCCGCACCGTATCGGCCAGCCCCCCCGTGTGGTGCACAAGGCAAGGCTGCCCCGCGCGCATGGCAAGCAGCTGGGCGATGCCGCAGGGCTCGAAGCTGCTCGGCATGAGGAAGAGTTCACCGGCGCGATAGAGTTGCTCGGAGAGCGCCTCGGAATAACCGCAGAGGAACAGGAGCCGATCGCTACGCGCCTGAGCCTCATTGAAGAAGCGCTCGAGCCCCGCATCACCGCTGCCGAGGACCACCAGCAGCTCATCGTCCCGCAGCTGCTCCAGCAGGTGGTCGAGCACCGGGCGTCCGTCCTCCAGCCCGGCGGCGAGCATGCCGACCTTCTGCGCCGTCAGCCGGCCCACGATCGTGAGCAGCCGCGCCGGCGCCGCAGGGGCGGCACGGCGTTCATCAATACGGCGCAGGGCGAGTACATGCGCCGCCCGGGTAACAGCATCGGCTGCGAGCCAGCGCTCCACCTCGCGCCCCGCAAGGGCGAAAAACGCGGCGTGGGGCAAAAGCGCCGGCGGCTGCCCGGGATAGTCGCAGCCGTTGAGGATGCCGTGCAGCCGCCCCGCATCGCGCGCTACAGCGAGGTCCCGCTGCAGCCCCTCACCGAGCCCGCTGGCGGGGTCGCAGATCTCTCGGGCGTAGGTCGGCGACACCGTGTGCAGCGCTTCGCAGAGCCCAATGGCGGCGCGCAGCGGGTTGTAGCAGTCAGGATACCGGGGGTCGATCGCCGCAGGCAGCGGCACCAGGCCGGGAAACCAGGCGCCGAGGCTGGAAGAATCTGCACGCAGGGGTCGGATGCCCTGCATGGCGAGGTTGTGGATCGTGCACACCCGGCGCAGCCCCGCCAGCCGCGGCTGGGCCTGCGACAGCAGCGCGAAGGTACCCATGTGCCAGTCGTGCAGATGCACCACGTCCGGCATGGGCAGCTCCCCCTCGAGCAGTCCGCGCACGGCGCCGGCACAGAAGAGGGCGAATTTACTCGCATCCGTAGCAAAGGGGCGCTCCGGCGGATCGTTGCAGTAGACCGGTCCGGCAAAGGCCGGATGTTCCAGGAGCAACTGACGGACGGCCCCGCCGGGACCGCGTGCGGGCAGCTCGAAGAGACCAAGGCGCTCACTGCGGCCACCGAAGGGTACGGCCATCATGCCGACCTCGCGAGCTCCGGGGAGCCGCGACAGCCGGCCATAGCCGGGGGTCAGCACCGTCACCCGGTGACCCAGGGCGGCCAGCGCCGGCGGGATATCGCGCAGCACGTCACCCATACCGCCGACCTTGCCGCCGGGGAGGGCACCGTCTTCGGCGGCAAGCATGAGGATGTGCACGGGTGCGCTCAGGTGATGACGTCGGGGGCCGTACGGCCGGTATGCGCCTCGATGCCTGCGATCGCTGCGGCGGCGCCAAGCACCGGGGCCAGCGTGCGCTGCGTGTCCAGCTCGAGCAGCGTCGGGTCGCGTTCGTAGCGCTCACAGTAAAGACGCAGGGTCGCGCCCGCCGTGCCGGTACCGGAGAGGCGGAACACGGCGCGCGCGCCGCTCTTGAAGTACAGGCGGATGCCCTGCCCCTGGCTGACGCTGCCGTCCACCGGGTCCTCGTAGGCAAAGTCATCCGCGCATTCCACGGTCTCCTCGCCGTAGGCCTGGCCGGGCAGACCGGCGAGACGCTCGCGCAGGCTGGCCATGAGCGCCTCGGCATCTACGCTGTCTACCCCCTCGTAGTCGTGGCGGGTAAAGTAATCCCGACCGAACTGACGCCAGTGCTCGCGGAGGATAGCCCGCGCCGGCTGCCGTCGCACCGCAATGATATTGAGCCAGAACAGCACGGCCCAGAGCCCATCCTTCTCGCGCACGTGACTGCTCCCGGTGCCGAAGCTCTCCTCGCCGCAGAGTGTAATGCGGCCGTCGTCGAGGAGATTGCCGAAGAACTTCCAGCCCGTGGGTGTCTCGTAGCAGGGCAGCTTGCGGGCCTCGGCGACCCGGTCCACGGCGCGGCTCGTAGGCATGGAACGGGCCACGCCGGCGAGGTCACCGTAACCGCGCACCAGGTGAGCATTTGCAGCGAGCACCGCCAGGGAATCGCAGGGATTAATATAGCCGCCGCGGCCGAGCACCATGCTGCGGTCGCCGTCGCCATCGGACGCCGCGCCGAAGGCCGGGGGATCGTTCCCGTTCATGAGGTCCACCAGGTCGCGGGCATGGGCGAGGTTCGGGTCCGGGTGGCCGCCGCCGAAGTCCTCCAGCGGCTCCCCGTTCATTACGGTACCCTGGGCGGCGCCGAGACGCCGCTCGAGGATCTCCCGGGCATAGGGACCGGTAACGGCGTGCATGGCGTCGAAGCGCATGCGAAAACGCCCACCTCCGAGCATCTCGCGCAGGGCATCAAAATCAAAGAGCGTTTCGAGCAGGTCGGCATAATCGGCCACCGGGTCGACCACGTCTACCTGCATACCGCAAAGGTCATGGCAACCATCGCGGTCGAGTTCAAGGGCGGCGCTGTCGCAGGTCAGGTAATGATCGAGAACGCCGCTCTCGCGGTGAATGGCCGCCGTTACACGCTCCGATGCAGGCCCGCCGTTGGCGCCGTTGAACTTCACTCCGAAATCGCCGTCGGCACCGCCGGGGTTGTGGCTGGCAGAGAGAATAATGCCGCCGTCTGCCTCCAGCTTGCGGATCAGGCAGGAGGCGGCGGGCGTGGACAGGATCCCGCCCCGGCCCACGACGACCCGCTGAAAGCCATTGGCCGCCGCCAGCCGGAGAATGCGCTGGATCGCATCGCGGTTGCCGTAGCGACCGTCACCGCCCAGGACCAGGGTGCCCCGGACCTCGGCCCCCAGGGTATTGAAAATCGCCTGGATGAAGTTCTCCAGGTAGTGCGGCTGGCTGAACTCCCGCACGCTCTTACGCAGGCCCGAGGTTCCGGGCTTCTGACCGTTAAAGGGATGAGTCTCCACGCGGCGCACGGCCCCACCCGGCTCCCGGTTCATTGCATCCATCCTGGGCTGTTTCCTGTTACCTGTTAGAGAGACCCCTCGGCCTGGCCGAGCATGCCGCGGGTCACGAGCGTTACACCGCCGGCGGAAACCCGGAAACCGTTGCTGCGGTCTTCCTCCGGGTTGAGTCCGATTTGCATACCCTCCGGTATCTGGCAGTTCCGGTCAACGATGACCCGACCGAGCGTCGTCCCCGAGCCGACTTCAACGTCGGGAAGGAGCACAGCGCCATCCACCAGCGAATGCGGGTGCACATAGACCCCGGAAAAAAGCACGGAGCCGTGAACCTCGCTGCCAGAGATGATACACCCTCCCGCGACCATGGACTGCAGCGCCAGGCCCCGGCGACCGGGGTCGTCGAAGACGAACTTCGCCGGTGGCATCTGCTCCTGGTAGGTCCAGAGGGGCCAGTCGCTGTCGTAGAGATTGAGCTGGGGCGTGGTCGTTACCAGCTCCATGTTTGCCTGCCAGTAGGAATCGAGGGTCCCCACATCGCGCCAGTACGCCTTGTCGCCGCTAACCGGGTCGCGGAAGGGGTGGGCGTGCACGTGGCAGGACTCGATCATGGCGGGGATGACGTCGTGGCCGAAGTCGTGGGTCGAACCTATCGTCGCCGCATCCTCGATAAGTCGCTCATACAAAAAGTCGGTGGTGAAGACGTAATTGCCCATGGACGCCAGGCAATAGCCCGGGCGTCCGGGGATTTCCGCCGGCTGCGCGGGTTTTTCCTGGAAGCCGACGACACGGCCCGTGTTATCGATCTCCATAACGCCGAAGGTACCGGCCGCTTCCGCGACTGGCACCTCCAGGCAGCAGACCGTCATGTCGGCTCCTGACTCCACGTGCTCCACCAGCAGCGGGCCATAGTCCATCTTGTAAACATGGTCCCCGGCGAGGATAAGGACGAATTCCGGCCGCTCGGCGCGGATGATATCGAGGTTCTGGTATACCGCATCGGCCGTGCCCTGATACCAGTCATCAGAGTAACGCTGGGAGGCCGGCAGTACCTCGATGTACTCGCCCAGCTCGCGGCGGAAGTGGCTCCAGCCGCGCATGAGGTGCCGGATCAGCGAGTGCGCCTTGTACTGCGTCAGCACGCCTATCTTGCGCACCCCGGAGTTCACGCAGTTCGACAGGGGGAAGTCGATGATCCGGTACTTGCCGCCAAAGTAGACCGCCGGCTTCGCCCGCCAGCTGGTGAGCTCGTAGAGTCGGGAACCGCGGCCGCCGGCGAGCACCGGGCCCAGCGTGTTGCGGGTCAGCCGGCTGACATAACGGGGGTTGTCGTCGCTGATTACCATAGGGCGGTCCTCTCGTTGCCCGCTAGCGCGTGGCGCCTTTGCGGAACCAGATGTCCCGCCCGTATTCCCGGATCGTCCTGTCCGAGGAGAAGCGGCCGCTGGCCGCCGTATTCAGGATGCAGCGGCGCAGCCAGTCCTCCCGGTCGTGCCAGGCGGCATCCACCCGATGCTGCGCGTCGACGTAGGAACGGAAATCGGCCAGCGTCATCCACGGGTCAGCGGGGCTTGTCATGGCGGCGAGCACAGCGTCGAAGATTCCGGGCTCGAGCAGGCTGAAGTGGCCGCTCTCAAGGAGCTGCAGCACCCGCTGCAGATCGTCGTCCGCCGCCACCACGTCCCGGGGCCGGTAGTTCGGGCGCCGGGCCTCAACCTCCTCGGCAGTGAGACCGAAGAGAAAGAAATTATCCTCACCCACGGCCTCAAGAATCTCGATGTTGGCCCCGTCCAGGGTGCCGATGGTCACGGCCCCGTTCATCATGAACTTCATGTTGCCGGTGCCGGAAGCCTCTTTGCCGGCGGTGGAAAGCTGCTCGGAGAGATCGGCGCCGGGGCAGACCACCTCCATGCTGGTGACTTTGTAGTCCGGCAGAAAGGCGACCCGCAGCCAGGGCGCCAGCCGCGGGTCGTCGTTGACCACCGCGGCTACGTTGTTCACCAGTTTGATGATCGCCTTGGCCATGGCGTAACCCGGCGCCGCCTTGCCGCCAAGGAGCACGCAGCGCGGCGCGAGGCCCGCGGTGTCGCCGCGCAGCACCCGGTCGTAGCGGTGGATGATGTGGAGCACGTTCAGCAGCTGTCGCTTGTACTCGTGGATGCGCTTGACCTGCACGTCGAACAGCATCGCCGGATCGAAGGCAACACCGCAGCTGTCGGCCACCAGCCCGGCCAGGCGCCGCTTGTTGTCGAACTTCACCGTGGCGAAACGCTCACGGAAGGCCGGATCCTCCGCGCGCGGCGTCAGCTCCCGGAGCCGCTCGAGATCGCAGACCCAGCCATCGCCCAGGGTCTCGTCGATGAGAGCCGCAAGGCCCGGATTGCAATAGGCGAGCCAGCGGCGGGGGGTAACACCGTTGGTTTTGTTGTTGAACTTCGCAGGCCAGAGCTCATGAAAGTCGCGGAACAGGCCGCGGGTGAGCAGCCGCGTATGCAGAGCGGCGACACCGTTAACAGAAAAGCTGCCGACGATGCCGAGGTAGGCCATGCGCAGCTGCGGGTCTCCCGCCTCGTCGATGAGCGACATGCGCCGCTCCCGGTCGACGTCACCGGGCCACTGCCGTGAAACTTCCGTGAGAAAGCAGGCATTGATCTCTTGAATGATCTCCAGCAGCCGCGGCAGAAGGCTGCCGAACAGGGCTACGGACCAGGTCTCGAGGGCCTCTGGCAGGAGTGTGTGGTTGGTGTAGGCGAAGCTCTCGCGGGTAATGGCCCAGGCAGCATCCCAGCCGAGCCCGTGCTCGTCCATGAGCAGGCGCATAAGCTCCGGGATCGACACCGTCGGGTGTGTATCGTTCAGCTGAAGGCAGTAGCCATCGGCAAAGCCCGTGAAGTCCTCGCCGTGGGCGGCCAGCCAGTCGGCGAGGATGTCCTGCAGGCTCGCCGAGGCGAGGAAATACTGCTGCCGCAGCCTGAGCTCCTTGCCCGCCTCGCTCTGGTCGTTCGGGTAAAGGACCATGGTGATTTTCTCGGCCTGGGTCTTGGCATCCACGGCATCCGTGTAGCTGCCGGCGTTGAACTCGCCGAGATCAAACTCCTCCGTGGCCGCGGCGCGCCAGAGGCGCAGGGTATTCACCGTCCCATTGCGATAGCCGGGCACCGGCATGTCGAAGGGGATGGCGAGCACGCTCTGCGCATCGACCCAGCGGTGACGCCAGCGCCCATGGTCGTCCCGATAACCCTCGGCACGGCCGCCGAAATGCACCCGGCGGATGCGCTCTGGCACCTCGAATTCCCAGGGGTTGCCGTCGCGGAGCCAGCGATCAGGGTTCTCGACCTGGTAACCGTCCCGCAGCTGTTGCTGGAACATTCCGTACTCGTAGCGGATGCCATAGCCGGTGACCGGCAACGCCAGGGTGGCACAGCTGTCGAGAAAGCAGGCCGCTAGGCGCCCCAGGCCGCCATTGCCGAGACCCGCATCGCGCTCCTCCGCCTCTACGGTCTCAAGATCGCAGGCGAAGGCGGCCACCGCCTCGCGGGCCTCGGCTTCAAGATCCAGAGACAGCAAGGCATTGTGGAGGCTGCGGCCGATAAGAAACTCAAGGGACAGGTAAGCAACGCGGCGGCGGCTGTCGTCTGCCTGCCCCCGGGTGCGGCGCCAGCGGCCCACCAGTCGGTCCCGGAGCGCGAGAGCCAAAGCCTCATACAGGTAATGGTGATCACCCCCCGCCCGGTCCTTGCCCAGGGTAAGGTGGTAGTGGCGGGCTACTGCGTCCGCCAGCGCCTGCCCCTCACCGGGCACATTTACAGCGCTCACTGTCTACCCTCCTCTCCGGCGGGCGTCCAGGGCCCGCCCCTCAGCAGTTGCAGGGACCGCCCCTGCACCTCGGTGCTGGCCCCGGCCACAGGCTCTCCCCGGAAAACCCAGGGTGCCTCCGCGGTATCCACGCGGCGCTGCCATGGGCCCGCCTTGGGCAGCGTGAAAGACACCGGTTCCTCGCCCCCGTTCATCACCAGCAACAGCGAGTATGGCGCAGGACCATGACCCCCGTCCTGCCCCAGCAGACAGCCGACGCAACAGCGGCGGGGATCATGCCAGGCCTTCCCGCCCAGCTCACCGCCCTCCGGCGCAAGCCAGGCCAGGCGCTGGCCGTCATTGTCGGCATCGCGGTGGCGGTAGCGGTCCGCCCGCAGCAACGGTTCCCCGGCACGCAGGGCCAACAGGGCACCGGTGAAAGCCTGCAGGGCAGTGTCTGCCTCGTCCCAGCACACCCAGCCTAGTTCGTTGTCCTGGCAGTAGGCGTTATTGTTACCGCGCTGGCTCCGACCCTGCTCGTCGCCGCCCTGGAGCATGGGCACACCCTGCGAGAGCAGCAGCGTGGCCAGAAAATTCCGTGCCTGCCGGGCGCGCAGCGCCTCCACAGCGGGGTCGTTGGAGGGCCCCTCATGGCCGTTGTTGTCACTGAAATTTCACCGTGCCCGTCGCGATTGCCCTCTCCGTTGTCCCCGTTGTGCCGCTGCGCGTAGCTGAGCAGATCGCGCAGCGTAAAGCCGTCGTGGCTGGTAACCAGGTTGATGCTCGCCCAGGGCGCGCGGCCGGCTCCCTCGAAGAGGTCGCCGGAGCCGTGCACCCGGCGGGCCAGCTCCGGGAGTTCCCCGTCGTCGCCGCGCCAGAAGCGGCGCACACTGTCCCGGTAACGATCGTTCCACTCGCCCCAGCGCGGTGGAAAGGCCCCCAACCAGTAGCCGCCAGGGCCGCTATCCCAGGGCTCCGCAATGAGCTTGCGTTGCGAGAGCAGCGGGTCATCGCTTAACTGCCGCAGGAGTGCCGCATGCGGGTCTACGCCGTGCGGACCGCGCGCCAGCACCGGCGCGAGGTCAAAGCGAAAACCATCGACCCCCAGATCACCGGCCCAGTAGCGCAGACTATCGAGGACCAGGCGGCGCACGGCCGGGTGATCGCAGGCCAGGGTGTTGCCGCACCCCGTGTCATTGACGTAGCGCGCCGGATCACCATGCTCCAGATGATAGTAGCTCGCGTTGTCGATACCGCGAAAAGAAAGCGTCGGCCCGGTCTCGTCGCCCTAAGCGCTGTGGTTGTAGACAACGTCGAGGATGACCTCGAGCCCGGCATCGTGGAACCGTTCGATCATTGCCCGGAACGCGTCCGGACCTCCTCCCGCGAGATAGGGCGGATGGGCTGCGAAAAAACCCACCGGGTTGTAGCCCCAGTAATTGACAAGACCGCGCGCCGCCAGAAACGCCTCATCGGCAAAGGCGAAAACCGGCAGCAGCTCCACGGCAGTGATGCCCAGGGCCTTGAGGTAGGCCACGATCGCCGGCGCACCGAGACCGGCCACCGTGCCCCGCTCCCTGTCAGTGAGCGCCGGGTGACGCTGCGTGAAGCCTTTCAGGTGCAGTTCGTAGAGGCGGGTAGCGGCCCAGGGGGTTTCCGGCCCGCGCGATGGCGCCGGAAGCTTCCCGGTCACTAGGGCCCGCGGCACGTGGGCCGCGCTGTCCGCCGGGTCCGGCTCGCCGCCTTCGCCCTGCGTCCGCTGGCTCGGGTGCCAGGGGCAGGAGCGGTCCAGCGCCCGGGCGTAGGGATCGAGAAGGAGTTTCGCCGCGTTGAACCGGTGGCCCCGATCCGGGTCCCAGGGGCCGTGGACCCGGTAGCCGTAGCGCTGTCCGGGGCTGATGCCCGGGGCAAAGCCGTGCCAATGATCTCCGTCACGGCCGGGCAGGGGCAGCCGCGCCAGCTCGCGCTCACCACGGTCGTCGTACAGGCACAGCTCCACCGCCTCGGCGTGGGCCGAGTACAGGACGAAATGAGTACCCTCAGCGCTGCCGTGCGCACCGGGCCGGGACGGGTCGCCGGGCAGGAGTTCCAGGGTGATCTCCTCTGTTCACAGCCATCCGCTGGCATCATAGTGTAAGGCCCCCGGAAAGCCCCTGGCCATGACAAAACGATGACGGCACCACTCACCGGGCGCGCCAGCGGCGTGCTCCTGCACATTACCTCCCTGCCCTCGCCCTGGGGCGTGGGCGACCTGGGCGCCCGCGCGCGGGAACTGGCCGGGCGCCTCGGCGCGGCGCGGCAGCGCTACTGGCAGGTGCTGCCGCTCAACCCCACCAGCGCCGCGGCGGGGGAGTCGCCCTACTTCAGCCCGTCATCCCGGGCAGGGAACCCGCTGCTCATCAGCCTGGAAGACCTGGCGAAGGACGGGCTGCTCACCACCGCGGAGCTCGCAGCCCCGGCGGCGCCGGACACCGGGCACGCGGACTTCGCGCGGGCGCGGACCCTGAAGCTTCCTTTACTCGCCCGGGCCGCCGATCGCCTCACCGCTACCGGGGACGACGACGGCTATCGCGCCTTCTGCAGGCGGGAGGCGGACTGGCTTGAGGACCACGCGCTGTTCACGGCCCTGAAAACGCAGGATCCACGGGCCTGGTCGGAGTGGCCGGCACCGCTTGGCTTCCGCCACGGCGCGGCGCCGGCCGAGGCCCACGCCGCACTGGGCAGCGCCATTGCCAGGGAAAAACGCGTGCAGTATCTGTTTCACCGTCAGTGGCAGCGGCTCCACGACTGTTGCCGCACCGCCGGGGTGTGGCTGTTCGGCGACATGCCTATCTACGTCAACCTCGACAGTGTCGACGTCTGGGCGCGACCGGACGTGTTCCAGCTCGACGCCGCGCTGAAACCCGTGGCCGAGTCCGGCGTTCCCCCGGACTACTTCAGCGCCACCGGGCAGCTCTGGCGCAACCCGGTCTACGACTGGGATCGGCTGGCTGCCGAGGACTTCCGCTGGTGGGTGCTGCGCCTGGGGACGCTCCTCGGCCGCGTCGATGTCCTGCGCATAGACCACTTCCGTGGGCTCGCCCAGTACTGGCGCGTGCCCGCCGGTGCGGAAACAGCAGCCGCCGGGGAGTGGCGGGATGTGCCCTCCTACCAGCTCCTCGACCGGCTACGATCCGCCTTCGACCCGCTCCCGGTCGTCGCCGAGGACCTGGGCACGATCACACCGGACGTGCACATCCTCCGGGATCACTACCGCCTGCCGGGCATGGTGGTGCTGCAGTTCGCCTTCAATGAGGACAATGACGCCCACCCCTACCTGCCGCAGAATCACCCGGAGAACTGCGTGGCCTATCTCGGGACGCATGACAACAACACCGCCCGCGGCTGGCTTGAGAGCGAACTTGACGAGCCGGCACGCGAGCGCCTGGCGCGCTTCGTGGCACTGGACGAGGACGCCGCGGTGACCGTCGCGCGACTTCTCAACCTGCTCATGGCTTCCCCGGCGCGTACGGTCATTGTCTCTGCACAGGACCTCCTCGCTCTTCCCGCCAGCGCACGCATGAACACGCCGGGGCAGCCCACGGGCAACTGGGACTGGCAGCTCACCGGGGAGCAGTTCGAGGCCCTCTCGCTGGAAAGGCTGGGCGAGCTAGCGGCAGCGCACGGCAGGGGGTGACGGTGCAATAAGTCCGAGGCTGGGCTAAGGTCAGGGCACTCATGGTGGAGCCCGGGGAGGGGCTGGCGATGGAAGGACACCCGGTAAGCTATTCGAAAACAACGATCACCGAACTGATGATTCCGTCCTACGCCAACTTTGGCGGCAAAATTCACGGCGGCACCCTGCTCTCGCTCATGGACAAGGTCGCCTATGCCTGCGCCAGCAAGCACGCCGGTGCCTACTGCGTCACCGTGGCGGTCGGCGCAGTGAACTTCCTCCAACCGGTCGAAGTCGGCGAGCTCGTCTCCATGCTGGCTTCGGTGAACTACGTCGGCCGCACCTCCCTGGTCGTGGGCATCAAGGTCATCGCTGAGAACGTGCAGACGGGCGTGGTCAAGCACACCAACACATCCTACTTCACCCTCGTGGCGAAAGCGGACGACGGCGAGCTGGTGCCGGTGCCGCCGTTGATTCTCGAGACGGCCGAAGACGTTCGCCGCTTCCACTCTGCCGCCCTGCGCCAGCGGCTGCGCAAAGAGCTGTTTGCGAAGATGGATGCCCACCGGGCGAACTTCGTGCTGAATGACAAGGTGCGCGCTGACCTCGCCGGCGAGCGCTGCGTCATCCTCGTGGACGGCGCCGCATGACGCGGTTTACCGGCAAGACGGTATACTCGCCGCCTTTACGGTAACTGGAGAGCACCGATGAGCGATCTCTTCGAGCCCCTCGCCTTTGCCAGCGGCGCACGCATGAAAAACCGCTTCATGCTCGCCCCGCTGACCAACCTGCAAAGCTACGCCGACGGCACGCTGTCCGACGACGAGTACCGCTGGCTCACGCTGCGGGCCCACGGCGGCTTCGGCGCGACCATGACCTGTGCCTCTCACGTGCAGGCCGCGGGGCTCGGCTTCCCGGGCCAGCTTGGCTGCTTTTCCGACGACCACCTCCCCGGTCTCACCCGTCTCGCTAACGGCATCCACGAAGGCTACAGCCTCGCGATCCTGCAGCTGCACCACGCGGGCATGCGGTCACCCGCAGACGCGATCGGTGAGGCGCCGCTCTGCCCGTCGGACAATACCGAATTCGGCGCCCGCGCCCTCAGTGAGGACGAGGTGACGCAAGTCGCCGACGCTTTCCTTGACGCTGCGAAACGCGCCGAGCAGGCCGGCTTTGACGGTGTAGAGCTGCACGGCGCCCACGGCTACCTGCTCGGGCAGTTCCTCAGCCCGGGCATCAACCAGCGCAGCGACCGCTACGGCGGCTCCCTGGAGAACCGGGCCCGGCTGCTCCTGGAGATCATCGAGGGGATACGCGCACGCTGCCGCCCCGACTTCCTCCTCGGCCTGCGCCTGTCGCCGGAGCGCTTCGATATCGTCCTCGGCGAAATGCTCGAGCTCGCGCAGCAGCTCTGTCGCGAAGGACAGCTCGACTTCCTCGACATGTCGCTCTGGGATGGCTTCAAGGAACCGGCAGAAGCCGGTTACGAGGGCCAGAGCCTGCTCTCACTCTTTGCCGGTATCGACCGCGGCACGGTACGCCTCGGCAGCGCCGGCAATATCCGCAGCGGCGCTGCCGCAGCGCGCTGTCTCGCCGAAGGCGCCGACTTCGTGCTTACCGGTCGCGCCGCGATCCTGCACCACGATCTGCCCCGACGCATCGCTGCGGACCCGGCTTTCGAGCCGGTGGCCAACCCGGTCTCCCGGGCGTACCTTGCGCAGGAGGGGCTCGGCGAGCCGTTCATCGACTACATGGCGACCTGGAAAGGCTTTGTCGCCGACTGAAGGCACACCGGACAGCGCCCGGCTGAAGACGAGCTGTGCAGCGTCGGCGGCAGGCGGCCAACCTTGATGCAGGCTTGCCCCGGGCCGCAGGCCCCCTCGTCGCGGGCGGCGACTAGTTCACGGCAAAACGCACACCCGCGTACACGGTACGCTCCAGCGCCGGTTCGATACCGTCGTTGCGCACGCGACTGTAGTAGTCCTCGTCCAGGAGGTTATTGACGCCGCCATAGACCGTCCAGCGCGCCACGGGGCGGTATTCCAGGCTGAAGTCCACGACTTCGTAGGAGGGAATCCTCGCCTCAATAAGCTTCGCACCGACGCCGCGCGGCAGGTTCGAGTCCTGCCAGTACTGATCGCCCACCAGCGTTGCGGTCAGCGCGGCGTTCCACTTTGTATCGTCATAGATAAACCCGGCACGGATCACATGGTCCGGTGCAAAAGCCGGGTCGTTGCCCTCCAGGCTGGCGGTGACGCTGTTCGTAAGCTCGGCATCCAGCAGGGAACCATTGGCGAAGAGGGTCAGGGAGCGGGGGCCGTCAGAGAGCACGGCGTACTCGACACTGAATTCCAGTCCCTGGTGCCGGGAGTCGCCGCTGTTGACGCGCTCGACATCGGCGATGTTCACCTGAATCTGCTCGATCTTGTCCTCGAAGTCGACGCGGAACAGGCTGATGTCGAATACCAGCCTTTCCGTGGGCTGGCTGCGGTAACCGATTTCGTAGTTCACCCCGCGCGATACGCCCGGACCGTTCGAACCCGCGAGCTCTGAGGCCGGATTGATCAGGTCATCGAACCGCTGAGGGCGATACGACTCGGACACGTTGGCGTAAAGCTCCGAGGTGTCGCCGGTCTGGTACATGAGGCCCAGGCCCAGGAGCGTTTCATTGGAGGTGCGATCAAGGTCGATAGGGCCGCGGTTGAGGCTGGCACTGGTTACCACGTCTTCCAGGTCGTAGTTGATGCGCTCGTAACGCGCGCTAGGCACCACGCTGAGGCGGCCGAAGCTGAACAGGTTCTCCAGGAACAGGGCCGTGTAGTTGACGCCGCGATCGATCTCGAAGGCGAGGTCCGCGGGATTCTGGCGACTGGAACGGATGTCGTCGCTCACATGGCGCGTCCGCGGGCTGTCGCTCAGGTAACCGGTGGTGCCGACGGTAAGCACGTTGTTGCCACCCCAGGCGAAAGCTGTGCGCAGATCGAAGCCGTAGTTGTTGAACTGCTGCTCGTCGATGGCCGTTGTCGCCGGTTCATTGGCGGGGTCGGTGAACTGCGCTGAGCGCCGGCTCAGGCGGTCCATGCCCAGGTACCAGAGACGGGCGTCGAGCGTCGCCGACTCGTTGATCTGCTGCTCGTAGGTGAACGTGGCAATGATCTGGTCGATTTCCACCGCATTGAAAGGCGTTTTCACAAGGTCGCGATCGTCGGCAAATTCCTGCGACGTGAGGCGGCCCGCCTCGCCGGAATCGGACTGGTAGAGGTCGACATCAAAGCCCAGACGAATCCCGTCGAACCCCTCATAGGACACCCCGAAGTAGCCGGCGTTGACCTCGTAGTCTTCGTTCCTTCTCGGGCCGTCGGCGCTGCGATGGTCGAAGGAAGCCATGAACCCCACATCGTTGTGGGACCAACGCGCCTCGTTGTAGGTGCTGTAGAGACCGTCGCTGCCCGTGGCCTGATCGGTCCGGAATGACGGCCCCGCGGACGCGTCGGCCCGCCGCGTGACGAAGTTGAGCACCGGGCCGATCTGCGGGCCGTAAAGCAGGCCACCACCGCCCCGCACGAACTCGATCCGCTCCACCCGCTGGGCCGCCGGCATGTAGTACATGGTGGGGTAGCCAAAAGGGTCGGCGGCCAGCGGGACGTTGTTCTGGAAGAACGCAATGAACTCGGATTCATGCGGGTTGCCGAGGCCCCGGTAATTCACGTTGTAGATGCTGGGAATTTTCTGATCAGACACGAACAGGCCGGGCACCCGGGAGAACATCTGCCGCAGGTTCGGCTCAACAAACGCGGGTTGCTCGGTCAGATCGACCAGCGTCGTCTTCTTGCCGGCGAAGATCTTCCCGTCCTGCAGCGCTGGCAGCGCACCGGGTACGCTGTTTTCGCGGTTCCCGAAAACCTCAACCGTTTCAAGAACTTTTTGATCCGACGCGGCGCTTGCAACGGTGGAAACAGAGACAACAGCGGCGGCGACGGCGGCCGCAAGAGGATGGGTACGCATGACGATAGCTCAGCTCTCGGCTTGGGGTTGTTAATACTAATGCGAATTATTATTACTTATAGTTATCTGAAAAGCAACGCCCCGCCGGCTGCAGGCAACTTTACAGCGCCGGCAGTACTCACTGGACAGCGAGGCTTCTTTTTGTCTGCTACGTTTGCTTTAACAGAGGAGGCAGAGCAGGGAAGATCCCATGGCAACGGAAAAACAACGCGCAGCAGTCCGGGAAGCCCGTCTTTATCGCATGCAGACCAGCGAACATGTCTGCCCCTTCGGACTCAAGACCCTTGATCTTCTCAAGCGCGAGGGCTATCAGGTCGAGGACCACACGCTTACCTCACGGGAAGAGATCGATGCGTTCAAGTCAGAACATGGCGTAGACACAACGCCGCAGGTCTTTATTGGCAACGAGCGGATTGGCGGCTATGAGGAAGTGCGTGAGCATGTGGGACTGGCTGTCCCGGCTAGCGATGAAAGCACCTATGTCCCGGTCATTGTCCTTTTCGCTACGGCGCTGGCCATGGGTATAGCCATGCACTGGCAGCTGTGGGGAACGCTCGCCGGCCCCTTGCTGGCAGAGTACGCCATTGCTATCGCCATGACCCTGCTGGGACTGCAAAAACTCAAGGACCTTGAGAGTTTCAGCACCATGTTTCTGAATTACGATCTGCTCGCGCAACGACAGGTACGTTACGGCTACATATACCCCTATGCGGAAACCCTTGCCGGCATCCTGATGCTCGCGGGGGCACTGATCTGGCTGGCGGCACCCATCGCCTTGTTTATCGGCACCGTGGGCGCCGTCTCGGTCTTCAAGGCAGTCTATATCGATCGTCGCGAACTCAAGTGCGCCTGCGTAGGCGGCGACAGCACCGTGCCGCTTGGTTTTGTCTCGCTCACGGAAAACCTCATCATGATGGGCATGGGACTCTGGATGCCGCTGCGTCTCTACGTGCTGTAGGGCCCCGGGCCATGCCGTGGCGCCGGCAATCGCAGTCCATGTCTCGGCGACCTTGAACACGCCGACGCCACCGGAGCCCACCTCCATGGGCGCTCCCACAGCAATGCTGACAGTGACATTTACCCCGATATTGCATTCACTGAGCGCGAACGCGGACGCCACCCCGATGGCGTTGACATCGCCAGGTGGTGACGGCAGCTCGGTCAGGTCGGTGACTGCCCGTTCAGCGACCTAGCAGCGGGAGTTCGCCCGGGTCGAGCGGGGTTTCGCCTTCTATGAAGTCCATGTCCTCGATCATTCGCGTTCGTCCCAAATGGACGACAGGCGATCTGCGCCGCGCGGCGTTTGGACATCTAACCATCGGGTCCCGCGCATCACTTCTTATCGGGAAACAGTCCGGGCATCCAACGACCTGCGAGCTCTGCCGGAAATCGCAACTGAACCGGCGCGCGCGGCGAGGCGGACTGTACGACGCCAATATCCGTCAGCTCTGACACAACGCGGCGTGCCGTTCGAGCACTCGCCCCTACAATTTCTGCTACGTCTCCGCGCTGGACCTCGCCGCGGTAAAGAATGGCGCTGAGAAGCTCTTTTGCTTTGCCCGGCAGGCGGCCGCCGCGGGTCTCTTCTTCCGCCCAGATCATTACTCTGTCACGCAGCCGCTCGGGCTCCATGAGTCCCCGCATGAATGTCACCTGGTCAATGCAGGTTTCGAGAACGAAACGCGTAAATTCTGCGAGCGTTTCTTCACTGAGGTTGCCGCGACCGTCGAGGTCATTCCGGCGCGGCAGATCGCAAGCCTGGAGCAGCTTCTTGTACTCCGACTCAGCACGGGCAAGTCCGCGCGCGACGGACCACAGGCCACCGGTATCAAGCGCTTCGAGAAGCAACGCATGCGACATGAGTCTGGCCACGCGGCCGTTGCCGTCGAAAAACGGGTGTATCCATAACAGCCGATGGTGCGCGCTCGCTGCGCAAAGGATGCGATCAGTCTTCCCGAGCTTTGCATAACCCTCCTCAAAACGTTGCATGAAACGCGGCACGGCGCCCGGGCTCACCGCTACGTGTCGACCAACGATGACATCGCGGACTCTGTAGGCACCCGGAATCATGTCGAGCTCTTCACCAGTCTCGTTGTCTTCGACAATCAGCAGTTCGGGTGGAAGGTGCGCGCAGAAGCGCTCATGGATTTCACGGACGCCGCTTTCGGTCGTGGCTCGGCCGACAAGACCACCCTCGTCAATCCATTTCTGAACCTCGATGTGGGCCTTTGCTTCCAGTTGCAGGTTGCGCTGCTTCGGCTCGGCGCTGAAATCGTCAGCCAGCGCTCGCTCGATATCGACGGGATGGGTATCGTGACCTTCGATGAGATTGCTGTAGTAGCAGTTCATGGCGCGCACGAGGGTCGCGAGCGCAGAAGCAATGCTTTCCGGAAGCGCGGTCCGCAACCGCGTCGATTCAGCGGTAAGCTCCAGCGCGAGATCGGACAGCGCAGCCCTGTGCCGGGAGGTATCACTCACGAGGAGCGGCTCAAGAAGCCCGGCACGCTCTCCGCGGTCAGGAGGCGCCTCGGCAGGAGCCGCCTCCCCTACCCTCTTGTCCGCCTTTTTGTCCTTATTGTTGGCCACTTCTTTGTCCACATAAAAATATCGATACATCCAGAAATATCATATAGTTAGAAAATCAAGAAGAAGTTTCTTCCCCTCGATTTGACCGCTACTTTGGCCGCTTCCGAGGCCGCTATGCAAGGCTTTTGCTCTCCGGGCCCAACAGTTGTTCAGTCTGCAGGCAGTGAATTGCTGGCAGACTCCTCCGCACAACTCACCCGCAAGCATTACCGCCGGAAAGGGCAGACTGTGGCGCCTGCACCGGACTTCACAATCAGGGACCCGAAGGCCTGAGCGAAGCGGGGGCCGCAGGGACCCTTCAGAGCAACTTCAGTGGATTTTGTGGGGAAAGACAGTAGTTATGGGGAAGGAGTCAGTACTCCTTCACGCTACGCCTCGGCCCTTCATCGTAAACGGAGGACTCCATAAACGAGGGGCTCCCGGGCAGCTGGTGGGCGTAAAGGGCTCTTGAAAAATGGTGGGCCGTGCTGGGCTCGAACCAGCGACCAATTGGTTAAAAGCCAACTGCCAGCTTGCGATTTTTATTCGTAAAGCCAGTATGTTACGGCTCACACCCCTCCCCACAGCTTTGCCAAAAAGGCCGCGCTAAGTCTTTGTTTTCCTTGCCACCAGCCTTTCTTGATGGGGAAACCTCAAGGCCCCTCCATCTGCCACTCCGACTTATTGCGGTCGCCGGGTAGCTGGCTCAACGCTGCCGCCCAGCACCAACTACGAAGGCCTGCATTTTAGTCAGCCACGGTCTGCTCGCGTCGCAAACGAAGCATCAGTTGAACGCGACTTCGGTCACTTAGCACAGCGTCCGATGCTTTTCACAGAAATAGTTTCAGCTGATAGGCATTTTTTTTCAGAAAACCGTTTTTCGCTGCCTCAGACTTTGAGCTGAACCGGTCAGAACTGATCGGCCACAAACCTCAACTTTTGAAAGGCATCAATTATGAAAAGCGCTTCGAAACATGACCATAGCCGCACACCCTCCCGTCTCGTACGGATCGGCGAGGTCGCCCGCATGACGGGTCTCTCACGCTCCTACATTCATGCCCTGACCGCAGACGGCAGGTTCCCCAAGAGCCTTGCGCTTGTACCTGGCGGAAAGTCACGGGCCTGGGTCCTCTCCGAGGTGGAGGAGTGGATGGAGCAGCGAATCCAAGAGCGAGACCAAGGTCTTGCTGCTGAAGTCCAAGCTTCAACGGAAGCCGCTGAGGACTCAAAGGAGGTACCCCATGAGTGATGAGGCACTAGTTGATGTGACGCTCTCGGCAAAGACGACGACCGTCCGCCTTCCTGAGGACGAGGCAACGACCCTTCGGGTTCTCCTTGATAGGGCCGGTGAGTGGGTCATGGCCTGGGAGCTCAAAAAGCATCGGGTCCAGGAGCCTGACGAGACCGTGGCTCGGCTTAAGGAAAAAGGGGCGAGGATCGAGCGAAAGCGCAAGCCCGCTGTAGCCGAGATGTGCCAGCTAATCCCAAGCGAAAGGCACTACAGGTACATCGGCTGGGAGGTCAGCACCTTTGTTCAGCCAGAGACGGAAGGCGAGGTGGATACCGAATGGCTATGACAAGTCCCTGCCCCGGTAGCGGGAACCAAGGAAGAGAGGGGCCTCGGCAGCCGCCAAGCATCACCGAGGCCCCCGGCAAACCCATCAGCACTAACCAAGATGAAAGATCGCCTATGGATGAAGTTAGCATGAACGGCGCTTCTGCGCCTAACAATCAGGTGGGTTCTACCCCATTTCCACGGACGGTTCTGAAAAGCTCGCGAACTTCAAATCCTGACGTGCAAGCCGTCGCCGCATGCGAGGATTATGAAAACGCTCGATATAGTCAAACACATCGGCTCTCGCCGTGTCATAGGTCGGATACTTCACCCGGTTCGTCCGGTCCCGCTTGAGCAGCCCGAAGAATCCCTCGCAGGCCGCATTATCACCGCAGTGGCCGACCGCACTCATGGAGCAGATGAGCGTGTTGCGCTCCAGGAAACGCTGGTAGTCACCGCTACAAAACTGACTACCGCGATCCGAATGCAGAATTAGGGCGCCTTCGCTCTCACGCTGCCAGACTGCCATCTCCACAGCCCGTAGAACCATTTTGCGGTCTTGGCGATGGTGCATCGACCAACCCAGAACGAGCTTGCTGAACAGATCGAGGACGATGCACAAGAAAAGCTTGCCCTCGCCGGTCTTCACTTCGGTGATGTCGGTAACCCATTTGCTTTCGGGCTCCAGGGCGGTGAAATCTCGCTCGAGCAGGTTCTTGACGCCTGCCGGCGGCGAGCCAGGCGTACCGCGCTGGCCACGCTTCTTGCGGCGCGGCCAGCCTTGCAGACCCTCTTTCGCCATGAGTCGCGCCGCTCGATTCAGGCTGGCCTTTTCGCCCTCAAAGACGAGATCCTCATGCATCCGAAACGCGCCTATGGCACCTTGGCTGTCCGAGTGAATCTCGCGAATACGAGCGAGAAGACGATCATTGTCGCGCTGACGAGGGCTCGGCGGGCGAGCTTCCCAGGCGTAGTAGCCGCTGGGCGAGACCTTCAGGCAATGGCACATCATGCGAACAGGGAATTCACTGCGACAACGTCGGATCGCCCGGTACTTCAGGACGATTCCTTCGCAAAGAACGTTGCCGCTTCGCGCAAAAAATCGCGTTCCTTCTTCACACGCGCGAGCTCGCGCTTCAGCTGGGCGACTTCTTCGTCACGCGCATTACCTGTGCCGCCGAAGGCTCTGGTGCCCTCGACTTCGGCCTCACGCTTCCAGCGGGTCAATAGATTAGCCCCGATGCCCAGCTCCCGAGCCACCTGTGCGCAGCTCACACCTGGCTGCCGTACTTGCTCTACAGCGCCGCGCTTGAACTCCGGACTGTACTTTCTTCTCTTGGCCATAACGACACTCCTTTTGCCCAGTATCGGGCTTCTTTGAAGTGTCCGCAAAAACGGGGGTGAACCCAACGTCGGCACCAAATCACTGGAGTTACGTGGAAAACGTTTGGTTCTGCATAAGACTACCGGGTTGACACTCCCCGCACTCCGCCGTTTTCATAGGCCAATAACGAGCTTTTCCGCCCACAACAACGCAAAACTGGAGGCTATAGTGTTCCTGCCTCGTATCCTTGCAGACCCGAAGTGGTCTGTTCCGTATTTCAAGCGCCTTCCCAGAAACGACTCGGGCGAGTGCAGGAGTAATGTCGCCGGAATCGTAGTGGCGCGAGCGATGCTTGACTGCTTTCCTGTTGATCAACTGTCCCCTCTTTCTGTGACGCAATCGACGCAGACCGTTCGCATTGAAGCAGAGCTTGTAGTTGACGGCCGTCTAGAAGACGTCGTTCAAACAAGGTTTCAGTCACAAACGTGGGGAGGGACACGTCCCAAGGAGTACAGGTTGACTGGCAACTTGGGGCCGCTTCGGCAGCGCAGTCGTGCCGAAGACTACGTCCTCTTTCAGCGCAGCAGCTCGTCGCCTCGGCTTTTTCGGCTCACTCTCGTACGTCGGGGGACTGAAGACTACCGGTGGCTTAGGCAGGTTCTGGGAGCGAACCGACGTTACGGAAAAATGGATCTAGATGACACGCAGATAACACCGACCGAGCAAGACGTTTACGCTGCCGGCAGACAGGAAGAAGCCAGAGAGCAGCAAGACTTCAGGCTGTTCGATGAACCCAACAGGCTCGAACTGCGCGCGAGCATGAGGGTTGCAAGGTCTACTGCGTTCAGGTCCCGCTTACTGGATCTTTACGCCCACAAGTGTACTGTTTCAGGCGAGGGCTGTGTTTCACCAGATGGACGTTCGGAGTTGGAGGCTGCCCACATAGTACCAAGATCACTGGCAGGCACTGATGATGCCCGAAATGGTCTACTTCTCAACAGGAGACTGCATTGGGCGTTCGACAACTGCCTTGCCTACGTTGATGACAACGGGGAATTCCGCATACCTGACATGGTGCTTGCTATTCCGCCCAACGCCCCTCTCGAACAGTATCATGGCGTCGCATTGCGGCCGCCGACGGACCCGGCACTTGCACCGGCACCTGAAGCGTTGGCTTGGCACCGTAGCTACGTACATCAACGGCTAAAGCCAAAGCCAATTGAAAACTAGAAGAGCTTCAGTGGAGCGGCCAAGCCAAGATACCGGACCACGACAAGAGGTCAATCCTGTACGGCCGCAATGAACTGACTTACGGACATAAGCCAGTGCTGCTGTAGCGGTTTATAAGAACTGTGAAGGCTTTCCGGCAATACCAATTGCAATTGGGCTGCTTGCATTTCAGCAGTCTGGTCCGTGCTGATGGCAGGCTCCAAGGTAAGCAGGTGTTTGTGATCAATTCTTGCCGCTTCTGACAACACCTGGCGCCACCGGTCCTTGCAGGTCGATTTCACACCCAACATCCGCAGCGAGCTACTGGGGAATTCAGGATCAGCATATGCCTCCGGTCCTGGGAAAAGAAAATCCGGTTTCTTGCGGCCTTCCGTGCAGGCTCCGCGCGCGTAAGCAAGCCCGAACTGGTCAAAGATCTCCTGAAGGTGGTTTTCGAGAGCATGCCCGACCCGAGACTTCCTTCGATTCTGGACGCTCAAGGAGAAGCTCACGAAGCCATCAACATCAGCTTCACCATCACTGAAGAAGCCCTGTTCCAGCCTAGAGGCAACAATGCGCTTCTCCAACCTCCGGAACAAGGCTTCCTCGCGCTCCATCCAAGCAAGCAGAGCTGCATCAGGACCATCAAGAGGGTTTACGTCCCGGAGAGTCTCCCGAGCAAACGCGGAAAACACGACAGTAGTTGGAAAGGAAAGCCCGAATGGCTCTACCAGCGCGTCAAGGTCAGCAGACTCAGGTTCTTCGGTTTCAATACCTAGCTCTTCGAGGATGTAACGCTCCGCAAACCCAAGCGCTTCGTCGTCCCCCGTCAGGTCGCGGTACTCTAGGTCCCGTTCGTCACTTACCGGCACATCAAAAAGCCAAAGAAGCTGGCCTTCCATGGTCGATTCACCAGGCGCGACTACTGCGAGCAGGCTATCGTCACGTTGTCTTGCAAGAAGGAGCAAGTCCCCTGTACTGGCTGCATCCATTACCTCATTGGACCGGAAGTACAGCCTGAACTCAGAGCGCGTGGGGTGCCTCTCTCTGGCGTCATACCAGGTCATTACTCCATGCTCGGCAAAGACGTCACCCTCATCGCCAAACCAGATGAAGTGGGCTGGGCAGTCAGCTAACCGCCCATCCCCAAAGAGACTGCGCAGCTCACGCACACCGTTGAACTCATGCTGGTTTGATGACGTGGGCATGACCTCGACGGCCTTGAGCCGCTTGGCCACGACTCCCTTGAAGTGACCTGACAGAGCACCACGCGTCATTGAAGCGAACCTCGCACTTCGCAAGACTCTCCGCCCCCTGTAAGCCATTCGCTTATTCGGGATATAACAAGCTCGACAGGCAGTCTTTCTTTGCCCTTCAACGCACACTCCCAGACAACCAGAACACGCCACCCGGCGTCCTCCAGTAGTCGCAGGTTACGAGCATCCCTGACCCTGTTGGATTCAATTTTTTGCTGCCAGAAACCACGCCGTGTAGCAGGCAATCGGAACAGGTGGCAGTCATGCCCATGCCAGAAACAACCATTGACGAGTATTACCGCCCCGAATCTCGGGAACACAAGATCAGGCCGACCCGGGAGGCGCTTGTCATGGAGGCGGTACCGAAAGCCCAGTGCATGCAGGCCTTTTCGAACCAGTAGTTCCGGACGGGTGTCGCGCCCGCGAATGCGGGACATGACCTCACTGCGCTTGCTGGATGTAAAGACATCAGCCAACCGAAAGTCCTTGAGGAACCTCCAGGGCCAGCTCGCGCTGCCCGAGGTTTGCACGCATGGCATCGTGAATGTGAGGAAGCATGTAGGCAGCAACTGACTCCACCACAGGGACGATGACTGCGTTGCCAAACTGCATGTAGGCCTGGGTATCAGAAACTGGGATTTCAAAGCGGGGGCGCCCGGGGCGGTCGAAGCCCATCAGCCTTGCACACTCACGCGGGGTCAGTCGGCGGGGGCGCTTGCGCTTCTGCCGGACCAGTATTTCGGAACCATCCTTGTAATACCTTGCAGAGAGAGTCCGTGCCACATCATCAGGCCCCACTAGCCCGAATCCGAATCCGTTCCCTTTGGAGCGGTGCTTCTCCGCGTATCCTTGCAGATAGCTCCAGAGCTTTGGGGAAAGGGTGTACTTGTCCGATACTCGCGCGCGTGCACCCGTGGTATACGGGTGTTCGGCTTCTTCCGAGCCATCCTCCGGGTGCAGCACTGCTGACATGCGCGGCCCTGTTTCGATATCTGGAAGCTCGAGGCCGTCGAAGCTGAATCCAGTGTCCTTGCGGAAACCCGCAATGAAAATACGCTCTCTGCCCTGGGGTACGAAACTTCGCCCATTGATGACGCGCCAGTCGATGCGGTAGCCGAGATCCTCCTCCAGAGTCTTGCGGATCACCCGGAAGGTATTGCCCTTGTCATGGTTGACGAGGTTCTTGACGTTCTCCAGAAGAAAAGCAGCGGGTCTGTGTGCATCGATGATCCGCGCCACATCGAAAAACAGGGTGCCTTGAGCTTCGCATAGAAAGCCATGCGACCTCCCCAACGAGTTCTTCTTGGAAACACCAGCAATCGAGAACGGCTGACAGGGGAAACCCGCCAGCAGCACATCGTGCTCAGGAATCGCCTCAACAGGTACCTTTGTGATGTCGCCCTCGATGCCGTGATCGCAGTCAAAGTTGGCGAGATAGGTCTGGCGACTACGTTCATTCCATTCACTGGTGAAGACACAGTTACCGCCCACGGCTTCAAACCCAGCCCGGAGCCCACCGATGCCCGCAAACAAATCGATGAACGTGAAGCTCGGCTCACCGGGAGGCAATGTGGAGTCCTGCAGCATACGCCGCATCAGATCGACAGCCACACGCGGAGCGGGACTCTCACCGGTTTCCCACCGACGAAGCGTACGTTCAGACTTGCCAAGCTTCTCTGCCAACTGATGGCGAGGCATCCCCAAGCGCTCGGCAAGGGCCTTGAATTCGTTGATGGTCACGGCTTGGTTCACAACTGCCTCCGCTGGGAATATTTTGGACATTTTGTCCGGGGGCGATCTTAGACGCAAGCCAGGCTATCAAGATGTGCGTATAAATGCTACATATCTTGACTCTCGGACTTGTGGGTTGACAGTGACCGCACCCCTGAAACCCGAGCCATGCGGGATGTGGAGGCGCCACTCATTTGAGGTGCCCCTTTTAGCTCAGCCAATCAGGGCGGGAGTCCGCAGCCTTCCCGGGCAGGGAATCTGGTTTTCCGGATGGAGAGTGGAGGTTTCCTCTGGATCGGAGGCCGCGACGGTAGAGCAATGGGCGAAAGAGATACCCAAAGTCTCGTGTACGCGCCTTCGATTGCTGGTCTATTCCAGGGCCGAGCTGGGGGTGTTCTGCGTCGAAGAGCAGCGCCGCGCCCGATTCGCTTTTATGATGAAAAGCCGATCGGCTAGCGGCGTGTTCTTTTTGACCGAAGCCGTGGCTGACTTGCCGACCGATGCCGTCAGGACGTCTATTTACGCGGTGCATGGTCCACAGCGACGCTGATCAGGCTGCTAATTCCGGCTGTATCCAGCACACCTATATCCCGGTAGCCATTCGTCAGCGTCAGGAACTGCATGATCCGCTGTAGATACTTATCAGTCGCTGCAGAGCCAGCGTCAATGGCATGATCCAGAATCGCGGTAACAACGGCAGGGTTTGCACCCACTTCCCTGTCGAAGATAGCGTTGATGCGGTCTTCGCTCTTGAAGACTTCCCTCGTGTACGCATAGCGGTCGTCTGCGGATGCGGCCGCCTTCGATCTGCTGTAGGTCAGGTGGGCAACCCACCACAGTCGCGCAATCCCATGGCGGACCAGCCTGCCTCTTGTGATGGCTGCAGGGTGAAGCAACCATCGGTCTTTGACCCGGCGTTTCCATGCTGTTGGGTCATCTGCGGTTTTCAGCAAACCCCAGCGCTTCTCCATGTAAGACCTGTAGGTCGCCAGAGCAAGGTAATTCCAGAGCCTTGCATCGGAAGCATTTGCCCTATCCATTTCCCCCAGATAATCATGGACTCGCGGCGCGTTGTCCGTGTCGATAGCACGAGTTCCAAACACCTTCAGTTCATCGGGTATACCTAGGCTCACTGGCAGCGGCAGGGTATTTTCCGGCCGCGCGATAATGGAATCTGCACTTGCCAGAAAATCTACCGGGCTTTCTGCTGCATCGAGAGCACTGTACACCTCAACCACCGCACTTCCTGTCAGAGCCCTTGCTTCGGGCATATGCGCACTCATCCGTCATCCTCCTCTGAGATGATGCCTTTCCGGATTACCGTGTCCAGCGGACTCTCAAGAATCTTCTGCCCCAGCTCCAGAAGGCTTTGGTCCCATCCGCCGTTCTCCTGCACGAGTGCGTCTAACGCGACATACCAGGCCTTGTCGTCCAGCGGTTCTACGTCCTTACTGCTGCGGATAAAATCGAGAGTCTCGACCAACGCAGGCAGCACCATCAGAGCAATCTGCAGGTCCGGTCGATGGCCAAGAAGCCTGAAGTCATCGAACGTCTGTGCCGGTATCTGCACATCTACGGTCTCATCACCAACGAACAGTACTTTGATACCCTTTCTTCGTTCTGTGCTACGTACAAATTTGAAGCAGCTACCGATCGGCGGATCAAGCGGATCGTAGAGCTTTTCGGCGTTGAAGCGGAATGAGCCCGCGTCTGCGAGAACATCACCGGGTTCAAGGTCGAAGCTTGCATGACCGTAATCTGAGTGCTGGTTGGTCCAACGATGCCCTTTGATCTCCTGGGCAGCAATTACGCGAACCTCAGCGACAACGTCGCCCTTTACCAGCTCCTGATCGAGCCACGCCTTGAGCCTCACGCCTGCACCGGTGCGCTGATCTTCCCTAGGGCTCAACTCGCCGGTTGAGATCGTTGAGGAGCACCGCCAGCGGAGACTATGAGTCGCAAGCCCATTGTCAATCAGCGCCTGGATGTCAGGATCATCGGTGCGCACTTCGTAGGCAATTTCGATGTCCTGCTGAGTCGGGTCAACAAGGACGTTAATGACATCGAATTGAGAGCTGACGTCATCAGCGCTGTCGATTACAGGATGAGGATATGAACCACGACCAGCCATCACGCCACCCCCAGCCGGTACCGCTCTCCGGCGGGCATATGAACGTCGATTCGTGTTAGCTGCCCCCCCTTGAGGTGGACATCTTTCAGCGTGTTTTCAGAGACAGTGATATCTCTTGTCTTGCCGCCCTCGTGCAGCACCGCACGTGAGATCGGCAGAACGTATGATGGCTCGGGGTCTCCGCCAGGGCCCAGCCCGACCAGCTGTATGTCGCCGCTCTCGTCTTGACGCGCTCTTACCGCAAGGGTCGTCACGGCGTCACTTCCGCCTGCTGCAGGTGTACTCCAGCTTCTGAATGACAGGTCTTTCCCTTCGATGCGTGAGGCCCCGTCACCAGCGGCACCCTTGCCCGGCAGTCCGACATCCTTTGTGCGCCGTTTCCCAGCGCCACCTGTCTCTTTACCCCGACTGGTATCCTCGGTACCGTCACCGGTTGCCGGTCGCTGCACCTTGACCCGCACCTTCTTGGCGGGTGCATTTACATGAGGGTGCTGTTCTCCACCACCGCCCTGAACTGTTGCCGATTCCACATCGGTGGCCTCTGTTCCAGGTTCAGAGCTCGGGATGGCTGGCGCACCTCGAGTGGCTGCTATGGGGGCTTCAGTTGGCAGGAATCTCGAAAGACCGTCGATCGTCACCTCGTCACCAACGTCGGTAACGATCCTTTCCTTTAGCGCCTCACGGGTGAATTTCTTAAGCTGATTGATGACTGAGGATCCGTACTTAGGATCTCTAGCTGGGTCCCATATGTGATGCTGAGGGGGCTCAAGCTGGCGCAGGTACTTGTTGCCTTCGTGACTGTCGCATATGAGCACGGCCGCATACTTTGCGGAGATGGAGTTATGCCGGAAGGTGTCGATTTTCATCAGCGGTGTTCGCATCGTGATGGTGTGTAATTTTTTTTCCAGCCTGTCGTCGATATTGACGAACAGCCGTACTTTGCCGACGTGGGGAATTTCCTTCTCTGCGGGCTCGGGATCCATCAGTGCCTCATAGAAGGCATGGGCTTCCGGCCGGCCTGTTGTGAATCCACGTAGTGTTGAAGAATCCAGGGTCCAGTCGTTGCCCGGGGCACACCCTTCAACTATCAGCTTGCCCTGAAAAATAGCTGCCATGAAATTGTCGATCATCGCGTCACGAACCCGCTCAAGTTCCGGATCACGATCGGCCATGCGATAGCCAAGAACGTAAATATCCGTGCCGGGCTCGGTTCTTGGAGAAAACGGACCGATGGTTGGGGCTGGCCGGACATATTCGAAGTCATCTTCGCGGGTCAGTCGGGTGAAGTGACCCTCCGCCCGATAGCTTTCTCCGTCAAGGGTATGTGTGGCGAGCCGTGTGTAGGCGCCCATTACCGACTCGCCGGTGTCTTCCGCGATTGATATGTAGATAACCGTGCAGAGGTCTGACGCCATCGGGCCTACCGCAGAGCCGATGCCGAAAGAGCCGCCGCGCTCATCATCCTGCGACCCACCTTTACCTCGTGTAAGCCGGCTAAGTGGTGACTCCTCCGAGGTGAGCGACTCGCTACCGGTAAGTCCCGTCGTGTTGTAGTCGGATATGCGCAATACAGGAATTTTTTCCGCGCTAGCCATATCAGCAGCCCTGGCGATTTTCTCATGCCCCTGCTGATTTTCAGTCTGGGCTGCGGCTGCTTCGATGTGTCTGCGGAGCTCATCGATACCGGGAATATCGCTGACGTTCATCGAGGCCAGCTCAAATTTCATTCTGATGGGCCCATCAGCGCACTTGCCCGGGTTGTCGAGCGTATTCTGCCCGGTCTCCCTGACGATGGCGTGATCAGCATGTGACCCTTCGAAATACTGCTGGGCGGGATCGATAGGGCCTTCGTAGCCGGAGCGCCCTTGTTTCTCGAAGTGGAATCCGTATTCATCGAAACTCATTGGAAACGTACCCTCTTGGTTGATGATGGATCTGAGTCGAAGAGGGCCCTCACTGTCTCCAGCTCTTCAAGAATTGGCGCGAACAGTCTTTCAACCTCCTCGTCTGTGTAAGCGTAGTTCTTCCGATTAGCTAGGTTCCCCAGCAGGGAGATTTCACGGATCAACCGGTTTCCTCTGGACTCAGCCAGTCTTCTGAATCGATCGTTCTTGCTTTCGGTCGGCATTGCCATTCCCTAGATAACTGCTTTATGTGGGATATATATTAACTATATGTCCGTAATGTAGCCTCGTCAAGGAATCATGTCAAAATACTTCGCGGGCCTCTAGCTATCAGCGCTGTTCTGATCCGCTGCGGCGGGAGTGTTCCCGAAGAACCTCGCAGCACGCGGTCGCCTGGTGAAGCGCATCCAGCGCTATGTTTACTACCCGATGACGAGGTGGATTCCCGCTCGCAGTTCGTTCAATCGATTCTGCAGCAGACTTAGATCGAGGGCAGTAGCGGCCTCAACTCCTAGGTAATCGTTGCCGGGGCAGGGACCGTCGATGAACTCGATTTCGCCGACCTTCTCCCTCCCCTGGCCCCGCAGCGACCCGAGGTCATAGCGGTCCAGCAAGTGGTAAGCGCGGGCATTCGGGCTGTCCTCTGTGCACCAGGTGTCGAAGTACTGCCAGAAGTCCATCTGGTCATCTAGGGCCATGTCCCAATGCTCTTCGGCAGACTCGATGTCCCAGTAGCCATATCTCTCCACGTACTCACGCAGCGTCATCGACTCTGGGGGCTCCTCATCCGGGTCACCCAGCAGCAGTTGGTAACCGTCTCCGTAGGTCCGGGCTGTGATGATTGTTGGATCAGGTGCTTGTGGTCGCTCAAGTACAGCCTCACCGAAGTTGTCGTATGCAGCCAGTGCACGATCAAAGAATTTCGGCAGGATGAGGCCGGCGCCGATGCCTACGAGGAATTCTCGGCGGGAGATCATGCTTGCGACTCCTCCTGGCAGGCGAGGAAAGATTGCAGCGCAGCGCCACGCTTCATCGCCTCAGTGCCGCCGCCGGCTCTCGCGAGTTGTGCCCGGTGAAACTGCTGCTGCGCGTTCCGACTGGCCGTGGGGTCTTTCAGGCAAAGGCATGGGGTGTAGGTAGCAAGCAATCCAAGAGTAACTGGCTCAAGACCAGCGCCGACGGCATGCGCTTCTATGGCTTTCCGGTCATTCCATCCACTGGTCGAGCGCTGGAGGAAAAACAACGCAAGCTGTTGCGCCACGTCCTGAGTGAGTGTGCTGGTAGATTCTTTCATACAAGCCTCCTGTGGAATCAGAGAGGCTCAGAACTATGCGGGTACCCAATTGGTTGCCGGGCTGGCCACATCCCCTGGTTCCAGGGTCACCACCTTGCCTGGGTCGGCAGGTTGGCGGAGCAGAGCTCTCTCTTGATGTTCCAACGAAAATAGCATGCAGCGATGCGATGTGCCATGAAGTTTGGGCTGTTCAACCGTAGGACTTTCCCCCGCGGAGCCGCACATGCATGAAAAAGCGACAGGTGTCTTAGCGAGGTTTGACCGCTAGGCAGGGCGTACCGATAATCAGAGCGGCATCAAGAAGGGTATTCACCCGCCAACCGCCCGCTCCGGGAACGGTGGACCAAAGATGCGCCAGACCACTGGAACACATAGGAGCCCCCCATGAAGCGCCTTCCATTCTCCCGCAAGTCCACCACGCCTCACTCTACAGCTTCGGAGCCAGAACCTACGACAGAGAACAGGCCCAGGCTCAGCCGCCGCCGTTTCATTGCCAGTAGTGGCGTCGGACTGATAGCGCCAACAGCGAGCGCCGGTAGGGCCTTTCCAAGCAGCAACCGGCACATTACGACAGATACCCGATGGGTAAAGGTATGGGCCGCGATTGAAGAGAGCCACCCGCTTTTCCCGAGGTATTACAGGGACGGCTGCTCAACGCTTTGGATCGACTTCGATAGGCTGACCGGCGCCTGTGAGCCTGTATCGCCCAACGACGACATCTACCGCTGGCCCGTTGCTAACGCTCTCCTGAACCGCCCCGAAGCCGTTCCGGAAGAGTGGCAGCCGGAGCAGTGGCCGCGCTGCTTACCACTACCGCCTCAGGATCTGGAATGGGAAGAGCGTGCTGGCTGGGTCCACGCAAGGCAGGGTGCAGAGCACCGCTGGTCTGTTCCACGCTATGTAATCACGATACTGAACCGCGATATCCTGGCTGGACTGGATGGGAGTTGCCACGGGGATCGTCGAGACCAGCTTCGGCACCACTGGATGCACTGCGATCTGCTGACGGGGATGATGGTCGAGTGTGCGGCCGATGATCCGCTCTACGAGAGCTCGCACGCGGCGGTTCCAGTGCTGACCTGAACTTTTTTCGGCCCCGTACTCACCGGGGGGGACTTGTCCGGAATCATTGCCATGCGCTCCTTTGTCGGCCTTGACGTTCACTCATGTAGCCTCCCGGTCGGCACCCGCTCTGTTTTACAAGGCCTGAGCTGAGGGTGACCGGTAAGCCATTTCCATTTGTAGTCCAGTAGAATCGATCTCCGGGACGATAGGCAATGTCTGGACCCGATCCTGCCCTACTGCCGTGATTGCCGCCACAGCAGCATCAACGAGATCGTCTCTGCTAACGCGGGAAGGTGGGAATGTCTCGTAGGCCATCTGCAAAGACTCGACAGCACCGGGCAGGTACCGATCGATGAGCCTGTGGCGCTCTTCCAGGGCGGCTGCTGATTTCTTGTAGTGCCTCATAGGCTCGCCACCTGCAAGCGCCCAGAAACAGACCTCTGGATGGACCTCGCGGACTCGTCGACGTGCGGCTTCATTCTGCTGAAGCAGTTCATCTACTTCCCCGATCTTCCTCATGATGTTGAAGGTTTGGCGAGAGATGCCCTTCCCGGTCAGCTTCTTACTCCTTCCGTTGGCCGCGTCGAACGTTGTCTCTTCAAGGATTTCACGGACCGGAGCGTTGAACACGCTGTTCTGTCTGCGCGGTGCTAACACCCTGCGTGCTTCAACATCACAAAGGCGCGGCTCTGCACTTCCATTTCGCAGCCCGATAGGGATATCGATGAAGACCGGAGCGCACGGGCTTGTCCTGGCAAGCAACTCAGCGACCGTGCTTACGGTGCCAAAGGTCATGGTGCCCTCGAAGACCCTGGCGTAGACCCAGCCGCCCTTACAGCCATCCACGCCGTAGACAGCGCCCTCATCATCAAAATCTTTTGGCTGTGCGGGCTGGTCTCCTGTGGACAACAGGAATGCCTTCAATTCAGCTGCATCCGTGATCACGTTTTGCCGGTCGTAGAGCCCGGGGGCTTCCAATGCCTGACTGAACCCAGTGGGCCTGAGGGTACGCTCATTGACGATCCAGGAAGTCTCCGGGCGCCTCTCGCCCAGTAGCGTTATCAGCTTTCCGCGGGGCACACCCAGGTAGCGGGCAAGGCATGAGTAGGTGCACCGCTGGCGGCCATTCTCCAGCTGCTTCAGCACGCTCTCTAACAAATCGAGCACCTCCTACGAAAAAAGTCCAGAAAACCCTTTTCGAACCGCATATCGTCCTCGGCGGATATCGTACAGAACAGAGGGTGATAGATGACCTCTTACACTGCCTTTTCTTTGCTGGAACTGACTATTCGTCCGGGCAGTCGGCGGCGAACCACTGGCGACCTTCGCGATGGCTTGGTTTGTCTTCAGCGCCTTGCCGACAACACCATGGGGAGCTCAGTCGCGGGCGAGGGGGCACACCGGTGAACGAGCCGATAGCACTGACTCCTGAAGAGCTTCGGGACATCACGGGCTTCAAGCTTGCCAGCAAGCAAATGGAAGCACTAAGTTATATGGGCATACCCTTCAAGGCACGGCCAGATGGAACGCCCTTCGTCGCGCGCAGCGTGCTGGCATCGTCCGCCCGGACAACGTCTACACCGCGGCACCAGCCTACCTTGAAACTGATCTGAGAGGGGACCATGGCAGCTCGAGAACGCAAAAAGCAGAACCAATCCCTACCCAAATACTGGCGTTTCAAGAACGGCTCCTACTCGTACAGGGTGCCGGCACACCTGCGGTCCCTTCATGGTGGTAAGACCGAGATTTCTCTCCGGCAGGATCTGGCAAAGGCCTACCGACGCTATGCCGACCTCTACCAGGTAGAGGACAACATCACGCTGATGCAAGAACTCTTCGATCGGTACCGGCTCGAAGTCGTGCCAGAGCATGCCAGCGAGAACACCCGGAAATCCAAGAACCTCAGCCTCGAAAGGCTCCGTGCTGCCCTGGGTGAGAACCCCATCGCCGTGATGAACCCGCAGGTGATCTACAAGTATCGGGACTACATCGGCCGCACACGCTCGAAGAAGCATGCCAACCTGGACCTTGAGGTCCTGTCCCACTGCTTCACCAAGGCCATCGAGTGGGGGCTGACGAGTGACCACCCGATGACCAACAAGAAGGTCGTCAAGTTCTCCCTGCCGGGCAGGGACCGCTATGTCGAGGACTGGGAGCTTCAGGAATGGGCATCCGTAGCCAACCCCTTCCTAGTGGCTTACGTCGTGCTGAAGGGCGCTACGGGCCTACGCCAGCAGGACCTGCTGCGACTGCAGAAGAAAGACATCTCGCAAACGGAGCTTGTCTCCACCAGCCTGAAGACCGGCAAGAAGGTTCGTTTCCCGCTGTACACGGAAGACGGCGAGCCGACTACGGTGAGGCAGGCTTTAGACGTGGTCGAGGCCTACTTCGAACAGGAGAACAGCAAGCGGCGCCGTCCGGTCATCTCCCCCTGGCTATTCCACAACCGGAAAGGGGAGTCCTACTACGACCTGGAAACGCGCTCTGCCTCGGGCTTCCAGTCCGTATGGCAGCGATCCATGAAGAAGGCCCTGGAGGAAACCAGGCTTGAGGAGCGGTTCACTGAGCATGACCTGCGCGCGAAGGTAGGGTCCGATCTGGAAACCGACCTTCAGGCCAGCCAGCTGCTGGCGCACTCCTCAACCCAGCTGACCCGGCAGCATTACCGGCGACGGGGGCAAACGGCCACGCCAGCACCCGGCTTCACCATCAAGGAGTCGAAGGCCTGACTCATGCAGCCTGAGCCTTAGGGGGACCTGCTAGAGCAACTTTTCGGGATTTTGTGGGGAAGAGGCGCTGCTGTGGGGAAGCTGTAAGTGCTTCTTCACGCTGCAAGCCAGAAAAAATGGTGGGCCGTGCTGGGCTCGAACCAGCGACCAATTGGTTAAAAGCCAACTGCTCTACCAACTGAGCTAACGACCCGGAAGGGGCCTCGGCGGGGCGATTGCCTGAGCACCGAGTGAGGCGTGCATCTTACGGATCTGGCGAGAAAACTCAAGGGTAAATTCAGCCTTTGCGGTAGCGGGTCGGGTCTGCCACGCCGGCCGCGGCAAAACCCTCCCGGCGCAGCCGGCAGGCGTCGCAGCGACCGCAGGCCAGACCCTCGTCCGTGGCCTGGTAGCAGGAGACTGTCAGCCCGTAATCCACCCCCAGTTCCATGCCTCGACGGATGATCGCGTCCTTGCCCAGTTCCATGAGCGGGGCGCGGATGCGAATACCGCCCTCTTCCACGCCGACGCGCGTCGCGAGGTTGGCCACGCGCTCGAAAGCCTCGATGAAAGCCGGGCGGCAGTCCGGATAGCCGGAATAGTCCACCGCATTCACCCCGATAAAAATATCGCGGGCATTGAGCACCTCGGCCCAACCCAGGGCGATGGCGAGGAAAACCGTGTTGCGTGCCGGCACGTAGGTGACGGGAATGCCCTCGCTGGCCTCCTCGGGTACCGCGATGGCGGCATCCGTGAGCGCCGATCCGCCGATGCTGTCGAGGTTCAGGGAAACGACCTTGTGTTCAACGTCGCCCAGGGCAGCCGCTACCCGCACGGCGGCGTTCAGCTCGGCGCGATGGCGCTGACCGTAATCGAAGCTGAGCGTATAGCAGGCATAGCCTTCAGCGCGGGCCATGGCCAGCACGGTGGTGGAATCCAGACCGCCGGAGCTGAGGATGACCGCGCGCTTTTCCATGACCCTCAGCGCCCCGGTTCGTCGTTCCAGAGGAGTTTGTGCAGCTGCAGCTGCAGGCGCACCGGCAGCCGGTCGGTGAGGATCCACTCGGCGAGCTCCCGGGCATCCTGCTGGCCATGGCTGGGCGAAAACAGTACATCGCCCGCACGTTCGACCAGACGGTACTCATCTACCTTGAAGCAGGCCCAGTCGTAGTCGGCGCGGTCGCAGATCACGAACTTCACCTGGTCGTTGCGTGTGAGGTGCACGATATTGCCATAGTCGTTGCGCGCCAGCTCTCCCGAAGCTGGTGTTTTCAGGTCCAGCACCTTCACCACCCGCGCATCCACCTCGCCCACGGGCATGGCGCCACTGGTTTCCAGGGAGACCTCGTAGCCCGCGTCACAGAGCGCGGAAAGCAGCGGCAGGCAGGCGGGCTGGGCAAGGGGCTCACCGCCGGTGACAGTGACGTAGCGTGCTCCATAGCCGGCGACGGTGTCGAGAACCTGTGGGAGGTCCCACAGCTCGCCGCCGCTGAAAGCGTAGGCGGTATCGCAGTACACACAGCGCAGGGGGCAGCCGGTCAGACGCACAAAAACCGTAGGCAGGCCCACGGTCCGCGCCTCACCCTGGAGCGAGTGGAAAATCTCAGTAAGGCGCAGGGTCGTTGCGCCAGGCTGGACGGCCGCGGTCATCTTGCGCAGCTCAGAGATTCTGGTCGATGAATTCTCCGGCCAGCCCCGCCGCGGAGCTGTCCGGGTATTGGCGAAGCACCCGATCCATGAATTCCCTCGAGCGCTCCCGGTTGCCCTTGATGTAGTGCACGCGCCCGAGCTTGTAGAGGGCGTCGGGCTCCTTGCTGTTACCGGGGTACTGGTCAAGAAGGAGCATGAAGGACTGCCGCGCCGCTTCCGGGTCCGGCGGCTGCAGTACAAGATAGAGCTCACCGAGCCAGTAATGGGCATTCGGTGCGTAGCGGCCGTCCGGGAAACGCTCCAGGAACTGCTTGAAGGCCGCCACCGCCGCATCGAACTCCTGGTTGCGAACGCGCGCGTAGGCAGCCCGGTAGGCATCGCCCTCCCCCGGCTGCTCGGCGGCCTCGGCGCCACTGCCCGCATCCGGCATGCCGATGACCGTGCTTTCGCCGGTATTGCCGCTGGTGGGCGCGCCACTGCCGGCGAGACGCCGATCGAGGTCAAGATAGCGCTCCAGACTCTGCTCCTTGAGGCGCCGAAGCTCGTAGGCCTGCTCTTCGACCTTCCCGTTCAGCTGCATCACTTCCTGCTGCAGGCGCTGCAGCTGGATGAACAGGTTGCCGATGGTCTCTTCGCTGTTACTGGCGGGTGCCGGCGGGCGACTGACCGTGGCCGGTCCCGCGCTGCTGTCGAGCCCATAGCTGCGGGCCAGCGCCGGCTGAGCGGTCGTCGGACTGCCGCTGCGGGCGCGCTCGGCCTCCACGTCAAGGTAATCCTGGGCCTGAGCCCCAAAGCACACCGGGCCGGCCAAAAAGGCCAGCCCGGTCAGGAGTCGCTTGAAGCTACCTTGCCGCATCAATATCCGCTGGTCGGTTACTTCACCAGTTCCACGCGGCGGTTCTGAGACCAGTTCGCCTCACCGGAACCGTAGGCAACCGGCTTTTCCTCGCCATAGCTGATGGTCTCAATGCGGTAGCTGGCAATACCGTTGACAACCATGTAATCGCGTACCGCATTGGCCCGGCGCTCACCGAGGGCCATATTGTAGTCACGGGTGCCACGCTCGTCGGTGTGGCCCTCAAGACGGACGCTCTCGTCACTGGTGCGGAGGAGTGCAATGTGGGCATCCAGCGCCTGCTGCGCCTCCGGCTTGAGTACAGAGCTGTCGAAGTCAAAGTAGAAGACCGTCCCGGCGGCCATGGCGGCCTGTTCAAGTTCGCGCTGCTCGGCAGCTGCGACCTCTTCTACGGCCCGGCGTTCGGCTTCCCGCGCGGCCTCGGCGGCGGCGACCTCGGCCTGACGTGCGGCCTCGGCGGCGGCCTCGTCCTCCTTCGTGTCAGAGCCCGAACAGGCAACAAGAAACGCGGCGGTGAACAGCAGGGTCAGTGCCTTACCGGGGCTTGGCAGTTGATTCATGGCGTTTTTCCTTCCCTTCGTATCGTTGTTCAAGTGACCGCGCAAGGGCCCGCTCACTGGCTGATGTACGTCGACCAGGCCGGCTCGCGAACATCTCCGCTACGCGCCGGTAGACGGAACTTGACGCCGCCGTCTACAGACACGGCAGAGAGGATTCCACGATCCCCCAGCTTGGTAGCGTACAATACCATAGAGCCATTGGGGGCGATACTCGGACTTTCATCGAGGTCGGTGCTAGTGAGCACGTGCAGCCGCTCGGTCACCAGATCATGGATGGCAATGTGGTACTGCCCGTCCTGCTGGTGCACGAGGGCGACATTGCGCCCGTCCTGGGCAACCCGCGCGCGGGCGTTGTACACCCCCTCGAAGGTCACCCGGTCAGTGATCCCCGACTGCAGGTTATAGCGGTAGATCTGCGGCCTTCCGCCGCGATCCGAGGTGAATAACAAGGATTTCCCGTCCGGCATCCAGGTCGGCTCCGTGTCGATCGCGTAGTGCCGGGTGATGCGCTTGAGCCGCTTGCTGGCCAGATCCAGCAGGTAAATGTCGGGGCTGCCATCCTTGGACAGGACCAGAGCCAGCGTATTGCCGTCCGGCGACCAGGCCGGCGAACTGTTGAGGCCCCGGAAGTTGGTGAGCTGCTCACGGGCACCGGTGCGCAGGTCCTGGCGGAAAATCGCCGGCCGGCCGGTCTCGAAGGAGACGTAGGCCACCTGACTCGCATCCGGCGCCCAGGTGGGCGCCATCACCGGTTCCCGGGACTCAAGCAGCACGATGGGCCGCGCGCCATCACTGTCGGCGAGGGTGAGCCGGTAGTAATCCTTACCGCCGGGGTTGCGGGTCACGGAAACATAGAGCAGGCGGGTGGCGAAGGCCCCCGGAATGCCCGTGAGCCGCTCGTAGATGGCATCGGAGACGCGGTGCGCCAGCATGCGAGCCTCGTTCACGGGGCCCGTGACCGTGCCCGTGGTCACCTCGCGCTGCCGGTTCACATCGTAAAGCGCATAATCGATCCGCAGTTCTTCCCCTGCACTGGCCCGGCCGATGAGTAGATACTCGGTGTCGATGGCACGCCAATCCCGATAGAAGATCTCGGCCTCGCTGCTCGGCAGGCTGAGCATGTCACCGCGGTCCACGGGGGCGAACTGGCCGCTGCGGGCAAGGTCCGCCTGCACCACGCCGGCGAGGTCCTCCGGAATGGCACCGGTGCCCGCAAAGGGCACCACGGCGATCGGAGTGGGGTCGTCGACCCCCTGGGTGATTTCAATAACAAGCTCCGCGCGGGCGGCGAACGGCACGAAGAGGGCCAGAGTCAGGGCAACAGCAAGGCGGGGAACACGGCTCATGGTTGTCATCAGTAGCGAAGATCCTCGGGTCTGAAGAGGAGGCGGAAGCGCCGGAAAGTCTTCTCGAATTCACGGGTGGGAAGGCTGGAAAGCTCCGGGAAACGCTCGGCCTTTTCTACCGCCAGCACCGCCGAGCGGTCAAAGGCGGCGTCACCGCTGGACCTGAGCACACTCACGCTGACCACTTCCCCGGTGGGTACGAGCTGCACGGCGAGCAGCGCTTCCATGCCATTGCGCGCGCTCGGCGGCCGGCTCCAGTAGCCAACTACCGTGCGCTGGATCAGGGCCGCATAGCTCGCCGCCATCTCCTCGGCGGTCACGGCCACCCGGGCCTCTTCTTCGTCGGCAACCGCCGCCTCGAGCTCTCTGCGGGTGAGCGCGGCCAGCTCCTCCGCACTCATGCGCTGCGTTTCCCGGGGCGCCGGCTGCGTTTCC
Source organism: Pseudohaliea rubra DSM 19751 (assembly GCF_000764025.1). GTDB lineage: Bacteria > Pseudomonadota > Gammaproteobacteria > Pseudomonadales > Halieaceae > Pseudohaliea > Pseudohaliea rubra. Next base: position 58,816 of record NZ_KN234753.1, on the reverse strand, counting down.
GGCACCGCTTCAGCAGGTTTTGCCAGGGCCTTTGCCGGGGTCGGCTTCGCCGCTGGCGCTGCCTTTGCCTGCTGCCGCGGCTCGGCCCGGGGCTTCGCAGGGGCCTGTGCTTTGGGTTTCGGTTTCGGTTTCGCTTTTGGTTTCGGTGCCGGTCGCAGCTGGTCCAGGGTCACCAGCTTCGCCTCGATAATCTTCGGCGTCATCGTGCGCGCCTCGATGGTGCGCTCCGACTGCCACTCCCAGCGCGAGACGAGAGCAAGCAGCAGGAGCCCGTGCAGCAGCAGCGTGACCGCCGCCGGCAGTACCTTGAGAAGGGGGCTGTCCGGGGCCGGCATAGCGCTCACCGCGGATCTTCCGTGACCAGGCCGACGCCGGGCGCCCCGGCCTCCTGCAGGGCCGCCATGAGTGTTACCACCTCACCGTAGGAAACGGCCTCGTCACCCCAGACAAGCACCGGCTTGTCCGGGCTCCGGCGCATGACCGCCCCCACCCGCTGCTGGATTGTAGCCAGCGAGACGGGGCGCTCCTTGTCGCCGCCGAGATTGAGAAAGAACTGGCCGGCACTGTTCACAGAAACAATCAGCGGCTCGCTGTCCTGGTTATCCACCGGCTCGGCGGTCGCGTCGGGCAGCTCGACCTTCACCCCCTGCATGAGCATGGGTGCGGTCACCATGAAGATGATCAGCAGCACAAGCATCACGTCGATGTAGGGCACCACATTGATCTCGGCCATGGGCCGGTGCTTGTTGCGCTGACGGCCCATGGCGGGTCAGTGCTCCCGGGTGCGCCCGCGCAGGGCATAGGCCTGGCGGTAGAGGATGCTCGAGAACTCGTCGACAAAGGTCTCGTAGCGGTTCTCGAACATGTCCACGCGGGCGGCGAAGCGGTTGTAGGCCATCACGGCGGGAATGGCCGCGAACAGGCCCATGGCCGTAGCGACCAGGGCTTCGGAGATGCCCGGCGCGACGGTGGCGAGGGTGGCCTGGGTAGCGTTGGCGAGGCCGCGGAAGGAGTGCATGATTCCCCACACCGTGCCGAAAAGGCCGATGTAGGGGCTGGTGGAGCCGACGGAGGCGAGGAAGGGCAGGTTCTTCTCCAGCCGCTCCTCCTCGCGCAGGGTCGCCACGCGCATGGCGCGCCGCGCGCCCTCGACCACCGCTTCGGCGTCCATGTCGGACTGCTTGGCAAGGCGCGAGAATTCCTTGAAGCCGGCTCGGAAGATGCTTTCCATCCCAAGGATGATGTCACCTTCAGCGACGCGCTGGTTGCCCTCCCGGTAGAGCTCGGCCAGGTCGATGCCGGACCAGAACTGCTCTTCGAAGCCGTGCATGTCGCCGAGGCTCTGCCGGTAGTAGAGAACACGCTGGGCGATCATGTACCAGGAGGTCACCGACGCTGCGAGCAGGATCAGCATGACCGCCTGCACGGTGAAGCTTGCGTTGAGCACGAGCTCCAGAAGGCTGAGCTGTTCTTCCAAGTCCCTACTCCCCGGCAATAACGCCGCGCAGTGTAGCAAGCATGTCGCGCGGTATGCGACGGGGACGCAGCGTGCCGCCATCCACGCAGGCGATGGTGATCTCCCCGGCCACAAGAAGCTCGGCGCCGCGGCGGACAAGCTGCGTGAGGGCCACCGTCGCACCGGACGCCCGGTGCGGCGCCGCAGTCACCGAGAGCAGATCGTCCAGCCGCGCCGGGGCATACCAGGTCAGCGCCGCATCCCGGACAACGAACATCAGGCCCCCGGGCAGCAGCGTGTCCCAACCGCTGCCCAGCTCGCGCAGATATTCGGTACGGGCGCGCTCCATGAACTTGAGGTAGTTCACGTAGTAGACAATACCGCCGGCATCGGTGTCCTCGATGTAGACACGCACCGGCAGGGAAAATTCACCGTCGCTCACGTCCCGTCGCACGGCGGCTCGTCGAGCGGCAGACTCGGCTGCGGCGGCGCTTCACCGCCGCGGTCGGGGGCACGCAGGCCGAAGTGCAGGTAGGCGTTGCGGGTGACCACGCGACCCCGGGGCGTGCGCACGATAAAGCCCTGCTGGATAAGGTAGGGCTCGAGCACGTCCTCGATGGTGCCCCGCTCCTCCGAAAGCGACGCCGCGAGGCTGTCGACCCCCACGGGGCCGCCATCGAATTTCTCGATGAGGGTCAGGAGCAGGCGCCGGTCGAGGTGATCGAAACCGGCGGCATCAACGCTGAGCATGTCCAGGGCCCGGTCCGCCGTGGCGACATCGATACGGCCGTCGCCACGCACTTCGGCGAAGTCGCGCACGCGCCGGAGGAGCCGGTTGGCGATGCGTGGCGTACCCCGGGACCGGCGCGCGATCTCCCGGGCGCCGCCCTCATCCATGGGGATGCCAAGGATGCCCGCGCTGCGACCCACGATATGCGCGAGGTCGGCGACCGCGTAGAACTCGAGGCGCTGCACAATGCCGAAGCGGTCTCGCAGCGGCGAGGTCAGGAGCCCGGCGCGAGTGGTCGCGCCGACAAGGGTGAAAGGCGGCAGATCCAGCTTGATGGAGCGCGCCGCCGGCCCCTCGCCGATCATGATGTCGAGCTGATAGTCCTCCATCGCCGGATAGAGGATTTCCTCGACGAAGGGGCTCAAGCGGTGAATCTCGTCTATGAACAGCACATCCCCGGGCTCGAGATTGGTCATGAGCGCGGCGATATCGCCGGCCTTCTCGAGCACCGGGCCCGAGGTGGTCTTGAGGGAGACACCCAGTTCCTGGGCGACGATGGCCGCGAGGGTGGTCTTGCCAAGCCCCGGAGGACCGAAAATCAGGGTGTGGTCCAGAGGCTCGCCGCGGGCCTTCGCGGCGGCGAGAAAAATCCCCATCTGCTCGCGCACCGCGGGCTGGCCGACGTAGTCTTCCAGAGTCTTCGGGCGAATGGCGCGATCCTGGGCGTCCTCACGCCCCGGAGCGCCCTCGGCGGCGAGCAGCCGGTCCGGCTCGATCATGACACCCCTCCGCTCATGCGCGCACCGTGGAACGCAGCGCCCGGCGGATCAGTTCCTCGCTGTCACCGATACTGTCGTCGTTCACGGCAGCGACCAGGCGAGCCGCCTCTGCGGGCTTGTAGCCCAGGGCAACGAGGGCGCCTTCGGCATCGGCGGTGATGTCCGCCGGGCGCCCCACCGCCGGCGTCGCGGCCGCCGCCGGGTCCTCCAGCCAGTCCTTGAGCCGGTCGCGCATCTCCACCAGCAGACGCTCGGCGGTCTTGCGGCCGACGCCGGGCAGAGCCACGAGAGAGGCCGTGTCATCGCGCTGCACGCAGCGCACGAAGCTGTCTGCGTCCATGCCCGACAGTATCGCCAGGGCGAGCTTGGGACCGACACCGGAGACGCGCACGAGGTTGCGGAACAACTCCCGGTCCCGCGGATCGATAAAGCCATAGAGCACCTGCGCGTCCTCGCGCACGGCGAAATGGGTAACCAGGGCAACCTCCTGCCCCAGGGCCGGGAGCTGGAACAGGGTGGTCATGGGCACCTGCAGCTCGTAGCCGATACCGCCGACATCGACGAGGATTTCCGGAGGTTGCTTGGCCACGAGGATGCCGCGCAGGCTGCCGATCATCAGGCGCGCCTCAGCGAACGCGGCGCCGGCGCACAGCGCTGGCGCCGGCGAGGGCGATGAGCCCGGCCTGCGTATGCACGTGGCACAGCGCGGCCGCCAGCGCATCCGCCGCGTCTTCCTGCGGTGTGCCGGGAAGCTTGAGGAGCGTCTTGACCATATGTTGCACCTGCACCTTGTCGGCGGCGCCGGTGCCGACGACCGCCTGCTTGATCTGCCGCGCCGAGTACTCGCTGACCTGCATGCCCGCCGTAACGCAGGGAACGATAGCCGCTCCCCGGGCCTGACCGAGCTTTAGTGCCGATCCGGCGCTACGGGCCATGAACACCTGCTCGATGGCCAGCTCCGACGGGGCGTGTAGCTCCACCAGCTCGGTGATGCCCGCAACGAGCACCCGGAGGCGCTCCGGGAGCGGCCCCGGGGGCAGGCGGATCACACCGCTGGTCACATAGCGGGGCCTGCCCGCACCGGCTTCGATAATACCAAAGCCCGTTTTCACGGAGCCCGGGTCGATGCCGAGAATTACCGCCATGGGGACCGCTCCGGCGCTGCGCCTGCGCTCATACCCTGTAAGAATTTACAGTATTTCGGCGGCGGGGCGAAGCCGCTCAGCTCTCCAGCTCGGCGAGCACCTCGTCGGAGATAGCAACGTTGGTGTAGACGTTCTGCACGTCGTCCAGATCTTCCAATGCATCGACCAGGCCCATAAGCGACTCGGCTCCGGCGGCATCAACGGGGACCGTGGTGCTTGCGATCATGCTGACCTCGCCGCTCTCGGGCGAAAGGCCCGCCTCCTCGAGCGCCGCCTTGATCGCGGAGAAGTCCTCCCAGGGGGTCATCACATCGAAGGAACCGTCGTCGTGGGGGATGATGTCCTCGGCGCCAGCCTCCAGGGCTACTTCCATGAGCTGCTCTTCGTCCGTACCGGCCGCGAAGGTGAGCTGGCCCCGGCGACTGAACAGATAGGCGACGGAGCCATCGGTGCCCAGGTTGCCGCCGCGCTTGCTGAAAGCGTGCCGCACTTCAGCCACGGTCCGGTTGCGGTTGTCCGTCATGACGTCTACCAGCACAGCGATGCCACCGGCGGCATAACCCTCGTAGGTCAGCTCCTCGACGTCATCGGCCTCATTATTGCCTGCGCCGCGGGCGATGGCCCGGTCGATGGTGTCCCGGGTCATGTTCGCGCCAAGGGCCTTGTCGACAGCGGCGCGCAGCCGCGGGTTGTCCTCCGGCAGCGGACCGCCCTCCTTGGCGGCAACCACCAGCTCACGGATCAGCTTGGTGAACATCTTGCCGCGCTTGGCGTCCTGGGCTGCCTTGCGGTGCTTGATGTTGGCCCATTTACTGTGGCCCGCCATGGTTTCCTCCTTTGCGCTGGCGTGCTATTGCATCGGCTCATCGCCGCCGGCCGGCGTGTCCGCCGCCGCGCGCGGTTCCTGGCGCAGGCGGATGCCCACGTCCTTGAGCTGGGCGGCACTGACCGGGGACGGTGCATCAGTCATGACGCAGTGCGCGCTCTGGGTCTTGGGGAAGGCGATCACGTCGCGGATCGAGCTGGAACCGGTCATCAGCATCACCAGCCGATCGAGCCCGAAGGCCAGGCCGCCGTGCGGCGGCGCACCGTAGCGCAGTGCGTCGAGGAGGAAGCCGAACTTGCTTTCGGCCTCCTCCGGCTCGATCCCGAGAATGTCGAACACGGCTTGCTGCAGGCTGGAATCATGGATGCGGATGCTGCCGCCACCGAGCTCCGTGCCGTTCAGCACCATGTCATAGGCGCGGGACAGCGCCTCCCCGGGGGAGCGACGGAGCGCCTCTACGTCGCAGGCCGGAGCGGTGAAGGGGTGATGCAGGGGCGACCAGCTGCCATCCGCCTCCTCCTCGAACATCGGGAAGTCGATGACCCACAGCGGAGCCCAGCCCTCGCGAACAAGGCCCCGGTCCGTGCCGACCTTGATGCGCAGCGCACCGAGGGACTCGTTGACGATGCTCGCCCGGTCCGCGCCGAAGAAGATGATGTCGCCATCCTCGGCCCCGAGGCGCTGCATCATCTGGTCGACGACCTCCGCCGGCATGAATTTGAGGATCGGCGATTGCAGTCCCTCGACCCCGGCGGCAAGGTCGTTGACCTTGATCCAGGCGAGCCCGCGGGCGCCGTAATTGCCCACGTAACGGGTGTAATCGTCGATCTCCTTACGCGAAATCGACGCGCCGCCGGGCACGCGCAGGGCGGCGACCCGGCCCCGGGGGTCTTCCGCCGGGCCGCGGAACACCTTGAAGTCCACCGTCGCCATAAGGTCATCGAGACTGCAAAGTTCGAGGGGGATGCGCAGGTCCGGCTTATCGGAACCGAAGCGCTCCATGGCCTCCGCCCAGCTCATGTGCGGGAAGGCGCCGAGATCTACAGCCAGGACCTCGTGAAAAAGACCGCGGATCATGCGCTCGGTGATATCCATGACCGCCGCTTCATCAAGAAATGCCGTCTCGAGGTCGATCTGCGTGAACTCGGGCTGCCGGTCGGCGCGCAGATCCTCGTCGCGGAAGCATTTGGCAATCTGGTAGTAACGATCGAAGCCGGACACCATCAGCAGCTGCTTGAACAGCTGCGGGGACTGGGGCAGGGCAAAAAACGCACCCTGGTGCGTGCGGCTCGGCACCAGGTAGTCGCGGGCTCCTTCCGGGGTCGCCCGGGTCAGGATCGGCGTCTCGATGTCCAGGAACCCCTCGCCGTCGAGGAAGCGGCGAACTGCCGCGGTAATGCGCGAGCGCAGCATCAGCCGCTGCTGCATCTCCGGACGCCGCAGGTCCATATAGCGGTAGCGCAGCCGGACTTCTTCGCCCACGGCGGTATGCTCGTCGAGTTGGAAGGGCGGAGTCGCCGCACTGTTCAACACCTCAAGCTCCTTGCCCAGGACCTCGATAGTGCCGGTCGCCATGGCGGGGTTTATCGTGCCCTCGGAGCGCGCGCGCACCCGACCGGTCACCCGCAGCACGTACTCGCTGCGCACGCGGTCGGCACGCTCGAAATGCTCTTCCGTGTCGGGGTCGAAAACCACCTGGACGATGCCTTCCCGGTCGCGCAGATCCAGGAAAATGACGCCGCCATGATCCCGGCGGCGATCTACCCAGCCGCAGAGGGTCACGGTCTCATCGATGTTGGCGTTGCCGAGGACGCCGCAGTAATGGCTGCGCATGGTTGCTGTTTCCCGGTTGCTTGGCGCCCGCGCCGGCGGGCTGTCAGGCGGCGCTTGAACCCTTTCCGCCCTTACTCTTGTCGGCAGCCTTTGCGCCACCTGTTTCTTTCTTACCGTCTTTTTTGGCGTCTTTTTTGCTGTCCTTGCTATCGGCCTTGCCGTCAGCAGCGCCCTTGCCATCGCCTCCGGTCTTGCTATCACCTTCCCCGGCGAGGTTCTTCTTGTTGCCGGTCTTGAAGTCGGTCTCGTACCAGCCACCGCCCTTCAGACGAAACGCTGCTGCGGACACCTTCTTGCGGAGCGCGTCTTCCCCGCAGGCGGGGCAACGGGTCAGCGGTGCGTCACTGAGCTTCTGAAGCGCCTCGGTGAGCTCACCGCAGGCCTGGCACTGGTACTCGTAGATTGGCATGGTTGCTCGCCCGGCATCGGGCCTGCGTACAGGAAGCGCGGGATTTTACCCCATGGCGCAAGAAGCGGCCAAGGGCGCCGGCGGCAGTTATCGCAAGGGTCAGAGCTGTCCACCCCGGAAGGCAGACCAGGCTAGGGAAAACCACCGGCACCGACCGGTGCCGGTGGTCAGAGGTCGATCAGGAGTCGGCGAACTCCTTCATCTTCTTCAGCGGGCGCACCTTGACGGCGACGCTGGCCGGCTTGGCCTGGAAGACCGTCTCCTCACCGGTGAAGGGGTTGATCCCCTTGCGCGCCTTGCGGGCGGGCTTCTTCACGGTGGTGATCTTCATCAGACCCGGGAGCGTGAACTCACCGACGGAACGCTTCTTGATGGAGCGCTCAATAAGCAGCTCCAGCTCGCCCATAACGTCGCCGACCTGCTTCTTGCTGAGGCCGGTGTTGTCGGCAATGGTGCCGACGATCTGCGTCTTGGTGAGCTTGTCCTTGAGTGCGGTGGCCTTGCGAGCCGGAGCGGCCTGAGCAGCCGCCGCCTTCTTCGCAGGAGCTTTCTTCGCCGGTGCGGCCTTCCGGGCCGGCGCTTTCTTCACCGGTGCCTTCTTGGCAGCTACTTTCTTTTTCGCCGGCGCTTTCTTCGCTGCAGCTTTGCGTATCGCCATGTTTCAACCCTTCCTCATTGCTTTTTAATGGCCTCGTCCAAGCCGCGCACCAGACTCCGCTCGCAATGCGTTTACCGCTACATTCACAGCGCCTGCACCCGACTTCGTGCTTATATAAAACACAAAATACTGTAATACAAGGGTTTTCCCACGTTCGAGGGCGAAAAAGCCGATCTTACCCTGATTTTTAAAGGGTCGGAGGCCTCCGTCTGTACCGGGGAGTGTTTCACACGTAAACTTTGCCGCACCCGCAAGACGCCCGGAACCGCCATCATGCGCACCCGTCATTACCTGCTTGCCACCCAGAAAGAAACGCCTGCCGATGCGGAAATCGTGAGCCACCGGCTCATGCTGCGCGCCGGCCTCATCCGAAAACTCAGTGCCGGGCTCTACACCTGGCTGCCCACAGGCCTGCGCGTGCTGCGCAAGGTGGAACAGGTGGTCCGCGAGGAAATGGATCGCGCCGGCGCGCAGGAAGTCGTCATGCCCGTGGTGCAGCCGGCAGAACTCTGGCAGGAGTCCGGACGCTGGGTTCAGTACGGCCCGGAACTCCTGCGCATCAAGGACCGTCACGAGCGCGACTTCTGTCTCGGCCCGACGCACGAGGAAGTCGTTACCGAGCTCGTGCGCAACGAGGTCAACAGCTATCGGCAGCTGCCCATCAATCTCTATCAGATACAAACCAAGGTACGCGACGAAATCCGCCCACGCTTCGGCGTGATGCGCTCGCGGGAATTCATCATGAAGGATGCCTACTCCTTCCACGCAAGCCAGGCCTCCCTGGAGGAGACCTACCGGGCGATGCATGTTGCCTACTGTGCTGTCTTTGAGCGCCTCGGCCTCGCCTTCCGGCCGGTGGTCGCCGACAGCGGCAGCATCGGTGGCAGCACCTCGCAGGAGTTTCATGTGCTCGCCGATTCCGGGGAGGACGCCATCGCCTTCAGCGACGGCAGCGACTACGCCGCCAACATCGAGATGGCCGAGGCGCTGCCCCCGACTGCGGCGCGCCCGGCACCGACGGCCGCGCTCGAGGAGGTGGCCACACCCGGCGTCGACAGCATCGCCAGCCTCTGCAGTCATCTCGCCGTGGACGCCACTCGAACGGTCAAAACGCTCGTTGTCGCGGGCGAGGAGCCCGGGTCCCTCGTCGCCCTCGTACTCCGCGGGGACCACAGCCTCAACACCGTAAAAGCAGAAAAACTCCCGGGCGTTGCCTCGCCGCTCCGCCTCGTGGAAGAGGCCGAGGTGCGCGACACCTTCGGCGCCGGTTTCGGCTCCCTCGGCCCCGTGGGCGTGGCCCTGCCGGTGATCGCGGACCGCTCTGCCGCCGTGCTCGCAGACTTCAGCTGCGGCGCCAACCGGGACGGCTATCACCTTGTCGGCGTGAACTGGGAGCGCGACTTGCCGCTACCACGCATCGAGGACCTCCGCGAAGTCGTGGAAGGCGACCCAAGCCCCGACGGCAAGGGTGTGCTGCAGCTCAAGCGCGGTATCGAGGTCGGCCATATCTTCCAGCTCGGCACCAAATACAGCGAAGCAATGGACGCCACCGTGCTCGACGAACACGGACGCAGCGTGACCCTGCATATGGGCTGCTATGGCATCGGCGTGAGCCGCATCGTCGCCGCCGCCATCGAGCAGAACCACGATGACCGTGGCATCACCTGGCCCGCCGCCATGGCCCCCTTTGAGGTCGCCATCGTGCCCCTCAACATGCACAAGTCCGAGGCGGTGACCAGCGCCGCGGAAGCGCTCTACGAGCACTGCCGCGCGGCGGGCATCGACGTCCTCCTTGACGACCGCGACGAACGCCCGGGGGTTAAGTTCGCCGATATGGAACTGATCGGCATTCCCCATCGCATTGTGATCGGCGACAAGTCCCTCGCCGAGGGCGAGTTCGAATACAAGGGGCGCAAGGACGACGAAGCGCAGCGTATCGACCGTGACCATGCTCTGGACTTCCTGCGCGCGAAGCTGGCGGGCTGACGCCCGGCGGCTCGCGCCCGCCCTGCTGCTCCTTGTCCTCGCAGCCGGCGCCGCCGCCACACCGCTGCCGGAGGGTGAGGAGCGGTCGGCCCTGCGCGCCTTCCTTGAGCGCACCATCACTGAGAGTGACAGTTTTACGGACCGCTACGCGGCGGAAGTCTGGCTGGTAGACATGTCTACCCGTCTGGCGCCCTTCCTCCGCGACCCCGCAGAGCGGCTCGCGCTGCTGCGCCAGCTTCACGCGGCGGCGACCGGCAGCGGCCTGGCTCCGGAACTGGTCCTGGCGGTAATAGAGGTGGAAAGTGCCTTCGACCGCTTTGCCGTATCCTCCGCCGGCGCCCAGGGGCTCATGCAGGTGATGCCGTTCTGGCGGGCGGAGATCGGCCGGCAGGATGACAATCTCACGCACAACGGCACCAACCTCACCTACGGCTGCCGCATTCTGCAGTTCTACCTGGAGCGCGAGAACGGGAACCTGCGCCGCGCGCTCGCGGCCTACAACGGATCCAGCGGCAGCCGTCGCTATCCAGACCGGGTCGAGAGCGCCTGGCGCCGGCATTGGCGCACGGGGCCCCTACCCTGGTGAGCGCGCCGCCGGGGCCCGTTGACAGGCAGCCGGGGGCTGCCCAAACTGCCATGAAGCATCTGGGGGTACCGGTCGACGCATGATCGATCCAGCCAAGCTCGGCCAGTGGCACCTGGACCTTTCGCGGGCCATCGACAGCCTGGGCAGCGACGATTTCTTCCCCGCTCTGGTCGCGGCGGTGCGCAACCAGGTCCCCGTGGCCTATCCCCAGTTCTGGCTCTACCACCGCGAGCTGCCGCCGCAGGTGCTCTATCACGAGATCCCGGCGAACGCCGTTGCCGCACAGGTCGACCGGTATCTCGAGGGACCCTACCGGGAAGATCCTTTCTTTCGCGCCTCCATGAACCGGCCCAAGTCATCGATCTATCGTCTGACGCGGCTCACGGCCGGCAGACTCGAGGAGTCGGCCTACTACCGGGACTACTATGCGGAAACCGGCACGGTGGACGAGGCGGTCTTTCTTGCGCGGCTGCCGGACGGCGATGTGATCAACCTGAGCATGATGCGGCTGCCGAAGCAGGGCCCTTTCAGCGAGGACGAATACCAGCGCCTGTACCTGCTCGCCGAGCCGGTGGCTGCGCTGCTGCGCCGCCACACCGGGCTCGGCGACTTCGCGGTCAGGAATCTCATCCAGCCAGGGATCGATCACCAGGTCGAACTCGCCTTCAGCACCTTCGGAGCCTCGGTGCTGTCGCCCCGGGAAAAGGATGTGCTCGAACTCATGCTCCGCGGCTACAGCACAGATGTTTCGGCACAGCGCCTCAGCATCGCCCGGGAAACGCTGCGCCGGCACCGCAAGAACATCTACAAGAAACTGGATGTGAGTTCGCAGACAGACCTCTTTGCCCTGTTCATCAACAGCATGTCCTGCCTGGCGGAAGCTGCCGGCGAAGACCCCCTCCGCGTCTACATGGGCACCGGGTAAAGCCGTGTGCTACCCAATGCGGGGCATTGAGCTGGCGGGCTGACTGACAGATAGTACTTACTAACTGAAGCTGGCCCTCTCACCATGGCGATTGAAGTCGACTGGTTCCTCCGCGCGCACCCGGAAATCACCATGGTGGAGGCACTCCTGCCCGACGCCAATGGCATCCTGCGGGGCAAGTGGGTGCCGCGCGGCAAGCTGGCGAAGATCTATCAGGGCGACCTCAAGTTTCCCAAGACGGCTCTTAGCCTCGATATCTGGGGCCGCGATGTGGAAGAGCTCGTCTTCGCGTCGGGCGACGAGGACGGGGTCTGTCGGCCTATCGAGGGCTCTCTCCTCCCCACCCCCTGGTCACCGGCCGCTCAGCACGGACAGGTCATGCTGTCCCTCTTTGAGCCCGACGGCAGCCCCTACCTCGGCGACCCCCGGCAAGTGCTGAAGCAGGTCGTGGCCCGCTATCGCGAGCGCGGCTGGCGCCCGGTGGTGGCGGCGGAGCTGGAGTTCAGTCTGGTCGAATGGGACGGCCGCACGCCCTCGCATGCCGGGGCCAACCCCGCCAGCCGCGAACCGGTCACCGGCAACCTCTACGGCCTCGATGTACTGCACAAACATCAGGCGATGCTGGAGGAAATGCAGCGCGCCTGCGAGCTCCAGGATCTGCCCTTCGACGGAGTGGTCAAGGAGTCGGCCCCGTCGCAGTACGAGTTCAACATGCAGCACGTCGACAACCCGGTACTGGCGGCGCGGCAGATCCTGATGATGAAGCGACTCATCAAGGGGATCGCGGAGCGCCACGGCCTGGTGGCGAGCTTCATGCCCAAGCCCTTTCAGGGCGAGGCCGGCAACGGTCTGCACGTGCACTGCAGCGTGCTCGACCGGGAGGGACGCAACGTCTTCGACAACGGCGCCGAGAGCGGCACGCCGGAGCTGAAACACGCCATCGCCGGCTGCCTGCGCCATATGCCCGACTCCTTCCTTATCTTTGCGCCGAGCTTCAATGGCTACCGCCGTTTCCAGAAAGGCAGCCACGCGCCCACGTACCCCGGCTGGGGCTACGAAAACCGCACCGTTGCCCTGCGCGTGCCCGCGGGCAGCCCCGCAGCGCGACGGATCGAGCACCGCGTTGCCGGCGCCGACGCCAACCCCTACCTGGTCCTGGCCGTCTTCCTCGCCGCAGCCCTGGAGGGCATTGAAGAGCGCCTGGAGCCGCCGCCGCCAGTCACCGGCGACGGCTACAGCCGCGAGGGAGAGGAACAGCTTCCGATCTTCATGCAGGACGCACTCAAACGCTTCGCCGACTCCGAATTCATCCGCCGCGCGCTCGGCAGAACCATGCAGCACACGTTCTCGCTGACCAAAGAACAGGAAATCACGGAGTTCCTGCGCCACATCACCACCATGGAATACCAGACCTACCTGCAGCGGCTCTGACAGACCCCGCCGCGCGCCGCACCGATCGCATCGACCGGCACAGACAGACAGCCGCGGCGCAAGCCGCTATCATTGTCGGGTCCTGGCTCACGTTGGTATCTCATGTCGCAAGCAGCACCCCGGCCCGCTCTCATTCCCGTCAACGCCGTCATCTTCCTGGGCTTTCCTCTCGCCGCCCTTGTTCTCGTCCCCTGGTGGGGGATCAGCCATGGCTTCACCGCTGCGCAGTGGGCCTGGGCTGTGGTCTTCCTCTATTTAAACGGCCTTGCCATCACCGGCGGCTACCACCGGCTCTGGTCCCACAAGGCCTACCAGGCACACTGGGCCCTGCGCCTGTGGTTTGCGCTCTGGGGCGCCGGCGCCCTGCAGAACAGCATACTGGTGTGGGCCTCGGACCACCGACGGCACCACCGGCACGTGGACGACAACGACCGCGATCCGTACTCCGCCGGGCGGGGTCTCTGGTTCAGCCACATGGGCTGGATGCTGCGCGAGTACGCCACTAACACGGAGGATTTCAGCAACGTCCCGGATCTGCTGCGCGACCCGATTGTCACCTGGCAGCACCGCCATTACGTGGCCCTCACGACGGTGATGAACCTCGGGCTGCCACTGCTCCTCGGCTGGCTTCTCGGCGACATTATCGGCACGGTGCTGCTGGTGGGGCTCGCCCGGCTCGTGCTCAACCACCACGTAACCTTCTTCATCAACTCCCTTGCGCACTTCTGGGGCAGCCGCCCCTACACGGAAAGCAACAGCGCCCGGGACAACGGTGTCCTCGCCTTCCTTACCTACGGCGAGGGCTACCATAATTTCCATCACATCTTTCAGAGCGACTACCGCAACGGCATCCGCTGGTACCAGTGGGACCCGACGAAGTGGATGATCGCGCTCTGCGCACGCCTGGGCCTCGCCCGGGACCTGCAGCGGGTGCCGGACTTCCGCATCCGCCGGGCTCTCCTGGACACACAGTTCGAGCGCGCCCGGCGCTCCCTGTCACGGCACCGCGCCGGGGCACCGCTGCTCGAGAAGCTGGAGCGGGAGTACCAGCTGTTCACCAACGCGGTGAATCAATGGAAGGAGCTCCAGGGCGAGCGCTACGAGCGCCACGTGCACGCCCTCGAGGATGCCATCGGCGAACGCCGGGTCGCTCTGCAGCAGAAATGGGAGCAGGCTGCCCTGCGCACCCGGCTGCGGGAACTCGAGTTCTCCTTGAAAATGCAGCAGAAGCGCCTGGGTCTGCTCATGGCCCAGCTGCCGACCTTGTCAGCAGCATCGCACTGAAACATCCGGGAGGCACCCATGAGCGAGACCGTCTACGATTTCACCTGCACCGACGCCAGCGGCAAGCCCGTGGACCTCAGCCAGTACCGCGGCAAGGTGCTGCTCATCGTCAACACCGCTTCGAAGTGCGGCTTTACACCCCAGTTCGCGGGCCTCGAGGCGCTCTACGAGGATCTTTCGACAAAGGCTTTCGCGATCCTGGGCTTCCCCTGCAACCAATTCGGCAGCCAGGATCCGGGAAGCAACGATGAGATCATCGAGTTCTGCCAGCTGAACTACGGCGTGAGCTTCCCTATGTTCGGCAAGATCGCCGTCAATGGCGCCCATACGGATCCGCTTTTCGCTCACCTCAAGGCGGAAGCTCCCGGCGCCCTTGGCAGCCAGCGCATCAAGTGGAACTTCACCAAGTTTCTGGTGAACCGGGACGGCGAGGTGGTCAAGCGCTACGCACCGACCACCAAGCCCGAAGATCTGCGCCGGGATATCGAAGCGCTGCTCGAGCAGGGTCCTGAGGCAGGACACTAGACACCTCCGGCCTTCCTCGGGCGCAGGTGCGCGGGCACCAGGGCCCGCTCCAGCAGTTCAAACAGCAGCTCCACCGCCAGGGCAAGCAGCGCCGCCGGGATGGCGCCGGCGAGGATCAACCGCTGATCGTTCAGGGTAAGTCCGGTAATAATCGGCTCGCCGAGGCCACCGGCGCCAACAAAAGCTGCCAGCGTTGCCGTGCCCACGCTCACCACTGCCGCGGTCTTCACCCCGGCCAGCACGGCCGGCGCCGCCAGGGGCAGCTGCACCCGGAGCAGTCGCTGGCGTCGGGTAAGGCCGATGCCATCGGCCACCTCCAACAGGATGGGATCCACAGACAGCAGCCCACTCAGCGTATTACGCGCCACCGGCAGCAGCGAGTAGAGGAACAGGGCGCCGATCGCCGTGCCGGTACCGAGCCCGAGCAGTGGTACCAGCAGTGCCAGCAGGGCCAGGGCCGGGATGGTCTGAACCAGCCCCGTGGCGTAGAGGAAAGCCCGGGCGGATAGCGGCCGGTCGGCGAGGAGCAGCGCCCCGGGGATGGCCACCAGGCAGCCGGCAAAGAGGGCAAGCCCCGTCAGCCGAAGATGTTCGCCCGTGCGCGCAAGCACCTGTCGCGCCAGCGTCGGCGGCCCCCCCACGGCGCTCGCCGGGGCCAGGCCCGCGCGGTCGAGGAACGTCGCAGCCACCGCCGCCGGACTCTCGCCTCCGGCGCTCACCCGGTGATTGAGACCACGCATGGTCGCCGCATCGATGCGCCCGGAGAGCCCCGCGAGCGCTGTCCGCGCCGCTGCCGGCAGATCGTTGCGCACCAGCAGCGCCGCCTCGTAGCGGGGGAAAAAGCCACGGTCGTCCTCGAGCAGGACGAGGTCATGCACCGTCAGTTCGCCGTCGGTGGTGTAGGCATCGGTGCCGTCGAGTTCGCCGGCGGCTACGGCCCGGTAAGCAAGCGCGTGCTCCAGACCCCGTGGCTGCTGCGGCAGGCCATAGTGACGGGCGAGGGCCTCCCAGCCATCACCGCGGCGCAGGAACTCATGGCTGAAGCCCAGCCGCAGCGCCGGACGCCCCGCGAGCTCCGAAAGACGCGCAAGACCATGCTCCCGCCCCAGGCGCCCGGCGATGGCAATGGCGTAGCTGTTGTCAAAGCCCAGCCCCGGCAGCAGCTCGAAGCCTTCGGCCCTGAGCCGTTCGCGAAGCGCCTCTCCGGCAAGCTCCGGCGCCTGGAGCACCGCCCGGGCGAGCGTGCCCGTGTAGGCCGGGTAGACGTCGATAGCACCGGCGCTGAGAGCCTCCCAGGCGATCAGGGAGCCGCCGAGACCATGGGCCCGCTCCACAGCGAAACCCTCGCGCTCCAGCAGCTGCGCCGCGATCTCTGCGAGTACGTGACTCTCGGCGAAGCTTTTCGAGCCCACGGTCAGCGCAGACGCTGTACTGCACTCAAGGAGCAGGAGCAGGAGCAGGAGCAGCCGAGCGCAGACGCGGCTCAAGGGTCCGCCTCCCCCATGAGGGTCAGCAGCAGGCTTTCCGCATCGCCGTCACCCTGCCGCGCGCGCAAGGCTTCCCGACTGTGCACCTGCGGCCCGCCGGCAGCCCCGAGGATCACCACCTCCTCCGCGAGGTGCAGCGCCTCGGCCATGTCGTGGGTCACGAGCACCGTGGTCACGGGCTCCTGCGCGTGCACGGCCAGCAGGCGCCGGTGGATATCCCGGCGGGTGAGCGGATCCACCGCAGCGAAGGGCTCATCAAGCAGAAGCATGGCCGGGTGGAGGAACAGAGCACGACACAGGCCGACACGCTGCTGCTGCCCACCGCTCAGTTCGAAGGGCAGGCGCGCGAGCGCGTCGGCGGGCAGGTCCACCAGCACGCGCAGCTTTTCCAACCGCTCGGCCAGCGCCGCGGCGGACCAGCCCTCAAGGCGGGCGACCAGGGTGATGTTCTCCTCGCCGGTGAGGTGAGGAAAGAGCGCCGCCTGCTGCACCGCGTATCCGATACGCCGGCGAAGGGCCACGGGGTCGGGGGCCGGCAGCGGCTCGCCGAAGACACGGACCGTGCCCGCATCGGGCGTCAGAAGACCATTACAAAGGCGCAGCAGCGTGGACTTGCCGCAGCCGGAGCGGCCCACGATCGCGGTAATGCGACCGCTAGCGAAGGCGAGGTTGATGTCTCGGAGCACCGGCTGCGCGCCCCAACCCTTGCAGACGCGCTCAAAAGCGATGGCCGGGGCCGTGGCCACGCGCCTCAGGTGCGCTCCAGATAATGCACGCTGAACAAGCAGTCCGGATCCACCCAGTGCTCGCGCACGGTAAGCCCCGCGGCGGCGGCAAGCTCGGCAAAACCGTCCACCGTGTACTTGTAGGAATTCTCCGTGTGCAGCGTCTCGCCGGCCGTAAAGCGGACGGTTACGGCGCCACAGCGGACAGCCTGCTCGCGGTCGCTGACAAGATGCATCTCGATGCGCTGCCGCTGACGGTCATAAAAGGCGCGGTGGCGGAAGGCGTCGGGGTCGAAGTCCGCATCCAGGAGCCGATTCAGACTGTTGAGAACATTGAGATTGAAGGCAGCGGTGACTCCGGCGCTGTCGTTGTAGGCGCGCTCGAGTACGGCCGCGTCCTTGTGCAGGTCCACGCCCACCAGCGCACCACCGGCCTCGCCGAGCCAGCCGGCGAGGCGGCGCAGGAAATTCCGGGCCGCCGGGGGCTCGAGGTTGCCGATGGTAGAACCGGGGTAAAACACGAGGCGGCGCCCGGCCGGCAGATAATCGTCGAGCTCCGGGGCCGCGTTGAAGTCAGCGCAGATGGCACGCACCGGAAGCCAGGGAAAGGCCCCGGCAAGACGCGAGGCCGCCTCGCGGAGGAAGGTAGCGGAAATATCAAAGGGTACATAAGCCGCCGGGCGCAGCGCATCAAGCAAGAGCTGCACCTTCTCGCAATTGCCGCTGCCGGGCTCGATGAGCACGGCGCGGGTACCGCAGCTGCCGGCGATGGCGCGGGCCTCCCGGCGCAGAATCTCCGTCTCTGTCCGCGTGGGGTAGTACTCCGGCAGGCGGGTGATGTCCTCGAACAGCCGGGAGCCATGAGCGTCGTAGAAATGCTTCGGATCTACGCGCTTCTGGGGCGCCTGCAGCCCGGCCAGGGCCTCGGCGCGGCTGTCCCCGACCGTCGGGTGCAGATCGTGGAAGGCGATGTTCCCCGGCGCGGGGCTGCCCCCCTCAGCCATGGTCCGCGGCCAGGCGGATTCCGCTGAACTGCCAGCGGTCCGCGGGGTAGAAGAAATTACGGTAGCTGTGCCGCAGCTGCCCGGCCGGTGTGACACAGGCGCCGCCCCGCAGCACCCACTGGTTGCACATGAACTTGCCGTTGTACTCGCCGATAGCACCCGCGCCGGCCTTGAACCCGGGGTAGGGGCCGTAGGCGCTTGCAGTCCACTGCCAGCAGGCACCGTAGAACTGGGCCGGACCGGGTACCGCGGGGTGCGGATGAAGGCGACCCGCCTCGACACCCACGGGCCCCGGCGCGAGGGCCGCTGCGCCCGCTTCCCACTCCGTCTCCGTAGGCAGCCGGGCCCCGGCCCAGCGGGCATAGGCATCGGCCTCGTAGCCACTGACATGGATGACCGGCGCCGCGGAATCGCGCTCACGCTGGCCGTAGAGCGTGAATTCCTCCCCGCCCCGCCAGTAGAGCGGCGCGTGCCAGTGCTCACGCTGCACCAGCTCCCAGCCATCGGCCAGCCACAACTCCGGACGCTGGTAGCCGCCGTCGTCGACGAAGGCCTGATACTCGCCGTTGGTAACCGGCCGCGTGGCGAGGCGGAAAGGCTCCAGCCAGCTGCGGTGCCGGGGCAACTCATTATCAAAAGCGAAGCCGTCCCCATCGTGCCCCGTTTCCACCAGCCCGCCCTCAAAGGTCAACCATGCCGGTGCCGGTGCGATCGTGGCAGCCGCCTCAACCGCCGGCGCCTCGGCCAGCGCCGGCGCCAGCGGGTTCGCCGCCAGGGAGTACTTGATGTCCGTGTAGAAGAGCTCCTGGTGTTGCCGCTCGTGCTCGATGCCCAGGCGACAGCGGGCGGCGATCGCCGGATCCGCTGCGGGATCATCAAGGAGCGGCCGCAGTGCCGAATCCACGTGTTCCCGGTAGGCCAGCACCTCGTCGAGCGTGGGGCGGGACAGGAGGCCCCGCTGCGAGCGCGGGTGCTGCTCGCCGACGCCGTTGTAGTAGGAGTTGAAAAGCACTTCGAAGGCCGGATGGAAGACCCGGTAACCCGGGCTGAGGGGGCGAAGGATAAACGTCTCGAAGAACCAGGTCGTGTGCGCGAGGTGCCACTTGGGCGGACTGGCAAAGGCGGCGGCCTGGAGCCCGTAGTCCTCATTCTCGAGGCCCGCACAGGCGTCCACAGAGGCGGCCCGGGTCGCAGCGAAAGCATCGCTGAGGGCGGAGCCGGGCGCTACCGGAATGGCAGAATCGTTCGCTGAACTGATGACGGCGCCTGCTGTTTCCCGCTGCTATGGACTCACCCGGGGGCGACCTCAGCGGTCGCTACCCGGGCCCGTTCCCCGCTAGCATAGCAACTTTCCCCGCTCGCGGCAGGTCAGTGCTCCCGGGTGGCGCGGAACTGGATCTCCGGCCAGCGCTCTTCCATCAGCGACAGATTCACCCGCGTCGGAGCCAGGTAGGTCAGGTAGCCGCCCCCGTCCTCGGAGAGATGCTCGGCGGCTTTCTTGCGGAATTCCTCGAGCTTGCGTGCGTCCTCGCAGTAAACCCAGCGCGCCGTGTAGACGTTCACCGGCTCGTAGAGTGCCTCCACCTTGTACTCATCCTTGAGCCGGTAGGCGACCACGTCGAACTGCAGCTGGCCAACAGCACCGACGATGAGATCGGTAGAAGTCAGCGGCGCAAAGACCTGCGTTGAACCCTCCTCGGAGAGCTGCTGCAGACCCTTGTGCAGCTGTTTGGCTTTCATCGGGTCGCGCAGGCGGATGCGGCGGAACAGCTCCGGCGCAAAGTGCGGGATGCCCGTGAACTGCAGCGTCTCGCCACCGGTGAACGTGTCACCGATCTGGATTGTGCCATGGTTGTGCAGGCCGATGATGTCGCCGGCTACCGCTTCTTCCACCAGCGCGCGCTCCCCCGCCTTGAAGGTCACCGCGTCGGCGATGCGCACGTCCTTGCCGATGCGGACGTGGCGCATTTTCATGCCTTTCTCATAGCGGCCCGCACAGACGCGCAAGAACGCGATGCGGTCCCGGTGCCGCGGATCCATGTTGGCCTGGATCTTGAAGACGAAGCCGCTGAAGGCCGGCTCCGAAGCGGCCACGGTGCGGACGGTGGCCTCCCGATCCAGGGGCGGCGGCGCCCAGGCCACGAAGTCGTCAAGCATCTCGCGGACACCGAAGTTCGCCAGCGCCGTGCCGAAGAACACCGGCGTCAGCCGCCCGGCAAGGAATGCGTCCTTGTCGAATTCATGGCTGGCACCGCGCACCAGCTCGATCTCCTCGCAGAAAGCGTCGTACTCCTCCCCCAGAAGCGCCCGGGCCCGGTCACTGGCCAGGCCCTCGATACGCGTATCCGGGTGCAGCTCGCGGCCGTGGCCCGGCTCAAAGACATGCACCGTGTCCGTGTACAGGTTGTAGACACCGCGAAAGTGAGCGCCCATGCCGATGGGCCAGTTCACCGGCGCGGCGGCGATAGCAAGCACTTCCTCGATCTCGTCGAGCAGCTCGATGGCATCGCGGATATCCCGGTCCAGCTTGTTGACGAAGCTGATGATCGGCGTGTCGCGCAGGCGGCATACGTTCATGAGCTTGATGGTGCGGTCCTCGACGCCCTTGGCGCCGTCGATGACCATGAGTGCCGAGTCCACCGCCGTAAGCGTGCGGTAGGTGTCCTCGGAGAAGTCCTCGTGCCCCGGGGTGTCCAGGAGGTTCACCACACAGTCGCGATAGGGGAACTGCATCACCGAAGAGGTCACGGAAATACCCCGTTCCTGCTCCATGCTCATCCAGTCCGAGGTCGCATGCGGGCCCTTCTTGCCCTTCACCATGCCCGCGGTCTGGATCACGCTGCCGAGGAGCAGCAGTTTCTCGGTCATGGTGGTCTTGCCCGCGTCCGGGTGGGAGATGATGGCGAAGGTGCGGCGCCGGGCGACGGCGTCGTTCGCGGCGGTCTCGGTCATGGGGAGCCTGGCTCACGTTTCTCGGGGGCGCGAGTGTAGCAGAGGGACCGCAGCGGTGCCGCCGGGGTCCTGCGCTGGCTATAATCCCGCCATGCTGAGCCCCCACGCCGATCCCGAGGTCTACCGCGCCTCCCTCGCCAACCTTCGCAGTCTGCTGGCTATCCGCGCCATCGCCCTCCTTGGCCAGGCCGGCGTATTCCTGTGGGTCCTGCTCTGGAGCCACGGGACCCCGAGCCTGGCCGGCTTCGGCATCGGCCTCTCGGGGCTCGCCGTATTCACGCTGGCGACGCTGTGGCGCAGTCGCCAGCCCTGGCCGGTAACGGATTTCGAGTTTTTCGGTCAGCTCCTGGGTGACGTGGGCATCTGGAGCACGCTCATGTACTTCAGCGGCGGCGCCGACAACCCCTTCATTTCCTACTACATCGTCCCGGTCGTGGTCTCCGCAGCAGTACTGCCCTGGCGCTATACCTGGCTCGTGACCGGCGCATCACTGATTGCCTACAGCACCCTGCTCTTTATCTATGTGCCCTTCCCGCTGTTCTCGCCCCACGCCAGTCCGGACCATGGCGCCGGCGGCAACATGCACACGCTCGGCATGTGGTTCAACTTCCTGTTCAGCGCGGGCCTGATCACCTACTTTGTGGTCCGCATGGCGGCCATCCTGCGCGCGCAGGCGGACCGGGACGCCAAGCAGCGCGAAGACCGGCTGCGCAATGACCAGATCATGGCCGTTGCCAGCCTCGCCGCCGGCACCGCCCACGAACTTGCAACGCCCCTTGCCACCATGACCGTTACCGT
The DNA here is from genome assembly GCF_000764025.1 of Pseudohaliea rubra DSM 19751. Classification (GTDB taxonomy): domain Bacteria; phylum Pseudomonadota; class Gammaproteobacteria; order Pseudomonadales; family Halieaceae; genus Pseudohaliea; species Pseudohaliea rubra. Next base: position 37,277 of record NZ_KN234753.1, on the reverse strand, counting down.
CGATGAACTCCTCGCAGACCCGGCGCTCACCACCGGCGCCAGGGCCGACTGCGAGGTCCTGCGCGACCAGCTTGCCACCTGCCGCAGCACGCTGCGCGAGCTGTCCAGTACCGCGGAGCTGACCTCGGCCACCCGACCCCGCCGCCAGGCGCTGGACCGCTTCGCCCGGGAGACTCTCGAGCGCTGGGCGGTGCGTCGCCCCACCGTCCGCCACAGCTTCGACACGCAGGGGGGGGCCGCGCCGGCGGTGCTCACGGAGCCCACCCTGGCACAGGCGCTGGAGAACCTGCTCAACAATGCCGCGGACAGCGGTGGGGACAGGGTCGACGTCAGCGCCCACTGGGACGAGCGCGAGGGACGGATCACGGTCCGCGACAACGGGCCCGGCCTCCCCCGGGAGCTCCTTGCGGACCCCGGCAAGCCGGTGCTACTGGCCAGCCCCAGGGGGCTCGGTATCGGTCTCATGCTGAGCCATGCGGCGGTAGAGCGGCACGGCGGCCGCATCGAGCTGCGCAATGTCGAGGGGGGTAGCGAAGCACGCCTGCTGCTGCCGCTGGCCCCGGGCGAGGGAAGGGAACAGCCATGAGCACAGAACGGCTTCTGATCGTGGATGACGATCCGGCTTTCACCCGGGTCCTGGCGCGCAGCCTTGAGCGGCGGGGGTTCAGCGTGCTGGTCTGCAACGATGCGGACGCCGCCCTGGAGCGCTGTGGCAGCTTCGCACCGAGCCACGTGCTGCTGGATCTGAACATGCCCGGCACCTCCGGCCTGGTCGCGCTGCCGGCACTCCTTGCCTGCGCTCCCGGGGCGCGCGTGGTCGTGCTCACGGGTTACTCGAGCATCGCCACCGCCGTGGAGGCAACCAAGAGCGGGGCCACCAACTACCTGTGCAAACCCGCCAGCATCGATGAAATCCTCGCCGCCTTCGGCGAGGCCGAGGCGGAGCCCGCGGCTGTCCCCAGCCAGCCCACTTCCCTGGACCGACTCGAATGGGAACACCTGCAGCGGGTGCTCCGCGACCACGATGGCAACATATCGGCCACCGCCCGCGCCCTCGGCATGCACCGGCGCACGCTGCAGCGCAAGCTGGCGAAGCGACCGGTCAGGCAATGACACCGGCCAACAAAAAGATCGTTTCTCAGGTGTTAACGGGAACCATTCCCGGCTAGAATGCGCGCCTTCCAAGCAGCATGGACGGCAGTAATGGCACGCAAGCACGCTCTTTTCCTTCTCGCCGCGCTTCCCGCCGCACTGGCCTTTGCACAAAGCGAGGCGCCGGTGCTGGAGGAGGTCCTGGTCACCGCCAGCGGCTCCCAGGTCGAACTGCCCCCGGCCTACGCCGGTGGCCAGGTCGCGCGCGGCTGGCGCGCCGGGCTCCTCGGCAACCTCGACTACCTCGAGGCGCCCTTCTCCGCCACGGCCTACACCGAGTCCCTCATCCACGGCCAGCAGGCAGAAAGCGTCGGTGACGTGCTCGAGAACGACCCGATGGTGCGCACCGCCAAGGGCTTCGGGAACTTCCAGGAGGTGTATATCGTCCGCGGTTTCCCGGTATTCTCGGACGACCTCACGCTGAACGGCCTCTATGGCGTGCTGCCCCGGCAGTTCGTGGCCGCAGAGCTGCTGGAGCGGGTGGAAGTCTTTCGTGGAGCCAACGCTTTCCTGAACGGTGCCGCTCCCGGAGGCAGTGCTGTCGGCGGCACCGTTAACCTCGTTCCCAAGCGCGCCCCGGAAGACGGCATCCGCCGCGTCACCCTCGGCTTCACCGGTGAAGACCAACTCGACGCCGCCGTCGACCTCGGCCAGCGCTTTGGCGCGGCGCGGGAATGGGGCGTCCGCGTCAACGCCATGACCCGCGAGGGCGAGGGCGGCATCGATGGCCAGGAAGCGGATCTGTCGGTCTTCTCCATCGGCGCCGACTACGCCGGCGAGCGGCTGCGCTTCAGCGCCGACCTCGGCTACCAGGACAACCGCATCGACGCCCCCCGGCCCCAGGTGACGCCCTTCGGCGCGATCCCTGGCGAACCCGACAGCGCCGACAACTTCGCGCAGCCCTGGACCTTTACCGAGGAAGAACAGTTATTCGGTGTGATCCGCGGTGAATGGCTCGTCTCCGAGCACGTCACGGCCTGGGCAGCGGTCGGCGGCCGTTCCGGCGAGGAAGCCAATGTCCTCGCCAACCCGAACAGCGATGGCGACGGCAACCTCAGCGCCTTCCGCTTCGACAACACCCGGGAAGACACCGTGCTGTCCACAGACCTCGGCATTGCCGCAAACTTCGCCACCGGCGACATTGGTCATCGGCTGGTCCTGTCCGCCTCCGCCGTGGACCTGGAGTCGAAGAACGCTTTCTCCTTCTCGAGCTTTCTCGACACGTTCGCAAGCAACCTCTATAACCCCGTCGCCGTCACGGCGCCGGCGCCGGACTTCTTCACCGGCGGCAACCTCGCGGACCCGCTGACCACCGAGGAAGTACAGAACCGCAGCGTCGCAATCGCCGACACGCTGGCCTTCGCAGGGGGTAGCGTGCTGGTGACAGCCGGCCTGCGCTATCAGGAACTGGAAACACGCAGCTTCGACTTCAACAGCGGTGTGGAGCTGTCGGGCTACGACAGCGACGCCGTCACTCCGGCGGCCGGTGTCGTCTGGCGGGTCACCGAAGAGCTGTCGCTCTACGGCAACTACGCCGAAAGCCTGCAGCCCGGCGCAATCGCCCCGGCATCCAGCGGCGGCACGCCGGTGCTAAATGCCGGCGAGGTACTGGATCCCTTCCGCGGCGAACAGTGGGAGCTGGGGGTCAAGGTAGACCGGGAGCGCTTCGGCTTCACCGCCGGTGTATTTACCTTCACGCGACCCTACGCCATCGTGGCCGGCCAGCTGTTCACGGACGCCGGGGAGCAGCTGAACAGCGGCGCAGAACTCAGCGTTTTCGGGGAGCCCAGCGACGGCCTGCGCCTGGTCGGCGGCCTGACCTGGCTTGATGCAGAGCTTGAAGAAACGGCCGGAGGCCTCAACGAAGGCAACCGACCCATCGGCATCCCCGAGTGGCAGGCGAGCCTGAATGCGGAATGGGACGTACCGGGGCTGACGGGCTTCACCGTTGAAGGGCGTGCCGTGTACAACGGCGAACAGTATGTCGATGAGGCGAACAGCCGGGAACTCGACGCGTGGACCCGCATCGACCTGGGTCTGCGCTACACGCTGCGCCTGGCCGACCGCCCTCTGGACCTCGCGGCCCGGCTACAGAACGCCACCGGCGAGGACTACTGGGCCTCCACGGGTGGTTTCCCCGGGGCCAACTACCTCATCCTGGGTGCACCGCGGACGCTGTTCCTGAGCGCCGCCTACAGCTTCTGAGGAGCGGCCATGAAGCGCAGCACCATCGCTGCCTGGCAAGCGGTGCACAGCTGGACCAGCCTGCTGTGCACCGTGTTCCTGCTCATGCTCTGCCTGACGGGGCTGCCGCTGATCTTCCACGACGAGATCGACGCAGCCCTCAATCCGGGAGCCTGGGCGCCGGCCAACCCAGGTGGCGAACATCTCTCCCTGGACGAGATAGTCACCATAGGGCTCGCCGGGCGTCCCGGTGAGGTGCCCGTTTTTCTGAGCTTCGACGACGACCGGCCCGTCGTGAATCTCACGACGGCACCGAGCGCCGACGCCCCGGGAAGCGCCATGACCATGCTCTCCTACGACCTGACCAGCGGCGACCTTGTCCCCGCCGGCGCGGTCGGCGAAGGTGTCATGCACTTCCTGCTCCAGCTGCACACGGATCTGTTCCTCGGCTTGCCGGGGATGCTGTTCCTCGGCTTCATGGGGCTGCTGTTCGCCCTGTCGCTGATCTCGGGCGCGGTGCTCTACTGGCCCTTCACCCGACGCCTGCGCTTCGGCACGCTGCGTCGGGAACAGTCCCGGCGCGTGCGCTGGCTGGACTGGCACAACCTCCTCGGCATCGCGGCTCTCGGCTGGCTGCTCGTGGTCGGCCTCACGGGGGTGATAAACACCCTGGCCGAACCGATCATCGATACCTGGCGCAACACGGAGCTTGCGGCCCTGACGGAACGCTACGCCAGCGGTGAAGCGCCAGCGCGCGCAAGCTCCCTGGCTGAGGCTGTCGCCCAGGCCGAGCGCACCGCTCCCGGCATGGATCTGCAGTTCGTCGCCTTCCCGGGGAGCGACTGGTCGACAGCCTTTCACTACGCCATCTTCCTGCACGGACGCACACCGCTCACGGAGCAGCTGGCCCGCCCGGTGCTGGTGAGCGCCGTAGACGGAAGCCTCGTCGGCAGCCGGGAAATGCCCTGGTATGTGAAAACCCTGGCCCTGGCGGAGCCGCTGCATTTTGGCGACTACGGCGGCATGCCGCTGAAGCTGGTATGGGCGCTGCTGGACCTGTTCGCCATCGCGATCCTGGTCACGGGGGTTTATCTCTGGGTGATGCGCCGCCGGGGGATAAACGCGCAGGCGGGCGTCGGCAGCGCAGGAACGAGCCGCCGGCTGGCGCCGCAAACGCTCTACCAGGTCTTCCGGGCGCCGACGCTGCTCCTGCTGCTGAGCGGCACCGGCCTTGGCGCCGCGCTGTTCGTCACCGGGGCGCTGGACGCCTGGGCAGCGCTGGCCCTTGCGAGCAGCATCGGCGCGGTAGCCTGGGCGAGCCGATACCGCTCGGTCTAGCCGGCCTCTCCCAGTTCCTCGGCGAGGGCGACGAGCAGCGCCTCACCGACCGCCCCCTCGTCCAGCACCTCTCCCGGCAGCTGCGCTGCCATGGAGGTCACCGCGAGGCCCTCGTAGCCACAGGGATTGATACGCCCGAAGGGCTCAAGATCCATCGTCACATTCAGGGCGAGGCCGTGATAGCTGCAGCCGCGGCGCACCCGCAGCCCGAGGGACGCGATCTTCGCCCCGTCGACGTAGACCCCTGGGCGGACCGGGTCCGCCGCAGCATCGATGCCGGAGGCCGTCAGAACGCGGACGATAGCGCGCTCGATCAGGCTGACCAGCTCGCGCACACCCAGTCCCCGGCGCTTCAGATCCACCAGGAGATAGACCACCCATTGCCCGGGCCCGTGGTAGGTAACCTGGCCGCCGCGGTCCACCTGCACCACCGGGATGTCCCCGGGGGCGAGCACGTGCTCGGCACGCCCCGCCTGCCCCTGGGTGAAGACCCGTGGGTGCTGCAGGAGCCAGAACTCGTCCGGGGTGTCGACACCGCGCTCGTCGGTGAAGCGGCGCATGGCCGCGAGGGTGTCCTGGTAGTCGGCCTCGCCGAGGCGGCGGTAGCGGAGCCCGGCGCTCACAGCACCATCTGCACGTGACCGGTCGCCATGAGATCCTGGTGCAGGGCCCGGAGCTGTTCCGGGCCGGTGGCGGTGATGGTCACAGTCATGGCCAGGAAGGTACCGTTGCGGCTGTCGCGGATACTGATGCCCGCCTGATCGAAGCCCGGCGCGTGGCGCTCGAAGACAGCAACCACGGCATCCTGCATGCCCTCCCGGTTACGGCCGAGCACCTTGATCGGGTACTCGCAGGGAAATTCGATCCTGGGCGGCTCCTGCTCGTTCACGGCTTGGCTCAGGCGCCGAAGAGCCGCGAGAGCCACATCAGGAGGATGTCCCAGAGGCGGGCAAAGAAACCGCCGGGCTCAATGGCCTCGAGCGCGACCACCGGGCCCTGGTAGATCAGCTCACCATCGAGGAGGAGCGTCAGGTCCCCCACGCTGTCGCCCACGGCCAGCGGGGCCACAATGTCGTCCACCAGCGCCACGCGCCGCTCCACCTGCTGGCGCTTGCCCCGAGGCAGCGTGAGCACGATCTCCTCGAGGACCCCGACGGAGACGTAGTCGGCCCGGCCTTTCCAGATCCGCGGCTTGTCCAGTTCCTCACTCGCGTCGAGGAGATGGGCCGTTTCATAGAAGCGGAAGCCGTAGTTGAGCAGGCTGCGCGTTTCGTTCTTGCGCGCCGTGGGGCTGCTGGTCCCCAGAACCACGGAAATGAGCCGCATGTCGCCGCGCAGGGCCGACGCCACCAGGCCATAGCCCGCCTCGCTGGTGTAACCGGTCTTCAAACCGTCAACGGACGGATCTTCCCGCAGCAGCTTGTTGCGGTTGTACTGCCGGATGTCGTTGTAGGTGTAGTCGAGTTCCTGGTAGCGCGAATAATGCTCGGGAAAATTACTGATAATGGCGGCAGAGAGCCTGGCCAGGTCCCGGGCGGTGGTGTAGTGGTTCGGGTCCGGCAGCCCGTGGGAGTTGGTGAAATGGCTGTTGCTGAGGCCCAGACGCTCGGCGTGCTGATTCATAAGCTCGGCAAAGGCATCTTCGCTGCCGGCGATGTGCTCGGCGACGGCCACCGTGGCGTCGTTACCAGAGGCAATAACGATGCCCCGCTCGAGTTCGCCGATGGTCACGTCCTTGCCGGGCTCGATCCACATCAGAGAGGAGCCGTTGAACACCGGGTTCTGCGACCAGGCATTCTCGCTCACCACCGTACGCTCTTCCCGGGTCAGGCGCCCCTCGGCGATCTCATTCGCCAGCACGTAGCTGGTCATGAGCTTGGTCAGGCTCGCCGGTGGCAGCGGCTGGTCGGGGTTGCCGCGGGCAATAACGAAGCCGGTGGCGGCGTCGATAAGGATATAGGCTTCTGCGGCGACCTGCGGGGGTGCCGGCACAATGCTCTGGGCCTGGCCCTGCACGGCCAGCAGCAGACCGAGAATGGCGAAGGCGAGTCGACGCATGAAGGGCAGTCTCCCGATGGCTAGGAGCGCGGGATGTTACCGCATGCCCCGGGTCAGCGAAAGGAAGGTCGTCCTCGCCCGGCGGAAGGCGCTGCGCTCAAGGCAGGGCCTGGCCGGGCTCCAGGCCACCGGCGCGAAGGGCAGCGCGCACCGCCTCCAGGTGGGCCTCATCGCGAACCGGCCCCACGCGGACCCGACTGAGGGCGCGGCCATGCACCTCGACGGGGGTCACCGTGACCGGCGCATCGACCAGCGTCGCCACCCGGTCACGCAGGCTCTGCGCCGTGGCGGCGCTGTCGAAGGCGCCGAGCTGCAGGTAGCGATAAACGCCGGCCTCGCTCCTGCGCCGGTCATCGACGCCGGCAACGGTCAGGGCCTCCAGCTGCACCCGCGCCGTGCCGGCCTCGGCGAAGCCCAGGCGCACGGCCGCGCCGTAGCTGAGGTCGATCACCCGCTCCGGATGGAAGGGGCCGCGATCGTTCACCCGCACTACCATGGACCGGCCATTGCTCAGGCTGGTCACCCGTACATAGGAGGGAATCGGCAGCGTGCGGTGGGCCGCGGTCGGCCCGTAGAGATCATAAGGCTCCCCGTTGGCAGTCTTGCGGCCGTGAAACCGCGTGCCGTACCAGGAGGCGATGCCCTCGGCCCGGTAGCCCTCCGCGCTAGGAAGCACCCGGTAGGTCTCACCGGCCACTTCGTAGGGGCTGCTGTTCCCGGCGCGCAGAATGGGCTCGGCGCGAGGCACGGAATCAGGCACCTCGTGGGCGGCGATCGCCTTGAGCGGCGGGCCATCGGGCGGCTCCGGAGCGCTGCAGGCGCTCAGGCCGATGAGCAGCAGACAGCCCAGGCTCCAGGGTGGGCTCACGCGTCAGCCACCGCCGCCAGGCGCTCGCTGAGCTGGTACACGGCCATGGCGTAGAGCGCACTGTGGTTATAGCGGGTGATGACATAGAAATTCGGCAGCCCCAGCCAGTACTCCGGCCCAGCCTCGCCCCGCAGCGCAAGGGCCAGGGCCGGTGCGTCCGCCGGCAGCTCGCGGGCGGGCACCAAGCCCCCGGCGCGCAGCTCAGCCACGGTGCGTTCCGGTTTTAGACCGGCGTCGAACCAGTCGTCAGGCACCGGCGCGGCCAGGCTCGCGGGCGCTGCCACGGGCTCCCCGGGGCGCCAGCCGTGGCGGGCGAGATAGTTGGCGACACTGCCGATGGCATCGGCAGGGTTGTTCCAGATATCGGCAAGCCCGTCACCGTCGAAATCGACAGCGTAGCTGCGGTAGCTGCTGGGCATGAACTGGCCGTAGCCCATGGCGCCGGCATAGGAGCCCTTCAGGCTGCTCGGGTCAAGGCCCTGCTCCCGGGCGAGGATGAGAAAGTGTCGCAGCTCCCGGCGGAAAAAGGGCGAACGCGGCGGATAGTCGAAGGCCAGGGTCGACAGCGCATCCAGCACTGCGTAGCGACCGGTGATGCGGCCGTAATAGGTCTCGACACCCAGCACTGCGGCGATCACCGCCGCGGGCACGCCGCTGTCGGCCTCGGCAGCAGCCAGCGTCTCGCGGTGTTCGGCGAGAAAGGCGATTCCCTCGTCGATACGCCGGTCGGTGAGGAAGATAGCCCGGTACTCATGCCAGGGCTTGGTCTTCTCTGCCGGGCGGGCGATAGCCTCGAGAATGCTCTCCTGGCGCTCCGCCCGGGCGAACAGCGCCTCGAGGCTGTCTCGCTCGAAACCATCGTCGGCCACAAGCTCGTCGATAAACGCCGTCGCGCCAGGATGATCGTCGTAGTGCTCGGCACAGGCCGGCAGAGCAAGGCAGAGCCCGGCGAGCAGCGCCAGGCGCTGCAGGGATCGGGGAACGGAACAAGTTGGCAACATCGAACTCCCTCGCTGGCCGGAATGGCGGCTCATTGTCCGATGACCCGCTGCTCCGAAGCGACTGCCATGAGCAGGCCGAAGCCCGCCAGGAGCGTCACCACGGAGGTGCCGCCGGCGCTTACCAGGGGCAGCGGGACACCAACCACAGGCAGAAGCCCGGACACCATGCCCATGTTAACAAAGATATACACGAAGAAAGTCAGCGTCAGACTCCCCGCGAGGATGCGACCGTAGGTGCTCTGGGCGTTGAGGCCGATCCAGAACCCGCGCAGGAGAATAAGCAGGTAAAGCGCCAGCAGCAGCACAACACCGCGCAGCCCGAACTCCTCGCCGAGGACGGCAATGATGAAGTCCGTGTGACTCTCCGGGAGGAAGTCGAGGTGCGACTGCGTGCCGTCGAGCCAGCCTTTGCCAGACCAGCCGCCGGAACCGATGGCGGTCTTGGACTGGATAATATTCCAACCGGCGCCAAGCTTGTCGCTCTCGGGGTTGAGTAGCGTGAGGATGCGCTGGCGCTGGTAATCCTTGAGCACAAAAGCCCACATGGGCCAGGCGGATGCCAGGGCGAGGATCAGAGCCCCGATGATATAGCGCCAGCCCATGCCGGCCATGAACACCACAAAGAGACCGCTCGCGGCGATAAGCAGCGCGGTGCCAAGATCCGGCTGCTGCAGGATAAGCAAGGCCGGCAGCAGAATGAGCCCGAAGCAGGCGAGAAGATCGGGCAGCCGCGGCGGCAGCACACGATCGGCGAGGTACCAGGCCACGGTCATGGGCACCAGCAGCTTCATGATCTCTGAGGGCTGGAAGCGGAAACCACCCAGGTCCAGCCAGCGCTGGGCACCTTTGGCTCCGACGCCAAAGAACATCACGCCGACGAGCAGCAGCACCCCCCCAAGGTAGCCCCAGGGCGACCAGCGCTGATAGCGCACCAGGGGGAAATAGGCTGCGGCGAGCAGCACCAGGTAACCGACAACAAAATAACGCCCCTGGCGTATCACCGCGCCCAGATCGCCGTCGGCAGCGCTGTACAGCACCACCAGGCCGTAGGCGGTGAGTGCCAGCAGCAGGAGCAGCAGCGGCAGGTCCAGGCGCAGGCGCACAGCCGTCCGCGAGCCGCGGCGCAGACCCGCATCGTGTTCCGGCAGCTGGCGCACATAATCAACCACCGGCAAGCGCCTCTCCGCGCAGTAGCCAGGCATCGATCACCGCCCGGGCGATCGGTGAGGCCGCGGTGCTGCCACCTCCGTTTTCGACGATCACCGCCACGGCGATCGTGGGCGCCTCCAGCGGCGCAAAGGCGACAAACAGCCCGTGGTTGCGGTGCCGCTCGGCGATCTCATCCTCGTCGTAGACCTCGCCCTGGGCAATGCCGATGACCTGCGCCGTGCCGGTCTTCCCGGCCATGGTGTAGGGAAGACCGCGGGCAATGAGCTTCGCCGTCCCCCGCTCTCCGTGAACAACGGCGCGCATACCCTCGTGGATCGCATCCCAGGTTTCCGGCGCCGCCTCGATCACCCGGGCTGGCGCGGGGGGGACTGCCCGACCACCGATACGACGCACCAGCTGCGGCACGCGGAAGACTCCCCGGTTGGCGACGGCCGCGGTAGCAGCCGCCAGCTGCACCGGCGTGGCCAGCATATAGCCCTGGCCAATGCCCACGCTGAGGGTCTCGCCCGGGTACCAGGGCTGGCCGAGGGTCCTGCGCTTCCAGTCGCTGGAGGGCAGCACCCCGGGACGTTCGTTGGTGGTATCGATACCCGTATGGCTGCCGAGGCCGAAGGGCGCGAGGTAGTCGGCCATGCGATCCACGGTCAGGCGCCGGGCGAGGTCGTAAAAATAAACATCACAGGATTCTGCCAGGGCCATCTGCAGGTCTACCTCCGGGGCGTGGCCGGTGCCGCGGATCCGCAGGATCCAGTCGCGATAACGCCGCGTGTCGCCCGGGAGCCGGTACCAGCCCGGGTCTGGCACCATGGTCTCCGGCGTCACCAGCCCCGCCTCGAGCCCCGCCAGCGCCATCAGCGGCTTTACCGTAGAACCCGGCGGGTACTGCCCCTGCACAGCGCGATTGAAGAGGGGGACATCCGGCGAGTCGCGCAGGGCGCTGTACTCGCGGCTGCTGATGCCGTTGACGAACAGGTTGCCGTCGAAGACCGGCGTGGAGACAAGCGCCAGGACACCGCCGGTCTCCGGGTCCATGGCAACCACCGCGCCGCGCTGGTCGCCGAGGGCGGTCGTCGCCACGCGCTGCAGCGTACTGTCGAGGTGCAGCCCAAGGTCCTCACCGGGCTCGGGATCAAAACGGTCCAGGACCCGCAGCACCCGGCCGTGAGCGTTGCTCTCGACGTTCTGGTAACCCACCTCGCCGTGGAGCGTCTCCTCGTAGCGACGCTCGATGCCGGTTTTGCCGATATGGAAGGTACCGCGGTAGTCCGAGGCGTCCAGCCGTGCCGCCTCGCGCTCATTAATGCGCCCCACGTAGCCGATCGCATGCGTAAAGAGCTCGCCCTGCGGGTAATGGCGCATGAGCTGTGCATCCACCACCACGCCCGGAAGGCGGTGACGATTCACGGCCAGCCGGGCGCGCTCCTCCTCAGTCAGCCGGAAACGCAGGGGGACCGGTTCGTAGGGCCGGCGCTGGTCGAGGCGCCGGCGGAAGGCCTCGAGATCGTCCTCATCCACAAACACCAGTTCCCCGAGCGCTGTCAGCGTGCCATCGAGATCCGGCACCTGCTCGCGCACGAGGGAGAGGATATGGCTGGGCCGATTCGCGGCCAGCAAGGCGCCATGGCGGTCGTAGATAAGACCCCGCTTCGGCGGCAGCGCCTGCAGCTGCACGCGGTTGCGCTCCGACTGCGTGCGATAGGTCTCGTAACCGGTAACCTGCAGGTTGAAGTAGCGAAGGAAAATGAGAAACAGAGCCCCGAGCACGACGAGGATGGCGACCGCCGTGCGACCGCCATAGCTGCGCAGTTCCCGCCGCGTATCCTTTAGAGTGATGAGCTGCGCCATGAGCCGTTATCGCATCCCGGCGGGCAATCAGCCGCGATGATAGGGGTGGTTGGTGAGAATTGTCCAAGCCCGATAGAGCTGCTCCACGAGAACGATGCGGACCAGCGGATGAGGCAGCGTCAGCCGGCCCAGAGACCAGCTTCGCTCGGCTCGCTCGCGGCAGGCCGGGGAAAGACCGTCGGGGCCGCCCACAAGAAAGGCCACGGGGCGTCCGTCCATCTGCCAGTCCGCAAGGTGCCGGGCAAGATCCACCGTCTGCCAGGGTTCACCGGCCGGGTCCAGGGCGATAACCCGGTCGCCGTGGCCGACGCCCTTGAGCATGCGTTCACCCTCGCGCTCGGCAAGGATGGCCGCCCTGCCGTCGGCTCCCCGTCGGGCCAGGGGCACGTCGCGCCAGACGAGTTTCAACTCCCGGGGGAGTCGGCGTTCGTAGTCGGCACTGCCCTCCGCCACCCAGCGCGGCAGCTTGCCCGCCACCGCGTGCACCGTGAGGCGCATCAGCCCGGCCGGTCAGGGACCGCCCAGAGCCTCTCGAGATCGTAGAAGTCCCGGGTCGCGGGCAGCATGACGTGGACCACCACGTCACCGAGGTCCACCAGTACCCACTCACCGGCATCCTGGCCTTCCACCCCGAGGGGGCGGAGATCGGCTGCCTTGGCCTTCTCGATGACGCTGTCAGAGAGGGACTTGACGTGACGGTTGGAGGTACCGCTGGCCACCACAAGGAAATCAGTGACGTCGGTGCGGTCACGTACGTCAAGGCTGATCACGTTCACGCCCTTGAGGTCTTCAAGGGCAGCAAGGGCGAGGTCGCGGAGTTCCTCGGCGGTCACGGTGTGCGCGGGCCGCTGCTTGCGGCCGGAGTATTCACTGCTGACAATCGTTAGCTTCCTGTCGATAAAGCGCATGGCGTTCGAGATAGGCTAGCACCGGATCCGGGACCAGGTAGCGCGCCGACCGTCCCGATTGTACCAGCCCCCGGATTTCCGTGGCGGAAATAGGCAGCGGCCGCAGCTGAAGTAGATGGACGCCCCCGGCGGGCTTCTCCCGCAGCGCCGCGACCCCGACCCGGTGCCGCTCCAGCCAGGCGGCCACGACGTCCCCGGCGGGCAGCGCTGCCGCGGGACGGGCCAGAGCAACAATATGGCAATGCGCCAGGAGCTCTTCCCAGCGGTGCCAACCCGCAAGCCCGGCGAGGGCGTCGCTGCCCATTACCAGCAGCAGCGGGCGATGAGCGCCCAGCTCCGCACGCAGGGACAGGAGACTGTCGATGGTGTAGGAGGGGCCGTCGCGCGCAAGTTCCCGGCGATCACAGGTCAGCCGGGGCGCCCCGGCGATCGCCAGCTCCACGAGGCGGGCGCGCGTCGCCGCGTCCACCCCCGGGGCCTCGCGGTGCGGCGGCAGCGCGCAGGGCATGAACCGCAGCTCCTCGAGATCGAGACGCTCGACCAGCTCCACGGCCGAGCGCAGGTGTCCCAGGTGCACGGGGTTGAAGGTGCCGCCGAAAACGGCAACCGGACCGGCACTGGTCAAGAGCGCAGGTGCCCTTCACCGAGTACGATCCACTTCTGCGAGGTGAGACCCTCGAGGCCGACGGGACCGCGGGCGTGGAGCTTGTCCGTGGAAATGCCGATTTCCGCGCCGAGGCCGTATTCGTGACCGTCGGCGAAGCGCGTGGAGGCGTTGACCATTACCGAGCTCGCATCGACCTCGCGCAGGAAGCGCATGGCCCGGCCGTGGTCCGCCGTGACGATGGCCTCGGTATGACCCGAACCGTAGCGTGCAATGTGCGCCAGGGCGCCCTCGTAGTCGTCGACGACCCGCACGGCCAGCACCGGCGCCAGGTATTCCTCGCTCCAGTCCGCCTCCGTGGCCGGGCGGATGCCGGGTAGCAGCGCGCAGCTGCGTTTGCAGCCGCGCAGTTCGACGCCTGCTTCCCGGTAAGCCTCGCCGAGGCCCGGCAGCACACTGTCAGCGACGGCGGCATCCACCAGCAGCGTTTCCATGGTGTTGCAGGTGCCATAGCGCTGGGTTTTGGCGTTGACGGCAATGGCGTGGGCCATGGCCAGGTCAGCAGCGGCGTCGATATAGACATGGCAGACACCGTGAAGATGCTTGAGTACCGGCACCCGGGCGTCCGCCAGCACGCGTTCGATAAGGCCCTTGCCGCCGCGCGGCACCACCACGTCCACATAGCCTTCCATGCGCACCAGAGCGGAAACGGCAGCCCGATCCGCCGTGTCCACCACCTGTACCGTGCCCGCGGGGAGAGCCATGGCACGCAGGCCCTCGGCAATGGCGCCGGCGATGGCGGTGTTGGAGGCCAGCGCTTCCGAGCCACCGCGGAGGATCGACGCATTGCCTGCCTTCAGGCAGAGCGCAGCGGCATCCACGGTCACATTGGGCCGGGATTCATAAATGATGCCGATCACACCGAGGGGGACGCGCATGCGTCCGACACGGATACCGGAGGGCCGGCTGGCCAGGTCGCTGATCGCGCCCACCGGGTCCGGAAGCGCAGCCACCTCCCCCAGCCCCGCGAGCATCGCATCGATGCGCGCCGGGGTGAGCTCCAGGCGGTCGAGGAGTGCCGGGTCAAGGCCCCGCTCCCGACCGCGGGCGAGGTCCTCTGCGTTCGCCACAGCGATACGCTCGCGGGCCCCGTCCAGGGCCCCGGCAATGGCGTGCAGTGCGCCGTTGCGCTCCGCGGTAGTCGATGCGGCGAGGCGGCGGGAAGCGGTACGCGCCGCCCGGCCGAGCTCCTGCATGTAGCTGTCGAGAGTCATGGCGCCAACCCGTCATGCTGGGCGCGGCAGTATAACCGAGCCGGCCGGTCGCCGGCGCCCCCGGCATCAAAGGACAGGTCGAGATAACATTTGACAATAATTCTCATTAGCACTATTTTTCCTACAGGCACCAGGGAATCGCACATGTTCGTCTGTCTCTGCAACGGCATCACCGAAAGCCAGATCCGCGCCGCGGCGTCTACCGGCATCTCAACGCTCGAGGAGCTTACAGAGCACCTCGGCGTCGCCAGCCAATGCGGCCAGTGCGGCGCCATGGCACAGGCCGTGCTGGAGGAAGGCGGTGGCATGGCCATACCCGAAGATCGCTTCTACGCGGCGGTGCGTCCGGCCTGACCGTCCCGCGCCACTGGCACCGGGCACAACCTCCCCTTACACTGACGTTTCGACTTCCGCCCGCCTCGGTGGGAGACCGCCAGTACAGGAGTGACAAGCATGAAGGGCGACCCCAAGGTCATCGAACACCTCAACCGCATTCTCGGCAACGAGCTGGTAGCTATCAACCAGTATTTCCTCCACGCCAAGATGTACAAGGACTGGGGCCTCACCGAGCTCGCCGAGCACGAATACCACGAGTCCATCGACGAAATGAAACATGCCGATTCCCTGGTAGAGCGCATTCTCTTCCTGGAAGGGCTGCCTAACCTGCAGGACCTCGGCAAGCTGCTGATCGGTGAGGACACAAAGGACATGCTCGAGTGCGATCTGAAACTCGAGCACATTGCCCACAAGGATCTGAAAGACGCAGTGGCCTACTGCGAGAGTGTCGGCGATTACGCCTCCCGAGACCTCGTGGCGAGCATCCTTGAGTCCGAAGAGGAACACATCGACTGGCTGGAGACGCAGCTCGGCCTCATCGAACGTCTCGGCCTGCAGAACTACCTGCAGACCGCCACACGCACCGTCAAGCCGGAGGCCTGAGGGCCCCCGGCAGGCCCTGCGGTCGGGGGCGGCTCAGGAGACAGCTTCGTCCCCTGCCGCTTCCTTGATGAGGGTGGCGAGTTCGCCGCTCTCGTGCATCTCACTGACAATATCGCAACCGCCGATGAGCTCGCCCTTCACCCAGAGCTGAGGAAACGTGGGCCAGTTGCCGTACTGGGGCAGATTGGCGCGGACATCCGGGTTGGACAGCACGTCCACATAGGCAAAGCGCTCGCCACAGGCCATGAGGGCCTGCACCGTGCGCGCCGAGAAACCACACTGCGGTTGATTAGGCGAGCCCTTCATATACAGCAGGATCGTGTTCTTTTCGATCTGCTCCCGGATTTGCTCCATGATATCCATCGTCGCTTCCTTGTTGAGTCCTGGCTTACGTGAGTTCTCGGTTGAGCCCCGGCGGATGTCCGCGGCTCGCGGCTCCGTCGCGTATACCTGCGCATTTTAGTCGGTTATTCGGCAAAAGTCGCGGGTCCGCCGGCACGATCTGCAATTTGCCTGCGTCCCGCCCAGCGGCTATGCTCGCCCGTTTTTCCGCGCAGGTCCGCGCAGGCCTCAGCGCGCGGGGCATAGACCGCCCAGAGGAACCACGATGGCACCGCGGCACTTTCTGACCCTTCTGGACTTCTCTCCCGCCGAGCTCGACGCGCTCCTCGACCGCGCCAGCGAGCTGAAGCGCGGCCATCGCGCCGGCGAGGACCAGCGCCGCTTTCCCGGTAAGGTCCTGGGCATGGTCTTCGCCAAGTCATCGACCCGCACCCGGGTCTCCTTTGAGGCCGGCATGGCCCAGCTCGGCGGCCACGCCATGTTTCTCTCACCGAATGATACGCAGCTCGGCCGCGGCGAGCCGATCGAGGACTCGGCCCGGGTGATCTCCTCCATGGTCGACGTTGTGATGATCCGCACCTTCGGCCACGATATCGTCGAGCGC
This sequence comes from Pseudohaliea rubra DSM 19751, assembly GCF_000764025.1. Lineage (GTDB taxonomy): Bacteria > Pseudomonadota > Gammaproteobacteria > Pseudomonadales > Halieaceae > Pseudohaliea > Pseudohaliea rubra. The sequence goes on along the minus strand of NZ_KN234753.1, from coordinate 20,990 downwards.
TTCGCCGTGTCCTCGAGCGTACCGGTGATCAACGCACTCACGGACAGCTTCCACCCCTGCCAGCTTCTCGCCGACATGCAGACCTACCGGGAGCACCGTGGCTCCATTGCCGGGCGAACCGTATGCTGGGTCGGCGACGGTAACAACATGTGTCAGTCCTATATCAACGCCGCGCGGCAATTCGATTTTGAGCTGCGCATCGCCTGCCCGCCCGGCTTCGAACCGGACGCGGCGCTGCTCGCGGCCAATGGCGACCGGGTCAGCGTCGGCCACGACCCGGCCGCCGCCGCCACCGGCGCTGACCTGCTGGTGACTGATGTCTGGGCGTCCATGGGTCAGGAAGCGGAACAGCAGGACCGCGCGAAGGCCTTTGCGCCCTTCCAGCTCAACGCCGAGCTCCTCACCCGCGCCGCCCCCGGGGCGCTTTATATGCACTGTCTGCCCGCCCACCGCGGCGAGGAGATCAGCGCCGGGTTGATGGATGCGCCGGACAGCGTAATCTGGGAGGAAGCGGAAAACCGCCTGCACGCCCAGAAGGCCCTCCTTGAAGCGCTCCTCGACAGCGCGGCAAACGCCTGACAGGCCCGCACGCTCCACTGATCACCTTCGTAAGCACCGCCGGACCGGCCTCTGCCGCTGGCGGCCCCCCTCAAGCCCGGCCCCGACATCTTCCTGCGCCTGCGCGAGCACCGCAGGACCGCCATCGCCGCCTGACGTTTCGCACCGAAAACAGCGCCTTATTGCCAGGATCACGGGGTGAGGGCGGGAGTCTTCTCTCATGGGGGAGCCGTCCAGCAGCCGTCCCGGAGAACTGCGATACGCAAAAGGGCACATATTTACACTGCAAACATTCACAGGACCGGGAGCGGGCGCTACACTGTAGAGCCCCCGCCGGCCCAGCGCCGGTATCCATTGCCTACAGCAACAGGACCTCACCATGATCTACCAGAGTGACGCGCTTTCCGTGGCTCGCCTCGATGGCGACTTCGCCGAGTTGCGCTTCGATCTCGCCGGCGAATCGGTCAACAAGTTCAATCAGGCCACCGTCGTCGATCTCACCGCCGCCCTCGATGCCCTCGAGGCCGAGCAGGGCCTGCGCGGGCTGCTGGTGACCTCGGGCAAGCCGGTGTTCATCGTCGGCGCCGACATCACCGAGTTCACGGAGCTGTTCGGCGCCGGCGCCGACGACATCGCCGGCTTCACCGGCGCCAACAATGCCAACTTCAACCGCCTCCAGGCCCTGCCCTTCCCGAGCGTGGTCGCCATCAACGGCTACGCCATGGGCGGCGGCCTCGAGGTCTGCCTGGCCTGTGACTTCCGGGTCATGGCCAGCGCCGCGAAGGTGGGCCTGCCGGAAACGAAGCTCGGCATCCTCCCGGGCTGGGGCGGCACCGCGCGCCTGCCGCGGATCATTGGCGTGGACGAAGCGGTGACCTGGATCACCACCGGTGCGGAGCAGCGCGCCGACGCCGCCCTCAAGGCCGGTGCGGTGGATGCGGTGGTGGAAGCGGAGGCTCTGCGCGATGCCGCGCTGCAGATGCTCGGCGATGCCGCTGACGGCAGCCTCGACTACGCCGAACGTCGCGCCGCCAAGGAAAGCCCCCTGCCCATGAACGACACGGAGGCCATGATGGCCTTCTTCACCATGAAGGCCATGGTCGGGCAGCAGGCCGGTAAAAATTACCCGGCTCCCATGAAAGTCGTTGAAGTGATCGAGGAAGCCCGCGGCATGGGCCTCGAAGACGCTCTCGCGGTCGAAGCCCGGGGCTTCGCCGAACTCGCCACCACGCCGCAGGCGGCCGCGCTGGTCGGTATCTTCCTCGGCGACCAGTACCTCTCCAAGCAGGCCAGGGGCTGGGAGAAGCAGGCGGACAGGAAGATCGGGCGTGCGGCCGTCCTCGGCGCCGGCATCATGGGCGGCGGCATTGCCTACCAGTCCGCCTACAAGGGCATCCCCATCAAGATGAAGGATATCGCCCAGGAAGGCCTGGACCTCGGCCTGTCCGAGGCCGGCAAACTGCTGTCGAAGCGCGTCGCGCGCGGCCGCATGACGCCCGAGAAAATGGGCGAGGTGCTCAGCAGCATCGACCCGATGCTCAGCTACGAGGGCTTCGACCAGGTCGACATCGTGGTCGAGGCCGTGGTCGAGAACCCGAAGGTAAAGCACGCGGTCCTCGCCGAGACGGAAAAGCAGATCACAGACGACACGATCCTCGCCTCCAACACCTCGACCATCTCCATCAGCTACCTCGCCGAGGCGCTTGCGCGGCCGCAGAACTTCTGCGGCATGCACTTTTTCAACCCGGTACACGCCATGCCGCTGGTGGAGGTGATCCGCGGCGAGAAAAGCTCGGACGCCGCCATCGCCCGCACCGTGGCCTACGCCAACCGCATGGGCAAGAAACCCGTGGTGGTGAAAGACTGCCCCGGCTTCCTGGTGAACCGGGTGCTGTTCCCGTATTTTGACGGCTTCTCGAAGCTGCTCCGCGACGGCGCCGACTTCCAGGCCGTCGACAAGGTCATGGAGAAGTGGGGCTGGCCCATGGGCCCGGCCTACCTCACGGACGTAGTCGGCATCGATACCGGCGTACACGCCGCCGGCGTCATGGCCGAGGGTTTCCCGGACCGCATGAAGCTGGACTTCAAGACCGCGACGGAAGTCATGTTCGAGAACGACCGCCTCGGCCAGAAGAACGGCAAGGGCTTCTACGACTACATACCCGACAAGCGCGGCAAGCCGAAGAAGACGCCCTCCGACACCGCCTATGAGCTGATTGCCCCGGTCTGCGGCGAGCGCCGCGAGTTCGAGCGCGACGACATCATCGCCCGCATGATGCTGCCCATGGCCACAGAGCTTGCCCGCTGCCTCGAGGAGAACATCGTTGGCAGCGCCGCCGAGGCGGACATGGCCCTGGTCTACGGCATCGGTTTCCCGCCCTTCCGCGGCGGCGTCTTCCGCTGGCTGGACACCGTCGGCCTGCCCTGGCTGGCAGAGCAATCGGAGAAGTTCGCGGACCTCGGCAAGGGCTACGAGCTCACCGAGGGCATGAAAGCCAAACTCGCCGCGGGCGAGACCTATTACTGAGCGCCGGTTCGCGTAAAGGAGAATGACTGTGAAAGCCAACCCGAGAGACGCCGTCATCGTCGACTTCGCCCGCAGCGCCATGGGCCGGTCAAAGAACGGCTGCTTCCGCAACGTCCGCGCGGACGACCTGTCCGTCGCGGTGATCAAGGGCCTGCTGGCCCGCAACGACAAGCTCGACTCGGCGGAGATCGACGACCTCATCTGGGGCTGTGTGCTGCAGCGGGGCGAGCAGGGCATGAACCTCGCGCGCAATATCGTGCTGCGGGCCCAGCTGCCGTTCACCGTGCCCGCGCAGACGGTGAATCGCCTCTGCGGTTCCTCCATGTCTGCCCTGCACACAGCGGCGGCCAGCATCATGGCCGGCATCGGTGACGTTTACCTCGTCGGCGGCGTGGAGCACCTCGGCCACCTGCCGATGATGGACGACGTGGACATCAATCCCCGCCTCGGTCTCAACGTGGCCAAAGCGGCAGGCATGATGGGCATGACCGCCGAGTACCTCGGCCTCATGCACGGCATCAGCCGCGAGGCTCAGGACAAGCTCGGCCTGCGCTCCCACCAGCTCGCCCACAAGGCGACAGAGGACGGCAAGTTCGACCGGGAAATCATCCCCGTCGAGGGCCACGACGAGCAGGGCGCCCTGGTCTCTGTCACCCGGGACGAGACCATCCGGCCCGAAACCACCCTTGAGGGCCTGGCCCAGCTGCCGCCGGCCTTCAACCCCCAGGGCGGCACGGTGACCGCAGGCACCTCCTCGCAGATCTCCGACGGCGCCTCGGCCATGCTGGTGCTCTCGGCTGAGAAGGCCGAGGCCCTGGACCTTGCGCCGATCGCCCGCATCCGCGCCATGACCGTCGCCGGCGTGGACCCGTCGATCATGGGCTACGGCCCCGTGCCGTCGACGAAGAAGGCCCTGAAGCAGCTGGGCCTGTCCATCGACGACATCGACATGGTCGAGCTCAACGAGGCCTTCGCGGCGCAGGCCCTGCCGGTGCTCAAGGACCTCGGGCTGCTGGACAGCATGGAGGAGAAGGTCAACGTCCACGGCGGCGCCATCGCCCTGGGCCATCCCTTCGGCTGCTCCGGTACGCGGATCACCGGCTCCCTGCTGAACGTGATGCAGGACCGGGACCTGACCTGGGGCATCTCCACGATGTGCATCGGCCTCGGCCAGGGCATCACCACCGTCGTCGAGCGGATCTGACCCGCCGCGACCCCGGCCGAAGGCCGGCCACAAGGCCGGCTCACGCCGGCGGTCGGCACGAGTCGTGCCTCCTACAAAGGGCTCCCGCCTTCTGTAGGAGCGGCGACCCGCCGCGACTCCGTCCGCAAGGCGGGCCTGCTCCGGCGGTCGGCACGAGTCGTGCCTCCTACAAAGGGCTCCCACCTTCTGTAGGAGCGGCGACCCGCCGCGACTCCGTCCGCAAGGCGGGCCTGCGCCGGCGGTCGACACGTGTCATGCTTCCCGCAAGCACACTTGTTAACCACAGAGTCAGTCTTGGGTTGACAGCGCCCGACGCTTGGCGCACCCTTCGCGCGCCAAACAGCCAGGGAGCTTTCCATGCAGCGCAGCCTCAGCACCGCCCTCCTCCTCGCAACCACCGCGGCGGCGACGCCCGCTATCGCCGACGAGGCCGGCGCCCGCCCGGTACTGGAAGAGGTCCTGGTCACCGCCCGCAAGCGCAGCGAGCGCGCCATCGAGGCCCCGGTGGCGGTCACTGCCTTCTCAGCCGAAGACCTCGACACGCTCAAGGCGCGCGACCTCACGCGCCTGTCCGCCGGGCTGCCCGGCGTACTCCTGGACGACGTCGGCACCCGCCGCGGTACCGCGAACTTCTCCATCCGCGGCCTCGGCATCAACAGCTCCATCCCGTCCATCGATCCGGCCGTCGGCGTCTTCGTCAACGGGGTCTATCTCGCGGTCAACAACGACACGGTCTTCGATATCTTCGACCTCGAGCGCATTGAGGTTCTGCGCGGCCCGCAGGGGATCCTCTTCGGCCGCAACGTCACCGGCGGCGCAGTGCTCCTGGAAACCCGCAAGCCCGGCGAGCGCTTCGAGGCAGCGCTGCGCGGTGCCGTGGAAGGCGGCGGCAACGGCGGCCTGTCGCGCTACCTCATGGGCAGCCTGTCGGGCCCGCTGAGCGATAGCCTCAAGGGCCGGCTGGTGCTCTACGGCAACGACGACCAGGGCTGGTTCGAGAACCTCGCGGACGGCGAGGACTTCGGCGCGGTCGAGCAGGCCATGGCCCGCGGCACACTGGTCTGGGAGCCGACGGCGGCCGACACGGTGACGCTGTTCTACGAGCGCACGGATATCGACGGCGAGGGGGCGGCCACGCAGTCGCACACCAACGGTTCGGGGATTCCCGGCACGCCGCGCAACTTCCCGCGGGACAGCCACGAGTTCGCCATCGACGAGCGCGGTTACCAGTCCGTGGAGAGCGACTTCCTGACCCTCCGCTGGGACCGCGCCGTGGGCTTCGGCGAGGGCACGCTGACCAACATCTTCGGCTGGCGCGAGCAGTCTTCCGTTGCCATGAGCGACATCGACGGCCAGCCCGCCTTCCTGTTCCATTCCCCGGGCTGGATCGACGCCGAGCAGTGGAGTAATGAACTGCGCTACCGGGGCGAGTTCGGCCCCGCGCTGGACCTCACCGCCGGCCTCTACCTGTTCGCCGGCGATCTCGCCTACCATGACCGGCGTCTGTTTCTGGGCGAGAGCGGCGTTCCCGACAGCGCGCAGTTCACCCAGGATGGCGGGGGCACGCAAGAGCTCAGTACCGCCGCAGTCTTCGTCGCTGCGGACTATGACCTGGGCGAGCGCTGGACCGTGAGCACCGGCCTGCGCCTGTCCCGGGAGGAGAAACAGGTACACGTTGCTTCCTTCAACCTGAACCCGACGCCCTGCAATATTGTTGTCAGCGGCGACTGCCCCTTCGACTTCAAGGACAGCGAGCAGTGGCAGACCGTCGCACCGCGGCTCGGCGTAAGCTACCGTCCGGACGAGGACCGTCACGGCTACCTGAGCTGGACCCGCGGCTTCCGCTCCGGCGGCTATAACCTGCGCAACTCTAACGCCGCCCAGCCCCCCGGCCCCTACGACGAGGAGCAGGTGGACACAGTCGAAGTGGGCTACAAGCTGCGCGGCGACGCCTGGGCCCTGGACGCGGCGCTCTACCACACGCGGGTCGAAGACATGCAGCGGGAGGTAAACCTGCCGAGCGGCACTGCCGGGATCCTGCAGCTGATCCGCAATACCGCGAGTGCAGAGCTCAGCGGCGCGGAACTGGACCTCACCATCGAGGCCGGTGCGGGTGTCACCCTGGCGGCCACCGCGAGCTACCTCGACGCCCGCTACACGAAAGTCCGCTTCGACCTGGACGGCAACGGCACCGTGGACGGCGCCGACAAGGACCTGGCGCTGCCGCGCGCGCCGGAGTGGACCGGCAGCCTGGAAGCGCGATGGCAGGGAGCAGTGGCTAGCGGCCGCCTCGACGCCCGCGTCGCCTGGAACTACCGCGACCGCGTCGCCTACACGGACAACAACCTCGGTTACATCCTCGCCCAGGACCTCGTCGATCTGGACCTCGCCTGGACCAGCCCGGACGGCCACTGGACCGTCGCCGGCTACGCGCGCAACCTCCTGAACGAGGTCAAGCACGGAGGCGACTCGCAGCTGCCCGCGGTGTTCATCGGCGAACCCCTGGGCGGCGCCTTCAGCCCCCTCGCGCGCGGCCGGATCGTGGGGGTCTCTCTGGACTGGCGCCTGGGCAGCTAAGCCCCACCGAGCAGCCGGTCGATCCGATCCAGGGCCAGGAGCAGCTCGCGGATCGGCAGCTGTGCGTTGCGGAAGTGCTCTTCAGCCATGGGCCGGATGCCGCAGTCCCCGGGGAGCTGCGCCTCGGCTGCGACCAGCTCCTGCATGCGCGGCAGGAACACGAATTGCAGCCACTGGGGCAGCGTCAGCGTGTCGAAGCAGAAGGGTTGCGTGGAAGCGAGGGCGTCGGCCGGCGGCGGCTCCCGCTCCCAGAGCTGGAGCTGCCGCAGTTCGGCTTCAATATCGATCAGTATTTCTGCAACCTGGGTGTGCATGGTCCCTCCCTAGCTGCACAGACTATCAGAGGCGGGCCCTTCGGAAGGCACAGGACACTCGGCCTGGCCACTGGCTCCCCCGTGGGTGGGGCTCAGTGACAGCGTCTCTGTTTGTCACGCTCGCGGTGAGGATGCTGGCAGCCGGCCCCACCTGGGCGGCCCCACCTGGGCGGCCCCAGCGATTCGCAGCATGCGCTGCAGTTTCCAACCGACAAAATCATGCCGTAATGCCTTGAAACTGGTGGGCGAAAAGTTGAATTTCGTTTACTGTTTGAGTACTGCTTGACTGACGTCGTGCAATGCACAAAAGCGCCTCAGCACGGCAGTATCTACCGATGATAATGATAGCAACAGGATGTCTTCTATGAGCCCCGAAACAACGCGCAGTGCCGCTCCAGTATTCTCCCCTCTGACTCTTGCCGTCACCATCGCCGTCGCCGGCCTGGCGACGACCGCACAAGCCCAGGAAACCCAGCGCCGCGGTGCTTCGGCCGCGCTCCTGGAGGAGGTCGTTGTCACCGCCCGGAAGCGCGAGGAAGGCGCGCAGGACGTGCCGCTGTCCATTACCGCCTTCGGCGCCGATCAGATCGAGGCCCTGAAGGTGCGAGATCTGACCAACCTCGGCGTCGGTCTGCCGAATGTCACCCTCGATGACGTGGGCACCACTCGCGGCAGCGCAAACTTTTCAATCCGCGGGCTCGGCATCAACGCTTCGATTCCCTCCATTGACCCCTCCGTGGGGGTTTTCGTCAACGGCGTCTACCTGGGGGTTAACAACGGCATCATCTTCGATGTGTTTGACCTCGAAAGCATCGAGGTACTCCGCGGCCCCCAGGGGATTCTCTTCGGCCGTAACGTCACCGGTGGCGCCGTGCTGATGAATACCAAGAAGCCTGGCGAGGAGTGGGATGCCACGATCAAGACTGCCGTCGACGGCTTCGGCAGTGATGGCGGCCTGAACTACTACGCCATGGCAGCCGCCGGCGGGCCGGTGTCAGACACCCTGGGCATCCGCCTCACGGCCTATTACAACGAAGACGAAGGCTGGTTTAAGCGCGACGCCTTTGAACCCTTCGGCGTCACGGAAGAGGACGTGGGCGCCGTAGACCAGCTGATGTTGCGTCCGACGGTAGTGTGGACGCCGACGGACCGCACAGAAGTCGTTATCCGCTACGAATACACTGATATCGACGGTGATGGCGCAGTCTCTCAGTCGCACACCAACGGCAGTGGTGTCGATGGTGTGTGGGTCAATTACGACCGTAAGAACAGCTTCGGTAGCAGCAACGATTTCATCGGCTATCAAACCATAGAGACCGATTTCCTCACCGCCGAGCTCAATCACCAGGTCGATTTCGGCGAAGGCACCGTCACCGCCATTTACGGTTGGCGCGACTCGTACTCCGAGTCCGGCAGTGATATCGACGGGCAGCCGATCTGGGCCTTCCACTCCGCTGCCTGGCTGGAGGCAGAACAGAACAGCCTCGAGCTTCGCTATAACGGCCAGTTCGGCGATGCCAATATCACCACCGGTCTGTACTGGTTCGATATGGACCAGGGCTATCATGAGCGCCGCAACCTGGCCGGCGCCGCAACCGGCAACCAGGGCCCGCTGATCATCCAGGACGGCGGCGGCCTTTACGGGGTTGAAACCTTGGGCGTCTTTGTCGCTCTTGACTACGCGCTCACCGATCGGCTCACCCTGACCGCAGGGGTTCGTTATACGGACGAAGAGAAGTACGCCGACGTAGCCTCCCTGGCCGCGAACCAGAGCCTCGAGGACAGCTTCCCCGCGCTGCCGCCGGGAGTCGCAACACCTGGAATCAGCTACCCGGTTGACTTCCGCTGCAACATCGTCGATCGGAGCGAGGGTTTTCCCGAGTGTCCCTTTGACTTTGTTGACGATGAGGACTGGCAGACCTGGTCGCCCAAGCTCGGGGCCACCTATATGCTCAACGACAGCTCGCAGCTCTACGGCCACTGGAGTCGGGGCTTCCGCTCCGGTGGTTACAACCTGCGCAATACCACGCCGCTATTCACCCCGCAGGCCTTCGATGAAGAGCAGGTTGACAGCTTCGAGATCGGCTACAAGTCGACCCACGCCTGGGGCCGCTTCAATGTTGCCGCCTTCTATACCGAGGTCGACGATATGCAGCGCCAGCTGAACTTCGCCGACCCGGACGCGGGCGTAGTGCAGATCATCCGTAATACCGCCGACGCAACGCTCTGGGGCTTCGAAGCCGACGGCGCCTTCAGCGTGAGCGACAGCCTTACGGTCCTCGCCTCCGTCGGCTACACCAACTCCGGTTACGACTCGGTCATTTTCGATCTGACCAACGACGGCGTCATCAACGAGGAAGATGAAGACCTCGATGTGGTGCGCGCACCGGAGTGGTCCTACAGCATCGCCGCCAACTACGACTTCGCGCTTGGCAGCTGGGCCTACGCGACGGCGCGGTTGAGCTATGCCTTCCGTGACGAGATGGCGTTTACCGACGACAACCTCGGCTTCATCAACGAGCAGGATATCCTTGACGCCGGCCTGGACATCTACACCAATGACGGCCATTGGGTGTTCTCGGTCTATGGCCGGAACCTGCTGGGATCCGTGCGTCACGGCGGCGATACGCAGTTGTCTCCCACGCTCGCCGGGGTGCCGGTCGGCGGCACCTTCTCACCGATGATGAAGGGTGAGGTAATCGGCGGTGAGGTCACCTACAACTTCTGAGCAATCGGCCAGAAACTGCCCGAGCCGGCGGCGCGCAAGCCCGCCGGCTTTTTTGTGCCTCCCATGGAGGCAGCGGACTGTCCAGCAACGGCAAGGGCAGCCTGCCGAAGCAGAACCGTTGTGTTGAGGCGAGAGCACGGCCCCTCTGCGGGACAGGACAGTGAGATACCAGCGCACAGGTCTTTTGACGGCAGCAGGGACTTGGCCTAAGCTGCCCTCCCCCGGCGGGTGTAGTTCAATGGTAGAACCTCAGCTTCCCAAGCTGATGACGTGGGTTCGATTCCCATCACCCGCTCCATCCCTCAGTACTACGAAGCGTAAACGGGCCGTTCGATTAAGCTGTAACGTGGGCCTGGGCGGCCCCGTCGATTCCCATCACCCGCTCCAGCTGCGAGCTGCCCTCACTTCCACCCCTACTGTTGACTCAGATTGTCAAAATTACGACCTAATCCCTTGAAACTTATGGGCACCGAGTCAGAATTGGCCCACTGCTTGGGAGATGCCCGGCTTAGCTGGTGCAATGCACAAAGGCCTCTCACCACCGCAGCATCCACTGATGATACCTATAGTGATTGCAACAGGATGTACCTTATGCGCCCCAACACCACCCACAAGCCTGCCCTCCTCTCCCCCTTGGCCCTGGCGGTCACCGTTGCCGCAGGCGGCCTGACCATGACCACCCAGGCCCAGGAGGCCCAGCGTCGCGTCGGCTCGACCTCCCTCCTCGAGGAAGTCGTGGTAACCGCCCGCAAGCGGCAGGAAGGCTCCCAGGACGTACCGCTGGCCATCACCGCCTTCGGCGCCGACCAGATAGAGGCTCTCAAGGTCCGTGATCTCACCAACCTCTCCGTGGGCATGCCCAACGTGGCCCTGGACGATGTCGGCACCACCCGGGGCACACAGAACTTCTCCATCCGCGGCCTCGGCATCAACAGTTCCATCCCGAGCATCGACCCTACCGTGGGCGTGTTCGTCAACGGCGTTTATCTCGGGGTCAACAACGGCATTCTCTTCGACGTTTTCGACCTGGAGAGCATCGAGGTGCTGCGCGGACCGCAGGGCATCCTCTTCGGCCGCAACGTAACCGGCGGCGCCATCCTCATGAACACCAAGAAGCCCGGCGATACCTTTGATGCCACCGTACGTGCTGCCATCGACGGCGGCGGTGACGGCGGCCTCAACCGCTACCTCATGGGCGCCGTGGGCGGCCCGGTCACCGACACCCTTGGCCTGCGCCTGACGGCCTACCTGAACGATGACGAAGGCTGGCATGAAAACCAGTTCGACGGCAGTGACGTGCAGGCAGCCGAGCAGCAGATGGTCCGCGGTACCGCCGTGTGGACGCCGCAGGACAGCATGGAACTGGTAGTCCGCTATGAATACACGGATATCGAAGGCGACGGCCCGGTAGCCCAGTCCCATACCAACGGCATCGGTCTTCCCGGGACGCCGTTCAACGCTGACCGCGACAGCTTTGATGCCAACTACAATGAAGTCGGCTCTCAGCATATCGAAACCGATTTCCTCACCGCGGAATTCAATATGGACGTGGCCTTCGGCGAAGGCAGTGTCACGGCCATCTACGGCTGGCGGGATTCGCAAAGCTCGGCGCTGAGCGATATCGACGCGCAGCCTGTATCGCTGTTCCACGCCCCGACCGAATTGACGGCCGAGCAGCACAGTTTCGAACTGCGCTACAACGGCCAGTTCGGTGATGCCACTGTGACAACAGGCGTTTACTGGTTCGACAACGACATCGCCTATCATGAGCGCCGGGACCTGCTGGGCTTCGTGACCAACCAGGTGTCAGCCGACCTCACCGGCGGCGCCCTCGTATTGCCGGACACGATGCCCTTCCAGATTCAGGATGGTGGCGGCTTCTATGACGTCGAGTCCCTCGGCGCCTTTGCCGCGGTCGACTATGCCCTGACGGATCGGCTGACAATCACCGCCGGCGCGCGCTGGACCACGGAAGAAAAATCCGCGGAAATCGCCTCGCTGAACGTGAATACCAACGTCCTCGACCTGGGCGCGACCCTGGGCAACGGCGGCAACCCGGTCTACGCGAACCCGATCACTGGCACCGATACCCGCTGTAATTTCGTGAATGGCCCGGCCTGCCCGGCCGACTTCGTCGACACGGAAAGCTGGGATACCTTCGCACCCAAACTCGGCTTTGCCTACTTCCTGAATGACACATCGCAGGTCTACGGTCACTGGAGCCGCGGCTTCCGCTCCGGCGGCTATAACCTGCGCAACACGGTCCCGGCTTTCTCCCCCGGTCCTTTCGACGAAGAGCAGGTGGACAGCTTCGAGTTCGGTTACAAATCCACCCACGACTGGGGCAGGTTGAACGCTGCCGTCTTCTACAACGAAATCGAGGATATGCAGCGCGAGGTGAACTTCGCGGACCCGGTCTCGGGCGTAGCGCAGATCATCCAGAATACGGCCGATGCGACCATCATGGGCCTGGAGCTGGACGGCACCTTCCGCCTCAGCGACAACCTGGTGCTGCTCGCCTCCCTGGGCTACCTGGATGCCGAGTACGACACGGTGCGCTTCGATCTCAATGGCGACGCACCGGGCAACGGCGAAGACCTGGAACTGCCCCGGGCGCCGGAGCTGACCTGGCGCGTAGGCATGAACTACGACATGCCCATGGGCGACTGGGGCGTGGCCACCGCCCGCTTCAGCTACGCTTACCGGGACGAAATGGCCTGGACGGACGACAACCTCGGTTTCATCCTGGAACAGCATATTCTGGATGCGGGCCTGGACTTCTACTCGAACGACGGCCACTGGATCTTCTCGCTGTACGGACGCAACCTGATGGACGAGGTCAAGCACGGCGGCGACACCCAGCTCCCGTCTTCACTCGGCCCGGTACCGCTGGGGGGCACCTTTGCTGCGCTGGCCAAGGGGCAGATCTACGGAGCGGAAGTAACCTACAACTTCTGACCCCACGCACCGCCCAACCGAAGCCGGTCGTGCCCCGCACGGCCGGTTTTTTTATGCAATCTCGCGCCGGAAAGGCGGCAGGGAATCGAGGATAGCCCGGCCGTAGCGCCGGGTAACCACGCGCCGGTCACAGAGGGTGATGCGGCCCCAGTCGCCTTCGGTGCGCAGCAGTCGGCCGCTGGCCTGGGTCAGGCGGAGCGCTGCGTCGGGGACGCTGATCTCCATAAAAGCGTTACCCCCCTGGTCCTCCACCCACTCGGCAAGCGCCGCCTCCAGCGGGCTGTCGGGCACGGCGAAGGGCAGCTTGGCGATCACCACGTGACGGCAGTAGTCGCCGGGCAGGTCCACGCCCTCGGCGAAGCTCGCCAGGCCGAAGATAACGCTGCCGCGGCCCGCGTCCACCGCCTCCCGATGCCGGCGCAGGATCTCCTGCTTGCCGAGGCTGTCCTGCACCAGCAGCCGGTCACCCATACGACCGGCAACCCCATCACACACCTCCAGCATCTGCCGCCGGGAGCCGAACAGCACCAGCGCGGCCTCGTCCTCGTCAAGCCAGTGCGGCAGGTGCTCTATGAGTTCAGCCGTGTGGGCGGCGGCATTGCCCCCGTCCGCCGCCATGGCCGGGACAGTGAGCGTCGCCCGGCGGTAGTCGAAGGGGCTGCCCACAACCTCGAAGATGGCGTCGTCGGGCACACCGCTGCGCTGCCGGAAGCGATCAAAGCTGCGCAGGGCGGTCAGCGTGGCCGAGGTGACAACCACCCCCGCAGCGCGCGGCCAGAGGTGCTCGGCGAGAATATCCGTGGCCAGGATCGGGCTGCACAGGAGATCGTGCCCCACGGTGCCGCCGGCAGCCGTGCGGATCCGGGTGATCCAGCGGGCCCGCGGCGGCTGCCCTTCCGGATCCGGCGCTGCATAGTCCTGCCAGAGTGCGAGGGTGTTCTCCGCCCGCCCGCGCATGCCGGCCACGGCAAGGTGCCAGGGCTCGACGGTTTCGCGGTCGCCGTTTTCCAATTCGTCCTCAAGGCAGCCCTCCAGGCGGGCAAGGTTCGAGGCCAGGCGGCCGAACCCTGCGGCGAGGTTGCCGGCGAGGGGCTCGAGCACTGCGGGCACACGGCCGTGCGGAAAACGCAGGCGTTCAGCCTCGCGGCCGGTGTGCGCATCGTCCTCGGCGAGCAGAGCCGCAACCGCGTCCTCCACAACCTCCAGCCCTCCGGCAAGGTCCTCGAGCTTGTCGGGTAACTGCTCCAGGAGCGGGCCGACGCCGGCGATACCGCCGATGTCCGCCACCCCGGCGGTGAGCCCGCGCGCGCTGTCGCGCAGCCACTGGCGGGTGCTGTGCAGGCGGCAGAAGCTGGAGAAATGGTTGAGGGCTTTATCCGGGAGGTGATGGCCCTCGTCGAAAATATAGATGGTGTCCTCCGGTGGTGGCAGGATAGCACCGCCGCCGAGGGCGAGGTCAGCCAGCACCAGGTCATGGTTGGCGACGACGACATCAGCGCCCTGCAGCGCCTCCCGGGCGCGAAAAAAACTGCACTGACCCACATTGGGACAGCGCCGCCCGGTGCACTGGTTATGGTCCGTAGTGACCGGCAGCCAGGCCGCCTCATCGAGGGCCTCGGGCCAGCTGTCCCGATCACCGTCCCAGCTGCCGCGCCCCAGTGCATCTATCATCGCTTCGTAGCGCGGGAGCGCGTCGGCCGCCCCTGCCGCGGGCAGTTCGTCGGGATACAGGGGAATGGCGGCCGAAGCGTCCTGCCCCTGGGCGAGCTGGCGATCCAGCTTGCTCAGGCAGACATAACGCCGACGGCCCTTGGCAAGCGCGGCGGTAAAGACGAGTCCGCTACCGGCGGCAATGTCCGGCAGGTCCTTGTGTACAAACTGCTCCTGCAGGGCAACGGTGGCGGTTGCCACCACAAGGCGCTTGCCACGATCCTGGGCGACAGGAATAGCCGCGAGTGCGTAGGCGATGGTCTTGCCCGTGCCCGTCCCGGCCTCGACGACGCAGATGGGGGACTCGGTCGGGGCGCTGCCATCCTCGGGGCGGCGCGCCAGGGCCCGGGCGACGGCACCGATCATCTGCCGCTGCCCACGGCGGGGGCTGAGCTTGCGCGCGGCAACGGTGGCGCTGTAGGCGGCGCGGATCCGCTCCTTGAGGCTCTCGCTCAGCAAGTCCGTCAAGCCGCCTCGCGCAGGGCAAGCTGGCTGCGTACGGCGTTGGCGTAGCCGGCAAGCGCAAAGGGTCGGTGCGCGAGCGGGATCGCCTCCATGCGGGCGCGGAATACCGCGGCGGAGATTGACCCGCTCTCGCAGGTCAGCCCCGCCGGCGGCGCCCGACCCTCGAGCGCCTCATAGGCCTGGAGATTGGAGGGGTGCAGCCGGAAGCCGGCAAGTATCTGCCGGTCGACTTCCGCAGCGACCGCCGCCGGGCTCTCGAAGCCGCTGCCCAGGGGCGTCCCGAAGCTGACATGGACCCGACCCTTGCTGCCGGCGATACCTACGCCGATGGAGGCCACGTCTTCCTGCTCGCCCTTGGCATAGGCACCGGTGCGGGCGCGCTCCGCCAGCTCCCGGGCCTTGAGGGCGTCACAGGGATCGAGCTCGTAGGAAATGGCGACCGGGACGATGCCAAGGCTGGCGATGTGTTCGCCGAAGGCCTCGGCGGCCTTGTCGCGACTCAGCGAGAGCATCTTTATTACGGCCGGCTCCGTGCGATCCACACCGTCCTTGGCCCGCCCCTCGCGCTGGGCGATCCAGACGTTGGCGCCCTCGACCGTGAGGGCGTGGCGGATGTAGGCGGAAAGGTGCCGGGATGCGGCGAACAGTTCCCGCGGTCCCGCCGCCGAGCGGCGCACAAGAAAGCTCTTATTCAGGCGCATGAGGTCGGCGACCCAGGGCTTGGTCAGCAGGTTGTCACCGATGGCGATCTGCACCGTGTCGAAGCCGTTTATGTGCAGCGCATAATTGGTGAAAGCCGGGTCGAGGGCGATGTCCCGGTGGTTACTGACGAAAAGGTAGGCGCGATCCGGGTCGAGCCGTTCCAGGCCGGAAACCGTGAGGCCGGCAGTGGTTTGCTCGATCATGGCATCCATGTATCGGCGGATCACCAGCTGCAGGTCGCGGATGCTGGCGACGCCGCGCAGCTCGCGCTTCAGGTACCAGCGCACCGCCGGGCGGAGCAGGAAAGGCAGCAGACGGGCCGGGCCACCGAAGCGAAAAGCGGCAACGGCCCCCGTGAGCTCCCGGTCCCGGAGCAGCCGGGCGAGCACCGGCGCCAGTTCGTCGTCGCGGTAGGGCCTGATGTCGGCGAAAGGATCGTGCTCGCTCAAGCGGTTATCCTCGAAAAAAAGCGCCTAACCTTAACGAAAAAGCCTCTCAGCGTCATCCGCCAGAAACAGCCCCGGCAGCCCGCGGCGCCCAGAAAACACTAGCGCCAGCGCCGCTTTCTGGTAGGCTTGCCAGCGTTTTATCGACCCCCCGAGTCCATCATGGAGGAACCATGGACGCTGCGAGTGCTGCCCTGACGACCTTTGGCGCTGCCATCCTGCTGGTGAGCTGGATTCTGATGCTCATCACGGCCTGGCGCGAGGATTACGCCTGGGGCCTCGTCGCCACGCTGCTGCCGCCCCTGGCCTATCTCTACGGCCTGTTCCACCTCGACAAGGCCGGCCAGAGTGTCGGCGTCGCCGCGATCGGCCTCCTCTGCCTCGGCCTGGGTCTCAGCTAGTCTTCCAGGTAGCGGGCGGCCAGCGCCGCCCGCTCCGCCGGGCCAACGCCCAGCGCCTCTTCAAGATAGGCCTCGGTGCTGCCGTAGTCTTCCGCAATGACCCCCAGCGCAGCGCCGAGGTAGCTCTCGTCCACCTGCAGCATCGGCAGCAACACCTCGTCATCCAGGTGATGCATATCGTACTTCTCGCGCACCCGGCCCAGTTCACCGGTGGCGTCGAAGTAGTGCCGCGTCAACAGGTAATCGTGGAGCACCGTTTCCTGCGGCACGCCCAGCGCAAAGAGCACCAGCGCAGCGGCAAAACCCGTGCGGTCCTTGCCGGCGGCGCAGTGCACGAGGCAGCGCTCGTTACGGGGCTCCAGCAGGTGGCTGAAAAGTGCAGCATAGCGGTCGCTCTGTGAACGCACGAACTCCCGGTTGATGTCGCGCATGGCCTCGGCCATGGCCTCGGCATCGGTGAGCCGGTGCCGCGCGTCATAGAGCGCACTGCCCTGGCTGCCGGGGGTAATCGCGAGGTTGATGCGCCGGGGCCCGCTGGGCAGCAGGCTCGGGTCACTGACCTGCTCATCTTCGCGCCGGAAGTCGCAGACCACATCAATGGCAAGCCCGGTGAACATGGCCTGGGCTTCATCAGTGAGGCGGGACAGGTTGCCGGAGCGGAACAGGTAACCCCAGCGCACGCGGCGCCCGTCTGCCGCGCGGTAGCCGCCGAAATCGCGGAAGTTCACGCCCCCCGGCAGGCCAAGGCCCCGGGCCGCGGCAACCACCTCCGTGCCATAACTGTCGCGAAGGCGGAAAAAGTGCCGGCGCGACGCGGGCAGACCCGAGATCCGTGCCCGTCCGGGACCGCCCGGCGGCAGCTCCCGGGTCTCGGCCACGGCGTCGATGGGCTCGACGGCGACCGCCGTCGCCGGATCGCTGGTCTCCCAGTGAAGGTAGTGGTGACCATCCGGCGTGCGCCAGATGTGAACGCTGTCGGGGTTGAGGGCCATGGGGTACTCCTGGAGGCGTTGCGAGGGGCCGGCAGCGGCCGGGTGGCGCAGTTGACAATGATACCGCACCTATGGATACTCCGCCCTCCCGATTTTTCTGTTACTGATTCAGAGGACACACCGTGGCCAACTCACCGCAAGCCCGCAAGCGCGCCCGCCAGGCGGAGAAGCGCCGCTCCCGCAACGCCAGCCTGCGCTCGCTCGTGCGCACGAAGATCAAGGGCGTTGTCGCAGCGATCAAGAGCGGCGACGTGGAAAAAGCCCGCGAGGCCTACACGCAGGCCGTTCCGGTCATCGACCGCATGGCCGACAAGGGCATCATCCACAAGAACAAGGCAGCGCGGCACAAGAGCCGCCTGAGCGCCCAGGTCAAGAACCTGGCCGCCTGAGCGGGCGGGCCCTGCGCTCCGTCCCACGACTGCATCTCACAAGAAAGGCCGGCGCCCGGAAAGGAGCGCCGGCTTTTTTTTGGTTAATCGTAAATTTCCGGGGCGGCTGCGGGAGGGTGCCCCCAGTCGCTCCACGATATTCGCTTGGTGGGGGCACCCTCCCGCAGCCGCCCCTACCGCATGCTGGGTCCCTGCCGAGCCCGAAGTACGCCAGGCGCCAGGGGCGAACGCGGGACACTTCCCTCACCAAGCGAATATCGTGGAGCGACTGAGGGAAGTGTCCCGTGCTCGCCCCGGAACAGGACGACCAACGTGTCCGCCACGAAAAGCTACAATAAACCTTTTCTGGGCTCGCCAAACATCCCCTGACAGGGAGTGCGTCGTTCAGCCGTAACCAGCGGCCTTAGCCTGTTCATCAGCGGTGGACGCCTGCTCCTCCTCGTGCGCCGCATGAAACGCCGCGAGCATGCTCTGCTCGTGAGACTGGGCCTCCTCGGTGTCGAGGGGGCGCTCCAGGGCCGTCCAGTCGATATCG
The DNA here is from genome assembly GCF_000764025.1 of Pseudohaliea rubra DSM 19751. Lineage (GTDB taxonomy): Bacteria > Pseudomonadota > Gammaproteobacteria > Pseudomonadales > Halieaceae > Pseudohaliea > Pseudohaliea rubra. The sequence goes on along the minus strand of NZ_KN234753.1, from coordinate 2,484 downwards.
CCGTCCGTGGCCAGGTTCTCGAAGTCGAGAATGCCGAGCTCCTCGAACTTCGGCCGGATCTTGTCCGTGAGCAGGCCGATGCGCTTCAGGTTCGGCACCACCCGCTGGAACAGCAGATTGCGGAAAGTGGCCATGACGAAGCCCTCGAGCACCTGCTTGCGGGCCTCTTCCACATCCCAACCGAAGTGCCGGAACACGTCCGTCGCCACCAGCCGCTCGCGACTCACCACGCAGGCCTGGTAGGCAAACTCGGCGCGCTCCTCGCGCTCCTCGTCAGAGAGCGTCTTCACGAACTCCTCCAGGTAGTTCACGCCGAACGTCACATGCCGCGCCTCGTCCCGGGTGACCAGGTAGACCACGTCCTTGAGCACCGGATCCGGCGTGGTCTCGCGGGTCGTGTTGAAGGCGGACAGCGCCAGGCCCTCGATCACAATCTGCATGCCGATGAACTTCATGTCCCAGCGCGGATCCGTGAGAATCTTGTCAATGATGCTCTTCAAGTGCGTATTGATCGGGTACATGACGCCGATGCGCTTCTGCAGGTACTTGTTGAAAACCTCGACATGGCGGGCCTCGTCGAAGGTCTGCGAAGCGGCGTAGAGCTTGGCGTTGAGCGTCGGTGCACAGGAGCAGAGCTGCGAGGCCACGAGCAGGGCGCCCTGTTCGCCGTGAAGGAACTGGGACAGGCTCCAGGCGTTCATGTGCAGCCAGAACTCATCCTTGGTCTTGTCGTCCATGGCCAGGTAGGGCGGGTACTCGTGCAGGTTCATGAGCTCTGGGGCCCGCTCCTCGTCAGGCCAGGGGCGATTCCAGTTGATGTCGATCTCCGGATCCCAGTTCAGCTGCTTGCCGAGATCGTAGAGCTTCTTGATACGGTCATCCTGCACCTGGTAATCCCAGTTGTAGGCGCCGGTGAGCGGCGTCTGGAAGATCTCGGCAATGTGATCCACATCCTGCGCGGTGAGCAGATCCTCGAGATCGGGATTCTCGCGGGGGTAGTCAGCGTGTGCGAACTGCTGGATCTTGCGCGGGGACTGGTCTTTCCATTCGATTTTCATGGGGCAACTCCTGCTATCGTTATAGGCGTTATCGGCATGGCACCACTATGGCCAGCGACTTTCCGCCCGAGCAAGGTTCGCTCTTGCCACAATAGGGTCATATATGGCCAAATGCTGCCATGGCTGCCCCCACGACTCCAGCGCCCTACGTTCTCATCCTCATCGATCTGGTGACAGGCCGCGGACACCCGCAGGCAGCGATCCTCGAGGGCACTTCGCTGGCCGAGACCGGCATCGGCGGTCTCGGCGCGCGCGTGGCCCAGGCAGACTTCGCCCGGCTGGTGGCCAACGCCCTCAGGCTCACCAACGATCCGGCCCTCGGTCTGCGCCTCGGGGAGCGCCTGAACCTGAGCGCCCATGCAGTCCTCGGCCAGGCCTTCATGACCTGCCGGGACCTCGCCGAAGTTCTCGACCTCTTCATGCGCTACTACCACTTGCTGTCGCCGGCGCTGGAGCTCGAGTATGCGCTCACGGACCGGGAGTGCATCATCACCACCGTGAACATTCCCTATCCGGAGCTCGCGGAATTCGGCTTCGAGCTGATGGGCGCCGCCATGCGCAACACGCTCCGCGGCCTCCTCGGCCTCCCGGAGCTGACCCTGGAGCTGGAGTTCCCCTATCCGGCCCCGGCGCACCATGATGCCTACCGGGCACTCTTTGGCGACCACGTCCACTTCGAACGACCGCAAGGTCGAATCCGCTTCAACCGAGCGCTGCTGCGTACACGCCTGCCTTCGTCGAACCCCGCCCTGCGCGCCCTCTACGAGGAGGAATGCGCGCGCCTGCTGCAGGATCTCAAGGGCGCCGACTCAGTCGCGGAACAGACCCTGCGACTGCTGCGCAAGCTGGAGGGGCAGTATCCGCAGATGCCGCAGCTTGCCCGGATGCTCAACCTCAGCCCGCGCACCTACCGGCGCCGGCTGGCCGGGGAGGGAGAGTCCTTCCAGACTCTGCTCGACCGGGTGCGGGTCGAGCACGCCACCCGCCACCTCACGCAGACGCGCCTTCCGCTGTCGACCATCGCCTACATGGTGGGCTTCAACGACCCGTCGAACTTCCGCCGGGCCTTCCGGCGCTGGACCGGGCGCTCCCCGGCGCAGGTACGCGCAGATGGCTGATCGGGCCGGCGGGCCGCTGGCGATTCACGCCGGACGGGAGGCCGCGGCCACCCTCGCCCGCCACGGCTGGGATCCCTCCCTGTTCAGCCTGCTCCTGGGCGCCTCCGGCGGGCCCAAGTGGTTTATCCTCGCGGCCCTCGACCGCTTTCTCTTCGGCGACTACCTGCAGCGCTCCACAGGCCCGCTGGCGGTGCTCGGCTCCTCCGTTGGCGCCTGGCGTCATGCCTGCCTTGCTCAGGACGACCCGGTGGCCGCCGTGAACCGCTTCGCCGAGTCCTATCTCGGCCAGGCCTACGCGGCGCGACCGA
>NZ_KN234752.1 GCF_000764025.1 Pseudohaliea rubra DSM 19751 | reverse complement strand
AAATGTGTAAACGATGTCTCCGAGTTTTTCTGTAAGCTATGTCTCAGGTACTACATTGTGGTACAGCGCTCCGTGGTCGCCGCGCTGATGCCGTGCGTGCGCGTGAGCTTGGCCTGGGTGACCCCACCATCGTGGGTCTCGAACACCTCGAGGTCCTTGATGCGCGCCTGACGCAGCACGGTGCCGAGCTCGAGCAGCGGATCGTTCAAAAGATGACGTTGCGCTTCGCCGAGCAGGACGCGAAGTTCGATGCTCATGATGCCCGTTTCAGTGACGGCCGCCTGCTGCTTCAGTTTCCGGCGCCGGCGGTGGACTCGGACTTCGATATGCTGGAGTTTCGGCGCTAGCGGACCGCGCGCCGCCGTGGGCCCTTCCAGGCACCGGAACCGCTCAGGGCGAAAGCGCTCGAGAGCGCAGCCTGGCGCGGTGTGGCGGGCGGTTGCACCACTGGCGTTATCACTGCGCCCACCAGCCCTCGAGCTTGAGCGCCTGTCGCGCGCTCTCGTGCATATGGCAGGCCATGGTCGCGGGCCCGCCACCAGTGCCGCCCATCCACTGCGCCTGCTCGTAAAGGCAGGCGGCGTGGCGGTAGCTCTCCCACGCCGCCTGCATGGCGACCAGTCTATCCTCAGAAGAGGCCGCTGCCGAGCCGAGGCGGGTCATTTCCTCGTCCTGTTTCCGGGCGGCCTGCAGGCGCTCGGCGTAGGCCGCAGTCAGCCGCTTCTGCCAATAGCGCTCCTCGCCCTGCAGGCAGTCGATCATGCCCACCGTCGTGCCCCCGTCCCGCGTCATCATGCAGGCCTGGGCGGCACGGCCGACGCAGTGGAGCACCTCGTGTCTGGAAAGGGCAGGTGCCCGGGCCGTTACCTCGGCAACACACTGCGCCGTTGTGTCCGGGGTGAACACTGGTTCTGTCCGCACCGGGATGGCAATGCAGAAGAGCGCTGCTCCTGCGAGCAATGCCCCGGCGGCGCGTCTGCCGCGGCTGTGCGCCTGCTTCCGCGCCCGAAGATACTCCATGCGTTTTTCCTCTGCTTTGCCCGTTGCGGCAGTATAACGCGCACCCCTGGCCCGAAGCGGTGCCGCCTCGCTTCGGCGGCGGAGGCCATGAACAGCAGCACCAGGAGGATCAGCCCCCAGGCGTCGGCTCCGAAGCTATAGGCGAGGACGTAGCCCACGAGCAGCAGTTGCACGAGCATGCGCAGCAGCGCATAGAGCGGGTGGCGCAGGTGCAGGGACCAGGCGAGGAAAATCGCGAGCGTCGCCGCCACCGGCAGAAAGGCAAGGGCGAGGCGGGGCTGGCTGATGGCTAGCACGGTCTCGGACATGGGCAGTTGTGCTCCGGGGCGGGTGATGCGCTTGACAGCGATCGCCGGTCGATGCGTTTATGGAAGGCCAGCCGATGACAGAGGTCAAGCCATGGACAGTGCCGCGATCCTGAGCATTCTAAAGCGCTCTTTCGACGCCTTCCTGCGCGACATCCTGCCGTTGATCGTTGCGGGCTTTTTTGTCTCTCTGCTCACGGGCCTGACCCTTGGCATCCTCGGGGGACCGCTGCTGGCCGGCCTCTACCGTATGGTCTCGCTGCGCCTGCGCGAGGGGCGGGAGCCGCAGTTTGCCGACGTGTTCTACTTCGAGCGGTTCCTGCAGTTCGTGCTCGCCTTCTACGCACTGGTGATCCTCATGGCCATCGGTTTCGCCCTGTTCATCCTGCCCGGGCTTTTCCTGGCGACGATCTGGCTCTATGTGCTGCCGCTCATGGTCGAGCGTGACCTGGGGCTGGGGGAGGCCATGCGCGAGAGCAAGGCCCTGGCGGACCGGGTGGGACTGGCGCAGCAGTTCACGCTGACGCTGGTGCTGGTGCTCCTGGGGGCCGTGTTGTCGACGCTTACCGACGGGTTGAGTGCTATTTTCTTCACGCCCTTCGCGGCGATCTACGTCCTCACGGCGCTGCGCGATGTTGAGGCCAGGGGCTAGTCCGGCACCTGGGGGGTAAAGCGCAGCGGCTTGCCTGCGAACACGTCCTCGCGCACTCGGCCACCATCGACGGTGACCCGGCCGCCCACCAGCACGGTTTCGATGCCCGTGGTCGGTCGTGTGCTCGCGGCATAGGTTGCGTTGTCGGTGACGGTCTCCGGATCAAAGACCACGATGTCTGCCACCATGCCTTCCTGCAGTCGGCCCCGTTCGCGCATGGCCGCAAGCCCCGTGTCACCGAGATGTTTTGCCGTGCGGTAGCTCAGGGCGGCGAGCACGTGCATGAGCGGGATATCGTGCTCCCGGGCCAGGCGCAGCGTGCGCCCGCGAGCTCCGGCGCCGCGCGGGTGCATGGCGGGCAGTGCCTCGAAAGGTGTGCCCCAGCCATGGCGGCCGTCGATGGGCATGCCGTCGGAGCCCATGGTGATGCCGTCCATGCGCAGCCAGTCCGGTATCTGCTCCGGGGGCATCTTGTAAGAGATGACCGGCCGCGCCGGCTCCTTCGCAACCAGCTCCAGGTAGCGCTCCTTTGTGTAGAAGGTCTGCGTGGCCGGGTCGAAGAGGGTGTCCTCGTAGCGCTTGCCGAGCTGATCCTCGTAAATCTCGGGACGGAAGAAGGCCGCATTCAGGGTTGTCGAACCGGCGGCGTAGGGATAGATCTCGCCCCAGATATTGTGGCCCTCGCGGCGCAGGCCGACGAGGAGATCCTGCACCAGCTCCCAACCCGGGTTGTTGAAGTGCATGACGATGGCCGGGGCGCCGAGCGACACGGCGTTGGCCAGCATCTCCTGGATGCCGTTGGGCGTGGTGGTGGCGGTGCCCGGTGTGTGCCGCGTGTGCACGGCGCTCAGGCGGCCATAGGCAGCGGCAACTTTCTGCGCCTCGTAGAGTTCCCGCGCGCTGGCGCCGGGCAGGTAGCCCACGGTGGAGCCCAGGCCGAGCGCACCGGCGGCGAGGCCCGCGTCGATGGTCGCCATGATCGCCGCGAATTCCTTGTCCGTGGGGACGCCGTCTGCCCAGCGGGTACCCTGGCCGCGGCTGCGCTGCGCTTCAGTCACATCCTTGGCCTCGATGCCGTCGAGGATGAGGGAGCGGGCCAGCTCGTGGCTTGAGGCGGTGCCGTAGTTCACCTGCGTGCTGCCGGCACGCTCCGCGTACCAGTCGTTGACGCGGGTGCCCAGGGTGCCGAACTCCAGGTCCATGGCGCTGGTGAGCCCGTCGCGCAGCGCCAGCTTGTGGGCGATGGGCGTCACGCCGTGGAGGTGAGCATCGATAAAGCCCGGCGCTACCACCTTGCCAGTCGCGTTGATCACCCGATCACCGCGGAGCGGGATATCGCTGATGACGGTGATCCGGTCACCATCGATGCCGACATCGCGCACGGCATCAAGGCCCGTTTCCGGGTCCATGACCCGCCCGCCACGAAGCACCAGGTCATGGGCGGCGGCGGGCAGGGCGAGTGCCAGGGTGAGCAAGGCCGTACCAAGGTAGTGCGTCATGAGCTGTGTGTCCCGGGCTGTTATTGTTCTGCGGCGGCGAGCTGTTGCGCTCGCCAGGCGATACCCTGGGCGTTCAAGGCCAGGTCCATGTGCAGTTTAGCTGCGAGGGAGGCGCCGGTGCCGGCGTCCGTGAGCGTCGCCAGTGCGCTTTCCGTGCACTGGCGAAGAGCGGCCTCGAGGGCGTCGCCGTGTCTGTCGCCCAGGGCCTCGTAGGCGCTGAGCTGATCGCAGAGCAGCGCCACCTGCGCCGGGTCGAAGGCCAGCGCCGAGTAATGGGTCAGATAAAGCCAGGCGGGGTCGCGGCTGGCGAGGGTGTGGATGCTCTCGCGGTAGGCCGCCGGGTCGAACTGCGTTGGTGTGGTTGCCGGCAGCAGGAACGCGCCCGCCGGCAGGCGGAGGTAGTCGTAGGAAATACCGAACATGTCGCCGGTAAACCAGCCGCGGGTCGCTTCGTCCCAGAGGCAGAAGTGATGCTCCGCGTGGCCGCGCAGGTGGATAGCCTCCAGGCGTCGACCGCCCACCGTAAAGCTTTCACCGTCAGCCAGGGTGCGCACCCGTTCCGGTGGCGCCGGGACGATCTCACCGTAGAGTTCGCGGAAGCTTTCCTCGCCGTACACGCCGATGGCGCTGGCGGTGAGCTTGCCCGGGTCGATGAGGTGGCGTGCGCCGCGCGGATGCACCAGAAGCTCCGCCTGCGGGAACTCCCGCAGGTAGAGCCCGGCGGCACCGGCGTGGTCCAGGTGCACATGGGTCGGCACCACGTAGCGCAGCTGCTCGCGCGCGATGCCGAGGGCCGCAAGCGTCGCCCGCAGGTTGGGCAGGCTTTTGGCCGTGCCCGTTTCGATGAGCGCGTAGTGTCCATCCCCCTCGAGCAGGTAGAAGCAGGCGATACCGGGTGCCACATAGGCCGCGTCGATGCAGGTGATGCCGCCCGGCAGGCGGCGCCAGGGCGTCATGGCACCGTTCATCACTGGCTGACCGGGGTGTAGGGCTCGGGCACAGAGAAGCGCTCGCTGTAGGTATGCACCCGCTTTGTCGGTTCCCCGTCCGGTGTGACCAGCGGCTCGCCGTTCTCCACCCAGTCGAGGATGCTGCCGCGGTAGTTCACCGCGGACACGCCGCGGTCGCGGAGCTCCCGCGTGTACTTGCCGCTGCGGGCACCCACGGTGCAGTAGGGCACGATCCGCATACCCTTGTAGGCTTCCGGGTTACGCTCATACTCGCGGCGCGTAATGGCACCCGGGAGCATGGACACGGACATTTCTTCCTCGGAGCGCACGTCGACGAACAGCAGGGTCTCGCCGGTCTCCCCGGCCTCGCGGATCTCTTCGTGGGTGATGGTCGGCACGCCGGGGCCGAAGAGGCCCTGAGCGCCGGCCAGGGGCGCGAGCAGAGCGATGACGAGGGCGACCAGCATGGCCGTAGGGTTATTCTTGCGCATGATTTCCTCCATTTCCTTGGAAGACAGTGTGCCACAGGCCTACGCGTGTGATGAGGTCCCGCGCCGGTTACCGGAGCACTCCTTGCGGCAGGTCAATACCGGGAGTCTATTGCGGACCGGCCCACTCAGCCAGCTCAGGGGCGCAGTGCATAGCCCTGTTGCTGGAGCGTGGCATGGGTGATGGTTGCCGACAGCGTGACCGCCACACCGGGAAGCAGGTCTTCGGTGCGCACATCGTGGTACACCGCTGACTGACCGCAGTAATAAAAGGTCGCGCCATGGGCCTGGAGTGCGGCAATGAGCTCGGCGTTCGGGTTGTCCCCACCGTAGGCGCTGTCGACGAGCAGGTCCCGGTAGGCCGGGCCGTGGATGACCAGGCCGACCTCGATGCGGTCCGCCGGAACGCCGGAGGCGCTGAGCAGATTGATCAGGCTTGCCGCGGTCTTGAACTTGCCGTTGAGCTCGCCCTCGACGCCGCCCTCGACCACGTCGATAGCCACCTTGAAATCGGTATCGGCCGGCAGCGCAGCGGCCTCGGGTACCTCGGCGATCATGCCGTAGTTCTTGATGAGCGGGCCGGTAGAGAAGGCCTCGGGGCCCGCAGTGGTAACGGCCGGGGTGAGGGCGAGAGCAAGGGCTAGGACGTGTGTTTTCATAGTCGGCGTTCCGTAGGGTAGACAGCAGGGAAGGGCGCGCGGAGATCGGCTAGCTACCGATATCCTCCGCCCAGAGATCCGGTTTCTCGCGCTGCAGCCGCTCCATGAGAGCGATGCAGCGCGGGTCCTCCAGCACGTCGACGGCGATGCCGCTGTCGCAGAGGAGGTCTTCCGCACCGAGGAAGGTCTGGTGCTCGCCGACGACCACCCGCCCGAAGCGGTAGAGCACGACGGCGCCGGTGCACATGATGCAGGGGCTGAGGGTAGAGACGAGCGTGAGCCGGGACCAGTCCCGGCGGCGGCCGGCGTGGCGGATACAGGCGATCTCGGCGTGGGCCGTCGGGTCGCCGCTCTGCACCCGCTCGTTGTGTCCGCGAGCGACGATGCTGCCGTCCGGCGCGCCGATCACGGCGCCAATGGGAATGCCCCCCTCGGCCCAGGACTTTTCGGCTTCCTCGATGGCGGCGTTGAGCCAGCCCACGAGAGCGGCGTCGGTCGTTTCCTTGGCGGGATCCATGGGGTCTCCAGCTCGCTCGGCAGCGGGTTACGCTACCCGCTTACCGTTGCCAAGACCAGTGCTGCGGACCAAAGGCTCGCCTTGCGGCGCTGATCGGGGTTAGGCTCTGCGCGAAACAGGTCTGCCGGTTGGTGCAGGCGCGGTGCGTGTTGTTGCTGTGCCGTTTAATAGATGAAGAATCGAGAGGACTGCGGTGAGTAGGGCGGCAAAAAGCATGGAAAGAGTAGAAAGAGTGGGCAGGTGGCAAAGAGAGAGCGCCCGGTGATCGCGGCAGGGCAGACGGCCGGTGCCCGCCAGCTCGCGGAGCTCCACGACCAGGGCTTCACGATCATCGAGAATTTTCTCGACCCGGCGCGGCTGGCGCGCGTGAACGCCTGCTATGACGCCTGGCTTGGCGGCCATCAGGGCCGCAATAACTTCGAGGGCACGCATACGGAGCGTATCTACACGCTTGTCGCCCGTGACCGGATATTTCAGGACATCGTCGAAGACCCGCGCATGCTCGGGCTCTGCGACGCTGTGTTCGAACCGAATTATCTCCTCACCGCCAGCCAGGCGATTGTCATCGGCCCGGGCGAGACGCCGCAGCCCTGGCACACGGATGATTCCTTTTATACGATCCCCCGTCCCCGGCCTATGGTCAGCCTGTCGACGATCGTGGCAATGGAGGACTTCAGCGCAGAGAATGGCGGTACGGAGGTGATCCCCGGCAGCCATCGCTGGAGCGATGCCGAGATCGCTGGCGCTTACGGACAGGAAGAGGGCAAGCAGGCCCCGGCGCTCGCAGACCGGCTCGCGGCTCTGGCGCAGCCGGTGGTCATGCCGGCCGGCAGCTGTCTGGTTTTTGCCGGCACGTTGCTGCACCGCGGCGGCGCCAACGGCAGTTCGCGTACGCGTCGGGCGTTCTCGAACCAGTATTGCCAGCCCTGGGCGCGGCCCCAGGAGAATTTCTTTCTCGCGATTCCGCCGGAGCGGGTGCGGGCCATGGCACCGCGAGTGCAGTCGCTGCTCGGCTATTCGATCCATCCGCCCTTCATGGGCCAGGTGACGGCGTACCATCCGCGCACGGCGCTGGCGCCGGGCTGGGTACCGCCCCTCGAGCGCGACGGGCGGAACTTCTAGCTCGTCAGCCCCAGAGCGCCGGCGTCGGCAGGCCGACCAGCCCGCCATCCCGGTAAGCGAGGGCGTGCTCGACGTCGCCGGCCAGGAGCAACGGCCCGTCAATATCCACGAAGCGACAGTACTGGCCGATGACATAACTGGGCGCCATGGAGAGCGATGTGCCGGTCATGTTGCCGACCATCAGGTCCATGCCAGCGCGCTGCGCAGCCGCCACCAGCGCCAGCCCTTCCGTCAGCCCGCCACACTTGTCGAGCTTGATGTTGAGCACGTCGTAGCGGCTCGCTGCGGCGGCGAATTCCCCGAGGTGCAGGCAGGACTCGTCGGCGCCGAGGGGTACGGGCGATCGAAAGCCTTCGAGGGCCTCGTCCGCGCCCCGGGCCAGCGGCTGCTCGATCATGGCGATGCCCAGGCGCTCGCAGTGCGGCAGGTACCCCTGCAGCTCATCGAAGGTCCAGCCCTGGTTCACGTCGATGACCAGGGCAGCATCAGGGCGTGCCTTGCGCACCGCTTCCAGCCGCTCAAGGGGCCGGTCGGCGTCCAGCTTGAGCTTCAGGTGGGGAAAGCGACCGGCGGCCGCGGCGCGCTCGGCCATGACGGCAGGCTCCGCGATGCCAATGGTGTAGACCGTGGTGAGTTCCCCGGGGGTCAGTTCGAGCAGTTCCCAGATGGACCGGCCCGCGGTCTTAGCGCGGTAGTCCCACCAGGCGCAATCCAGCGCGTTGCGGGCGCCGCCCGGCGGCAGCAGGGCCTGGATGGCCGCCCCGTCGAGCTCCTGCAGGTCCCCGGCCACGGCCTCGAGCTGTCCGGCCATGCTCTCGGCCGTCTCCCCGAGGTAATACGCGCCGACCGCTTCGCCGCGGCCTGCCACACCCCGGTGGCTGAGGGTGACCCGCACGGTGTCCGTGGCCTCGAAGACGTGGCCGGTAATCGCGAAGGGTTTTTCCAGCGGAAAGGAAACGATGTCGACGTGGAGGTCCATGCGGGTTCCGGGCGGTGTCAGAGGTTGTCGAGAATGGCTGCGGTGCCGGTCAGCAGCGGGTCGACCGCCGGCAGACCGTAGCGTTCCCCGAGACGCGTGAGATAGTCGCGGCGCTCGGTCTCGGGCACAGCGGCGGTGTTCACGCTGATGCCTGCACAGCGTAGCGCCGGGTTGGTGAGCGCGCCGATCTGTACCGTGCGCTCAAGCACTTCACCGATACTCGGCAAGGGCATATGGGGCCAGCCCTCGATATGCGTTCGTCCCGCCGCATGGCAGACCACGAAGGCGTCCGGTTGGGAGCCGATGAGCAGGCCGTGGCTGACGGCCGCGTAACCCGGGTGAAAGATGCTGCCCTGACCCTCGATCACGTCCCAGTGGTCCGGGTCGTTATCCGGCGACAGGATTTCTGCGGCGCCGGAGATGAAGTCGGCGACCACGCAGTCGATGGGTATGCCCTCGCCGGCGATCATGATGCCGGTCTGGCCCGAGGCACGAAAATCCGCTGCCACGCCGGCCGCCCGCAGGTCCTTTTCCAGCTGCAGCGCCGTGTACTTCTTGCCGAGGGCGCAGTCCGTGCCGACGGTGAGCAGGCGCTTGCCGGACCGCTTCTTTCCCGTGCCCACGGGCAGGTTGGCCGGTGGGATGCGCACGTCCACGAGCCGGGCGCCGCTTTCCCCGGCGGCCGCGACTAGTTCGGGGATGGATGCCAGCCGTGTGTGAAGCCCTGCAACGATATCGATGCCAGCCCGCGCAGCTTCGGCCAGGGTGGCAACCCACGCCGGGGGGATACTGCCGCCCACCAGCGCGGTGCCGATGACCAGGGAGCCGATGCCGGCGGCGGCTGCCTCGGAGACGGACATCTCCGGCAGGCCCAGGTCACAGGCCCCGGCCGTGAGCCGGAGCTGTCCGGCGCAGAGCTCGCGCCGCCAGTCGACGATGCCGCGCCCCGTCTTGGCATAGGTAAGCCTGGTCTCGTCGCCGACGAATACCAGGTAGGGAGCTTTCAATTCGATGCGTTGCATTGACCTTCCTTAGTCACGCTCGCGCAGGATGCGCAAGATGCCGAGCGTCATGAGCGGAAAGATGAGCACCGCGATGAACACCCAGCTCAACAGGCCGTAACCGCGGGCGATCAGGCTAACTATACCGAAGCTCGTCGCGCCGTAAATGGACAAAAGCAAAAGGCCACCGGCGACCGCGGGTCTCGCCCAGCGTGGCAGCGCATGACCGCGCTCGCGCGCCTGCACGTCAATGCGTTCGTTGATCGCGTGCAGCACGCCGGTTCCGGTCTCAACGAAAGTGCCGAAGACCACGAGCTGGAAGAGTGTCTCCAGCCATGGGATGTTCAGCTGAGCCATTAAAAAGAAGGCTGGTACGGGCTCTGCCGCGATTGCCGGGTAATGCGCCAGCATGACGAGGTAGAACAGAAGGGCGGGGACCACGGCAATGACTCCTGTCATCAGGCCCGCTCCAATGGCCTGGCGACGCGTCTTGATCAGGGTCATGCAGAACAGCACGGCCGGGATGCTTGCGTTGTAGGCTGCGTAGCGTACGCCGGCGACGGCCCAGCCCTCGCGGACCGGGGAGTGATTCAATGTGGCTTCTATCGTCCCGGCGTGCTGGAGAAAGGTAAAGGTGAACAGCAGCAGGTAGACGACATACAGCAGCACGGACCAACCCGCGAGGGCGTTGCCGATCGCCGATGAGCCAAGAAAAGTGAGCGCGCCGACCAGGGCCATCATGCCCAGAGTGCCGGTCCACGGGGGCAAGGCCAGAGCGTTGCTCGCCAGCCCGCCGGCGGCCGATCCGATTACGGCGAGAATGAGGATGACCAGCGCTAGGTAGGCTATCTCGTACAGAGGCCAGGCTCGACCAAGGAGCGCCCGCGTGAAGGTGCGGTAGTCGTGGGCGCCGGTGGCGCGTGCAAATTCATAGGCAGTGCTCATGATCACTGCGAAGGCCCCTCCGGCGGTGAGCAGCCCCAGGAGTCCGCCCCACGGGCCTGCGGGCAGAAAGAATTCCACGATTTCCCGCCCGGTGGCGTAGCCTCCACCAATGATCACGGATTGGAAGACAAGCCCCGGCAGCAGGTAGGTGCGCCAGTTCATGGTGCCTTGCGTAGTACTGTCGCGGTAGGTTCTGTAGAGCCTTCCGCGCCACGAAAGCGCAGGTAGCGTCCCAGGCGGTCACGCTGCAGGCGTCCGTCGGTCAGCGCCGCGCGTCCACCGATAAGGACATGGCTCACACCGGCGGCGTGGTGCCAGGGCTCGGCCCAGGTGGCCCGATCGATGATCTGATCCGGGTCGAAGACCACGACGTCGGCGACCGCCCCTTCGCGGAGGATGCCGCGCTCCGGCAGGCCGAGGTAGCTTGCCGGCAGCCCCGTTATCTTGTGTATCGCCTCCTCGAGAGAGAGCACCTGCCACTCTCGTACGTAGCGCCCCAGAAGCCTGGCAAAGGTTCCGCGACCGCGCGGGTGCGATGGACTGAGCTCTTCTCCGTCGGAAGCGACCATGGCCCAGGGCTGGGTAAGAACGCGACGGACATCACTCTCCTGGATCGCGCCCAGGGTGACCATGGCGCTGCTCCCTTCGGCTACGATGATGCGGCGAAGGAACTCGAAGGGCGACACGTCGAGCTCTGCAGCGACCTCGGTGACAAGCCGACCCTCGTACGCCGGTTTGGCGCTGACAACAATGCGCAACGATTCATAGCCGACGGTATCGATCCAGCTGAACATCCCTGCCGGCGGGTCCTCGGTTCTGGCTCTTGCCGAGGCAAGAACCTCCGTAATGCCGGCGCTCCTGCGCCAGTACGCGCGCAGGTCGGTCAGCAGCGCCTCGATGCTCTCTTCCGGGATGCTCTTTCCGGAGAGCAGAGGCTCGATCCGCGCCATCAGGGCTTCCCCGGCAGCGTCACCACCGGGGTAGAGCAGGTTGACGACCGGCGAGGTGGCGGCGCCGTCGTAGGGGTAGAGGTCTACGGAAACCTCCTGGCCCTGTGCCAGATAATGGTTTACGAGCTCCACGAGGGCATCCCCTTTTCCGAAATTCTTCCCGCCTACCGCCTTCATATGCGCCGGGTGCGCGTGAATGCCTGCGGCGGCACCCACCTCCAGGCATTCGCGATGGGAGGTGATCAGCGCATTGGCAGGATCGCGCACGTGTGAATCGTAGCGGCCGCCATAGGGCGCAGTGACGCTCGCCAGAGCGATCAACTCATGCTTGTCTGCGTAGCGGCCCGGCAGATACATAAGCCCTGTCGACAGGCCTACGGCACCGAACTCCATGGCTTCACGGACGACCGCTTCCATGGCCGCGAGCTCTTCTGCTGTGGGTGCTCGTTGTTCCTTTCCCATGACGCCGTTGCGAACCGCGTTATGGCCGATATAGGAAAGGAAATTGAGACCGGAGCGACCCTGGGCCGCGAGCGTGGCTTTTTCCTTCAGTTCATCGAGTCCCATGAAGCCGTCAACTCCGAACACCGCTGTGGTGACGCCCTGGCGAAGGAAGCCTTCCATCGCGGCCGCGTCCGCATCGGCGAAGGCCCGGTCTGCGTGACTGTGTACATCGATGAACCCGGGAGCCACAACCTGACCTTCCGCTGCTATACGATGCTCTGCGAGCGCAGCGCCAAGGTCTCCGATTGCGGCGATGCGGCCGTTCTTGATGCCCAGGTCAGCCTGTCGTGCGGCACCGCCGCTGCCATCGACGACCGTGCCGCCGAGGATCAGCACGTCAAACGCCATCTCCTCTGCCTGCGCCTGGACGACGAGGACGCAAAGGGCCAGGGTTGTCGCGGCGAGCGGCCGGGTAAAGAAGGCTTTGATCATGGTTTGTTCTCCGTGGTTTGACGCGCCTTTCCCCGCCTGCGCCGAGGGGCCTTGCCAAGGCTTTCCGGGATGCGGAGACTAGGGTCGCAAGCTCGGCATGTGTTGAACCGAACAAAGTAAGGCAGAGGAAATCCCGCCCATGAACATAGCGACATGGTTGCAGCTCGCAAGCTGCACGCTCGTGCTCAGCGCAGCCCCCCTGCTTCGCGCCGACGACGCTCTGGAGCGCGCCCGCGCACTGCTCGAGGCGCACCCGATCATAGACGGGCACAATGATCTGCCCTGGGTAATCCGTGAACATGGCGGGGACGTGGCGGGCTGGGATCTTTTCGGAGACGTCCCTGGCGATACGGATATCCCGCGGCTGCGGGCCGGTGGTGTCGGCGGGCAGTTCTGGTCCGTTTTTATCCCCGGTACTGCGGCCATGGGTGAGGAGGGCTACGCGAAAACCCAGCTCGAGCAGCTTGCCATCGCGCGGGGTATCGTTGCGAAGTACCCGGAAGTCTTCGCCTACACTGGCACCGCTGACGAGGTTGAGGCGGCGATGGCCGAGGGCAGGATCGCATCGCTTTACGGGATCGAAGGGGGGCAGGCGATCGAGAATTCCCTTGGCGCGCTTCGCGCCTACTACGATCTCGGAGTACGTTACATGACCCTTACACACTCCCAGAGTGTGGACTGGGCGGATGCTGCCGGACAGGATGAGCACGGGGGCCTGACGGACTTCGGCCGGGAGGTTGTCCGCGAGATGAATCGCCTTGGCATGCTCGTGGACCTCTCCCATGTCTCGCCGGCGGTCATGAATGCTGCGCTCGACGTGAGCGAGGCGCCGGTAATTTTTTCGCACTCCAATGCCTACGCCCTGACGCCACATCGGCGCAATGTGCCAGATGCGGTGCTGGAGCGGCTTCGTCTGAATGGTGGGGTGGTCATGGTGTCCTTTGTCAACAGCTTCAATACACCGGGCTTCGCCGAGTGGGAGGCTCGTTTCAAGGCGGTCCGTGGGGCTGTGGAGTGGGGGGAGCCAGGGTACGATGAGGCGCTCGAGGCCTACACGGAAGCACACCCCGTGCCTGATGCGACGATCGCCGATGTCGCCGAGCACATTGAGCACATCGCAACGCTTGCCGGGCGCAGTCACGTCGGTATCGGGGCGGACCTCTTCGGCGAGCCCGAGTGGATGGTGCCCGGGCTCGCCGCGGCGGATGATTACCCTAAGCTCTTTGCAGAGCTGCTTCGCCGGGGCTGGACTGAGGAACAGCTTGCCGCTCTTGCTAATGGCAATATCCTCCGGGCCCTGCGCACGGCTGAGGAAGTAGCCAGCCGGCTGGCGTCCGCTGTGCCTTGATTGGGGATGGGAAGCCTTCATGGGAGGCGAGCGGTTTTGGGCCCTCAGGGGGTACGGTCGACGCGCACCGCGGCGATAGTGCCGTCGCGATAGTTCGACGTGACCCGAGCCGCCCGGGGCTCTTCTTCACTGAAGCGGAAAACCCATTCATCGTCGAAGGGTGCGCGAAACACCCCGTCGCCCTGCGCCAGGAGGGGTATGGCAGGCGCCGAAGCCTCCGTGCCACCGAAACGCAGGAGCAGCTGCCCGTTTTCACCGGCCAGGAAGCCGAGCTTGTCGAAGCCGATCAGAAATGGTTTAACGTCAAAGTCGCCTGCATAGCGCGCCAGCTCCGGCTGCGTAAGGGCGAGCTTCCGGATTTCGGGCTGTGGGATGCCCAGGACAATACGCGCCAGCTTGGCCTCCAGGGACGCGGGGGCTGGTCTGCTGAGCGACCGGTTCGCAAGCAGCACAATGGTGAGGTCTTCTTCCGGGTAGTAGGCATGGTTCGATGCGTAACCCCAGATGTCACCGGCGTGTGAGACTTTGTTATGGCCATGGAACTCCGATAGAACGAGCCCGCCAAGGCTATAGTTGTTTTCTTCACCGCCCGCAAGACTGGTAGTGCTGAGCAGCTGCTCGCGTACTGGATCAGGGATGGCCGGCGAATGAAAGACGCCGCGTCGGTAGGCGATAACGTCCGCGGCAGTGGATACCAGTGAGCCGGCGGAGAAAGGCACCAGCTGGTGCCAGACGGGCGCGTGAACGTAGGCTCCCTTGCGCAGGTCATAACCCCGGGCCATGTCTTCCACAACCACGGACAGGTCACCGGCGGAGCTGCGATTCATCTCCAGCGGTTCGAAGATTTCTGCCTCGATGTGGCTGTAATAGTCTTTACCTGCGACGGCCTCAATAATTAGGCCAAGGAGGTAATAGCCCGAGTTGCTATAGCTGAAGCGGGTTCCGGGTGCGAAATTCAGCGGCAAACCTTCGAAAAGCGCTACGAGTTCCTGGCGTGTATAGGCGTTTCTGCTCAGAGCCTCGCGGACACCGGGGATTTCCGTGTTATAGCTGGGGATACCCGAGCTGTGGGTAAGCAGGTTAGCCACGGTCGCTACCCGTCCCGGGCCGCTGTAGTCAGGCAGGTAGTCGGCCACC
Source organism: Pseudohaliea rubra DSM 19751 (assembly GCF_000764025.1). Classification (GTDB taxonomy): domain Bacteria; phylum Pseudomonadota; class Gammaproteobacteria; order Pseudomonadales; family Halieaceae; genus Pseudohaliea; species Pseudohaliea rubra. The sequence goes on along the minus strand of NZ_KN234752.1, from coordinate 87,332 downwards.
GTTGCCTCGAGGTCGATACTGCCGGCATGCACGAGCTGGGCGATCGCCAGGCCCGTGAAAGTCTTGCTGATGGAGCCGATTGCATAGGCGGTCTGTACGGTCGCGGGCACTGCGTGGGACAGGTTCGCGTGACCCAGGGCGCGGGCATAGAGTGTTGCGCCGCCCCGGTCGATCATGGCTACCAGCGACGGCAGCTTTGCGCCCTCGTAGACAGCTTCGAGTAGCTTGTCGATGGCTGCCGTCTGCGTTGCCGTGAGCGCCTCGCTGGCCCGTCCGGGGGTCACTAGCGCGAGGAGTAGCATGGTGACGATGCCGAGCTGCCTGTACATGGTGGTACCCTCTCTCAGAAGTGGCTGTCGAGTGGCCGGACTTTTCTATTCAATTCCCTGGCGTGCGCGCGGGGGCCCTGCTCAGTCGGTTGTAGCGCTTCAATACCGATTGCAGTCGCGCCTCCGGAAGCTCGAAGACGGTTAGGCCATCGGCGCCGGTCATGGTTTCTGCGGCGACGAGGCTGTTGACCAGCGCTTCCTCCGTGGCCTGCACGGCCGCCTTGAATAGCCCGTTCAGAGCCTCGCCATGCCAGGCGGTAGGGGACGTGAGCGTTTGCTGCTGCTGGCCGATAGCGACGGTGTTGCCCGTGGAGAAGGCAAGTGCCAGCTCGCCAGACATGTATCCGCCGATGCTGCCGCCGCGGCCGACACCCAGCGCCGCTCGACGTGCAAGGCGGCGAAGCTGGGTGGCCGTTAGGGGGGCGTCTGTGGCCAGGATGATCACGAGCGAATTCTTGTCGGCTGCGGCCTGCGCCCGCGTGGGCATAAGGTCGCCTATCTCGCGGCCCACAGGCACACCGGCAATAAGCAAGTCCTCGCGTTTGCCGTGGTTGGCCTGGAGCAGCACGCCGACTGTATAGCTGCTTTCGCCGATAGGCACTCGCCGCGACGCGGTACCGATGCCCCCCTTGAAGGCGAAGGCGATCATGCCGGTGCCACCACCGACATTGCCCTCCGCTACAGTGCCGCCCTGCGCGCTGTCGAGGGCATGGAACACATGTTCTGCCTGGACGTGGAAGCCCCAGACATCGTTGAGGTGGCTGTCGAGGGTTTCAGTCACGACGGGGATGAGCCCGGCGATCCACTGGGATGGAGGCAGCCGGTCGCGCAGCCATCGGGCCGTGGCATGGTGCACCATGCCGACGCTTGTCGTGCCTGTCAGCATGACTGGTCCGCCGAAGTAGCCGGTTTCATCGATAAGCCAGCTTCCGGTCATTTCTCCTGTACCGTTGATGACGGCACGGCCCGCCGCCACCATGCGTGACAAATCCCTGCCCCGCGGCAGAACGGCAGTCACACCGGTGCGGACAGGCCCCTCGCCGACTACGCGCTTCCCTGTGCCTTTGATAAGCGTGCTGTGCCCGACCAGCACGCCCGTCACATCGGTAATAGCGTTAAGGGGGCCGGGCTCGCCGTCGAAGGGGATGCCAAGATCCCGTGCCCGCAGCGCCTCGCTTGCCTGGGCAGGGGCCAGGAGAACCGCAAGCAATACAGAAAGGCAGGCCTTTACGGGGGTCTTTATCATCGGCGTCTGTCCAGCTCTAGAGCACGCTGTCGAGCATGCGGTGCCAGAGACGCTTGGTGGTTGGTAACGAGACGGCACCGGGCTCCATGGCGATCATTTCCATCATGCCGTCGACGAAGCCCTGCAGAATGTCAGCGAGGGCACTGGCGTCTACGTTGGCAAGTTCGCCGCTGTTGATGCCGCCCTGGATTATCGCTACCAGCTGACTGCGTGTTCGCTGGTTGAGGGACTGGGTCAGGCGGAATTTTTCTTCGTTTTCTCCCAGGCAGCCAATCAGTTCGACGAAGGCGATATACAAGTCCGGATGCTCCGCCTGGTAATCGAGACAGGCATCGGAAAACTCTCGTAGCTTGCCGCGGGCGGTGCGCCGGCGCTCGACCCTGTCGCGGACATAATCACTGTAGGCACGAACTGCCAATCTGAGGGTGTGCTCGCCGATTTCGGCTTTGCCATCAAAGTAGTAAAAAAGCACACCGCGGCTGACCCCCACCCGGCTGGCGATCTGGTCCATCGAAGTATTGGCAAAGCCCTGTTCCATGAAAAGCGCCGCGGCCGCCGTTACGATCTGTGTCCTGCGCGCCTGTTCTGTAAAGGTCGGACTGCCGCCGCGGCGGCTCTTGCTTTTCGCGACGGGTTTTTCCTTTGCCATCTCGGGGCTCCATCTACGTCATCTGCGTTTACCTGCTGGCGGTGGATGCCGGCTTAGCAAATATGGCTAAAAATTGACGACGTGTCAAAAATAAAACTATAGTCTATATCCCTTGCTAAGGAAGTCCGGTGTAGCCGGGCGTGTGCGCCATGTCTGCGAACACCTTCCTGGATGACTGGCTAAGTCATCACGCAGCCTCGAAGCCGGAGGAGACCGCCGTGGTCTGTCGGGGCAGGCGCGTGAGCTATTTGCAGCTGGAGCGTCACGTCGACGCGTGTGCGGCGGCCCTGGCAGCCGCCGGTCTTGCACCGGGGGACCGGGTTGCGGTGCTGGCGTGCCCGGGGCTCGAAGCCTGGTGCAGTGCCCTCGCCGTTATGCGTCTTGGGGCAATCTGGATGGGCCTGAATCCACGCTACCGGCTTGCTGAGCTGCAGTATCTTCTTGACGACAGCCGCCCAAAGCTGGTGCTTTCGATCTCGGCCTTCGAGGGGCGCGACTACCTCGCAGAGCTCGATCAGCTCAGGGCCTCATCGGTGCGAGGGTACGAACTTTTGGCGCTTGAGGAGCTGGTTTCTCCGTCGACCGCGGAGAGGTCTGCGGTCGGAGTAGTCGAGCGAGATCGGTACCGGGCCGGCCGATCCCCGGTGGCGCCGGCTGCGCTGGTTTACACTTCGGGCAGCAGCGGGCGCCCAAAGGGCGCATTGCTGAGCCATCACGGCCTTGTGAGCGGTGCGGCCATGCAGGTGGCACAGCTCGATGTTTCACCTCAGTCCATGGTTGTCTGTTTCCCCATCAATCATGTTGCCTACTTGGCGGACACTTGCGCGACAACGCTGCTGAGCGGAGGCAAAGTAGTGTTTCAGGAGCGCTTTGAGGCGGCATCGTTACTGCGGGTAACGGCGGAAGAGCGATGCAACATGCTCGGTGGCGTGCCGACCATGCTGCAGCTGCTGCTCGAGGACCCCGCCATGACCGAGGTCGACCTTTCTGCACTCGAGCTGATCGCATGGGGCGGTGCAGCCATGCCTTTCGAGTATCTCGGGCGCTTGCAACGACTTGCTCCACGCCTCATGACTCTCTACGGGCTTACGGAGACTGCCGCGAATATTGCTTTCGGCGATAGCCGCGACGGTCTTGAGGCGCTCTGCGAAAGTGTTGGCAAGCCGGACCCGGCCGTCGGCTGCCGCGTGGTGGATGACCAGGGCCGACCCTGTCCACCCGGAGCGGTCGGCGAGCTCCAGTTCAGGGCGGATTTCTTCTTTCTAGGCTATTGGAAGCGGGAGGAGGCAACCAGCAACGCGTGGACGGCTGATGGCTGGTTCCGCAGCGGTGATATCGGCACGCTGGATGCCGACGGCAGGATCCGTTTAAAAGGGCGTCTCTCAGAAATGTTCAAGTCCGGCGGTTATAACGTCTATCCGCGGGAGCTGGAGATGGCTCTCGAAGAGATCCCGGGTGTCTCCGCCGCCGCCGTCGTCGGCGTACCCGACTTGCTCTACCAGGAGGTTGGCTGCGCATGGATCGTGACGGAGCCCGGTCACCAGCTTTCGGAAGCTGCGCTGCGGAATGCCTGCCGGCAACGGCTCGCCAACTACAAGGTGCCCAAGCATTTTTACTTTGCCGTTGAGCTGCCGCTGCTGCCGGTGGGAAAAATTGACAAAGCGATGCTTCGACGGCGTGCCGTCGAGCTATTGCAAGTGCCAGCAGAGCTAAGGAGCTGATCATTGAAGCAAGCAGTCACTCGGGAAAATCACAGCGGGGTCTGTATCCTGACCCTCAACCGGCCGGAGAAGCTGAATGCTATTAATGCGCGGCTTGTTCAGGAGTTTGGGGCCGCACTCGCTTCGGCGCTGGCGTGCCCGGACGACAAAGTAATTCTCCTGCGCGGTGAAGGCCGCGCGTTTTGCGCAGGCAACGATCTGGAGGCGAGTGAGGAGCAGGCTGCTCCCGGTATCGATCGTGGCGCTGTGGAGGCGCATGCCGCTGCACTGCAGGAGATTTCTCGCGGGCTCATGCTGGGCGACAAACCTGTCGTTGGTGCGATTCACGGCTGGGCGGTTGGTGCCGGTTTTGAATGGGCCTTGAACTGCGATTTGACAGTCTGGGGGCAGAGTACGCGGGCCTTTTTCCCTGAACTCGCCCTTGGGTTGTTCCCGACCGGTGGCGTGCTTTCTCTGCTGCCCCGAACCGTAGGTCTGGCCCGTGCGAGGGAGATGTTTCTGCTGGGAGAAAAGTACGACGCCGATACCCTTCATGCCTTGGGCCTTGCGGGACGCGTGGTGTCTGACGAGCGAGTCTTCGAGGAAGCGCTGGCGATCGCTCAGCGTTTGCTTATGCTGCCCGGTTCCGCCGTGGCGCGTTGGAAGAGGGCGGCCCACGAAGCTATGACACTGACCCTGGACGCCACCCTGGACCGGGAGGCGGAAGCGCTGGTAGCCGCGATCTGCGAGGATGGCGGCTAGGCCGTCGTGGCCATCGGTTCCGGTAGACCCGTGACGCAGCCCCGGCCGAGGAACGTTGGCGTTCCCGGTGCCACGGCCATTATTGTCGGCTTCGTCATCGGTGTTTCGGTCTTCGTGCTGCCTGGAACGCTGGCCGCCAGTGCCGGGCCGGCCGTCCTTGTCAGCTACGCACTGGCATCGTTGCTCGGGCTGCTGGCCTGTGTGGTCGGTGCTCAGCTTGGTTGTGCCTATCCTTGCAGCGCCGCAGGTTTCGTCGCAGTAGCGGACCTGCTGGGCGATCGCTGGGGTTTCCTGCTGGTCTGGATGATCGTGGGCGCCAGCGCCGTGGGTGTCGGGTTGCTCGCCCATGGGCTGGCGAACTATCTCGGCTCTGTTGTGACTATAAATGTGACTAGTATCGCTGTGGGCGCTGTGCTGCTATCGGGCCTCGTTAATCTGTTCGGCGCTCGCGCCGGTGCCGGCCTGCAAATGGTACTGGTGCTTGTCTTCCTGGCGGCGTTGCTGTTGTTCGTGGGCGCAGGGCTGCCGGCGATTGACACGGCGAAGCTGAGGCCTTTTTTCCCTCGTGGTGCCGGCCCGGTGCTTGCAGCGGTGGTGCCGGCATACTTTTCCTATGCGGGCTTCTTTGTGATTATCGAGCTTGCCGGTGAGTTGAAAGACCCGGCCCGCACCATCCCGCGGGCCATGACCATAAGCTTCTCGCTCGTCCTGGTCACCTATCTTGCAGTGACGCTGACGCTGGTAGGGCTCGCGCCCTGGGATACACTCGCGGCGGACCCAGCGCCCGTGCTGACGGCTGCACGCACCGTTCTGCCCGATACGCTGGTGCTGGTGCTCGCGCTCACGGCGGTTGCCGCAGGCGCCAGTTCCATCAACGGCATCCTTCTCGGCTACTCGCGGGACTTGAGCGCGCTCGTGGAGCGCCGGCTTCTGCCGCGGGTGCTGCTCCTTCACGCATCCTCGATGGCTGAAAGCGCAGCCGGAGTTGTTCCCATGACGATGCTCGCGCTGCTGGCTGTCTTGAGCAGCGCCGATATCGCTGCGCTTGCGACGCAGGCGGTCCTCGGCATCCTTTTCGTGCAGGTGCTTCTTGGCCTGGCGCTCGTCCGCCTTGCAGGCAGTGCACCGGAAAGGCTCCAGCACACCGGCTTGCGCCTGCACCCTGTGCTGCTGCGGTGCTTCGCCTGGTTGCTGGTGAGCGTGTCGGTGGCGGCAGGAGGGCTTGTGGCCGCCATGAGCCCCGACAAGGCCGCCGTTGCCGCTGGCTTTCTCTTCACAGGTTGGGTGGTGCATAGGCGAGCGACAAAAGCTGACTATTAGAATAAAACTTGACAGTTAGTCAGCCTTCTGCCAAAAAAGACCAAACGGTTGGTAAAAAGACCTAACAGATGGGCGCATGGCGTCCACCCAGGGGAGTCGGGCAGATGAACAGACAGATAACGCTCAGCGCGGTGGTGGTCGCCGTCTCGGTGGGTCATGGTGCAGTTGCCGAGGCACAGGAAACCCGCCTTCGGCTTGAAGAGGTGATTGTGACCGCGCAGCGGCGCGAGGAAAGCATTCAGGATGTGGCCATCGCCGTATCTGCCTTTTCTGAGGAGGATCTGGAGAAGCTTGGCGCCATAAGCATGGAAAACGTCGCCCGTGTTACGCCGGGCCTCTACTTCCAGGAGGGCGAACGGATGAAATCGTCGTCCACGACCATTCGAGGCATTGCCGCCGTATCGGGCTCTGCCGGCGCTGACCCTTCGGTTGGCTACTACATCGACGACGTCTATCTCGGCAACACCGTGGGCAGCGTGATCGACCTCTATGATGCACAACGGATCGAGGTACTTCGTGGGCCGCAGGGCACACTCTACGGACGCAATACAATCGGCGGCGTGATCAACATCACCTCGAAGCGCCCTACCAATGAGTTCTCCGGGAAGTTCACTGCGCAACTCGGCAACTACAACATGCAGCGCTATTTCGGCACCGTCTCGGGGCCGCTGGTCCCCGGCAAGCTGAGCGGGCTTGTCACGGCGCTGTATCACGAGCGTGAGGGCTATCTGGACAATCAGTTTCTCAATACCGACACCAATGACCGCAACCAGTGGGGTTTGCGCGGTTCTCTCCTGTTCACGCCGACGGACAGGCTCGAGTTCCTGCTCAGCGCCGATGTTCGGGAGGTCGACCAGAAGGCCCAGACTTTTGAGACGCTGGCGAACGACGATAACTCTCTGCTCGGCTCCCTGGGGCTCCTCGTCAACCGGGATCCCGAGGATCGGGTCACCTTCGGTGATTTTGCGGGCGAAGAGACGCTGGAGGATGCTTACGGCGTATCGCTGCGAGGGGTCTATAGCGGTGAGGGCTACGAGGTGGTGGGCGTTGGAGGCTATCGGACCTATAAGTACTTCGTCGATGGTGAGTCCGACCTGCTCCCCTTTGGCATTGGCCGCAACTTCGATCCGGAGGAGCTTGATCTCTTTACCGGTGAACTGCGCATCGCCTCACAGACGGACAGTCCCTTCCAGTGGCTCGCCGGTGTGTATTATTCAGAGCTCGAGTCCGTTAACGATGGCGGGATCCTGATCCAGAATGATCTGCTCACGCTTCTCGGCGCCGGTTTTCTCGGTGAAGTCGAAGGCGGATCCCGGGGTGACCACAGGGCGGAGACCTACGCCATTTTTGCCAGCTTCGATTATCGCTTCAATGAACAGTTCGAGCTTACCATCGGTGCACGGCATACCTGGGAGGAGAAGGATTTCTCCTGGGTTCAGAATGATCTGGAGTCGATCTTCGGCGCACCGATCCTCGGTGGCACCGGGGCCGCGGAGGCCAATGACTCCTGGGATGAAACGACGCCGACGGTCACCCTGCGCTATCGTCCCAGCGATGATGTCATGCTCTACGCGACCTACAGCCGTGGCTTCAAGAGCGGTGGCTACAATGTCGACTCAGGCGTACCGTCCCAGCAGGCTGAGGGTTTCGATCCGGAGTTCCTCGATAACTATGAGCTTGGCCTAAAATCCACCTGGTTCAACCAGCGCCTGCTCGTCAATGCCTCGATTTATGCGATGGAGTGGGAGGATATCCATATTAGGGCCGACGATCCGGCGACCCCTCAGTCTTTCGATCCGCGCATTGATAATGCCGGCGAAGCACACTCCAATGGCGTCGAGCTTGAGATCAAGGCTCTGCTTTCCGATCAGCTGACGGTAAGTTTTATGGGCAATTACATGGATGCCGGCTACGACGAGGGCGAGCTGCCCACGGGTGTGGGCCAGGGCGTCCCCCTAGACCATTTCACGCGGGTACCGGACTACACTGCCTCGGCGGACATTGAGTATACGATCCCGCTGCCGGCGAACCTCGATCTGGTGCTGCGCGGCGAGTGGCGCCGCCAGGGAGATATGTATCTCGATCCGCGTCCCGCGTCCATTGATCCGTTCAACGAGCAGCCGGGCTACAGCCTCTACAACGCACGGATAACGCTCAATGCGGAAAACTGGTACGCCGCGGTTTGGGGCTACAACCTGTCGGACGAGACCTACCTGGTCAACACCTTCGACCTGTTTTCGAACCCCTTCGTGAGCCAGTACTTCAGCGTACTCGGCCCGCCTCGGACCGTGGGGGTCGAGCTGCAGTATCGCTTCTGAGCACGAACCCCGTGAGGGCGCTCCGGCGTCCTCTTTTCCCAGTCATCTGAAGCTTTTGCCGGGCACCCGCCATGATTCAATATCGCTGTCCGCTGCGCGACTTCGAGTTCGCGCTTTACGAGGTTCTCGGGTACGAGCAGCATCTGGCGACGCTACAGGGGCCGGTCACCCCTGAGCGCGCTGACGCACGCGCGATCCTCGAGGCGGCGGCGGCGTTTGCAGAAAAGCGCCTGGTGCCGATCAATCAATCCGGTGATGCGGAAGGCTGTCGTCTCCTCGATGATCACGTGCAGACGCCGGCGGGCTTCCGGGAAGCCTATGCGCAATATCGGGACGGCGGCTGGACGGGGCTCTCGCGAGCGCCGGAGTGGGGAGGCTCCGGCTTGCCCGCTTCTCTGGGCGTTGCCGTCACCGAAGTGTTCGCCACGGCCAACTGGTCCTGGAGCATGTACCCAGGGCTAGCGTCGGGGGCTATGGATACGCTGGAAGCCTTCGGTACTGCCGCGCAGCAGGCGCGCTACCTGCCGCCGCTGGTCAGCGGACAGTGGACAGCAACCATGTGCCTGACTGAGCCACAATGCGGTTCAGACCTTGCCCAGGTGCGGATGCAGGCGACGCCGGATCCGGCGGGGCACTATCGGCTCAACGGCAGCAAGATTTTCATCACCGCGGGAGACCACGACCTAGCTGAGAACATCGTGCATATCGTGCTTGCGCGCCTGCCCGATGGGCCTGCCGGCACGCGCGGGCTCTCGTTGTTTGTCGTACCGAAGCATCTGCCGAACGTCGATGGCAGCCTTGGGCGTCGAAACGGCGTGCGCTGCGGAGGCCTTGAAGAGAAGATGGGCCTGAAAGCCTCGGCCACCTGTACCCTGCATTTTGACGACGCGGAAGCGGAACTCCTTGGAGAGCCTCACCGCGGTCTCGAGTGCATGTTTGTTTTCATGAATGCGGCGCGCATTGGGGCCGGGCAGCAGGGCGTGGTTCACGCTGAACTCGGCTACCAGAATGCTCTTGCCTATACCCACGAGCGCTTGGCTATGCGGGCTCCCGGGGGCAATAGCGGCCCTGCGCCGATCATCCTCCATGCTGATGTGCGGAGGATGCTGCTGCTGCAACGCGCTATCGCCGAAGGCGGGCGGTTGCTTGTCCTCGAGGCGGCGTGTCTGCTTGATACCGCTGCGTTCGGCAGGGACGAGGCCCGAGGTACGGCTGCCCGGGATCGACTGGCCTTCCTGACGCCGATCATCAAGGGTTTCCTGACCGAGCTGGGCATCGAGGCGGCAGACCTTGCCCTGCAGTGCCTCGGTGGCCATGGCTATATTCGTGAGTGGGGACTGGAACAGAACCTACGTGATGCGCGGATCGCGACGATTTATGAGGGCACTACGGGGATCCAGGCCCTGGACCTGCTGGGTCGGAAGGTTGTTCGGGACGGAGCCCAGGCTGTGCAGCGGGAAGCGCAGACCATAGCCGGGAGTTGTGAACGGGCCGGGAGGCATCCGCAGCTGGCGGATGCGGCGCGGACCCTGCGCGATGAGCTTTTTCGCTGGGTCGCGATGAGCGAGTCGCTTGTAAGCGACGCCGGCGATGACCCGTTGGTGGTCCCCGCGGCGGCGACGGATTACCTTATGTATTCCGGTTACCTGCTGCTTGGGCATGGGTGGCTGCGGGCGGCAGATGCCGCCGCCGGCGCGATAGCTGCCGGGTGCGGTGATGTTCATCATGAAAGCAAGCTGGCGACTGCAACGTTTTACTTTGCGCGTATCTTCCCGCGAGTGGTAGCGCTTCGCGAGATGATCGGTGCCGGCCCCGAGGCCCTCGTTGCTGCCGCCGACCCGGCCCTCCGGCCAGCGGAGAGAGAGCCCTCGGGCCCGCCGATAGCAGCGATGTCGCGCGCATGAACGAGCGCCGCCTGCGCCGCGTCCTCATCGCGAACCGCGGGGAGGTTGCGCTCCGTGTCGCCGAGGCCTGCCGCCGGCGCGGTATCGAGACCGTGGCGGTGTACTCTGATGCGGACGCCAACAGTCCCCACCGTCTGGCGGCGGAGCAGGCCTTCCGGCTCCCGGGAAGTGAGGCGACGGAGACTTATCTGGCCATCGACCGGCTGCTTGCCGTCGCCGCCAGGGCCGGTGCCGATGCGGTGCACCCGGGCTATGGTTTTCTGGCCGAAAGTGCCGCTTTCGCGCGCGCCGTGCGCGCTGCAGGTCTCGTCTTCATCGGCCCCGCCCCCGACGTCATCGAAACCATGGCAGATAAGCAGCGCGCGCGCGCACTGGTCGATGGCCTGGGCCTGCCGGTCATCCCCGGCGAGAATCCCGCTACCCAGGCTGACGACTGTCTCAGGGAAGCTGCCGGGCGCGTTGGCTTTCCCCTGCTCATCAAGGCTGTTGCGGGCGGCGGTGGTATGGGTATGCGCGTTGTCCCGCAGCCAGACGCTTTCGCTGCCGGGCTTGCCGCTGTTCGCCGCGAGGCCGCCGCCGCCTTTGGCGATGACCGGGTATTGCTGGAGCGTTTTGTCGCGGGGGTCCATCACGTCGAGGTGCAGCTGCTGGCAGACCGGTACGGTACCGTTGCCCATGCCTTCGACCGGGAATGTTCCGTGCAGCGGCGCCGGCAGAAAGTTATCGAGGAGGCGCCGTCTCCGAATCTCTCGCCCGCACTGCGCAGCCGACTGTGTGAGGCCGCAGTGAAGATCGCCTCAGCGGTGGACTACTGCGGTCTGGGTACCGTGGAGTTCATCGTCCAGCCGGGTAACGAGACCTTCTATTTTCTCGAAATGAACACGAGGCTGCAGGTCGAACACGCCGTTACTGAGCAGGTCACCGGGCTGGACCTGGTAGACTGGCAGCTGCGGTTGGCCGAGGGGGAGGCGATCGGCAGCGCCCTGGATGATCTCGTCCTGCGTGGGCACGCCGTGGAAGCGCGTCTTTATGCCGAGGACCCGGCCCACGGTTTTCTCCCCGCCGCTGGTAAGCTGGCACGCTGGGTGCCTGTTGTGCCTCCCGGTGGTCAGCTTATGAGCAGCGTTATTCAGGGCATGGAGCTTTCCTCCCGCTACGATCCGATGCTCGCCAAGTTCATTGTCGCAGCACCGACCCGGGCCGAGGCCTGCCGCCTTTTGCGCTGGTCCCTGGGCCGCTCGATCGCCCTCGGTTTACCCACCAATCGGGAGCTGCTGTGTGCTGTACTCGATGACGAAGACTATCTTGCAGGCAGAGCCACAACGGCCTTTCTCGATGAGCGCCCGGAGCTGGCGTGTCGCCCATCCGCTGAAGCATGGCGTGCAGCGCTGCCGCCGCTTGCCTTCTGGCAATGGTCCCGAGAGCGCGCGCGCCATCGCGCGCTTGGCAGGACAAAGGCCGTCTATCGCTACCAACAGTCTGATGCCGTGCAGAGCGCTGAGGTGCACGTGGCGGACCGTGGCGAGGGAAGCGCCCGGATGGAGCTGGACGGACGGAGCCTCGACGTCTCGCTGCTCCACATCGCAGACGATGGCGCGCTACACATCGACCTAGATGGCCATGCCCGGCCATGGCATTTCTGTAGCATCGCGGGCGAGCATTATTTCTGCGCAGCGAACGGCCCCGTAATGGTGGCCCGGGAGTCATCAGCCGGACTGGACCTCACGCCAAACAACGAGCCCGGCACTTACTTGGCTCCCATGCCGGGTCGGATCATTGCTGTGGCGGCCCGAGGAGGAAGCGTCATGAATGAGGGCGACTGCCTGTGCGTCCTCGAGTCCATGAAGATGGAACATGCCGTCTGCGCAAGGGAGTCGGCACGGGTCACGGGCGTCGCCGTCTCGGTGGGTGACAGTGTGAGCAAGGGTCAGCTGCTGGTCACGATGGAGTCGGCCAACTAATGACAATGACGAACGACCCAAAGGGAAGGAACAAGCTCGCTGCCCGGCGAGAGCATGCCCTGGCGATGGGCGGCGCTGAACGCGTCGCGCGACAGCACGCGAAAGGCCGGCTCACCGCCCGCGAGCGGGTGGCCGCGCTTGTCGATCCGGGAACCTTCGATGAATTCGGACTGCTTGCCGCGAGTGAGCGCCCTGAGATGCGAGAACGGACGCCGGCCGACGGCAAGCTCACCGGCTTCGCATCTATCCTTGGCCGTCCTGCCTTTGTCACCGCCGATGATGTCACGGTACTTGCAGGCGCGGGCGGTTCCATCGGTATGAGTAAGACCTGGAAAGCCAAGGCGTATGCGGTGGAACGGGGTCTGCCGCTTATCAATCTGGGTGATGCCGGCGGGGCTCGCATGCCGGATATTCTGGGCTCCCGGGGTTTGATGAGCACTGCCTGGCCGATTGACCATGCGCCGCGGGACCGACGCGTGCCTCTCGTCTCGGCGATCATGGGCGAATGTTTCGGTCTGCCGTCTTGGAACGCAGCAATGTCCGATCTCGTCATTCAGGTGCGGGGCACGGTCTACGCAGTAGGCGGAGCTTCTATTATCGAGATTGCTACCGGTGAGAAGGTCACGGATGAGGAACTCGGCGGTTGGGAGCTTCATGCCCGTACCACGGGAGCCGTCGACCTTTTCGCGGACGATGATCAGGAGTGCCTGGAGCTGATCCGTCGCGCTCTGAGTTACCTTCCAAGCCACGCGGGCCTTCTGCCACCGGTAGCGCCAGCGCCGGAGCGTGAGCTGCACGATGGCGAGCGTCTGTGCGGGTTGGTCCCTGCAGATACCCGGCAGAGCTATGATATGCGTGTGTTCCTCGACGCGCTCTGCGATCCCGGCAGCGTGCTCGAACTCAAGCCCGAGTACGACGGCAGCCTGGTGACTGCGCTGGCGAGACTCGACGGATATGTGATCGGAATCCTCGCGAACAACCCACAGGTCACGGCAGGCGCCATGGGCCATGGCGCCTGCGAGAAAGCGACCAGTTTTCTTACGCTTTGCGACTCCTTTCATATTCCGCTTTTGTTCCTCCACGACACGCCGGGCTTCATGCTCTGCCGCGAAGCGGAGGAGCACAAGATGCCCATCCAGATCATGCGGTTTATCGAGGCGCTTCATCACTGCACGGTGCCCAGGGTCAGTTTGATCCTGCGCAAGTCCTACGGCATGGCGCACTTTACGATGTCCGGAGGGAACATGCTGAGCGACCAGTTGCTTGCCTGGCCGACGGCGGAGGTGTCCTTTATGGCTCCGGAAGTGGCGGTAAACGTGATGTACGGTAGGCAACTGGACGCAGCGGAAGATCCGGAGGCTATGGCGGCTGCCTACCGTGAGGAACTGGCTTTGGGGAGCGAGTGCTGGGAACCGGCTGCCCTGAATCTCATCGACAAGGTCATCGATCCCGCCGAGACGCGCGCTGAACTGCTCCGAGCTTTCGCGCTGGCGCGCGGCAGCGATGGCGTGGGCCGGCTGAGCCGGCGGCTGATGGCCTCCTGGCCGAAAATCTGCTGATCGTCAGCGTTTGCGCAGGCCGTCGAGGAAGAAGCGAATAAAGTCCTCCGCAATCTCCTCAATGCTCTCGGCGCCATCGGTGGAATACCACTTGGGCAGCCAGTTCAGGGCGCCATCGATCGCGTAAACCGCCATGCGTGGGTTGTCGTAGCCGATGCTGCCCTCTTTGATGCCCGCCTCGATCAGAGCACGAAGTCGAGCGTCGATGCGGCGCGCCGTGGCGCGCAGTTCCTTCTGCTGCTCGGCATCAAGCACATAAAGTTCGCTCAGTATTGTGAAGTAGCCACCCGGCTTGCCAATACGCGAGAGATGGTTGCGCAGGTAGTGACCGATCTTCGCCGGCGCGTCACCGCCGGCATCTTCGGCGGCCGTCAGGCACTCTTCTGCCGAAAGCAGCGCATCGCGGTAACAGGCGAAGAGCAGTTCTTCCTTGTTGCGCACATAGTGAAAAAGACCTGATTTAGTGAGTTTCACGCCGCTGGCGATACTGTTGAGCGATGTGCCGTGAAAGCCCTTTTCCGCAAACTGGCGCCCTGCCTCACGAAGCAGTGCCTGACGACGCGCGTGATTGAGGGCGTCGCGATCGAAAACTTCCAGTCCGTTATCGCTCATGACAGCTCCAGGTGTGTCGGATGTCTCGTCGGTCGGCTGCTTAGTTTAACAAGGCGGTGGGTCGACGTACCTGCCGCGGCCCAGCCTGTGGGGGCCCGGCGGCATCGGCTCTGCCCTTCAATCCGGCGCCAGGAACCCGCCCGACTGATAATCCCAAAGCCGCTTGTAGATGCCTTCCTGCGCCAGCAGCTCGTCGTGGCTGCCGGTCTCGACCACGCGTCCCTGTTCCAGCACTACGAGCTTGTCGAGGGCGGCGATGGTCGACAGGCGATGGGCGATGGCCAGTACCGTCTTGCCTTCCATGAGCTCGTAAAGGCTTTCCTGGATCGCCACTTCCACCTCTGAGTCCAGTGCCGAGGTGGCCTCGTCGAGGATGAGGATCGGCGCGTCTTTCAAGATGACCCGGGCGATGGCTATGCGCTGGCGCTGGCCGCCGGAGAGCTTCACGCCGCGTTCGCCCACCATGGCGTCGAGGCCGCGGTTGCCCTTCGCGTCTTCGAGCGACTGGATGAAGTCCCAGGCCTTCGCCCGCTGGATAGCGCTCATCAGCTCGTCTTCCGTGGCGTCCTCACGGCCGTAGAGAATGTTCTCGCGCACGGTACGGTGCAGGAGCGAGGTATCCTGGGTGACCATGCCGATGCTGGCGCGCAGGCTCTCCTGGGTGACGCTGCGCACGTCCTGCCCGTCGATCTCGATAGCGCCGCTGTTTACGTCGTAGAAGCGCAGCAGCAGGTTCACCAGCGTGGACTTGCCCGCGCCGGAGCGGCCGATGAGACCGAGCTTGCTGCCGGCGGGGATGTCGAGGTCGAGCCCCTCGAAAACGGTTTTGCCTTCGCCGTAGGAAAAGTCGACGTTGCGGAACGCAAGGTGTCCGGCGCGCACGGCAAGGGGCGTCGCCCCCGGTGCATCCTGTACGGCGATGGGGCTGGACAGGGTGGCCATGCCGTCCTGCACGGTACCCAGGTTTTCGAACAGGTCTGAGACCTCCCACATGATCCACTCGCTGATGCCGGTTACCCGCAGGCAGAGGCCGATGGCCGCGGCAATGGCGCCCGGTGTGATCGCCCCATTCAGCCATAAATACAGCGCCGTGGCGCCCACCGCGAGCACCATGAGGGCGTTATTGAGGATCACCGCGGTGTCCATGATCGTCACCAGCCGCATCTGCGGGTGCACGGTGCCGAGGAATTCCTCCATCCCCTCCCGGGCGTAGCTGGACTCGCGGCGGGCGTGGGAGAAGAGCTTCACCGTGGCGATGTTGGTATAGGAATCCGCCACCCGGCCGGTCATCAGGGCCCGGGCGTCGGCCTGGCGCTCCGAGACGCGCTGCAGTCGCGGCAGCACCACCGACAGGATGGCCACGTAGAGCACCAGCCAGACGGCCATGGGCAGCGCCAGGCGCAGATCAATCCCCGCGAAAAGCACCAGCACCGACACGAAATACACCACCACGTAGACCATGATGTCGAGCAGCTTGATCACCGTCTGGCGCACCGCTAGCGCCGTCTGCATGACCCGGGTGGCGATGCGGCCGGCGAACTCGTCGTGGAAGAACGACAGGCTCTGGCGCAGCAGATAGCGGTGTGCGAGCCAGCGCACGATCATGGGAAGGTTGCCCATGAGCGTCTGGTGCAGCAGCAGCGACTGCAGGCCGATGAGCGTGGGGTAGGCGGCGAGGATGCCGAGCGCAAGCCAGAGCAGTTCCCGCCCTTCGCCGGTGCGTACGTCATCGGGGCTGGAGTTCCCGAGCAGGTCTATGACGTCGGCGAGGACGCTGAACAGCGAGACTTCGACGATGGCAATGGCGGTGCTGAAGACCGCCAGGAGAAGCAACCAGGGCTCCAGCCCGCGGGCGTAGTGCCGGCAGAAGCGGTAAACGGAACGCGGCGACCGGTCCGGCGTGGTGGGCGGGAAGGGGTCGACCAGCTGTTCAAAGAAGCGGAAAGGCATGGTTTGTCGTCTGTGCTGCCGTTGTGGGTAGCAATGTCACCCCGGCCTTGCCGGGGCGCGGGGCCTACGGATAGGCCGTTGTCGACGCCGTGAAGGCGGCCGCCGGCTTGTCTGTGGGGTAATCGTCATCGACGAGCTCCTCCCCGTAGCGGTGCGGAAAGCCGAAGTGGAGGCCCGGCGCCGGCGGATCGTCCAGCTGTCCGGTGATATCGTCGTAGCGCAGGATGCGGCTGACCTCAAAGCCCGGGCGCAGCCGGATGTCGCTGAGGCGGGTGGCCGGATCGACATCGATGGGGTTGCGGGCGATGGTGCGTTCCTCCCCCCTGGCCGGCTGCGCCAGGGCAGCCAGCACGAGCAGGGCGAACATGGGTCGGCTTGGCATGGTCACGCTCCGTTGACGACGGAAAGGGCGCTATTGTAGTGACCTCGGCCGTGCCGGGCGACCCGGGCCTTGAGTCGCGACGAGGCAGCCGGTAGCTTTGGCGCCCTGCGGCCTGCTTCCGGGCCAGCCTGCTGGAGACCTTTTTATGTTGCCTTCTCTTTGTCGTGCTTGTCGTGCATGCGCGCGGGCCCTGGCCCTGCTTCTGGCCGGTGTGGCTTTCCCCGTCGCGCAGGCGTCTGCGGTTGAGGCGTCCCTGCTCGACGGCCTCGAGTATCGCCTCATCGGCCCCTGGCGCGGCGGCCGCGTGACGGCCGTCACCGGCGTGCCCGGCAATCCTCAGCGCTATTACATGGGTGCTGCCGGCGGTGGCGTCTGGAAGACGGACAATGCCGGCGTCAGCTGGGAGAATATCTCCGACGGTGAGATCCCTGTGGGTACCATCGGTGCCATCGCGGTAGCCCCCTCAGATGCCAACGTGATCTACGTGGGTACTGGCGAAGCGCCGATCCGCGGTGTCACCACGAGCCAGGGAGAGGGACTCTGGAAATCCACAGACGCTGGCCGGAGCTTCACGTTCATGGGGCTGCCAGACGCCGGGCAGATCGCGAAGATCGAGGTGCACCCGACAGACCCGGACACGGCCTGGGTGGCCGTGCAGGGGCAGATCTGGGCGCCCAATGACGAGCGGGGCGTCTACCGCACCCGCGACGGTGGGGAGAGCTGGGAGCAGGTGCTCAAGGTCAATGCGAGCACCGGCGCCACGGATCTCTCCCTGGACCCGACCAATCCGCGGATCCTCTACGCCGGTCTCTGGCACCACGGCCGCAAGCCCTGGTACATCGAGTCCGGCGGTGAGGGCGGCGGCATCTACAAGTCCACCGACGGCGGCGACAGCTGGGAGAAGCTCGAGGGCGGTCTGCCGGGGCTGATCGGCAAGGTAGGCCTCGATGTGTCCGCGAGTCAGCCTTCGCGCATCTACGCGGTGCTAGAGGCAGAGCCGGGGGAGGGCGGCCTCTGGCGCAGCGACAACTATGGCGAGAGCTGGCAGCACATCAACCCGCACCGGGTGCTGCATACCCGGGCCTGGTACTACATTCACCTCACCGCGGACCCGAATGATCCGGACACGGTGTGGGTACTGAACGTGCCGCTGATGAAGTCTATCGACGGCGGCGAGACCTTCAGCACCGTGTCCACGCCGCACGGCGACCACCACGACCACTGGATCAACCCTGACGACAGCCGCAACATGATCAACGGCAACGACGGTGGCGCGACGGTCACCTTCGATGGCGGTGAGACCTGGTCGCCTATCGACAACCAGCCGACGGCGCAGTTCTACCGGCTGATCACCGATAACCAGACCCCCTGGCGCCTTTACGGCGGTCAGCAGGACAATTCCACTGTGTCCATCGCCGCCTGGGCCTGGGACGGCGCCATCGGCCGCGACGACTACCACGCGGTCGGCGGCGGCGAGAGCGCGCATATCGCCTTCGACCCGGACGACCCGTCGCTCATCTACGCGACGACCATCAACGGCACGCTTACCGAGTTCAACGAGGCGAACCGGAAGAAGCGCTATATCGTGCCTTACCCGGAGCGGGTCTATGGCCAGGATGCCAAAGACCTCAAGTACCGCACAAACTGGAATGCGCCGGTGATCACGTCGCCGCACGATCGCTCGGTGATCTACTACGGCACCCAGTACCTGCTGAAGAGCACCGACCGTGGTATGAGCTGGGAGCAGGTCAGCCCCGATCTGACGCGCAACAACCCCGAGCACCTCGGCCGCAACGGCGGGCCGCTGACGCCTGAGAATGTGGGCGCTGAGTTCTACCATAATATTTTCTACATCGTGGAGTCGGCGCAGGAGCAGGGCACGATCTGGGTAGGGGCCGATGATGGTCTCCTTCACCTGACCCGCGATGGCGGCGAAAGCTGGACGGATAGCTCTCCGCCGCACCGGGGCGAGGCCATGATCAACGCCATTGAACTGTCGCCGCACGCGGAGGGCACCGCCTACGTGGCCGTCACGGGCTACAAGCTTGATGATTTCGCGCCCTACATCTACAAGACCACGAATTACGGCAAGCGCTGGCAGCGCATTGAGAGCAACATCCCCGACGGCGCTTTCGTCCGCGTCGTGCGCGAGGACCCGACGGTGCCCGGCCTTTTGTATGCCGGCACCGAGAAGGGCCTGTTTGTCTCCTACAATGACGGCGAGGACTGGCAGTCGCTGGACCTCAACCTGCCGGCCGTGCCGATCACGGACCTGCGCGTGCGCGAGGATGCGCTGGCCGTCGCCACGCAGGGCCGCGCCTTCTGGGTGCTCGACGACCTCTTCGTGGTGCGCCAGGCCGCCGCCGCTGACGCGGAGGCAGCGGTACACGTCTACGCGCCGCCGGCGCTCGCCATGGGTCGGCCGGGCAGCAGCGCCGGCGACTTTGAGGGTGCCAACCCGTCGCCGGATCTGCCGATTTACTATTACCTCGCTGAGGACCTCGCGGCGGATGAGTCGTTTGCCATCGAGGTACTGGATGCCGACGGCGTCGTGCTGCGCAGCTACCGCAGCGAGGAAACGGCCCAGGATCGCTGTCGCCTCGATAACCAGGACCCGCGCCGCCCGCTGACCCTCGACTACCCGGTGACGGACGCCGGTCTGCAGCGCTGGACCTGGGACCTGCATCGCGACGATGTGCGCTGTATTGACGACCACATCCTTTTTGAAGGCTATGGCGGCCCGCCGGTAGCCCCCGGGCGCTACACCGTCCGGGTGACGGCCGGTGATGCCGTGGCAACGGCGCCCGTGGAGGTGCTGCCGGACCCCCGTTCAGCCGCGGACGATGAGGAAATCGCCGCCTGGGTGGCGCTGCAGACGCGCATTGCCGCGATGCTGGAGGGTGTCCTCGGCGCCCTTGAAGGCGCCCGCGAGGTGCGAGGCCAGCTGCAGGCGCTGCTCGCCGCTCATGACGATGCTGCCCTGGCCGGCCCCGCTGCAGCCGCCATCGCGGCCCTTGACGCCTGGGAACCGGAGATCGTCGAGCTGCGCCATGAAACCTTCGAGGACGAAGACGCCTGGGCCATGAAGTTCGACGGCCAGCTACGCCACCTTCTTGATGTGGTGGAGGCCGGCGGTGCGCCGGTTACGGTGGGGGCCAGGGAGCGGCTGGGCGATCTGGAAGCCCAGTGGACGGCGCTGCGTGCGGAGCTCGCCCGGATCGAAAGCGAGTACCTGGTGCCCGTCAATGAATGGGCCCGGGCGCAGGCCGTGCCGCACGTTGAGGCGCCACTCGTACCATGATCAACCGCTGGCGCCTCAGCACGATGGCACTCCTGGTGCTGGCGACAATCGTCGCTGGCGCCAGCGTGCGGGCTCAGGGCCCGCTACCCGGCGATGTCGCCCTTACCGGGGCTCTCCAGGCTCTGACCCCCGCGGCGGAGTGGGCGCTGGCCGAGCCAGGTGCTCGCGTCGCTCGCGCTGTCCTTTGCCGTGGTGATCATCTGCCGCGCATTGCTGCGCCAGGCGTAGGCAAGGGTCCCGAGGGGCTGATAGAATCGTGGCCCCGTCGCGGGATCTCACGGAGGGGTGCCGGAGTGGTCGAACGGGTCTGACTCGAAATCAGGAGTACGCGCAAGCGTACCGTGGGTTCAAATCCCACCCCCTCCGCCATCTGGCCAATAAAATCAATGGGTTAGGGTGTATAAACGCTCTTTCCCGCCATCAGACCCCACAAAAGCTCCGCCCCTTGGCTCTTCTCTAGTTAGTCGTCTCGGCTAACGTCTTGCCAATCCAAAGCTGCTCGCACCCTACCAATCGCCAGACAATGAAGGGGGCAAGTGCCTGATGGGGGGGGCTGGGGGTCGTACCCCCCAGGGAGGGGGCCGATTGTTTGCTGGGACTCCTGTCTCACTAGTTAGTTCTATTATGCTCAAACGGGTTGCACACAGGGGATTCTTGTGGTTTGGTTAGGCACGCAGCCAAGAACGTGTAACTGGTGACATATGCTATTGGGAGCATCTACTGGGTGTCGCTTGGGGATCCCAAGGGAATACACATCTTATTGCGAGATGGTGTGACGCTGAGGCTCATATTCAACAGGCCGAATATTCTGAACGATTTATTTCTGATTTAGATTAAAAGGCTCTTCCTCATTTCAAGTGGATTTCAAGACCGAGCCCGCGGGGCTACCGATCAGGTAGATCATGGTCATATACGTGACATCGTTCCGGTACCCCCGTGCTCTCGCCCGAGCCGCGTGGAACAGCCCATTGAAACCCTCAAGGCGAGCGTTGGTGTACGTTGAGGTCCAGCGTTGAACCACGTGCTCCCTATGCCTCTCGAGCGTAGCGATGGCATTGCGGCTCGGCCCCAGTCGCTGTTTTTCTTCGGCCAGACGCTTTGCCCAGTTGAGGTAACACGTGCTGCGCCAGCGTGCCGCACTCATTGGCTAGATACCGACGCCGAGAAGGGGGATGTCATCGGCTCGAATGGATCGGCTCCCTTTCTAATCTCGGTCGAGGCCATGTATGAGCATGTGCCGGGGTTCTCTTCATGCTTGGCAATACTATGAAATTGCTCCCTCAACTACTTTTAATATTTTCGCTAATAGCCACAGGCGCGTCACGCGCAGTCGCAGAGGGAGCATATGTAGTCGCTCATTCAGGCTGTGAGTTCACTGCTACATTCCCGGCAAAGCCCGAGAGAAAACAGATAAGCTTTGGCGCCGGAGCCCAGCTTTTTCAGTATAATTTTTACACAAATTCAGCCTTTTTTCGGTTTGAGTGCGCGCCATTAGCAGTGAAAGAATTTGTTGGGCCGAGTCGAGAATCCGTTCTGGCGGTAGCGGAGCAGTATGCCGTTATGAATGGTCTTGTTGCACCGGAATATGAATACTCTGTTTCAAAGTACGGCCCGGTTGCGAAAATCCATGGATACAAAGTAGTAGACGGGATAAGGTCAATTCTTCAGCTTTTCATCTATTACGGGCAACAATCAATAGCGATTTTCTACGTTGGGGGGACTGCAAGTACTTTCCCTCAGCCTGGGGTTTATGAGTTTCTCAGATCAATAGGTCGAGCGCAATGAAAGGCGAATCTTATCAATCAGCACTGACTGAAGCGGAAACGGGAAATGTTGATCAAGACCTATGGGTGAAGGCATTAACTCTGCATTACGGTGACACAGAAAAGGCAAAGTATGAGTATGTAAAGCTACGCGTGGAATCAATCAGTTCGCGGGATTCTGATCGGGTTGAGGTTGCCCCTCTTACCGTGGAATCGTCAAATGACTGGGTGTTGCACGCTTTTGCGCTTGTCGGGGTTATTGCAATTGTTCATGCAGTCTGGAATCGAGACGCGTCAACAGGATTTAACTTCGGGGCTTCTTTTGGCATAGTACTCTTGGTGGCTGTATTTGCACTTTTTTTTGCAGGTATATGGTACCTTCTGAAGCTATCTCGTCAAAATTTCGCCGAACTCTATAGGCGAGCATTTTCGATTGTGGCTATCATTAATGGCGCTTTAGTTTTTCTCGGTACAGTAGCTAAATGAGCTCGGTTCAAAAGAAGATTCTTCTTTTCTCTGTGATTTTGGTCTTTGGGCTTTTTCTTTACCCCCCATTTGAGGTTGACTTAAGCGGGAGTGAATACATTTACAAAAGCACTGAGTACGCGTTTCTTTTTGATGCACCGTTTCGCGGAACCGTCGATGTAATGCTGTTGGCTTTGGAGGTGCTTGTGGCCGTTGGGGTTGCTTCGGTCTTCTACTTTGCCAGCGGAACCAAAAAGCATGAAAAGGACCTCTCGTACAAAAGCTCGACTCCTCAGACAGGGGCGAGGCGTTTCTTCGCTGGGGAGGATATTGTGAATAATTCGCCAAAGGGGGGCGACCGAGCACAAGACCTATACCAGGCTTCGCTGAGTGAGGTCGAGTCAGGCATGGTAGATGAAGAGACTTGGGCTAAGGCTTTAACTCTTCATTATGGTGACAAGGAAAAAGCGAAATACGAGTATGTGATGCTTAGAGTGCAGTCGGCTTCTCCCGGCGACTTTGGGATAGACTATAGTCAGGGCGAGCGAGCCAAAATCGAGCCCGTGGCCACGCCACGCGAAAGAAGCGATAAATTTTTCTCGGCTCTGGCAATCGTTAGCGTCGCCGGATTCGCTTTGGTGGTTTGGGATTCTGAACTTCCTGCAGGCTATAACGTCGGCGCTGTGTTTCGTGTTGCTACGTCTCCGGTTATATTGGCATTTTTGTATTCCTGCATTTTTCAGTTGAGTACGATTACAGATCGGCCTTTTTTTGAGAACTTCAAGCGAGCTTTTGTTGTAGCCTCCGTTTCTATAGGTGTTTTTTGGCTTCTGGGCGCGTTCGATTCGGTTTAGGTTTGGGTTGTTGGCATACAGCTGGGGTTGACGGAGTCGTCATTTCACCTGGTAGGGATTCTCACATTTTTGGCCTCGTTGCAGTGCGTCCTTGATCGGAATTTGAGCAGCTGAGCCGCTGGGGTCGGTATATGCTTTGCTTTTTTTTAATGAGTCGTCATTATCGGATTCATCAGGTCAGTTTTTAAGATGCTTGTTGTCTTAATTCAATGGTGCAAAGCGCCTCTTTAATTTTCTCCGAGCTGCCCCATTTTATGAATTCCCCTACCGCAATCTCTAGCATGCTTTCGTTGGTATAAAACCGATACAACGTTCTCTCTGTTAGTCCGTCCTCGATCACTCTATTCTTACTCGCCACATAAATATCTACTGTCTGGGGTAGATTGGAGCATGCAAGCTTATGCGGTTTGGGAGGGTATTCGTCTCCGAGCCAAAAGTTCCGCTTAGCGTGTTTTGCTGTGTCTTCAATTGGGCTTTCATAATTTGCGCATCCTGCTTGTGCGATTGCTCCAACTTCTGTATCGAAGTACACGGCTTGCTCTCGTTCATATTTCTTGTTGGGCGACGTTATTGTTTGGAACTCTGGCATCGAAGGGAACGTTATTGAAAAAGCGCAGCCGTCAGGCTGATAGGTGTAGGGCTGAGTCTGTGTTTCGTCGTTCGATGCATGTGAGGGTGTTTGAAATAGAAGGCAAGCGGCAATAACGGTTATGCCTGCCCATGTTGTTGGATACTGCGCTTGTAATATGGTGTTTTTTTTCAAGTCTCTTACCCCTTGGTTCGACTAGGTTATTAGAACGCAATAGTAGCTGCAGTTGCGTGACCGGCAGCGCTTACAGAAAAGAGGCTCTGTATTTGATAGCTTGCCGCCACAAGAGCACCTTTCTTCATTGATCTTTTGTGCAATGATCTGCATGCCGCGTTGTCCTGTCCCTCGGCTCTCGAAGGTTTGAAGGCCACCGCAGTCTTGGCACTGTGCGCCTATGCTGCAATCGTTTGTTGGGCCGATGCCATGCATGAAGCAATGTATGCGCTGAACGTGTTCGCAGTCTTCGCAGATAAGGTCACCGACACCCGGCAGATCATCAAGGATTAGCGGCTTACGCTGAGACGGTGCGTCCTGCGATCCCCGAAACTGCCTGAGTTTTCTGATGAAGCGGGTCCACATGATCTTATTCGGTTTCGGCCCGCGGCTTGCGTCCCTTGCTGCGTGGGCCTGTCAGGATGCCTGTGTCAGCTGCCAGTTGCTCCAACTCTAGCAGACGGTTGGCGGCCTTTCGATACTCGCGCTTCGCCGCTTTGGTGTATCTGCCGGAGCGGTACCTCGGATGGGCATCTCCGGACTTGATGCTCTCCGGGCGTCGCGCCCCATGATAGCGGCAGGTTTTGCATCCCCAGGCGGCGGGATTTTGGCATCTGTAGCCAGTGCGCCTTGAGATGGCAGTGCAGCGTTTCTTGATGGTGGGGAGCGGCATTTTCAGGAATCACCTTTCCAAGCAGCCAGGTTGACGGGTTGGGTAGGCAGCATTGAAATCATCGAACTGCATTGAAACGATGCAAATGGCTCGCAGTATCGAGAGCATTGAAAAGCATTTAATCAATGTAAGGGGGCCAATCACACTGCATTGAAAACATCGATCCCCCTATAGGGGTCGATGTTCAATGATGATTCAATGCTCATGGCAAATAGACACGCCCGTCATTCCTCTTCAGGTGCCCCCCAGCAACAAGCCCGTCGAGTGTCTGCTTCGCCCGACCGCTTCGCTGCCGGGACTCGATGTTATGAAGCGAACATTTAGCTATCTCAAGCGCCCGGTCGCAGGGCAGTCGGTCAACCAACACGAGTTCGGCCTTGATCGCCTCCCATATTTTCAGCTGATTTGTCCCCTTTGGCTTTTTGACAGTCTCCGCCGCCGAAATCGACTGCACGACGCAGCTAGTTTCGGGCAGGCCGTCGCTATCGGAGCCTACGCTACAGACTTTCAGGTCGAACCAGTGCTCAATATCGCCATCGCCGTCTTTCGATTTCGTGACACGCCACCTGCGAACGGCATTCTTCTTCTCCACAAGAATGGCCGTATCTACCGCGGCGTTCATCGACGAATGCCCCCTCAACCCCCTATCCGCATCCTTGCCGGTGTGATGTACTAATATCACCAGCGCACCTATGTCACGGCTAATGCGGTTAGCCGCTGCCATCAAAAGCCCCATATCTGATGACGAGTTTTCGTCAGCGCCGGGTGCCGCTTGATTCAGCGTGTCGATGAAGATGGCTGCGGGCACGCCTTCGCTTTGAGGAATCGCGTCAACCAATGCGGAAACATGCTCTGGGCGACGTAGATCAAGAGCGGAGAGCACAAACCGAGCCTCGACTGGCGCATTGTTATTATGCGAGGCCCAAGCAGCCACGCGCTTGGCAATACCGGCATGCCCTTCCAAAGCAATGTAGGTGACAAAGGCCTGCTTGCACTTCAGCTCAAACCAGTTACCTACCCCCTCAGACAGCGTGAGAGCTAGGTCCAGCGCGACAAACGTCTTACCCGACCCGGGGGCTCCGTAAATCGCCGCAACGCCCTGAGAGGGCAGCAGGCCCTTCACGAGCCAGTCCATGGGCGGCAGCGCCCTGAGCTGCTCCGGAGTCAGGAGCTGGAAGCGCTCCGACGGTTTTTCTTCTCTCTGCGTTTGGGTTGCCAGCATGGGTTGTGATTCAGCTGAGCCAGGTGGCTGCCAGCCGTTCTCTCTGGCATGGTGAAACAGTGTGCCTATGGAGATTCCGCGGCTCGGGTCGAAGCTGGAGAGGACGTGCTGTAGTGCTGTCTCTGCTTCTTCGGCACCCCCCTCACTCTCCCAGTGCTTGTCGCTTCCCTTGCTCCAGTCTAGAAGCAGTTTCCTTCCACATTCCCAGTCTAAGGATGAGACTGACCAGAGGATATCTCGCCAACCGTCATAGGGCAGGTCAGGTGGCACTACCGCAAGCGCCTGCTTAATTCGTGCGATGTTCTCCTTTGTCTCGCTCCAGTCTCGTCCCATCAGCCGGTTATTGACGGTTCCACCATGCTTGGCTGCACAACGATCCATCAAGCTGGGTTTGAGGCTCACAACGTTAGACTCGTGATGCTTACCGTGAAACCACTCTTTTTCAAGCTGAACCAAAATTTCGGTCGCATCTATGATTTTACCCTTGCCTCTGATGCCAGTTACCGTCAAAAACCGCTTGCTGCCATAGAGTTCACGTCCATCGCCTGCGTTGCCGCCACGGATATGCTCTCGAGTTAGAGCAAAAACTCGGGCGCCCTTTAAGCTGGGGCTGAGTTCGCTATAGGAACCGATCGAGTCCCTGATAGCCTTGGCCTCCGACATATTCCTATCTATTTGGTCCAGATCTACTCCGACGAGGTGTAGGGGGCGACCGTGCTCATCAGTCGTTACCGGATCGCCGGATAGCACCAACCCTATACCATCGCATAAATTTTTAGCGTATGCCTCGTACGCCTCCTCAAAACTCAACCAGTTATCAGGGTCTAGAGAGTTAATTTTTCTACCGTTGTAGGTGTTTACCGGAACCTTGTCGAATTTGCCGCAGGGCTTGAATGTGAGTGCCTTCCAGACGACCCATCGATTGATACGCTGCAGGATGAGCGGAATATTTTCTCGTTGTATACCGTGGCGCAGGTACTGTTGATAATTTGACTTATTGCTACTCACTTTCACGCAACTTTCGCTCTTTTCTGCAGATGATCTCTGCGAATTTTTCTGCGCTTCTCACTAAATATCCGCGCATGGCATCCTGCGAGTGGTCTTTTGTGAGAAGTTCTATCTCGTCGCCCAAACCAAATAAAAACTCGAATTGCGCTTCCTCGATTGCACCCGGCGGCAGTATTTCAATAATGGCCTCGATGTCTGCTGGTATATTGGGTTTTCTGTTGTATCTGCTCATTAATCTGCCCTCCGCGTGTTTTCCTCGTGTTCCGACTTTCTTCCAGTGTTCGACAGTCTTGCAATCAATCGCTGAATGTCGTCCTCACGCCAGGCGACGCGCCCCGGTGAAACCTCCACACCGCGCGGGAACCGGCCCGCGCGTATCTCTCGATAGAAGGTGGAGCGCGAAACAGGAAGGATTGGGGGCGCTGGTGGGTTTGATCTCGGATCACCGAGAATTTCTTTCAGTTCGAGTAGGCGAGTTACGGCCATGTCTGGAGTCCTCATTTGCTTTACGCGAGTCCAGCATGAGTCTCCACGTCTCAGCGCGCCAGTAACTCAAATCGTGATTTCAGTTCAGGCGGTACGGGTTGACCGCTTCTACGCGATGCTTGACTCTGAAGTACTGGAGCAAAGTTTCCGCAGAAAATGGGAAGTACTTTGATACCTCGTGGGCAGCCTCTTCTAAAGCCATGCCCAACCCACCTTCATCCTCTGGAGTTTTGGCCGCTTGCATCCAGGCAAGTGCATGCTGTCTTCGAAGGCTTGATTTCTTGTTTGCCTTCTGGATGGCCGCGCTTTTCCGTTCGCCTCGCCTGGCCTTAACGTCCAGTACTTCCTCGGCGCTTTCGCCGTCGGCGATTTTCTCCAGCGCGTCTGCAAGGAACTGCTCATCCTCCTGAGACAATACGCAGTCTCGAAGGTCCTCCGCTATTTTGCGCAGTCGGTTCTGGCGTTCCTGTAGAGTCATTTGTCTGCTCCTCTCTCTCAGTCGTCCCGCTGCAGTATGCCGCCCAGTCGTTCATCAGCTTGCGGCGCTTCTGCAGCAGCGTGCCACGCGCGTAGGCAGCTTCAGCTTTATCCTTGAGTTGGTGCGCCAGTGCGTGCTCCATGACTTCCCGCGGGTGTTGTGTTTGCTCGCCGGCCCAGTCTCTGAACGTGGATCGGAAGCCGTGCGCGGTGACATGTCCGTATCCGAGGCGCTTGAGCAATTGCTTGAATGCCACATCGCTCAGGTGTTTCTTTGCATTGGGGGATGGGAATACCAGCGCTGCCGGATCATCGGAGTCGGTCAGCTTGCGCTGTCGCTCTAGAACCGCAAGAACTCCCTCCGAAAGCGGTACTCGGTGCTCCTTACCCGCCTTCATGCGTTCTGAAGGCACAATCCACAAGTTGTCATCCGACGCCAGTTCCCCCCAGGTCATGCGCCTAACCTCGCCGGATCGCGCTGCTGTGAGGATCAGGAACTCCAGTGCCGCTGCCGCCGACCCACTGCGTTTCGCCAGCTTCGATAGGAAGTCTCCGATCTGCGCGTAGGGGAGTGCTTCGTGATGCTTCACCCGCTTGACCTTGCTGGGGCGTGGTAACACTTTGTCCAGATTGCCTTTCCAGCGAGCGGCGTTTTCACCCTCGGCGTAGCCGTGCACCTTCGCCCAGTCGAGCACGGACTCTATGCGGCCACGCAGGCGGGAGGCTGTTTCGTTTTTCTCCTGCCAGATCGGCTCAAGTACCTGCAGCACATCCGTTAGCTCAATGGTAGATACGTGCTTTTTACCGAGGATCGGGTGGGCGTAGGTCTTCAGCGTGGAGCCCCACTGCGCGGCGTGCTTGGCGTTGCGCCATTCCCCCTGTTTGGCGGCGAGGAAGCGCCTGGCGGCTTCTTCAAAGGTGATGCTGCGGTTCTGCTGGTCTATGAGTCGTTGCCGCGCCAGCGTCTTAACAAGGACTGGGTCTTCACCCTCGGCGATCTGCTGACGCATTGCTCTGGCTGCTTCTCTGGCGGTTGCTAGCGTGACCGTGGGGTAGCCTCCCAATCCCACCTCGCGCCGCTTTGCGCCCACCATCACGCGCAGAATCCAGCTGCGCGCACCTGACGGAGCGACGTTCAAATGCAGTCCAGCGACGCCACCGACGGCGTGCATACCCGGTTCGTTGAGGCGCGACACCTCAAGAGCTTTCAACTCCTTCGCCACCTTTGGCATGACAAGCTCCCCACATCCATCCCGCCATTAAAGTTGGCATTGGATGAGAGAGGATAGCACTAATTGGCATCGGGTGTTAGTGGGTTATGATTGTAAAGATTTGATAAATAACGAATAAAATCGACTCGGTGACACCGGATGATACTGGATGGCACAAGATGCAAGCAGACACCCCCTCCGCCATCTACTCAGTAAAAGGCTCTACCCCATTAACCCTGGGCGCATGCGCCAAAGTTTCGTCCGTCCGGATATGTAGCCATGCGCTACATAAGCGACCGGGCGGCTTTTTCTACAAGATTGCTTTAAACTTTGGATTCAAAAACCGGTAAAATATAGCAAAATACCGGGATGTGTCCGATCGGGCGCAAAGGAGCCTCCCTTATGGACAGCAAATCTCTCGCCGCACAGCCAGAGTCAAGACGCACGTTCCAAATCCAAGCAGAGTGGGATGATGAGGCCGGCGTATGGTTGGTCTCCAGTGACGATATTCCGGGCCTTGTCACGGAAGCAGAGACGATTGAGGGGGTTACCCAGAAACTTCTTGAAATCGTCCCCGACTTGCTCGAACTCAATGGGATGGCCGTCCCGGAGGACGATGGGACCGCGCCGCTCGACCTGCTGATTCACAGTGAGCGCAGAGTGTCTATCGGCTGCTAAAAGGTGGCGCCGCAGTCTTTTACGCCAGAGGTTAAAGCCCTACTCTCTGAGGCAGGGTGCTACTTCAAGCGCCAGGGCAAGGGCGACCATGAGTTTTGGCATAGCCCGGTGACAAACAGATCCTTCCCGGTCGACAACAAAATAAAATCCCGACACACGGCAAACGAAGTCTTGAAACAAGCTGGCTTGCCAAAGGCGTTCTAACTTTGGCGTGCCTGGTTTTTGTTCAGATCAGCCCTGGATGCCCCGGTTGGCATGCCTAGCGCGAAGTCCAGAAATTCGCGCGGTTAGTGGAAGCGCTGGCAGATGTGTGGCTTGGTCGTCCATTCGGTTTGATACGATACCTCCGAAGGAAAGAAGTAGCCCGCCCGCACCCAGATGCCGCATAACGCCAGCACCTTGTTCGCTATCGACAGTTTCATTGCCCGCTGGGACGGCAGCGGCGAGGCAGTCAAGGCGCCCGACCTGAGCTACACTGGTCGCGCATCGTCAGGGGTAGTTCCATGTCGCATACGTTTTCCGCGCATGACCCGTCCGGGTCTCAGCGCTATGTCAGCCTTGTGTTGTTCGTGGCCGCGTTGATTCTATCGCCAGTCCTCCTGGCTGGCGCAAAACCTGCCTTCCCGCCCGTCGTCAGTATCGAGGAGGCAGGCGAGCGCCACCGACTGCTTCTCACCGGCAGGACCGAGCGTGTCTTTTTCATTTTTCGCGTCTACGAAATCGCCCACTACGCCGAGCTCGCCGGCGGATCGCCCCTCGACCCGGGAGAGGTTGTAACGGACGGTCGCGGCAAGGCGCTGATGATTCACTTCCAGCGGGACCTTGGCGTTGAACAGATTCGCGAGGAATTCGATCGGAGCCTGCGGCGCAATGCGCAGCCTGAGTGGCTGCAGGAGGCCCGCGATACCATTGCGAGCTTTCTTGCCGCGATTGACCGCGGCGCCCGGGCTGGCGATCAGCTGCAGTTTTTCTGGCTGGACGGCGGGAGGCTGTTCGTGAACTTCAACGGTGAGCGGGTCTTTGCCGCAAGCGACCTTGCTTTTGCCAAGCTGATCTGGTCGATCTGGTTTGGTGCCGATCCCGTCTGCGACCGGGAGGATCTGCTCGCGCTGGTGGCCCCCGGGGCGGCGCTATGAGGGGCGAGGGGGCAGCGTTCACCGTCCCCGCCATGGACTGCGCGACGGCAGGGTCGGCAGAGGCCGGGTTGCGCCCGGGCTGGCAGGCGCTGCCCCGGGTAGCCTTTGGCGACGGTGGCGCTCTGCGGGAGGCGATTTCCGCGCGTCGCCCCGCCGTCATCAGCGACCTGGCGGTCGATTGGCCGGCCCTCCGGCGGTGGACCCCGGAGGGCCTGAGCAGGCGCTTCGGGGAGCACATGGTGCGGGTCTATGATGCGAGTTTCGGCAGCCCGGGGTCCAATTACATGGGCAGTATCGACACTATGCGCTTTGCGGATTTCCTCGAGGCGACGCAGTACCGTGGGCGCGATCTGCGCATGTTTCTCTACAACCTGTCGCGACAGCTCCCCGAGCTGCTGGACGATGTGCGCCTGCCCGATGTCGGCCTGCGCCTGTCCCGTCGCTTTGTGTTCAGTTTCTTCGGCTGCGGCGGCAGCACCACGCCGCTGCACTACGACATCGACAGGGCGGACGTACTGCACACGGTCATCCGTGGTCGCCGCAGGGTCCGCCTGTTTCCGCCAGCTGCCTCGGCTGCGCTTTATCGCCATCCGTGCACAGTGCGCAGCTACGTCGATCTCGATGCCCCGGATTTGGCGCGTTTTCCCGCCCTTGCCCGCGCTCCTGGCCTGGAGCTGGTGCTTGAGCCGGGCGAGACGCTGTACATGCCGGCGGGCTGGTGGCACGAGTTTCATTACCTCGAGGCGGGCATGAGTGTCTCCCTGCGTGCCGCCCCGGTGCACTGGGGCGATCGGGCCCGCGCGGCGCTGTGCCTCCTGGTGACCTCGCCCTGGGACCGTTTTGCGAATCGCCTTGCCCCGGCCAGGTGGTATCGTTGGAAGTGCCTCCGCGCTGAACAGCGCGCCAAGGCGCTCCTCTCGTCCGGGACGGAAGATGTGGAACCGAAGCTATGAAAACCGGAAAGCAAGTGCTCCAGCACGGTCGTTTCGAGATCCCCTTCCGGGTCTACGGCGATCATCCCAACGTGCTGCTCTGCGTGAGCGGCGTCCTCCAGACCATGGCGGTCTGGCGTTCGATTACCCGGCGTTTCGCGCCGCACTTTCGGGTCATCGTGTTCGATATGCCCGGTGTCGGTCGTTCCCGCATTCTGTCGGGAGACGCGCACGTCACCGTTGAAGAGCAGCTCGAGGTGGTGGATGCCCTTCTGAAGAACGCGGCGCCCTACGGTGAGCTGACGCTGGCGGGCAGCAGCTGGGGCACGGCGATCGCAGCCGGCTACGCGGCGCGGGAGCCCGACGCGGTGCAGCAGCTGGTGCTGAGCAGTTTCGGCATGAAGCCGAATGCCGTCATGGAACATATCGTTGCGCACGCGCAGCAGCTTTACGAGACCCGCGACTACGCGGCGGGGGCGGACCTGATTATCGATATGTTCGGGCAGCAGATCGGTCCCAGCTACAAGCGCCAGATAACCGCGCAGTTTGCCAATCTGAGCGACGACAGCGCCGATGTGTTTTACCAGCACTGCCGGAATATCCTAACGCTCGGCCAGCTGCAGGACACGGTGGATCTTTCCCGTATTCGCGCGAGGACGCTTATCGTCAATGGTGCCGAGGATCGCATTATTGATCTCGACGACATGTGGATAGCCGAGCGCATGATCCCGCGCTGCGAATGCCTGCTCGTGGATGGGGTGGGCCACTTCCTGCACTTCGAACGGCCCGAGCTTCTCGACGATTACGAAACGTTCATGCTGGGCCACACAGCGCAACCGGTGGCGGAGCAGGTCGGCTGAAGAACGCAGAGGCCGTAACTGCCGCGGTCGGCGACCAGGGCCTCAGGGGTCGCCCGGGCCTGCAGCGGCTCCGGCTCAGTGCAGCGTTGCAGTCTGCGCCCGGGGCTGGGGCACCGGGTGCCCTGGCCTGCAGCCTCGATGACCACCTTCGATATGCCCCATGCCCTGGCGCGTCAGCCGTCGACAGGCCGCCAGGGCCGCGTCCCGATCGGCGCCGCTCCGGGCGAGGTGCTCCACGAGGGCATTGGTGCCGGAGATGACGATGATGGCGAGGTGGGTCTGCCTGAGCTGAACCAACAGCTCGATCAACTGTTGCGCCGAGTCGACGTAGCGCTGCAGCAGGGCGGCATCTGCCGCCGGATTGGCCAGAAGGTAAATGCCGGCCGCCTCAAGGGCGGTACCGGCCTGCTGCACGCGCCGTGGTGTAGCGACCGCGGCTTCTTCTTTCAAGCTATCCTGCAAGCCCAGCCAGAGTGAGCGTGCCGCGTCCGTATCGCCAAGGAGTGACTGGCGATGAGTCTTGCAGAGAAATTTCAATCGCATGGGTGCCCCCGTTTCCTGTTCAAGGCCCCGATGGGGGACCCTGGGAAACACAATAATGCGAATAAGTCGCATTTGCAATTGATATGGGTCAAGAAGTGGCCGTGAGTTTCGTCCGGGCCGCGCCGATGACGCAACTCAGTCTGCCAAGTCTGCGGGCCGGCAGCGGGTGGTTGTGATCGAGGGCCACCGGCGACCGCTGAGGAGCTATCGCGCTCACCAGCCTGTCCCGGTCGCCCGCGCTGCTGCTATGCTCAGAGGGCCCGGCACGCCGGGCCTCCCCGCGGCTCTCTAGGCGACGCACTTATGTCAACGATCACACCCGGGTTGCCGGCCCGTTACCGCCGTTTCCCCGCGCCCCGGCCGGCCCGCTGGCCGATGCTGCTCCTGGCGCTGTGCCTGCTGCCGGGCCTGGCCCGTGCCGGGGACGGGGCGGGGAAGCCCCTGAACCTCGAAACGATTTTCGCCAGCGATACCTTTACCGCCCGGCTTCCGGCGGCCCTGCAGTGGCTGCCTGCGGGTGGCGGCTACGCCCGGCTCGGGGAAACGGGGGGCGGCCAGGTCATCGTCCGTCGCGATCCGGTCACGGGGGAAGAGTCCATACTGCCCCTCGGCGACATTCCCGGCCTGCCCGCCGACTTCCGCGTGAGCGATTTCCAGTGGCACCCGGGCAGCGGCTTCCTGCTTCTGAAAGGTCCCGCGAGCACAGACTGGCAGGGCTATGAGAGCGCCCTGTGGTACGTCTACCAGGTGGCCGACGAGCGCCTGCGGCTCCTCGGTGAGCCCGGGCAGGCGCTGCAGCTGGTGAAGCTGTCACCGGACGGGCGGCACGCGGGCTTCGTGTTCGCCAACAACCTGCTGGTTGTCGAGCTGGCGAGCGGCGAGCGGCGGCGGGTGACCCGGGACGGCAATCAGGACATTTTCAACGGCATCTTCGATTACGGCAGCACCGAGTTCGGCTGGGTGGACGGCTGGCGCTGGTCGCCGGACTCGAAGCGCCTTGCCTTCTGGCGCATGGACGCAACGGCGGTGCCGCGCTACCCGCTTATCGATGAGCTGCACAGCTATAGCAGGGTGCGCGATTTTCACTACCCGAATACCGGCGAGGTGCACGCGGTGAATACCGTGCATGTCTTTGACCTGCGCACGGCGGAGACCACTGCTATCGACATCGGGCACGATCCAGATGACTACCTGCCACAGCTGCACTGGGACTCGACGGGGGAGCACCTGTACGTGCAGCACCTCACCCGAGACCACAAGACCCTTCGCCTATGGCGGGCTGGTGCTGACGGGGAGGGTATCGAGCTCCTGCACACGGATACCGATCCCGCCTGGCTCGATATCACAGACGACTTGAGACCCCTCGCCGATGGCTCCGTGCTATGGACCAGCGAGGCCAGCGGCTGGCGCCATCTCTACCGTATCAACGTCGATGGCAAGGCCCGCCCCCTCACGCGCGGCGAATGGACCGTGGGCAACGTGATCGGCGTTGATGAAGTCGGTGGCTGGGCCTACTTCTACGCGAAGCGTGAGTCGCTGATCGATCAACATGTTTACCGTGTGCCCCTGAGCGGCGGTCCGGTGGAGCGGCTCACGACCGAAGCGGGCTGGCATCGCTGGCAGCTGTCGCCGGACGGCCTTTACGCCCTCGCCACCCACTCCGATGCGCGTACGCCGCCCACGCTCGCTCTGCGTGCCGCAGACGGCGAGACGCTGACGATGCTGGTCGACGACGCGGTGCCGCGTTTTGGCGCCTACGCCATGGCGCACACGGAATTTGTCACCTTCCGGACGGATGATGGCATCGAGCTCAATGGTTTCTTCATCAAGCCGGCAGACTTCAACCCCTCGAAAAAATACCCGGTCATCGCCTATGGCTACGGCAATGCCGGCTCGCAGGTGGTTGTGAACCGTTGGGGCACGCAGCGCGGGCCTACCCAGGATCTCTGGCATCGCTACCTGGCCCAGGAAGGCTACGTGGTGTTCGCCATGGACAACCGCACCACCGCCGGCCGCGGCAAGGTGGCCAAGAACCTGACCTATGGCGAGTACGGTAAATGGGCGGTGCTCGACTATATCGAGGGGGTGGACTACCTGAAATCCCTGCCCTGGGTCGACGGCGATCGTATCGGCTTCTGGGGCTGGAGCGGCGGCGGTTACCTGGCCGCGGCGCTCATGACCAAGGCCGCGCCGCTGTTCAAAGTCGCGGTCAGTGTGGCGCCGGTGATCGATCTGACCCGCTACCAGGCCGTGGGTGTGGAGCGCTGGATGGGCACGCCGGAGGAGAACCCGGACGGCTACGCGCGGGTCAATCTGATGAACTACGCCGATCGGCTGCAGGGCAAGCTGTTACTGATGCACGGCACCGGCGACGAGAACGTGAAGTTTTCCTTCACGCTACAGTTCGCCGATGCGCTCATTCGTGCGAACAGGCAGTTCGACATGCTGGTTTACCCGAACCAGCGTCACGGCATCGCCGATCACCGGCTGCACGTTTTTACCACCATGACGCGCTACTTCCGTGAGCATCTCTAGCGGCGCCCCGGGGCGGGCGCGAAGGCGTATACTTTCGCTCCATGAGCACCAACGTAGAACACTTTGACCACTGGGTCCGCAGCACCTTTGCGGAACTCAACACACAGCTTGAGGAGCACTACTTCGCGCAGGATGACCGTGCGCGGGTTGCCGGGGTGGGGGAGGATCTCAAGGCCCGGCTGAAAGCCGAGGGCAATGAGCATATCGCCCGCCTGCTTGCCGAAGGCAATACCGACGAGGGCTTCGATGCGGGCTTTGACCTGCTCGGCAACGTCGGCCTGTTCATGGCCGCCTGCGCCCGCCACGGCGCGGCCGATCAGCATGCGAAGGACGGTGGCCTGCCCGAGGCCTCGGCCCTTGCCCTGCAGCTCGGGGCGAGCCTGGGCGTCACGCCGCGCTTTGCGACCAGCCATCTCACCACCCACAACCGCGCCGTGGAGGGACGCTACAAGAGCTTCACCACACTCCGCGACGAGTACCTGTTCACGGACTACAACACCCGCGGCATCCTCAGCTACAAGCGGGCCGGCGACGCCCTGCTGCGTGTCTTGCCGCTCGGCGTGTCACACCCGGTGGCGGCCGACCTTCTGCGCGCGGCGCGGGACGCGCTCGGTGCCGTTGTTGTTTCCAACGAGCGCCTTTTCGCTGAACTCGATATGGACCGCTTCTTTTACAGCGTGCGCCCCTACTTCAAGCCGCACCGGGTGGGGCAGCACGTCTACCGTGGTGCCAACGCCGGCGACTTCGCCGGTATCAACGTCATCGATATGCTCCTGGGCCTGTGCCGGGCGGACCACGCCTATTACTCACAGCTATTGGTCGACAAATTCCTGTACATGATGCCCGAGGACCAGGTGATCCTCCGCGACTGCATGCGTCGGCGCAGCCTCATGGATGACTTCCTCGCGCTCGACGAGGATGAGCGCCGCCGGGAGCCCTGTCGGGAAAATCTGGCGCTGTTTCTCGAGCTGTGCGAGCTGCACGGGCAGACGGCGGCGCAGCACCACGATCAGCTGGTGGCGAAGTTTATCGAGGAGCCCGCACAGCACATGGATCAGGAGCACCACGATAAGCTCACCGCGAGCGGGCCCCCGCTGCCGGTGCTTCTGCGGGCACTTGCACGGCTGCGGGACCTCCGCCAGGCTGCCGACCGCGACGACATTCCCTCGCGCTATGCCGACATCCGGAAGCTCCGGGAGAGCCTTCGGTGAGTGCGCAGGGTGGCGAGGGCGGAGCACTGCGCAACCGCTTTGACCGCGGTCCCGGCTGCTATCTGCTCAATCACTCCGTTGGTCGCCCGCCCGTGGGCAGCCGGGAGGCGTTCACGGCCGCCTTTTACGAACCCTGGCTAAGCGGCGTCGGCGAACCCTGGCCGGCGTGGCTGGCGGCCGTGGAGCGCTTCCGGTCGGCCCTCGGGAAGCTCCTCGGCGCGCGCAGCGACGACCTCTGCCCGCAGCCTGACGTCTCCATGGGTTTTGCCCGCGTCCTTCAGTGTGTGCCCGGGCTTACGTCGCGGCGGAAAATCCTTCTCAGCGAGCGGGCGTTCCCCTCCCTGGGGTTCGTGGTGGAGCGGGCCCGGAACCTGGGCCTGGAGCCTTGCTTTCTCCCGGCCGGCGTTGACGAACGGGACCCCGCCGCCTGGCGACCCTGGATCACCGACGACATCGCCCTTGTGCTGGTGACTCAGGTGCAATCGAACACCGGTGTTCAGGTGCCCGTGGCGGCGGTGTGTGACATTGCCCGGGAACGGGGCGCCCTCAGCGTCGTCGATGCAGCTCAGGCCGTGGGGATTCTGCCTGTCGACGTGAGCGGGCTGGGCGCTGATTTCCTGCTGGGGTCCTGCGTCAAGTGGCTCTGCGGTGGCCCGGGCGCGGGCTTCCTCTGGGTGGACCGGGCGCTGGTGCAGCGCTGCGAGCCCGACGCGATCGGCTGGTTCTCCCACGCCGACCCTTTCGCGTTCGACATCCACGATTTCCGCTATCACCCGGGGGCGCTGCGCTTCTGGGGCGGCACGCCGTCGATCGCGCCCTATGCGCTTGCGGCGCATAGCCTTGAGGTGCTTCTGGAGGTGGGCGTTCCGCGCATCCGCCGGCACAACCTCATGCTCGGTGACCGGCTGCGTGCTGCGGTGCCCGGCGAGAGCCTCAGTTCCCCCGCCGCTGCGTGTGAGCGCAGCGGAACGGTTATCCTCGATTTCGGCCGTGCCAACGACGCCGTGGCCGCTGCGCTGGCCAAGGCCGGCGTGCAGGCGGATCGCCGCGCCTCGGGCTTTCGCCTGTCGCCGCACATCTACAACGATGAGGCCGATATCGACACGGCGCTGGCTGCGCTTCGGGCCGCGGGCGTGGCCTGAGGCGCCGGCGAGCGTTGCCCGTCACGGCGCTGGTGCAGACGGTTGCGCAGGAGGAGGCCTCGCTGGAGGCAGGCTTTCCGGTGGTGTCTGGGGATGTAAAGGGCGTCCCTCGAAGGCGAGGATACTCACGTGCCGGCGGTCCATTCCGGCGAGCTCGTCTCGGGACGCCAGGAGCAGTAGCCCGGCCGTTCGCCGGCGCGCGACAGCACCAGCTGCCAGAGCTGGGAGCGACCGGCGCGTTGGTGCGGATGGCGCACTGGCGGGGGCCGGCGTCGGAGTAGCGCCTGGCCAGCAGCTTGGAGGGAAGGGACGTCGAGAGCTGTCAGCCGGCGGGCGTCAGTTCCTGTGTATACAGCGTCTCGCCCGCGAGGTCCTTCAGGCGCACCGTGAGCACCTCGCTCTCCGGGTCGATATCGACCTGGCCGAAAAACTGCATGCCATCGAGCGGTGACAGCGGTTGCGCTCCCGCCGGCGGCACTTTCTGATAGACGAGCTGTGGGCCAAAGGTATTGTCCAGGCGATTGGGTCCGAAGGTCCCCGCGTTCAGCGGGCCGCTGACAAACTCCCAGAAGGGCAGGAAATCCCTGAATTGCGCCTGCGCCGGGTCGTAGTAGTGGGCTGCCGTGTAGTGCACATCAGCAGTGAGCCACAGCACATTCCGGACCTCGTGATCGCGAAGGCTTTTGAGTAACAGCGCGATCTCGACCTCTCGTCCCGCCGGCGTTCCGTCGCGCAGGGCTACGGCCTCGGCGCCGCGCTCCGTCTTCCAGTCGTGGTGGGCCACCAGCCCGAGGGGCATATCGGACGCGATCACTTTCCAGGTGGCGGTGGATTCACGCAGCGCGCGCTCGAGCCAGGCGAACTGTCGGCTGCCGAGAATGCGCAGCTCCGGGGAAAGCTCCCGGGGCTGCGCGTCGCTGTTCGGTCCGCGGTAGCTGCGCAGGTCTATGCGAAAGACTTCGAGCTGAGGCCCGTAGCGGAAGCTGTCGTAGAGGCGGCCGGCGTCCAGGGGGTGCTGACGCACCGGCACATAGTCGCGGAAAGCCCGCATGGCACGAGCGGCGAGGAGGGCAACGGAGTGCTCCCGGTAGCGCGGATCGTCGTTCAGCCGTCGTTCCCAGAACCAGTTGTTGGTTACCTCATGGTCATCCCATTGCGCGTACATGGGCACTTCGCTGTTGAAGCGGCGCAGCTTGCTGTCGAGGAGGTTGTAGCGATACTGGCCGCGAAATTCGTCCAGTGTTTCCGCGACCTTTGCTTTCGCTTCGCTGGTCAGGTTTCGCCACTGGCGCCCGTCGGGCAGTTGTTTCCATTCTTCCAGGGGACCGTCTGCGTAGACCATGTCACCGCAGTGGATAAAAAAGTCAGGCCGGAGGCGACGCATGGTTTCATAGATCTGCATACCGCCGAGGTCGGGGTTGATGCCGAAACCCTGGCCGACGGTATCGCCGGACCATAGAAAGCGCAGCGGCCTGTGTGCCGCCGGCGGCGTTCGGAAACGCCCGGTCAGCGTTGCGCTGCGGGTCCGGTAGTCCGCGAGGTCGAGGAAACTTACCTGATAGTGGATCTCACTGCCGGCCGGGAGCCCTGCAACCAGTACCTGGCCCGTGTAGTCGCTGGCGTCAAGCACATCGACGCTGTAGCGACCAAGCAGCTCTTTCAGATCCGGGCGCGTCGAGACGCGGACCTCCATGCGCGCGGGCCGGTCGCAGCGTGACCAGATGATCGCCGAGTCTGCGCGCATATCGCCCACCTGAACGCCTTCCGCCGCAAGGGGTCTGCCGGGCCCACCCTCGCGCGCTCGCACGAAGGCGGGCCCGGCGCCCGCAGCCAGCGAACCGGTAAGCCCCAGGCGGAGCAAGCCGCGCCGCCGGAGGCCCGTTCCTTCATGGCACGGCTTGTCCACGCTCAGAACCGGTAGCTTGCCGAGAGTGTGACGATACGCGGCGGAAGCAGCTGGAAGCTGGTTACGCCCTGGAAGAAATCGTCCGTATGTACCGAGGCAATCTCGTCTTCGTCGAAGAGGTTCTGAATGTTCAGTGCCAGCTCCCAGGGGGCGTCTGTCGGCAGGTAGCGGAAGTTCAGGTGCGCCAGATGATAGGACGGTACCTCATCGCGCACGGAATTGAACACCCGGTTGTAGTAATCCCCCCGGTAAGTGTAGCTGAGGGTGCTGAGGAGATCGCCAGAGCGACCGAGGAGGGCGACCGGGTAGCGATAGGACAGGCGGGCATTGGCGACGAGGTCGGGGATCTTCGGCAACTCGTTGCCGTCCAGGTCCTGAGCCAGGGAGCGGATCGTCTCTTCGATCAACGCCGGGTCACTGAGCCCTGCAGTGCGGTTGACCTGCTCCGCCCGGTCGATCGCCGGTCGCCCCTCTTTTATTTCGGAGTCGGCCATTGCGAGGGAAAGGTCAAGGCGCCAGCGCTCACCGAGTGAGGCGATGGACTCGAGCTCGATACCGTAAACCTCGGACTCGGGCAGGTTGGAGCCACCGCTCACGCCGTTGCCGGTCAGATTGAGGCCAGCCGAGTTGAACAGGTAATTCTCGATATCGTAGTAGTAGGCTGACACGTTCACCTGCAGGCGCTGGTCAAAGAACTGGTTCTTGCTGCCCACTTCCCAGGCGGTGACCTCTTCTTCGTCGAACACTTCCGGGAAGAAGCCGGCGCCGGTTGCGTCTTCGACAAAGCCGTTGTTGGATGCGGCGGGCTTGATGCCGGTGGCGATGGAGGCATAAAGCAGCCGGTCGTCGGCCCAGTTCCAGTCGAGTGCCACCTTGTAGGTGACGTTATCATTGCTTTCGTTGGGGGTCGCCGGTGTTCCCGTGCGTCCCTCATTGGTCAGGCAGCCGCTGAAGATGTTGCAGCGCTGGTCCTCGAACTCGTTGCGTGTCCACCTCGCTCCGGCGGTGAGTCCCACGGTGTCGCTGAGGGCGAAACGTACCTGACCAAAGACGGCGGTCGATTCGAAAGAGCGTGTATCAGAATTCTGGAAATCGCGATCAGGATTGCCGAAGCCGATAATGCGCGTATTCACGGGCAGTCCGTCGCGGTCATTGTCGACGTAGTTGCGCGTGTCGCTCTCGACGTCGGTGGTCAGGTAAAAAGCACCGCCTTGCCATTCCAGGGGGCCACCGGTGTTTGAGACGATATTGATTTCCGCCGTGGAGGTTTCGTCCCGCTGGGTGAGACCGCCCACATGCTGCCGGATGGGCAGCTGGCCCAGGAGCGTGATCTCGCCGGAGTCCGGCAGGGTCAGCGGCGCCGGGTCGTTGGCCGTCAGCGATGAGCGGTCCGCGTCAAGCTGTCGACTCATGCGGTAGCGCTGATGGCTGAACAGCCCGCGGATCTCGGCGACGTCCGTGGACCAGTCGAGGATCAGGCTGGCCATTTCATTCTCAACCTGGAAGAACTCTGTGGTGTCGTGGGAGACCACGCGGCGATCACTGGACACGGTATCAAAACCGCCTTTGAGCGCAGGCCCGTTGACATCCATGTCGAAGCTGTAGAGGTTCAGCTGCGCTGACAGACGGTCGACCGGTTGCCACAGCAGCTGGAGCCCTAAAGAGGTGTTGTTCTCATCATCGAGGTCGTCGAAGGCGCCGGTTACGTTGAGCGCGCTGGCTTCCGGGTTCGGGATATTCCGGGTAAAGCCGTCCCGGGTGCGCTGCGAGGCGCTGAAGCGGGCTGCAACCGTCTCTCCCAGGGGAAGATTGAAGGCGCCGCGCAGGTTCTGCGTGTTGTAGCTGCCGATTTCGCCGGAGAGGTAACCGGATGCCTGCTCTGTCTCCGGGCGCCGGGTAATCACGTTCACCGCGCCGCCGGACGAGCTGTTGCCATAGATGGTGCCGTCGGGGCCGCGGATGACTTCCACGCGTTCCACATCCACAAGGTCCTGGAACAGGGCGAAGTCGTTCGACATGAAAACGCCGTCAATATGGTAGGCGACGCCCGGCTTCGTTGCCGCGTTATCCGGCACTTCATTGCCGATGCCGCGGATGGCAAAGGTCCGCCGGTAGCCTTGCACCTCTGTGGCGACCAAACCCGGAATCCGGTCACTGAAGTCGAAGGGGTCGTCTATATTGAGGACATCGAGATCGTCGCCATCGAGGGTAGATACCGCCAGCGCCACGTCCTGGAGGCCCTGCTCGCGCTTCTGGGCATAGACCGTGATCTCTTCGATGGGGCCCTGCGCCAGCGCAAGGCCGGGCATGGTACTGGCCAGCGCCACCGCTACGGCGCAGTACTGACGGATAGCGGTCTTGTGACCGGTGTTGGTAGTGGTGTGGCTCTGGCGCGGCATGACAGTCCTCGTGATCGGCTTTGATGCGGGGGGATACAACGCGTCCCGTAGCGAAACGGACTGTAGGGTACGTGTGAGGTATTACCGGGGAATGACTGCGGCGTTAAGAAACGGTGACAGGGTGATGACGCTCGCCCGTTCAGTTGCTGTGGGTAGAGCGCGGCCGCCGGAAGCCCCGGCGGACGTCCTGGGACACGTAGTAGAGCGTCGGCACCAGGAACAGCGTCACCACCGTGGAGAAGAACACACCGAAGGCCACGGAGGTGGCCATGGGCTTGACGAATTGCGCCTGGATGGACGTTTCGAGCTGGATCGGCAGCAAGCCGAGAAAGGTGGTGAGGGAGGTCAGAATCACGGCGCGGAAACGCATCGGCCCCGCCTCGAGCACCGCCTCTTTCCAGTCGTGACCCTCATCGATGAAGTGGTTGATGAAGTCCACGAGCACCAGGCTGTCGTTCACGACAACGCCGATGAGGCCGATGATGCCGATGGCGGAGAGAATACTCACGTCCATGCCGAGGATCAGGTGGCCGAGGAAGGCGCCGGTCACGCCGAAGGGGATCACGGACATGATCAGCAGCGGCTCGAGGTAGCTCTTCAGGGGGATGGCCAGGGCCGCGTAGATGAGCAGGAGCACCAGCACACCGCCATAGAGCAGGGCCTGGGACGTATCGCGTTGCTCTTCGACTTCGCCGGCGACGCTGTAGCGCACCGATGGATGCCGGGCGAGGATGTCCGGCAGCATGGCGGCCTCGATAAGGTCCATGACTTCTGCCGAGGAAATGACCGCCTTGTCGATATCGGCCTGCACATCGACGACGCGGGACAGATCGATGCGGTTGATCACGCTGAGGCCCGCCTGCTCCCGGGCCTGGCCCACCACCGAGAAGGGAGCCCGGTTGCCGCTCGGCAAGCTGATCCAGAGCTCCTGGAGCGTGTCGAGGCGCGAGCGGTCCTCCTCCGGCAGTCGCACGTACACCCGGACCTCGTCGCGGCCGCGCTGCACCCGCTGCACCTCGGCGCCGAAGAACGCCTGGCGCACCTGGCGCGCCAGTTCCACATCGGTAAGGCCCAGGGCTTCGCCTTCCGGGGTCACCCGGATATCCAGCTCCCGGCCGCCGGCGTTGAAGCTGTCGCGGATATCGCGCACGCCGTCGACCTGCGCCAGCTGCACCTTGAGTTCGCTCGCCGCCTGCCGCAGTTGCTCGAGGTCGCGCCCACGCAGCTGCACGTCAATCGGCGAGCCCCCGGGGCCTGCGGCGGCATCGAGGCGGAAGGAGCGCACGCCGTGGAGGGGGCCGAGCTCCTCGCGCAGCCAGCCGCCGAGGACCACCGAGTCGATCTCACGCTCCTCGCTCACGATAAGTTCGATGATCAGCCGCGCCGACGTGTCGGTTTCCGAGAGAAGCTGCAGGGTACGTATAACGTCGCGGCCGGCCGGGTCCTGTGCCTTGAAGCGTTCGTTCATGGCCCAGGCTGAGTCCTCGATGCGCCTGGCGTAGTCGTGGGTTCGCTGCCAGGGGGTGCCCTGGGGCATGTCGAGATTGATCTGAATGGAGTCTGACGGCACGGAAGGGAAGAACACCACCCGCAGAATACCCGAGGGTACCAGCGCCAGGCAGATCATGAGGCCGGCGAGGAACAGCGCCAGGGTCGTGTAGCGGTAGTGCACAGCCCGGGCGAGCATGCGCCGATAGGGGCCCCGGGCAAAGGCGATCATGCCACCGGACACACGCTGCTGCAGCCGTCGCACCGGGCCGAGGCGATCTCCGGGCTGCGGCACACGGATGTGGCGCAGGTGCGCCGGCAGCACCAGCTTGGTCTCGATGAGCGAGAAGATGACGCAGAAGACGACCACGTAGCCGATGTGCGACAGAATCCGCGCGAAGCCCTCCGTAAGGAACAGACTCGGCCCGAAGGCCACAACGGTGGTAAGGGCACCGAAGACCGTGGCGGTGGTCACCCGCTGTACGCCGCCGATCACGCTGTCGACGCCCTTGCCCTCCTGCTCAAGGCGCGTGTAAGCGCTCTCGGCGGTGACAATGGCATCGTCCACGAGGAGGCCGAGCACAAGGATGAAGCCGAACACCGACAGCACATTGATCGACACGGGCAGGCCCAGAAAGCCGATCGCGGCCAGCGAACCGAGTACCGCAAAGGGCAGCCCCACCACGACCCAGAAAGCGAGGGCCAGATCGAGGAAC
This sequence comes from Pseudohaliea rubra DSM 19751, assembly GCF_000764025.1. Taxonomy (GTDB): domain Bacteria; phylum Pseudomonadota; class Gammaproteobacteria; order Pseudomonadales; family Halieaceae; genus Pseudohaliea; species Pseudohaliea rubra. The sequence continues at coordinate 42,832 of NZ_KN234752.1, read as the reverse complement.
AGGGCCAGGGCGATGATCACCAGGATGGCGCCGGAGGCGGCGTTGCGCAGCATCAGCTCGATACGGCCCCGGAGGATCCGGCTCTGGTCGGCCCAGGCCTGCAGGCCGAGGCCCGGCGGCAGCTCAGCCTGTTTTTCTGCCACGTAGTCGCGGATGAGCGTGGTGATCTCGAGAACGTTCTGGGCGCCCACGCGGTCGATATCGAAGGTCAGGGCCGGCTTGCCATTGACGCGGGAGAGCACCGGTTGCTCCGCGAAACCGTCGCGCACTGTGGCGATGTCGCCGACGCGGATGCGGGTGCCGTCGTCGCCGCTGATGAGCGTGAGCTGTTCGAATTCCCGGCCGCGGTAGGCCTGGGACGTGGAGCGGAGAGTGATCGCGCCGGCGTCCGTGCGCAAAAGGCCCCCCGGCAGGTCCCGGGAGCGCTGCTGGATGGCGGTGACCACAGCGTCGACGGTGAGGCCGTAGCGGCGCATGCGCTCGTCGGAGAGTTCGATGGAGATTTCGTAAGCGCGCTCGCCGAGTACGGTAAGCTCACTGATGTTGCCGAGGGCAAGAATCTCTTCGCGGATCTCCTCGGACAGTTCCTTGAGCTGTTGCGCTTCGATATCGCCGAAGAGACTGACACGGATAGCGCCGGTGGCCGCCTCGATCTCCTCGACGATCGGTTTCTCGGCGTCGGCAGGGAAGGAGGAGATACCGTCGACGCGGACCTTGGCCAGGTTCACGGCCCGGGCCATGTCGCTCCCTGGCTCCATGCTGACAGTGACGACGCCGACGCTCTCCCGCGCTTCGCTGCGGATCTCCTCGATGCCGACGATGTCGCGCACGGCTTCCTCGATGCGCAGAATGATCCCGCGCTCCACTTCCTCCGGTGAGCTGCCGGGGTAGGGCACCGTGACCGTGAAGGTTTCCGTGGGGAAGGAGGGAAACACTTCCTTGTCGAGGGCCTGCATGGCGTAGAGGCCGCCAATGATGACGATGAGCAGAAGCAGGTTGGCGGCCACGGGGTTGCGCGCCATCCACGCGACGGCCCCGCGCTGGCGGTCCGGGGGGGTGTATTCAGTCATCGAGGGGGGCGACCGCCATGCCGTCGAACATGAGCTCCAGGCGCGTGGTGACCACCCTGTCGCCGGTGGCGAGGCCGTCGGTGACCAGGGCCCTGCCGTTGCTGAGGCGCGCCACGGTGATCGCGCGCCGCTCGAGGGCACCGTCGGCAAAGAGGAAGACGTCGTCGCCGTGCAGGGCAGCCTGAGGCAGTTCCACTGCGCCCTGCACGGCCCGTCCCGGGATTTCGGCACGAACGAAAAGGCCGAAGGGCAGGGGCTGCCGGTGACGGCTGCGGTCGAGGGGATCGGCGACCTCGACCACAACCGGGATGACTCGGGTATCTCTATCGACCCGTGCCTCAATCCGCTTGAGCCGCCCGGTCCAGCGCGCCTCATCGGTGGCGCCTTCGGCGAAGAGCATTACCGCTGTCTCCTCGCCGCCGTTGATGAAGGCGACATCCTGCGGGGGAACAGGCAGGCGGATTTCCGCCCGGTCTGCGCCGAGAATGCGGCCCACGTTGGTGCCCGCGCTGATGAACTGCCCGAGCTCGACTGCCTGTTCGTCGATTACCGCGCGGTAGGGGGCACTGAGCTCCGTGTTGACGAGATCCCGCTCTGCCCGGGCGATCCGTGCCCGGGCGGCGGCAACGGTAGCCTCCGCTTCGTCGATCCGCGCTGACTGGCGCAGCGCTTTCGCGTCGGCAAGCGCAAGCTCGGCGCTGGCAAGATCCCGCCGCGCCTCGGCCAGAGCCAGCTCGTAGTCGGTGCGGTCAATCCGCAGCAGCGGCTCGCCGGCCTCGACCACGACGCCGGGCTCGAAGGTCGGCGCCTTCCAGAGGATGCGCCCGGCAACCTGGGCGGTAAGCGTGAGTTCGCGCCAGGCGGTAACGTTGCCGTGCGCGATCACCGTGACCGGGACCGTAGCCAGAGTGACGGGCTGTACGGCGACCAGTGGGGGCGGGGTGGCAACATTGCGGGCCTCGAGTTCGGGCCGGCTCTTGATCATCACCGCGGCCACGGCAGCCGCGACGGCGAGGATGGCAAGGGGCCTCACAAGGCCTGGAAGTCGTGATAGCAAGGGCAAGGTTCCGTTCGCTGTGGCAGCTTTACGTGCTCGGCGCGTTCCAGGGTCGCCTGCAGGCGGTTACGCAGCGGGCCGTCTGTCGGCTCTCCACCGCCGCTACGCACCATTATGCCACGGCCGCCCGGGGGATAATGCGGTGGCCGCCGCGGCAGGCGGAAAAACAACTGTGAAATAGTGCAATCTTTTTCTTTAAAACGGTGCTATGCTGGGGATGTTTGAGTATTGCAGCACTATGTCCTCTGAGTTCGTCCCAGCCCCAAGCGGCTCACGTCCGATTTGTCCATAAGGCACAGCATGACTTCAAGCACGACCGCTCCCAGGGAGCACACCTTATTGGATAGAAAGGATTGACATCATGGCAACTTCAACCGGCACGGTTAAGTGGTTCAACGAAACCAAGGGCTTCGGCTTCATCGAGCAGGACAACGGCCCGGACGTGTTTGCACACTTCAGCGCCATCAACGGCAGCGGCTTCAAGACCCTCCTCGAGGGCCAAAAAGTCCAGTTCACCGTGAGCCAGGGCCAGAAAGGTCCGCAGGCTTCGGACATCGAAGTCATCGTCTGATCGAAAGACGCTGACGAAAAGGCCCGCGCAAGCGGGCCTTTTTTTTGTCTTTTTCTGAGTTCTTCGCATATTTCCGGGGTGAGTGCGGGGTCCTTCTCTCAGTCGCTCCACGATATTCGCTTGGTGAGAGAAGGACCCCGCACTCACCCCTTGCGCCTCGCGTACTTCTGAAGCTCAAACGGTAGGGCCGGCGGCGGGAGGATGCCCCCACCAAGCGAATATCGTGGAGCGACTGGGGGCATCCTCCCGCCGCCGGTCCGGGAAACTGCGGTGAACGAATAGCGAAGCTGCGACCCGGCTGGGTAAAGCTGAGAAAAGAATTCCGCACTCACCCCTGAAATACGCGACCAAGTTTGCCCAACCGAAAAAACAGCCGCTGTCGAATCCCTCAATCGCCCCGCCAGTCCCCCGCCGCCAGACGCAGCAACAGTAGCGCACTCAGCTGGCCGCGCTCCACCAGACTCGAGACCCGCATCCACTCATCGCTGGAGTGGATCGCGCCGCCGTGGACTCCGAGCGTGTCGATATTGGGCACGCCCGCAGCAGCCAGGTTGTTACCGTCGCAGCAGCCGCCCGTGGGCTTCACGGCGAGTTCTACGCCGAGGCTGGCGCCGCAGTCCCGGGCCAGGTCGAAGAGGCGCTCGTTGGCGGGCCCCGGGACCTTAGGCGGGCGGGTGAAACCGCCGTGCAGTGCCAGAGACAGCCCGTCCCGCTCGTTCAGCCCGTCGATGATCGCCGCGAGCTCCCGCTCGCACCAGGCCGTGTCTTCCGGCTGCTCCACGCGGATATTGAAACGGCCCACGGCCGTATCCGGCACGATGTTCACGGCGCCGCCGCCATGCACGAAGCCCGGGTTGAAGGTCACGCCCTCGCGCCGGCCATTGAGATCGTCTATGGCGACCAGCGCCTCGCTGAGCAGGCGGATGGCGTTGCGGCCGAGGTGGTGCTCCCGGCCTGCGTGGGCGGCGCGGCCCCTTGCGAGGAGAGAAAAGTTGCCGGAACCCTTGCGCCGGCCGGCGAGGCTGCCGTCGGGGAAGCTGGGCTCGTAAATCAGGCCGACATCGGCGCGGCGTGCTGCCTCGACGATCCAGGGCGCCGACAGCGGCGAACCGATTTCCTCGTCCGGGTTCAGCAGCACCTCCCAGCCGATCTTCTCCGCCAGGGGGCTGCGCTCCAGGGCCAGCAGCGCGCGGTGCATAAGCACGAGGCCACCCTTGAGATCGGCGACACCGGGCCCGCCGAGGGTGTCGTCATCAAGCGCCGTTACCGTCTGAAAGGGGTGGTCCGCGGCAAACACCGTGTCCATATGACCGCAGAGAAACACCTGGAAGGGCGCAGCGGGTCGCTTGCGCAGCCGCAGACCGTCGCCGAGGGCACGCTCGCGGAGGCGACCGTCGTCGTCGAGTACCTCCAGCGGCGGTGAGGGCAGTACCTCGGCCTCGGCGTCGAGGTCCCCGAACAGCGTCGCCAGCGCCTCGCGCACCCGGTTGACCCCCGCCGCGTGGTAGCTGCCGGAGTTGATCCCGGCCAGGGCGATGGTCTCGGCGCGCATGGTGTCGGCACCCTCGGCGACGAAGGCGAGGGCGGCATCGCGAATGGTGCTGTCGAGGTTGCTCATGTGCGTTGGTCCGTGTTTTCGAAGATCCTGTCGGCGCTGGACGCATGGGTCAGGTAATCGTCCCAGAGCCGGTCGAAGGGGTTGTTTGGCTCCACGGCAGTCAGGCGTCCCTGCTCCAGGGGGTACCGGGCACGGGGTTCTCTGGCACGGCGACAGCCGGCAGCTCCACGGAGGCGACCGGATAGGCGCAGTAGTCTGCCGCGTACCAGGCGCTGGGGCGCAGGTTCCCCGAGTCGCCGATGCCGCCGAAGGGGGCCGCGCCGCTGGCGCCTGTGGTGGGGCCGTTCCAGTTGACGATACCGGCGCGGAGCCGTTCCAGGCAGTAGCGGTAGCGGTCCTCGGCGTCGCCGATGACACCGGCAGCGAGGCCGTAGCGGGTGGCATTGGCACCGGCGATGGCTTCGTCGAGATCGTCGTAGCGAAGCACCTGCAGCAGCGGGCCGAAGCGCTCCTCGTCCGCCAGTGCATCGCCGAGGGTGCTGACGTCGACGATGCCCGGTGTCAGGAAGGCTGCACCGCGGGCGTTGCCGGTCAGGGGCACGAGGGCTTCGGCCCCGGCGGCGAGGAGCGCATCCTGCGCTGCGAGCAGGCCGGACGCCGCCCCGGCGGAAATCACTGGGCCCAGGAAGGGCGCCGGCTCGTCGTCCCAGGCGCCGAGGCGCAGGCTGCGGGTAGCTGTCAGTAGCTTTTCGAGGAGGGCATCGCCGTCGCCGCCCGCGGGCAGGAACAGGCGTCGGGCGCAGGTGCAGCGCTGGCCGCTGGTAATGAAAGCGGATTGAATGATCGTGTGTGCAGCGCCGTCAAGGTCTGCCACCCGATCAACGATGAGCGGGTTGTTGCCGCCGAGCTCCAGGGCCAGCAGCTTGCCGGTCTGGCCGGCGAACTGTCGGTGAAGAAGCTGTCCGGTGCGTGCACTCCCGGTGAACAGCAGTCCGTCGATCTGCGGGTGGCCGGCGAGGGCCTCGCCCGTGCCCACGGCCCCTTGCACGAGGTTGAGCACGCCGGCCGGCAGGCCGACCTGCGCCCACAGCTCGGTCATGGCGGCCCCCACGGCAGGGGTGAGATCGCTGGGCTTGAATACCACCGTATTGCCGGCGAGGAGCGCGGGCACGATGTGCCCGTTGGGCAGGTGGCCGGGGAAATTGTAGGGACCGAAGACCGCGAGGACGCCGTGCGCACGGTGGCGCAGGGCGGCGGTGCCGGCCCCGAGGGGCTGGCTGCGGCTGCCGGCGCGTTCCGCCTGGGCCTCGATGGACAGCTTTACTTTGCCGACCATGGAAGCGATTTCCGTACGCGCTTCCCACAGGGGCTTGCCGACTTCCGCGGCGAGGAGTCTCGCGAGACGCTCGCTGTTATCTTTTACTGCAGCGGCGAAGGCCTCGGCGAGCGCCACGCGCTCGGCCAGCGGGCGTCGGCCCCAGGCCGGGGCGGCTTCCCGGGCTGCGCCGACGGCCGCCTCGACATCGCTGGCGGTGGCGGCCTGCCCCTCCCAGAGCACCGTGCCGTGCGCCGGGTCTGTGGAGCGCAGCAGATCCCCGCTGCCCGGGTGCCACCGGCCGTCCCAGAAGTGACTGTTCATGCGGCGTGTTCCTCCTGCCATGATCGTAATTCGTTTTTTGGCAGCGAAGTGAAGCCGTGGCCGGACTCGCAGGCAAAGCGCACGAGGGCCGGAAAGTCCCGGGCTTCGATGGGCCGGATGACCATCATGACATCAGCTCGCGGCCGCTGCCGGCGCGGCAACGGCGGCTACGCCGGCTGCGAAGCGACGCATACCCTCGTCGATGTCCGCCTCGGGGATGACCAGCGACGGCGCGAAACGGATGACGTCGGCGCCGGCCACAAGGACCATGGTGCCGGCATCGAGGGCGGCGTTGAGGAAGTCCCGGGCGCGGCCCGCGTAGGCCGGCGCGAGCGCGGCGCCGATGAGCAGCCCCTGGCCCCGGATTTCGCTGAATACCCGGTGCTCGGCGTTGATCGCCTCGAGCGTCGCGCGGAAGCGCTCGCCGCGGGCTTTGACGCCATCAAGGACCTCGGGCGTGTTGATGAGGTCGAGCACGGTCTCGCCGACGGCGCAGGCGAGCGGATTGCCGCCATAGGTGCTGCCGTGGGTGCCGACTTTGAAGCTCCCGGCAATGGCGGCCGTCGTCAGCATGGCGCCGATGGGGAAGCCGGCGCCCAGGGCTTTGGCACTCGACAGGATGTCCGGCGTAACCCCGGCGCCTTCGTAGGCGTAGAGGTGGCCGGTGCGGCCGACACCCGTCTGCACTTCGTCGAAGATCAGCAGGGCGTTGTGCCGGTCGCAGAGCTCGCGCACGCCGGCGAGAAAGCCCGGCGCCGGATCGATGATGCCGCCCTCACCCTGCAGGGGCTCCGCGACCACGGCGCAGGTGCGCCCGGACATGGCCGCCTCGAGCGCCGCCAGGTCGTTATAGGGCACGTGGTCCACGCCCCCCGGGCGCGGTCCGAAGCCCTCGGCGTAAGCGGGCTGGCCGCCGACGGTGACCGTGAAGAAGGTGCGCCCGTGGAAGGCGCGCTCGAAGGCGATGATCTGGTCCTTCTCCGGGCCGAAGTGGTCCACGGCCCAGCGCCGCGCCAGCTTCAGCGCGGCCTCGTTGGCCTCGCCGCCGGAGTTGGCGAAGAAGACGCGATCGGCAAAGGTGGCGTCGACGAGCTTGCGGGCCAGGCGCAGCGCGGGCTCGTTGGTGTAGACGTTGGACAGGTGCCAGAGCCGGTCCGCCTGTTCCTTGAGCGCCGCCACGACAGCGGGATGGCAGTGACCCAGGCAGTTCACGGCGATGCCGCCGGCGAAGTCGATGTACTCGCGGCCGTCCTGGTCCCACAGCCGTGAGCCCTCGCCGCGGACCGGGATGATCGCGGCCGGGTTGTAGTTGGGCACCATGACCTCGTCAAAGGTCGCTCGGGTTACCTGCATGGTTCTCTTCCTCTCTTAGCCACGGCGTCCAGTCTACGCCTCCGGCGCGGTGCGCGGAAAGGGAACCCCCGGGCGCCAGCAGCCAGGGGTTATGCCCTCTGCGCCTGCTTTCGGTACCATGCGCCTTCTGTCTCGACAGGAAGCGCCCATGAATCCCGTGAAAAACCTGCTGCTGATCGTTTTCTTCGTCGTCGCCCTGCCGCTGCGGACAGCGGCCGCCAGTGACGACTGGCCCCACGGCGCTATGGCGGCCGTCGCCAACCCCTATGCCACCGATGCCGCCGTGGCAATGCTCGAGCGTGGCGGCAGTGCCGTCGATGCGGCCATCGCCGCCCACGCGGTGCTGGGCCTGGTGGAACCACAGAGTTCCGGTCTTGGCGGCGGTGGCTTCATGCTGGCCTACGACCGGGGTGAGGACCGCATCGTTTTCCACGACGGGCGCGAGACGGCGCCCGCCGGGGCCCGGGCCGACATGTTCATGCGCGATGGCGAGGTCATGGGCTTCCTGGATGCCTGGCAGAGTGGTCTCGCCGTCGGCGTGCCCGGTGTGGTGGCCATGTACAAGCAGGCCCACGACCGGCACGGCAAGCTGCCCTGGGCAGAGCTGTTCCTGCCGGCGATCCGCCTTGCGGAGGCGGGGTTCGAGGTGTCGCCGCGGCTGGCCGGGCTTCTCGAGCGTATGAGAAAGTATACGCGCCTCAACGATAACCCGGCCACGGCGGCGTATTTCTATCCGGGCGGCGAGGCGCTCAAGGCCGGCGACCTGCGCACGAACCCGGATTACGCAGAGACGCTGAAGGCGCTCGCTGAAGAGGGCATCGGGGCTTTCTATGGCGGTCCCGTTGCCGCCGAGATCGTCGCTGCGGTCGCCGCGGAGCCCAACCCCGGCGCGCTCAGCCTGGCGGATATCGCCGCCTACCGACCCGCCGAGCGCGATGCGGTCTGCGGCCCCTGGCGCTCCCTGCGCATCTGCAGCGCCTCGCCGCCATCCTCCGGCGCCATGGAGATACTGATCGCCAACCTCTATGACGCCCTGCTGCCCGATGACCCGGACCAGGAAGACCGTATTGCCAGTTTCGTCGATGCACAGCGCCTGGCCTACGCGGACCGGGATCATTATTTCGGTGACCCGCGCGCCATGACCCTCTCGCTCGAACACCTGCTGGACCCGCGCTACTTTGCCGCGCGCGCCGGTGACCGGGCGGCGCCGGACGCCGAGGCCACTCATGGCGACCCGCGGGCGGTGCTGCTCGCGGAGCCGCGGGCCGCGCTGCACGGCGCCGACACGACGCGGGAGATCGGCGGCACTACGCACCTGTCCATCGTCGACGGGTACGGCAACGCCGTGTCATTCACGGCCACCGTCGAGGCGCCCTTCGGCAGCTCACGCTGGGCTGCGGGTTTCCTTCTCAACAACGAACTGACGGACTTCGCCCGGGAGGTGCCGGCGACCGGGCCGCACCCGGCCAACGCCGTGGGCCCCGGCAAGCGCCCGCGGTCTTCCATGTCGCCGACGCTGATCTTCGACGACGCCAGCGGCGCTCTGGTGATGGTCACCGGATCTCCCGGGGGCAACTCCATTCCCGCCTACGTCGCCAAGACGGTGCTCGGCGTCTTTGACTGGGACCTGTCGGTGGACGAGGCTGTGGCCTTCCCGAACATTATCGCCCGGGGCCGGTCCGTCCGGGTGGAGGTGGGCTCTGATACCGGAAACCAGCTCGCTGATGCGCTCGCGGAGCGCGGCTACCCGGTGCAGGAGCGCGAGGGTGAAAACTCGGGCCTGCACATTATCCGCGTCACCCCCGCGGGGCTCGTGGGTGCCGCGGACCCGCGGCGGGAGGGCACGGTGCGCCGCGTTGCGCCCTGAGCTTGAGGGGCTGAGTGCCTGCCCGGAGCTCCGGTCGCAGCTTCTTAGCGTCGGCACGCGCCGGCGGGCAGTTCGATACGCCGTTCGTAGCCATCCCGCGTGCGTTCGATGCGGTAGCAGCCGGTGATCTCCCGCGTCGGCCGCGGATCGCGGTAGCGCACGCAGTCCCGGCAGTCGTTGCGGTCGAAGAGCGAGCCGGTGATTGCCGACCCGATGATGGCGCCGCCGAGAAGGCTCGTGCCCCGGTGCCAGCCGTGCCGGTACTGCGGGTACCAGGGATGCCGCGGGACGGTGTACCAACTGCCACCCCAGCGCTGCCGGGGCAGAGCCCGGTAGCCGGACCAGTGCCAACGGTAGCGCCAGTGGTTCCGGCGCCAGCGGTCTCCGCCGCCGCGCTGTTCCCAGTGGCCCTGCCTGTCCCAGCGGTCGTCGTTATCCCAGCGGTCATCCCGGTCGGCGATAGCCAGTCCCGGGGCGATGGCGCTGAGCGCCGCCGCGAGGGTCAGGGTAGTGAGTCTGCGTCTCATGGTATGCCTCCTTGTCGCGCACACCGGCTACGTGCACGACCTCATCCTGCCGTGTGCTTCCTGAACGCCCGCTGAACAGGCCGGCGAGGATGTTGAGGGGTTGTTCAGCGCCCGTTCAGGAAGCCGCCTGCACCATGGCAGGCAGGTTGAACAGGAGGACGCAACCGTGAAGAAGACCCTACTCGCCCTTGCACTCAGCGCCCCGGCCCTTGCCCTGGGGCAGTCCCACAGCACCGTCATCGACGCTCAGGTGGTGTCCGTGCAGCCGATCGTCGAAGTCGTCTCGGAGCGTATACCCCACGAGACCTGTCGACAGGAACGGGTGCGCGTGGTCGAGCGCGGCCGCAATCGCTCCGCCACACCGGCGATCCTCGGTGCGGTGCTCGGCGGCACCCTCGGCGGCGCCATCGGCGATGACACCGGCCACCAGGGAGTCATCGCCGGCGCCGGTGCGGTGCTCGGCGCCTCCGTGGGCAACGACATCGGCCGGCGACAGCCGCGCGATGACGGTTACTACGTCACCGAGGACGTCTGCACCGTGGAGTACGAGTTGCGGGAGCGGGAGCGTGTCGGCGGCTATCGCGTCAGCTACCGCTATGGCGATACCATCTACGAAACGCGCACGGCCCGTGATCCCGGTGCCACAATCCCGGTCCGTGTGGAGCTGAACCCGCTGCCCTGAGCCCGTTGCGCCCGGGGCCGCCTGCCGCTGGACCGCGCCCATGCCCGTTCGCTGGCTATGCCTGCCCCTGCTTACCGTCGCGCTGCTCGTCGGCAGTGCCGGTCTGCGCGCCGACGATGACGGCCTCGAGGCCTGGCAGGAGCGGATCCTGCGGGCTCTCGAGCGGGGACGCGAGGAACGCGGTGATGACCGGGATCAGGACCGGGACCGGGGCCCGTCGTCGCGGCAGTCCCTGGTGGCCCCGGCGGGCGGTGACCCCGGGGCGCGGGCGGCGGCAGCGGAAGCACAGCGCCGCCACGGCGGCCGTGCGCTCGCCGTGGGTCGCTCCCGCGACGGTTACCGCGTGCGGCTCCTGCGCGAAGACGGGCGCGTGACCACCGTGACCATTGAGGACTGACCATGCGCCTGCTCGTGGTCGAGGACGATGCGCGGCTTCATGAGCGCCTCGCCGGTCATTTCCGGGCGGCGGGTTTCGTGGTCGACGAGGCCCCCGACGGACGCGAGGCGGCCTGGCTCGCCAGCGAATACCCCTGTGATATCGCCATTGTCGACCTGGGTCTGCCGGATGTTGCCGGCATCGATCTCATTGCCCGCTGGCGCAACGATGGCCTGGCCATGCCCATTCTCATCCTCACCGCCCGCGCCGACTGGCAGGACAAGGTTGGCGGCCTCGAGGCCGGCGCCGACGACTATGTGACCAAGCCCTTCTACCTGGAGGAGGTCGAGGCGCGGGTACGCGCCCTGCTGCGCCGGGTCGAGGGGCGTCGCTCCGCCGTGGCCGACTACGGGCCGCTGCGCATCGACTTCAGCGCCCGCCGGGTTTGCCGCGGCCAAGAGGAGCTGACGCTCACGGCCTACGAATACAATACGCTGGCCTACCTCGCCCACCGGGCCGGGGAGGTCATTTCCCGCAGCGAGCTGCTGGACCACCTCTATGACCACGACAGCGACCGCGACGGTAACGTCATCGAGCAGTTTGTCGCCCGGCTGCGGCGCAAGCTCGACCCGGACGGCAGCCTGACCCCGATCGAGACCGTGCGCGGCGCCGGTTATCGCTTCACCCTGGACCGGGCGAGCGCATGAGCCGGCGACCCCTGTCGCTGGCTGCCCGGCTGTTTCTCGCCTCGGCGCTGCTTCTGCCCGTGGCCCTGGGCGCCACCGGCTGGTACCTCGAGCGCGCGCACCGGCTCGCCCTCGACGCGGCGGCCGGCGAGCGGCTGCAGCTGCAGGTGCTGGCGCTGCTCGCGCAGGCCGACTACAACGGCGGTCTCACGCTGCCCCTGGTTCCCCTGGAACCCCGTCTGGCGCAACCGAATTCCGGGCTCTATGCCCTCGTTACAGGTGGCAGCGGTGAGCCGCTCTGGCTGTCGCCCTCGGCGGCGCTGCTGCCGCAGCCGATCGCCACCCTCGCCGGCGGTACTCCGGACCTCGCCCCGGGACAGCGGCACCGCTCGGAGCGCGCCGGCCTGCTCCGCCACAGCTACCAGGTGCTCTGGGAGACGGAGGCGGGCGACGCAGTGCCGCTGCGCTTCCTGGTCGCCGAGAGCACGGCGCCCCGGGATGCGGATGTGGCTGCCTATCGGCGCAGCCTGTGGTTCTGGCTCGGCGCCACGATCGTCGTGCTGCTGGCCATGCAGGGGCTGATCCTGGCCTGGGGCCTGCGGCCCCTGGCCCGGCTGGCGGAGGCTATCGCTCGTATTGAGGCGGGAGAAGCTGCGCGCCTGGACGGGCCCTGGCCACGGGAGGTGCGTCCGGTCACAGAGAATCTGCAGCTCCTCCTCAATGGCGAGCAGCAGCGGCGGGAGCGCATGCGTAACACCCTTGCCGATCTCGCTCACAGCCTGAAGACACCGCTTGCGGTGCTGCGCAACGCCGAGCCCGGGGACGCCGCCTACCCGGCGCTGCTCGACGAGCAGCTCGAGCGTATGGAGCAGGTGATCGGCTGGCACCTGCAGCGGGCCGCGGGGGGCAGCAGCGGGCTCCTGCAGCGTGTGGCGGTGGCTCCGGTCCTCGAGCGGCTCCGGGCCACGCTGCTCAAGGTCTATGCCGACCGGCAGCTCGCGCTGGAAACGCACTGCCCGGCGGCCTCCCGCTTCCGCGGCGATGAGCGCGATCTGCTGGAACTGCTCGGCAACCTGCTCGACAACGCCTGCAAGTATGCCGCCGCCCGGGTTCGCGTCACCGTGGCAGGAGGCAGCGCCGGCGAGGGCCTGTTGCTCACGGTGGAAGATGACGGGGCCGGCATTTCGCCGGAGCTCAGGGATCTCCTCCTGCACCGGGGGGCGCGGGCGGACAGTCGCCGGGAGGGACAGGGCATCGGTCTGGCGGTGGTGCTGGAAATTGTCCATGCCCAGCGCGGCGAGCTGGTTCTTGAGGACAGCGAGCTGGGCGGCGCACGGGTGTGTATCCGCCTGCCCTGAGGCCTTGCGCTACACTGCAAGCAACGCGATTGGCTGAAGGAAGAAACGCCGTGAATCGATGGGGTAGCGGCCGCTGGCTTGCGGCACTGCTGATGGCAGCGCTGGCATCCCCTGCGCTGGCCGATGACTACGCGGCCGGGGAGGACGCCTGGCGCCGGGGCGAGCACGGGGCGGCGCTTGCGCAGTGGCTCCCCCTTGCCGAGGACGGCCACGCCCGCGCCCAGTTCGCTGTGGGCCTTGCCTACGAGCGCGGCCAGGGTGTGAAGCAGAGCGCCGCGACGGCGGCCCGCTGGTATCGCCGGGCCGCGGCTCAGGGGCTGGCAGACGCCGAATACAACCTGGCTCTGCTGTACCTCGACGGGCGCGGCGTGGAGCGGGATCTTGCGGAGACCGTCAGCCTGTTCAGCGCTGCGGCAGAGCGCGGGCACCTACCGGCGCAGGTGAACCTCGCCTATTCCTACGAACAGGGTAGCGGCGTCGAACAGGACCGTGCCGTGGCCGCTGCCTGGTACGCCCGCGCCGCCATGGCGGGCAACCGCGAGGCGTGGAGCCGCTTCACGGAGCTGCGGGAAGCGGGGATCCGCCCGGCTGTGCTGCCGGCGCTGCCCGCTGAGGTGGGGGAACCGGGGGGGATGGCGTCGGAGCAGGGAGTTGAGCAGGGATCGGAGCAGGGGCCGGTCCCGATCGGCCGGGCTGGCGCCGAGACCGATGCGTCAGCGAGCTCCTCGCCGCCTGCCGACAACGGGTCAGCGCCCGAGCCCGTCGCCGCCGCGTCGGCCGTGGTCGTCGCTGAAGGCAGTCTCCAGGGTCTACCGCGCCTGCGCCTTGCCGCCTACCGTGAGGCGGCCAACGCGGAGCGTGGTTGGCGCACGCTGCTGGCCCGCCACGAGGACGTGCTCGGGGGCCTGCGCCATGAGCTGATGCCGGTGGAGCTCGGTGAGCGCGGCAGCTTTTTGCGCCTGGAGGCGGGGCCCTTCGCCAGCCTGGCGGAGGCCCGGGCCGCCTGCGCCGCGATTCGCGCCGGCGGCGACGACTGTCTGGCAATCGCCCCCGGCGGTCCGCCGCCGACCGGTCCCGGGAAAGGACGTTAGCTGACTTCGTGCAGCGAGGCGGAGGCCCCTGTGGTCAGCTGTACCCGGTTACGTCCGGCATCCTTCGCCGCGTAGAGCGCCTTGTCTGCCGCATCAAGCAGTGACTGCCAGCTGGTGCCCGCTTTCGGCTGGGCATCGGCGAGGCCTATGCTGACAGTAACGCGGTCCGCTACGGTCGAGTGCTCGTGGATGAGGTGGCGGGCGGCAACACCCGCACGCAGGTCCTCCATGAATCCCGCAGCCGCCTTCGCTGCCGTAAGTGGCATGACGACCGCGAATTCCTCGCCGCCGTAACGCGCCACCATGTCGGTACTGCGGCGCAGATGCATCGCCAGGGCCTGGGCCACGGCGCGCAGGCACTTGTCGCCCTCCGGGTGCCCGTAGTTGTCGTTGTAGGGCTTGAAGAAGTCGATATCAATGAGGGCCACGGTCAGCGGTTCGCCCAGGCGCGCGCATAACTGCCAGCTTTCGTTGAGCTTGCGCTCCAGGGCCCGCCGGTTCGGCAGCCCCGTAAGCGCGTCGAGCTCCGCGAGCTGTTCCAGCTTGCGGTTTGCCTCCGCGAGCTCCCGGGTGCGCTCGTCCACGGTAGCCTGCAGGCGCTGTTCCTGAACCTCCATCCAGGCCTTGCGCAGTGCGTGGGTGAGCATCTGCCGATAGAGCAGCAGCATCATGAGCGCGCCGGTGCCGAGAAGGATACGCTTGCTGGGCTCGTCCTTGAGCAGCACTTCGAAGAACAGTGCACTCAGCACCGCGACCATCATGGCCACGCTCACCGGCGACAGATCGATCTGGCTCTTCTCCCTGGCCATGGGCGCCGGGTGCAGGCTTGTCGCTCGCGCATAGCGCAGTCCTGCGGCCAGCATGCCAATGGCCGCGAAGCTGTAGAGCAGCTCGGCCGCAAGCAGCAGCGTTTCGCTGCGCTGCAGGTAAAGGTGGGTGCCGAAGGCCGTGTCGGCGAGGAACAGGAGCAGCACCGCCGTGGCCAGCAGCCGGAAGGCCACGCGGTTCGGGCCGAGGCGGGAAATAGGAAATTTCAGCAGCAGCGCGGACAGCAGGGCGGCATTGAGCACCGGGTAGCCCACTTCCACGAGCACCGAAAGGATCGCTGGCGCCGCTTCTGCATTGCGGCTCGGCAGCAGCACGAATTCCCAGACCAGCAGTGCGAAGGCGCCGAGGGCAATGAGCAGGTCGGTCAGCAGCATGCGCTGGGAGGTAAAGACAGCGCCGTGCGTCGGCAGCCAGAGGATGGCCAGGCAGATCAGCGCGTAGCTGACCAGGCTCAGGACGTCTGCCCAGGGTGCGCCGGGGGCGCGGTAGAAGTCCATGTCGAACTGGAAGAGCAGGCTCGACCAGGCGCCGAGGGCGAGGGCGCCGCAGAGAAGCGTGAGCGACGGCAGCGTTGGCGAGTTGCGCCCGCGGATGGCGGCATAGCCCAGCGCCACCGCAGCGAGCGTCTTGAGCAGAACGTGGGCCCAGGGGGTGGGAAAGAAGGGGGTGAGGGTGTTCCCGAACAAGCCCGCGTGCAGCGCTGCCGTATTCAGCGATTGCCAGGCGACGATGGCGACCACCACGGCAAGGCGCCAGCGCGACAGCGGCGGATTGGCATCAGGTGGAAACAGGGGCAAGCGACGTCCCTCATTGTCGTTATGCGTCAGTTTAGCGCCAGTACAGGGGGGGCGACAGCAGGTTTTGGGGCAAGCTTCCCAAAAAATCTGCTGTCGTTGTCACCCGGCTGCCTGCGCAGTGGGGTGCCCCAGCCTCATGTCGGTGCAACGCTACTGGCAAGGTCCTCGGGACGGTCTATATCGCGAAGAATACCCGGGTCGTCGAGGACGATGTCGCTCACTGACTGCGGGAAGCGCTCGATAAGGCCCCGGGCGCCGTGGTCGCCGCCAAGGCGCTGCAGCTCTTTCCTGAAATGTCTGCCGAAGGCAACCGGGTGCCCCCGACATCCTTTATAGGCTGGCACGCAGATGCGAGCAGCAGTCGCGGCAGCTGCAACGGCACGAAGGCTGCCTGAGCGCAGGTAAGGCATGTCGGCCAGGGCGATCAGCACCGCCTCCCAGGGGGGGAGCCGACCGGTGGCCTCGGCAAGGGTTGCCCCCATGCCCCGGGGCGCATCGGCGCAGCGGAACGCCGCGATGGCGCGAGCCTCAAGCTCCATTGCCAGGGTTTCATCGCCGGGTCCGAGGGCCACGCATAGCGGCAGATCGGCCGCATGTACCGTTGCAATGCTGCAGTCCAGCAGGCGCTCGCCCCCGGGGAGCCGGGCCAGCCGCTTGTCGCTGCCGAAGCGGGTCCCGCGGCCGGCGGCGAGGAGCAGGACGCCGACGGTACCGCTCACGATTCAGCGATGCCCGCGCAGGGGTCCGGCCGTTCTGCTGCGTCTGTCACGGCGACGAAATCTGCGAAGCCGGGCTGTGCCTCCGGGTAGTCTGCCGGAAAGATGGCGTCCGGTCGCCGTTCCACGAATACGACCACGGCGATCTTTGCTTCCGGCCGGAGCCGCTCGAGAAAGCGCGGCACGGCACGGTCCCGGCGCGCGTGGCCAGCACCGAGCACCAGCACGCCGCGCTCTCCGGCGTTGACCTGGCGCCAGGCCATGTGCGCATCCCTCGCCACCTGCACGGTCGCCATGGCCGGCAGCATGGCTGCCGGCAGCTTGCCGCAGTGTGCGTCAGCCAGTTCCTGTTCCAGTGTTGCCTGCGCTGCCGTATCGAGAAGTGTGTCGGGTGCGAGGACAGCGAGCGCTTCGTCAGGCAGCACCGCGGGGAAGCCGTTCCCGGCTACGGCGAAGGCCTCGCGCCGGGGAAAGGACAGGGCGACGAGGTCATGACCGGCCTCCAGGGCCGCGGCAAACACCGGTTCGTAGAGCGTCCACGGCGGCCAGCCGGCATCCGCCCAGGCCACCGCCTCCGGCATGACGGCAAGCGGCTCGTCGCTCGCCTGCGCCCGCTCCAGGCCCGGCGCCTGGGTGCTGTCCAGCTGCTCGAAACCCACCGCCACGTCGTCCCCCGGAAAGCGCCGCAAAAGGTCCGCCTGGCCCCGATGGTGCGACGCATTGTCGTGGATTTCTCCGAGCAGCAGGTAGTCGGCCTCCGTCACAGCTGCGGCGACGGCAGCCGGCGTCAGCCACTCGCCGCGCTCTACAGACCAGTACTGCGTCGGCGCGCTAAGATCCCCCGGCGCTGTGCTGCAGGCAACGAAAAGGCCGGTGATGGCAACGAGGAAGAGGCGCCAAAGCGGCGGGAAAGGCGGGGATAGAAACGACATGCCGGGCTCCGGTGAGGGGCGTCAGCCGACTATTGTAGTGAGCCTGTAGCTTTTTTCCTGCGCCTTCAGGGCTGGTGCAGCCCCGGACTGATGGTGCTTGCGAGGTCGCCCTTGTTGGCGAGAATTTCCTCGGGCGTCAGGCCGACCAGCTCGTGGGGGAAGACCAGCCAGGCGTCGGTCTCGTGGACGTAGTAGTCCGGGGTGATGTCAGTGACGTTCCTGGCCGGCTTGTACCAGGGGGTGGCCACGCGCATGGTCTCCGGCATATTGCGCCGGGCTCTGGCGCGTAGCTTGTCGAAGATGGCGCGAATGCTGCGGCCCGAGTCGAACACGTCGTCCACGAGCAACACCCGGTGCTCGGCATTGACGTTGTCGATGATGTAGTCGAGGCCGTGCACGCGCACCGTCTTATCCTGCTTGTTGATGCCGTAGTAGGACGAAGTACGGATCGCGATGTGGTCCGTGTGGATACCCACGTACTCGAGGTACTCCTGGATCGCGATGCCCACCGGCGCGCCACCGCGCCAGACGCCGATGATGAAATCGGGACGGAAATCGCTGTCGTAGATCTTCTGGGCGAGGCGGAAGGAGTCCACCAGAAGGTCGTTCGCGGAGATATAGACCTTGTCGTCCATGACCTGTTCTTCCATCAAACCGCCTTCCATGGAGCCGCCGTTACCCTAGCCAAGAAAGGCGAACTTTAGCACGAAGATCGTCGCCACCACATACACTGCGGCGGGGCACTCGCGGCCGTGGCCGGCCACGAGCTTGATCGCCGCGTAGGTGATGAAGCCCAGGCCGATGCCATCGGCGATGGAATAGGTCAGGGGCACGGCGAGGGCCGTTACCACCGCCGGCGTCGCTTCGGTGACGTTGGCCCATTCCAGATCCTCCAGCGCGCGGGCCATGATGCAGGCCACGAACAGCAGCGCCGCGCCGGTGGCAAAGGACGGAATGCTCTGGGCCAGCGGCGCAATGAACAGACAAAGCAGGAACAGGAGCGCGGTAGTCACCGAGGCAAGGCCGGTGCGCCCGCCGGCCTCGACGCCGGCGGCGCTCTCGATATAGCTGGTGGTGGACGAGGTGCCGAGGAGTGCACCGATGGCAGTGGCGCTCGAGTCCGCCAGCAGGGCCTTGCGCAGGCGCGGCAGGTGGCCGTTTTCATCGAGCATGCCGGCGCGGTTGGCGACGCCGACCAGGGTGCCGGCGGTATCGAAAACGTCGACCAGCAGCAATGTCAGCACCACTGTCACCATGGACAGGTCGAAGGCGCCGGCGAGGTCCAGCGAGAGAAAGGTCGTCAGCGAAGGTGGCTTCGATACCACGCCCTGGAACTCGGCGGCCCCGGTAGACCAGCCGAGTACCGTGACCAGCAGCATACCGATCACCACAGCGCCGGTTACCCGGCGGGCCGAGAGGGCGGCAATCACCACGAAGCCCACCAGGAGCAGCGTTGCCGGCAGGGCGGCCAGGTCACCGAGGGAGACCAGCGTCGCCGGGTCACGGACAATGATGTCGCTGCCGGTGAGGGCGATGATACCGAGGAACAGGCCGATGCCCGCGGAGATGCCGAGCTTCAGGGAGCGGGGGATCGCATTGATCAGCCACTCGCGCACCGGCAGCACGGAGAGAACGATGAAGATGATCCCCGAGATGAGTACCGCCCCCAGGGCCGTCTGCCAGGCATAGCCCATGCCGAGCACGATGCCGTAGGTGAAGAAGGCGTTCTGGCCCATGCCCGGCGCCTGCGCCACCGGGTAGTTGGCATAGAGGCCCATGATCGCCGTGCCGATGGCGGCGGCGAGGCAGGTGGCCACGAACACGGCGCCGAAGTCCATGCCCGCCTCGGAGAGGATCGCCGGATTGACCACGGTGATGTAGGCCATGGCCAGGAAGGTGGTAACACCCGCCATGATCTCCCGACGGACGGTGCTGCCCTGCGCCTCGATGCCGAAGCGTGTTTCCAGCCGTCCCGGCACGTCAGTGCGCTGCCGCGGCGCGCTGCGCTTCGTCCACGCGGGCCAGGTAGGCCGTCTTCGCTGCCTCCGGGAGCCAGCTGACTGTGAAAGCGTTGCGCACGAGCTGGAGAATCTCCGCCTCGGTGAAAGCCGCCTCGTCCACCAGCGCCTCGAAGTTTTCGTTGAGGTAGGCGCGGAAATAGGCCGGGTCGTCGGAGTTGATGGTGGCGCGCATGCCCTTGGCGAGCATCTGCCGGATCTCGTCGCCGGTGAGGTTCTGCACCACGAAGCGGTTCGATACGGGGCAGATCGTCAGCCCGAGGCCGCGCTCGACGATGGCGTCACAGAGCGTCGGGTCTTCCAGCGCATTGATGCCGTGGTCGATGCGGTCGACGGCGATGAGATCCAGGCACTCGCGGAGGTGGTCGAGGATGTCCTTCTGGTTCACGTCGCAGTGCATGGTCAGCTTGAGGCCGAGGGAGCGGGCCCGGGCGAAGACCTCGGCGAACTTCGCCGGTGGATTGTCTTTTTCGTCCGAGTCGAGACCGACGCCGATGATGCGGTCGAGGAAGGGTTCCACCGCGGCGAGGGTTTCCGCAGCGGATTCGGCGCTCATATCCCGCAGGAAGCAGAGGATAAGGTTGCTCGTCACGCCGAGCTTCTCCGCCGCGTCTCGCTGGGCGCGGCTGATGCCATTGATCACCGTTTCGAAGGACACCCCGCGTACCGTGTGCGCCTGGGGATCGAAGAAGGGTTCGACATAGACGATGTTCTGCGCTGCCGCGCGCTGGAAGTAGTGCCAGGCCAGCTCATAGAAGTCTTCTTCCTCGCGCAGCACATCCATGGCCGCATAGTAGATCTTCAGGAAGGAGGGCAGGTCGTGGAAGTCGTAGGCGGCGACCACATCCTCCGGGCGCTTGTATTCCAGATTGATGCCGTTGCGCTGGGCGAGGGCAAAGATGTGTTCCGGTTCCAGCGTGCCCTCGAGGTGAACGTGCAGCTCGGCTTTGGGCAGGGCCTGGATGAAGTCTCGCATGACGGTGTCTCCGCGGTTGGCAGGTCGGTGAGGGGGCCGCTGATCGGGGTTCGGCATTACACCACCCCCGGTCGCGCTTCGGCAACGCCGCTGCGAGCGAGGACCTCGCCGGCGCGCAGGCAGAGGTCTTCGCGCCAGGGCGCGGCGACAAGCTGTACCCCGATGGGCAGGGTCTCCCCCGGCAGCCAGAGCGGCACGGAGAGTGCCGGCAGGCCAATGCAGGAGAAGGGTTGGGTAAACAGACCGAGATTCGGTCGCAGCAGTTCCCGGCGACCGGCAAGGTCGAGGTAGCGGGTGCCCAGGGGCGGCGCCGCGCACGGCGTGCAGGGTGCTACGAGGAGGTCCGTATGTCGGAAGACCGCGGCCATCTCGGCCCGCCAGGCGCGCCGGGCGGCCTGGGCGCGCAGGTACCAGTCGGCCGGGAGCAGGGCCCCGGCGAGGAAGCGGTCGCGCGTGTCCGGGTCAAAGTCCTTCGCACGCTGGCGCAGATGAATGTGGTGCAGGGCGGCGCCCTCGGCGTTGGTCACCAGGTAGGCTGCGGCGCGGCCGGCGGCGGCCCCCGGGAGGGGCTCTTCCCGCGCTGCCCCGAGGGCGACGCAGACACGTTCCACGGCCGCCCGCGCGAGCGGATAGTCTTCTGCGCCGAAGAAGCCGCCGGCGCGGGCGACGCGGAGACCATGGAGACCGTCGGCCAGCGTCGGCAGTGTCGGCGCGAGCCCGCGTCGTGCGCAGGCCGGGTCGCCGCTGTCGAAGCCCTGCAGCGTGTCGTAGGTCCGCGCCAGGTCCTCTACCGTGGCGGCGAGGGGGCCGACGTGGTCGAGGCTGTCGCAGAAGGGATAGGTGCCCGTGCGTGGCAGGCGGCCGTAGGTGGGCTTGAGGCCGAAGACACCGCAGAGCGAGGCGGGCACGCGGATCGAACCGTTTGTATCGGAGCCCAGAGCGATGGGCACCAGGCCGCCGCCGACCGCAGCGCCGGCACCGGAGGAGGAGCCACCGGTCATGCGTGTCGGGTCCCGGGGGTTGCGGCACGGTCCGTCGTGGACGTTCTCGCCGGTGAAGTCGTAGGCGTACTCGCCCATATGCAGGCTGCCCACCAGCACGGCGCCCGCGGCCTCCAGGCGCCGCACCAGCACGGCATCACCTGCGGCGGGGTTGTTGTCGCGGTTGATCAGGCTGCCGGCAGTGGTCACCAGGCCGGCGACGTCGAAGAGGTTCTTCACCGCGAAGGGCACGCCGGCGAGCGGCCCGGGGTCGTCCCCCGCGGCGATGCGGCGGTCGATGGCCCCGGCCTGCGCCCGGGCCCGGGCCGCAGTCACCGCCGTGAAGGCGTTCAGTGTGTCGTTGCCCGCCGCGATGCGGGCGAGGGTCCGGGCCAGCACCTCGCCGGCTGTCACCTCACCGCGGCGCACGGCACCGGCGATGGCTGTGGCGCTAGTCACCCTGCGTCGCCCCCGTCCCCGGCCGGGGCTGGGTCGAAGACGGGCGCCAGGGCCAGTTCGTCTGCTCCGCTCCCCGGAGGCGCCAGCAGCGTCAGCATGCGTCGGGCGGTAGCCAGGTGCAGGCGGACCCCTTCGCGACAGTCGGGAGCCAGCGTCAGGCCCGCCAGGGCGGCCAGCCCGTCCAGCTCGGCGTCGGTAATGGCGGTGTCATCCATGGCGTCGTGTCCTCCTGTCATCGCAAGTGCCGTGCTCCGGCCCAAATAGCCAGCAAACAGTATGCCAGCGGCCCCTGCTTCCCGGGCGGCACCGAACTTGCAGGTCCGGGGCACAGCAAAAGTCCTGGCCTGCCCTGGAGAACCCCGCCATGTCTGTACTCGCCGCCGCCCCCCTGCTCTATGGTCACGAGGCGCGCCTGCCTCTGCCGCGGGCGCTCCTTGCGGGCCTGCAGCACCTGCTGGCGGTCTTTGGCGGTATCGTCACGGCGCCGCTTATCATGGCCGTGGGCATGGGGCTGCCGGCGGCCGAGACCCAGGCCATCCTCGCCGCTTCCCTGTTTGTCTCGGGGATCGCTACGGCGATCCAGGTCGCCGGACGTCACGGCATCGGCTCCGGATTGCTGGCCATCCAGGGCACGAGCTTTACCTTTATCGGGCCCGTGCTGTTCGCTTTCCATGGCCTTCCGGAGGCTATGCCGGCGCGGGAGCGCCTCGCCGTGATCTTCGGCTGCTGCGCCCTCGCCGCCGTTGTTACCGGCGTGCTGGCCCTCGGGGTCCGCCGCCTGCAGCGGCTGCTCACGCCGACAGTGACCGGCACCACGGTGCTGCTCATCGGTTTCACGCTGGTCCTGTCGACCCTCGGGAACCTGGTGCGCGCCTGCACCGCGCCGGAGGCCCCGACCGCCGCCCTCGTCCTGCTGGCGACGGGCGTGTTCGCGCTCACCCTGTGGCTGGCGACCCGGCGCTCACCCTGGTATCGCCTGTGCAGCGTGCTCGGGGGTCTGGTCGTCGGGGCTGCTGCCGCCGCTGCCCTCGGGCTCTTTGGCGACTTTGCGGCGAGCCCGGGCGGTCCTTTTCTGCCCCGGCTCCTCCCCTACGGTGTCGGCTTTGACGTAGGCGTCTTCCTGCTCCTGCTGCCGGTATTCCTGGTGTCGGCCACGGAATCTGTCGGTGATCTTACCGCGACAGCGGCTCTGAGCGGCCTGTCCACCCGGGGGGATGGCTACTGGCTACGGGTGCGCGGCGGTATCCTGGGCGATGCCTTGAATTCGCTCCTTGCGGCCCTGGCCGGCACCTTTCCCAACACGACCTTCAGCCAGAACAACGGCGTAATCCGCCTGACCGGCATCGCCAGCCGCCGCGTCGGCTATGTGGTGGCGGCCTTCCTCGTGGCTCTCGGCCTCCTGCCGGCGGTTGCCGCACTCCTGCAGTCGCTGCCAGCGGCGGTACTTTATGGCTGCACGCTGCTGCTGTTCCTGATGGTGGCACGGGCCGGCTGGGGGCTCCTTGCCGGAGGCGCGATCGGTCGCCGGGGCTGGGCCATCGCGATGATTTCTGCTGTTGGCGGCTGGCTGCTCGCCGAGGTCACGGCACGGGCCGGGTTCGGCGGCGCCGGTGCGCTGTTCCTGCAGTTCCCGGTGTCTAACGGTGCTTTCCTCGCTATGGCGCTGGAGCTTGCGGTCCCGCGGACTGCCTTGGCCGGCTCGGTACATCGTAATCCCGGATAACCCGCGCTCCCCCCGGAAACCTTCGAAGAACTTTTTTTGGTCCATCGTGGGTTTCCGTGGCGGGTGGGGGGTATGCCCCAGCCTTACCCGACCGGCGGTACTCACCATAATGTGAGCTTGTCTTAGCTTGCCGGCGCGGCCACGGGAGGGTGGCCCCAGTCGCTCCACGATATTCGCTTGGTGGGGGCACCCTCCCGTAGCCGCGCCTACCTCCGGTGCTCATCCCTACTTCGGGGGTGATGTTGAATGCCCCGGGAGTACGGTAGGCGTCAGGGGTGAGTGCGGGAGAGTTCTCTCACCAAGCGAATATCGTGGAGCGACTGAGAGAACTCTCCCGCACTCACCCCGGAACAGTGCGACCTCGGCAGCCGTCCTGGAACTCTACGATGAACCAAAAAAAAAGCCCTCTTGCGAGGGCTTGGAAGCTGCATGGACTGGATGCAGTCGTTTTCTCCGCTAGAAGCGGTAATCCAGCTTGGCCACCCAGTGGCGCGGAAGCTCCGGCAGGACAATCTGGCCGCCGAAGAGGTTCGGGAAGTTGGAGCGGAAGTATTCCTCGTCGGTGAGGTTCTTGCCGGTGAGGCTCACCTTCCAGTTTTCCGTCTCATAGCTTACGCCGGCGTTGACCAGCGTGTAGGCCGGAAGCTCCACGCTCCGGGAAAAGCCCGAGAAGGTCGAGTCAACGTCGATGACGCTGGCGTTGACCGCAAGGCCGTTCTCGAAGTCGTAGGTGGCCGTGGCCGTGTAGATATTCTCCGGGATGCCCTGCTTGAGACCGTCGCCGGCCGGGATCAGGCCGATGACCTGGCCGCCGTAGACCAGAGCGGGGTCAATCTGCGGGATGTCGTCCGCGCCGAAGAAACTGAACAGCGTCCCTTCCTCAACCGCGGAGACCATGGTGATCTCCAGGTTCGTCCAGCCGGCGGTGACCACCAGCTGCGGGGTGACCACCCAGCGCAGTTCAGCCTCGATACCCTCGGTCTTCGTGGACGCATTGGTCACGATGGCCTGGGCGCTGAAGTCCGTGCGCTCCTGCTCGTAGTAGCTGAGGGCGAAGAACAGGGAGTCATCGAGGTAGCTGCCCTTGATGCCGACCTCGAACAGCTCCGACACGTCTGTGGCGTTACCCGTGCGTACCAGCTCCAGCGGCAGATCGCCCATCTGGTCGGCGATGATCGTCGACTGCTCGGACATCGTCACGTAGGGAATCAGACCGATCGGTGAATCCCAGCTGACGCTGGCCGTCCAGGAGAAGATGTCGTTGCTGTCGCTGTAGCTGGCGACGCCGCCCGGGAAGTTCGCCACCAGATCTTCCGGCGGGAACAGCAGCTTGTCCAGCGGCGTATTCGACTCCATGTCGATCCAGTCCTGGCGCAGGCCGAGGGTGATGTTGAGGCCATTGTCCCAGGTGAAATCGCCAAGGAAGGCCAGTCCCCACATGGTGTAGTCGCCGTACTGGTACTCGCTGTAGTCGTTATCGATCTGGGTGGACAGCAGGCGCGCGTCCAGGGCCGGGTCACGCTCGGCAGCGGACTGGCTCAGATCGCGGCGATCGAAGAACTCGTTGATATAGTCCTGGCCGCGTTCGAAGTCCGTGTAGCGTACCGATGGCGAGAACTGTAGCCGCGAGGTGACGCCGTTGCCCTCCAGGGTGTAGCCGAAGACCAGCTTCTCTTCGAAGACCCAGGTTTCACCCTGCTGGGAGAAGCCGTAGGCATTCTCGTTGTTGTTCTCAAGGCTTTCGTAAAACAGCTGGTTCTTGATTTCCAGGCCATTGTCGGCGGTGTAGATCGCATCGAAGTAGAGCGTGATCGTTTCATTATCCAGCTCGTCGTTCGGGTCCACCAGCACGTTGCTTGGGCTGAGGGTGGTCGTTCCCGGGTTCTCAAGAGCGCTCAGCGGGTTCAGGTCGCCCTCGGTCACAAAGCTCGGGAACAGAATGAACTGGGAAATACCCGCCGCGTTGTACTCCTGGTGGGTGATCTTGCCGCTGCCGTCGGCGTCCAGCGACTGCGCCGTACCGGTGACGTAGGTGCCGTTGTCGATGAGGTCCTGGCTGAGGCGGTTCCAGCCCGCTACCTGGTTGCCGAGGAAGTCGTGGTACATCGCACCGAACTGGATATGCAGCTTGTCGGTGACGTCGACATCAAAGGCCGCCTGCAGGATGGTGTTCTCCGTGGCCGTGTTGTCGTAGAAGCTGTCGGAGTCCTCGTACTCGGCGTAGAGATAGTAGCCGGCGTTGTCGGAGATGGCGCCGCCGATGTCACCGGAGATCACCTGGCGGTCCCACTTGCCGGTGGTGTAGGACAGGCCACCGGTGGTTTTGTCGAGGTACTCGCCGGAGCCTGCCCGGGCAGATTTCGGGTTGAAGTTCAGGTAGCCGCCGATCTTTGAGGGGCCGTAGATCGGTGAGGCCGGGCCGCGGACAATATCGACGCGGTCGGCGGCGGCGATCGGTGTAGCGTAGTTGCCGGGGTTGTCGACCCGGCGAATGCCGCGGAAGTAGGTTTCACCGGGCGTACCGCGCACGTCCAGGGCGCCGGCAACGCCGAAGAAGGATTGTGTGAAGGTGCCCGGAGAAAAGGCAACCAGCTCATCGATGTCGTTGACGTTGAAGCGCTCCATCTGCTCCGCGCTGATCGTGGACACGGAGCGCGGCGTCTCGAGCAGGGACTTGCCGAAGCCGAAGACGTCGACGTCTTCCCCCGGCAGGCTGCGCAGGGAGCCGGTGACGACAATCTCCTCCAGCGCCGGATTGTCCTGCGCCAGGGCCAGCAGCGGTTGTCCGGCGACCAGGGTTGCGGTAACTGCCGCGGCCAGCGGCAGGCGTTTCACGGGTACGTTCATGATTCCTCCTCAAAAAATCCAAGTGGCCGCCGGCTTGGCCGGGGCCCGTTCGCGACGCTCTTGACCACGTTTTTATAACGTCACGGATTCAGCGGTAGCGCTTCGTTCGGCAAACCCTTAGCAGAATTGATGCCAAGGCATCCGGTGTCCCGGCGACAGGACGTTTATCACGTAAAAACAGGGGGTTGGCGACGCCCGGAGCCAGCGCGTGATGGCGACGGGGGGCGCGCGGAACCGGCGAACTCCTCAGGCTGGCGCAGACGCACCGGAATGGTGCGGTCGGTGGGGGGGAGCGTCAACGCCCGCCTTGGGTACTTTTCCCATCTTCGCTGCTATGCGTCAGCCGGCGCACCAGGGCGGCGTGCTCCGGGAACTGCCTGGCCAGCGCGGCCGCCTCGCCGAGAGTCATGTCGGCATAGTCAAAGCCCGGGCTGACCGCCTCGCTGATCAGGCCGTAACCCAGGGCGCCCTCTCCAAGGGAGGAGGCCTTCCAGATACCCCCGGGGACCGTGAGCTGCAGGCGTTGGCCGGCCGCGAGATCCTGGCCCATGACCACGGTTTCCAGCCGCCCGTCCGGGTGGAGCAGGTAGTAGGTGATGGGATCGCCGAGGTGAAAGTAGTGGACGATGTCCGAGCGGTTGCGGTGGAAATGGCCGGTGGGTGATGCGCGGGTGAGCAGGTAGAAGATCGAGGACATGCTGTAGCGCTCGCCGGCGGCGGTCTCGACCCGCGGCTGGTCCTCCGCGGCATAGGTCCGGCGGTAGTAGCCTCCCTCCACGTGGGCTTCGAGGCGGAGTTCGCGCACCAGTTCGTCCACCGAGGGTGCGGCCGTGACGGCGCCTGCGCTGAGCGTGGCGGCGAGGAGGGAGGCGCCGCGGCGCCGGCGCGAGCTGTCAGTCATGGGGGTCTCCTTTCCCGGGGTGATGGTGTTCATGCCAGTGCCGGGCGAGGTCCTCTCGGCGGCAGAGCCAGACGTGGTCGTGGGTCTGTATATATTCCAGGAAACGCTGCAGGGCGCTGAAGCGACCGGGGCGGCCGGCGATGCGGCAGTGCAGGCCGATGTTGAGCAGCTTCGGGCACTGTTCGCCTTCGGCATAGAGCACATCAAAGGCGTCGCGCAGGTAGTTGAAAAACTGGTCACCGCTGTTGAAACCCTGTGCGGTGGCGAAGCGCATGTCGTTCGTGTCCAGGGTGTAGGGAATGACCAGGTGGGGCCCGTCGGGGCCCTCGACCCAGTAGGGCAGATCGTCGGCGTAGGAGTCCGAATCATAGAGGAAGCCGCCGGCCTCGAGCAGCAGGCGCCGGGTGTTCGGGCTGTCCCGACCCGTGTACCAGCCCAGGGGTCGCGCGCCGGTGAGTTCTTCGTGCCAGGCGATGGCGCGCTGCATGTGCTCGCGCTCGATCGTTTCCGGCACCTGCTGGTAGCTGATCCAGCGCAGGCCGTGGCAGGCGATCTCCCAGTCCGCCTCACGCATGGCGGCTACGGCCTCCGGGTTGCGCGCGATCGCACTGGTGACTGCGAACACCGTTACCGGCACCCGCTGGCGCGTGAACAGGCGCTGCAGGCGCCAGAAGCCTGCACGGCTGCCGTATTCGTAGAGGGACTCCATGCTCATGTGCCGGTCCGGGTAGGCCTCGGCACCGATAATGTCGGAGAGGAAGGTCTCCGAAGCGGGGTCGCCGTGGAGCACGGAGTTTTCTCCGCCTTCCTCGTAGTTGATGACGAACTGTACGGCTATGCGCGCGTGGCCGGGCAGGCGGAAAGGCGGCGGCTGCCGGCCGTAGCCGCGCAGGTCTCGGGGGTAGGGGTCGGTCACGGATCGCGCTCTCCTTCGGGGCTGCCCCAGGCAACGCAAGTACCATACCACCGCTGCCTCGCGCTGGTCGCCGGCCGCCTTCGGGTGTGCAGCCGTTATTGCACTTCGCTGGCGCAGGATGCCCCGCACTGGTGCGACCGGTGTCGCCGCCGTGCCATAATACCAAGGTAATGCGTGGGGGAGGCGGTGGCATTCTTCTTGCTCTGGAACCGCTGTTCGACGCTGTCCATGTTGGAGATTTTCCGTGACTGAACGACACACCTCGCCAACGCCGCCGCGCCGGCGCCGTGGCTGGGCTGGTGGCCTGTGCCTTGCAGCCGCCGCGCTGCTTGCGGCTTTCGCCGGGGGCGTAGGGGCCGCGGTGCCGGCGCCGGACACGGGAACGTGGTTCGAGCGCTTCAAGGCCGAGGCCACAGCCGTGGAGCTCTACCGCTTCCTCTACGCCATGCCCAAGGGTGGTGACCTGCACAATCACCTCTCCGGCTCTGTACTCGATGACTGGCTTTACGACCTTGCCCTGGCCCAGCGGGAGCACGGTTATCATTTCTACACCCGCGTTCGCATCGACAACTGTCGGCCCTACGGCGGCGACGCCTTCGGCCAGGACCCCTATCTGCTTCTGTTTCTGACGGTGCAGGAGAGCACCTGGGAGCAGCTGCCGCCCTGCGAGCAGGGCGAATTCGTGCGCCTCGAGGAGCTCGATGCAGAGCAGCGTCGGGCCTGGCTCAACAGCATGGTGCTCGACAAGGCCCACGAAGGTCGTGACGAATTCTTTCAAACCCACTGGCAGCGTATGGGCGATCTCTATCTGAACCCGTACTTCACCGCCGATGCGCTGGTACGCAACATGCAGGCCTTCGGGCAGGAGGGTCTGCTGTACCTCGAGACCATGGTCGGGGTGCTTGGTTTCCTGCGCCCCGACGGGAGCCGACTGACGCCGGACGAGATGGCGGACGTTTACCGGCAGCGCCTGCGCGAGCCGGACGCCGTGGCCACGGGCGTCGCCCTCAAGCTGCAGGTGGCGCTTCTGCGTTTTGCACCGAACGCCGAGGACATGCTGCGTACGCTGTACGCCTTCGTCGCCCGCAACCGGGACCTCTTCGTCGCCGTGAACATGGTCGGCCGCGAGGACAACGATAAGGGGTACCCGCTGCGTTTTCTCGACACGCTCCGGGAACTGCGCCGGGAACATCACGGCGTGCGCCTGGCTATTCACGCCGGTGAGGTGGACGAGCCGAACCACCATGTCCGCGACACGCTGCTCCTCGGGGCTGACCGCATCGGCCACGGGGTCAATCTGATCACCGACCCGGCTACCATGCGGCTCATGCGCCACGGCCCCTACCTGGTGGAAATCAACCTGATCTCTAACCTGCTGCTCGAGTACGTCGATGACTACGCGCAGCACCCCTTTCCCGAGTACCTGCGCACGGGCATTCCCGTGGCGCTGTCCACCGACGACCGCGGCATGTGGGACTCGAACCTTACCGATGAGTTCTTCGTCGCGGTGCGCGAGTTCAACCTGTCCTGGGATGAGCTGGTGCTGCTGTCGCGCAACAGCCTGAGCCATAGCTTTGCTCCGGAGCGCCTGAAAATAGAGCTCTTGAGCCGCTTTGCCCTGCACCTCGCCGATTTCGAGCGGCGCCTGGCCGACGATCCCGCGGCGGCGCTCGCCGATAACGCGCGCAGCCACGGCTTCCTCTGCCGCCGCTACGCGCTCTGTGACCTCGCCCCCGTACCCGCTGAACCTGTACCCCCTGAACCCGCATCCCCTGAACCCGCATCCCCTGAACCCGCATCCCCTGAAACCGAGGAGTCCCCATGATCCGCTCTCTCTCTCTGGCCTCCGTCCTGGCCCTGTGCCTCGGCGCCCTGTTAGCCCTCGCCGCCTGCGAGCCTGCGTCGCCACCGCCCGCCGAGCCCGGGGCGCCTGCAACTCCGGCGCCGAAGGAGGTCCGCGCGGTCCTCGTGACCATGTTCGAGATCGGCGAGGACCGGGACGACCAGGCCGGCGAGTTCCAGCTCTGGCTGGAGCGCCGCGACCTCAGCGAGCGCATCGACTTCCCCGCGCACCACGACCTCTACTACGACCCGGCGTCGAAGCTGCTGGTCATGGTGACCGGTATCGGCACGGCCAAGGCCGCGGCCTCGGTGATGATGCTCGGCATGGACCAGCGCTTCGATCTGACCCGCGCCTACTGGCTGGTAGCGGGCATCTCCGGCGTCGATCCGGAGGATGCCTCCATCGGCTCCGCCGCCTGGGCCGAGTATCTGGTGGACGGTGACCTCGCCCACGAGATCGATCCTCGCGAAATGCCGGAGGACTGGAAGTATGGCTACCTCGCCCGCTACACCGATGAGCCGTTTGACGAGGACCGGCCGGAACCGACCGGGGAAATGTTCCGCCTCAACCCCGCGCTCACGGAGTGGGCCTACCAGCTGACGAAGGATGTCGAGCTGCCGGATTATGAGTCCCTCGCTGAAACGCGTGCGCTGTATACCGAGCACCCCAATGCGCAGAAGCCGCCTTTTGTGCTCAAAGGTGACAATCTCGCGGCGCTCACCTTCTGGCACGGCGAGATCCTCAACGACTGGGCGAACGACTGGGTGGACTACTGGACCGATGGCGAAGGGGAGTTCGTTACCTCCGCCATGGAGGAAACGGGCACCATGCAGTCCATCATCTGGCTGGACCGTGCCGGTCGCGTGGATCGCGACCGGGTGATGGTCCTGCGCACGGCCAGCAACTACACCATGCCGCCGCCCGGGGTCAGCGCCGCGGAGAATCTGCTTGCCGAGAACGAGGGCTATGCCGGGCTCGATGCGTCCCTGGAGTCGGCCTACCTCGTCGGCTCCCGGGTGATCGACACGCTGCTCGATAACTGGGAGACCTACAGCGAGCGCACCCCGACCCCGGCGGACCTCGACGCGCCGTGAGCCGTCGACAGGTCGCTTTCAGCGCGCCGCACGCGGCGGCGGCGCAGGTGGGCCAGGCGCTGCTCGAGGATGGGGCCTCCGCCATCGACGCCATGGTCGCCGCCTCGGCGGCGATCAGCGTGGTCTATCCGCACATGAACAGCCTCGGTGGCGACGGCTTCTGGCTGTTGCAGGCGCCGGGGGAGAATCCCGTGGCCATCGACGCCTGCGGCTTCAGCGCGGCCCTGGCCACGCCGGAGTGGTATGCCGGGCAGGGCCTCGACGGCGTGCCGGCCCGCGGTGGTCCGGCGGCGCTTTGCCTTGGCGGCACCCTCGACGGCTGGCGCGAGGCCCGGGCCTGCGCGGCCGAGTACGGCTATCGGCCCCGGCCCCTCGGTGAGCTTCTGGCGCCGGCGGCGGCCCTTGCCCGTGACGGTATCGAGGTTACTGCCAGCCTTGCTGCGGCGAGTGAAAAGGTACAGCCCGAACTCGCGGCGGCGGCGGGTTACCAGTCGGTCTTCTGCCCGCAGGGCCGGCCCCTTGCCGCCGGTGACTCCCTCGCCAATCCGGGGCTGGCCGTCTTTCTCGAGCGCCTTGCCGCCGAGGGCACCGAGTCGGTCTACCGTGGTGCACTGGCTGCCGAGCTTGCCGACTGGCTCGCAGCCGAGGGCAGTCCCCTGCGCCGCGACGACTTTGCTGCCTACCGGGCGCGGCGGGTTACGCCGCTTTCCGCGCGCCTCGCCGGGGCCCGCGTGTTCAACCTGCCGGCGCCGACCCAGGGCATTGCCTCGTTGCTCATCCTTGCCATCCACGACGTCTGGCGGCGGGCACACCCGTCACCCTCGGAGCTGGAAGCCGTGCACGCACTGGTGGAGGCCACCAAGCGCGCCTTCACGGTTCGTGACGCGGAGGTTGCGGACCCGTCCCGCCTCTCCGAGCGCTGGCCGACGCTGCTCGAGCCAGCGGCACTGCGCGCACACGCCGCCGCCATCGATGACTCGAGCGCCAGCCCCTGGCCGCGGTCCGCGGAGCGCGGCGATACGGTCTGGATGGGCGCCGTGGATCGCAACGGCTGTCTGGTCAGCTTTATCCAGAGCGTCTACTGGGAATTCGGTGCCGGCCTGGTGCACCCGGACTACGGCCTCAGCTGGAACAACCGCGGCCTCGGTTTCAGCCGCAATCCCGATGACCGCAATGCCCTGGGCCCGCGGCGCAAGCCGCGGCACACGCTTAACCCGGCGCTGGCGCTTTTCGACGACGGGCGGCGCCTGGCCTACGGCACGATGGGGGGGGAAGGGCAGCCGCAGACCCAGGCGGCGCTGTTTACGCGCTATCACTACGGCGGTGAATCCCTCGCCGATGCGATTGCCCGCGGCCGCTGGCTCCTCGGCCGGACCTGGGGCGACGACAGCCAGGACCTCAAGCTGGAGGCGGATCTGTTCCCGCGGCTCGCCCCGGGGCTGCGCGCCCTCGGCCATTCCCTGCGCGAGGTGCCGGCGCGGAGTGAGCTCCTGGGCCACGCCGGGGCTGTCTGCCAGGCCGCGGACGGCAGCGTGACGGCGGCAACAGATCCGCGCAGTGATGGTGCAGCCCCGGTCGGCACCGCCGGTGCCGCGCTGTGAGCGCTGTGGTCGAGTGGCTGCCGGTGCTGGCTGCGCTGCTTGGCGCCGGTGTCCTCGCCGGGATCCTCGCGGGCCTCCTCGGAGTCGGCGGCGGCATTGTCATCGTTCCGGTGCTGTTCCTCGTGTTCCAGTCCCTCGGCATCTCGCCGTCATCGGCCATGCTCATCGCCACCAGTACCTCGCTGCTGACGATCGTGCCCACCAGCATCGCCTCGGCGCGGGCCCACCACGCCCGGGGCAATATCGATCTCGACCTGTTCCGCGCCTGGCTGCCGCCCATGGTCGCGGGCGTGGTGCTGGGCAGCATCACGGCGTCCCGGGTCAACGGGCTTCTGCTTACCGGTGTCTTCGGTGCGGTGGCCCTGGCCATAGCCCTCAACAACCTGTTCCGACCGAACGCGCCACCGCTGCGGGAGGGCCTGCCGGCCCAGCCCTGGCAGTGGCTGATCGCTGCGGTGATCGGCGGGATTTCGGTCATGATGGGCATCGGTGGTGGTACCCTCGGGGTCACCGCCATGACGGCTTTCAACGTGGTCGCCCACCGGGCCGTCGGCACCTCGGCCCTGTTCGGGCTTGTCATCGCCCTGCCCGGGGCGTTGCTTATGCTGGTGCTGCCGGAGACGCCGGCGGATGCCCCCGTCGGCACCGTCGGCGCGGTGAACCTGCCGGGTTTCCTCGCCATCGTGCCCATGACCATGCTGTTCGCGCCACTGGGCGTGAAGATCGGCGGCAGGCTGTCGGGCGTGGCCCTGAAGCGTATTTTCTCGGTTTTCCTCCTCGTGGTGGGAGGCCGCATGTTGTGGCAACTGGCCGGGCCCGTGCTCGGCCCCCTGCTCAGCCAAGGAGGGTGATCCATGAACTTCAATGACCTGCCGCCGGCGCTGCGCGCCAGCTTCCTGCCGCCGCCGCGCCTGCTCATGGGCCCGGGGCCGATTACCTGCGACCCGCGGGTGCTCCGCGCTATGTCCTACCAGCTCGTGGGGCAATTCGATCCGGCCATGACCGACTGCATGAACCAGACGATGGCGCTTTACCGCGGCGTTTTCCGCACAGAGAATCGCTGGACCTTTATGGTCGACAGCACGGCCCGGGGTGGTATCGAGGCCTGCCTCGTGTCGCTGCTCGAACCCGGCGACCGGGTGCTTGTGCCCATCATGGGCCGCTTCGGCCAGCTTCTCACAGAGATCGCCGAGCGCTGCGGCGCCGAGGTGCACACCATCGCCGTACCCTGGGGGGAGGTCTGCGACCCGGCTCAGGTTGCCGAGGCCCTGGATCGCGTGCGGCCGAAGCTCCTGGCCACGGTGCAGGGCGATACCTCGACAACGATGTGCCAGCCCCTGGACGAGCTCGGGCGCCTCTGCCGCGAGCGCGATGTGCTGTTTTACTGCGACTGCACCGCCTCCATTGTCGGCAATGCCTTCGAGACAGACGCCTGGGGCCTTGATGCCGTATCCGCCGGCCTGCAGAAATGCCTCGGCGGGCCCTCGGGCATTGCCCCGGTGACCCTCTCGGACCGCGCGGCGGCGGTGATCCAGGCGCGGCGTCACGTCGAGCGGGGCATCCGGGCCGCCGATGATGAGGACGCCGGCGGGGAGCGCATCCGTTCGAACTACTTCGACCTCGCCATGATCATGGACTACTGGAGTGAGGCCCGGCTCAACCATCATACGGAAGCCACGAGCATGCTCTACGGCGCCCGCGAGTGCGCGCGCATTGCCCTCGAGGAAGGCATCGACGAGGTCGTGGAGCGCCATCGCATCGCCGGTAATGCCCTCGCCGCAGGGCTTGCGGCCCTGGGCCTGGCCCTCTTCGGGGATCAGGCGCATCGTATGCACAACGTGGTGGGGGTCTACATTCCCGAGGGCGTGGACGGTGAGGCGGTTCGCGGCCGCATGCTGGCGGACTTCGGCATCGAGATCGGCACGTCCTTCGGTCCGCTGCACGGAGTGATCTGGCGTATCGGCACCATGGGCTACAACGCCCGCCGCGATACAGTGCTCACTACCCTGGCCTGTCTCGAGCAGTGCCTGCGCTGCGAGGGCTTCGCCGCACCGCCCGGCGAGGCGGTAGCCGCCGCCCTCGGCGCGTTCTCGTGACGCCGGGGTACGCCTGACCATGGACGCGCCGCCGGAGTTGCCCGCCTTCGAGCCCACCCCAGCCCAGCGCTCGGCGGCAGCCCGGATCATGGCGCGCTGTGACGAGCTGGCGGCGCTCTCCTCGCTGCCGGACGGTGTTTACCGCAGCTACCTGACAAAAGAGCACGCGCGCTGCAACGCCCGGGTCTCCGGCTGGCTGGAGGACGCGGGGCTCGCCGCCTGGCAGGACGCCGCCGGCAATCTGTGCGGCCGCCTTGCCGCCCCGGGGCCAGGGCCTCACCGGACCCTGCTCCTGGGCTCACACCTCGATACGGTGCGCAATGCCGGCAAGTATGACGGCATCCTTGGCGTGCTTCTCGCCCTGGAGGCCATGGCGGCGTTGCGTGCCGCGGGCGAGGCGCTACCGTTTCATGTCGATCTCCTCGGCTTCGGTGATGAGGAGGGCGCCCGCTTTGGCACCACGCTGCTCGGCAGCCGTGCCGTAGCCGGCAGCTGGGAGCCGGCCTGGTTCGACCTGCGCGATGGTGACGGCACGACCCTCGGTGATGCCCTGGCGGCCTTCGGGTGCGATCCCGCCAACATCGGCCGTGCCAGTCGTGCGGGAGAGGACCTTGTGGGTTATCTCGAGGTCCATATCGAACAGGGGCCGGTGCTTGAGGACAACAACCAGCCTCTCGGCGTGGTACCGAGCATTGCCGGTGCCCGGCGTTTCCGCGTGCGGGTCAGCGGCCGCGCCGGTCACGCCGGCACGGTGCCCATGAACATGCGTCAGGATGCGCTGGTGGCCGCCGCCGGCGCTGTGCACCTCGTGGAGCGTATCGCCGAACGCTTCGAGATTGTCGCCACCGTGGGCCAGCTGCGCTGCTACCCTGGGGCGCCGAACGTGATCCCCGGAGACTGCGAGTTCAGCGTGGACATCCGCGCCGGCCGTGACCGCACCCGGGATCTTGCGGTGGAGGCGCTGCAGGATGAGATCGGCCGGCTTACTGCCAGCCGGGGCATGCGCGTGAGCTGGGAGGAGACGCACCGGGCCACAGCGGTCGAGTGCGCGAGCTGGCTGCAGCGCGTGCTCGAGGATGCGGTGCTGGCCCTGGGCCTGAGCCCCGTCTCCATCGTCTCCGGGGCCGGCCACGACGCCATGAGCCTGGCGCCGATCACTGACGTCGGCATGCTCTTCGTCCGCTGCGCCGGCGGAATCAGCCATCATCCGGCGGAGGCGGTGACGGAGGAGGATGTTGCCGCGGCCCTCGCCGCCCTGGAATTGACCCTGCGGGCCCTGGCGGCCCGCGAAGGAGAGGAGAACCCCTGATGCGTTTCGTTCTGACCCTGTACGGTGCGCTATTCGCTGCCGTGCTCGCGCCTGCGGCGCTGGCCGAGCCGGTGCCCGTGCGCGCCGTGGTGGTCACCATGTTCGAGTACGGCGAGCCAACCGGCGACCGTCCCGGGGAGCTGCAGTACTGGGTCGAGCGGTCGGCCATCGCCGAAAGCTATCCCTTTCCCCTCGGCGAATACCCGCTGTTCCTGACCGAGGAGGGGGTGCTGCTGCTCTGTGTGGGGGGTGGTATCCCCAACGCGACTGCATCGATCATGGCCCTGGGCCTCGACCAGCGCTTTGACCTCTCCCGCGCCTACTGGCTTGTGGCCGGCATCGCCGGCGCCGACCCGGAGGACCTGTCCCTGGGCTCCGCTGCCTGGGCCCGCGCCGTGGTCGATGGCGACCTGGTTTATGAGATCGATGGCCGGGAGATTCCAGACAGCTGGCCCTACGGTTTTATCCCCCTGGGCGCGGAAGAGCCCGCGCAGGGCCCCCAGGACGTGTCCACGGGCTGGACCCTGGACACGATCAGCTTTGCCCTGAACCCGGCGCTGGCGGACTGGGCCTTTCAGCAGACCCGGGATGTGCCGCTGCCCGATACGCCGGCATTGAAGGCCTTCCGCGCCGCCTACGACGGTTTCCCGAACGCCCAGCGGCCGCCTTTTGTCACCGTCGGTGAGACCCTTTCGGCCAGCACCTACTGGCACGGCGAGCTCCTGAACCGCTGGGCCAACGACTGGGTGCCGCTCTACGCAGGCGCCGACCGGGAATTCATGACCTCGAACATGGAGGACAGCGGTACGCTCACGGCCCTGCACCGGCTCGCCCGCCTTGGTCTTGTAGACACGGACCGGATACTGGTGCTGCGCACGGCGAGTAACTTCACCCGACCGCCGCCGGGGAAGACGGCAGCCTGGAGCACCACGGCGCCGTACCCGGACGAGGGCCGGCCGGCGCTGGAGGCCGCCTACCGGGTCGGTGCCGCCGCCCTCAAGGCCCTGCTCGCCGACTGGGAGCGCTTTGCCGAGGCGCCGCCGCGGCCGACGCCGGTGGTTTTCGATACGGACATGGCCATCGACGACTGGGCGGCGCTGCTGTTCCTGGCCCGACACCCGGGGGTGGACCTGCGCGCCATCACTGTGGCGGGCAGCGGTGAGGCACACTGCGCGCCGGGGGTGGCCAACGCCCTCGCTCTGGCAGACCTGGCTGCCGCGGGCGCGGCGATTCCCGCAGCCTGCGGCGATCCGGTGCCCCTGGACGGCTACTTCGTGTTCCCGGAGCCCTGGCAGGACGATATGGACAAGCTGTCGGGCGTTGCCGTGCCGCCGAGCGGGCGCGCACCGTGGGACGGATACGCGGTAGCGCTCATCCACGCGGCGATCGCGGACAGCGACCGGCCGGTGACGCTGCTGGCCACGGGCCCGCTGACGAACATCGCCCAGTGGCTCGAGCGCTACCCGGAGGATGCGGCGAAGGTCGACCGGCTGGTGGTCATGGGCGGCAACCTGAACGAGGCGGGAAATATCATTGTGCCCGGCTTTACGGACGACCATCCGAACACCCGTGCCGAGTGGAACCTCTATGTGGATCCGGTCGCGGCGGACCGGGTCTTCGCCGGTCCTATCCCCGTGGAGGTCGTGGGCCTGGATGTGACCAACGACGTGCGCGTGACCCCGGCGGTCGCCGCAGAGCTGAAGGCCCGGGCCGATAACCCGGCGGCGGCCTGGTGGGACCGGGTGCTCGACGCCAACGACTGGTTTATCGATTCCGGGGAGTACTACTACTGGGATGTCCTTGCAGCGATGACCGTGGTCGATCCCGCGCGCTTCTGCCGCGGAGAGTCCCTGCCGCTCGCGGTGGCCGCCGCAGGGACCGATAAACCCTGGCTGCCCGGGTCAGACCTGTCCATGCCCGACCAGGCCGCCGACGGCTCGCCGCGGCGGCACCTCGATGCCGCCAGCGCCGGTGTCATGCGGCCGGCCCCCGACAGCGGTCGCACGCCGGCTAAGGTATGCCTCGAGACCGATGCCGAGGCGGCGTTTTCCCTGTTTATCGATACGCTGACCACGCCGCAGCCGCCGGCCGGGCATATTCGTCCGCCATCTTGAGGTAGATCAGGTAGGTCAGCTGCTCCAGGTAGTCGCCGTGACACCGTCGTCGCGCAGTGTGGTGCAGAAGCTCCAGACTTTGGAAACGATGAGGGCGGTGTTCATTCGGTGCTCCAGGGGTTGATCACGGTCAGACCGGCGTTTTGAAACGGCGCAACATCGCGGGTGGCGATCATGTTCACGGTCACGGCGATGCGCGGGTAGTAGTCGTTGCGGAAGGCCGAGAGCGAGGACTTGGGATTCCTGGCGCCGTTGGTGATCTTGCAGCAGAAATCGTTGCCCTCGCCGAACTCCTGGCGGACGGTCTGGATGATGTCGTCGGCGTGGCTGTCGGTCTTGGCGAAGATCAGGGTCTTCGGCAGCTCCCTGCGGCCGGGAAAGAGCTCCGGCCACTTGTCGCGGAAGGTGCGGATGACAGTGCGGATCTGATCGGGGTTGACGACTTTGGCCCTTGTCGGCGACGGCCTTCTCGTGCGTGTACTCGCTGACCACGTTCTTCTGGAAAAACCCGTAGGTGCGGCTGTCCGGCGTGGCCGTGCGCGAGTACCAGACAGACATCGGGCCTGCCGACCACGTGCTCTTCGTCGACCGGCTTGCGGTCGCTGTGGTCGAAGCCAGGCTGTTCGGGAGCCTGGTTGGCATCAGCTGACACGGATAGCGCTTGAATTTACTGTATTTTTTCAATCATGGCGTTCGAAGCGCGGGAATGTATTCGGCGAGTGCGTGGGTGGTGCCGCGATGTTCAGGCCCGTAAATAGCGTCGCTGCAGTAGTGTTTGCATGTCGCGCTGGCCGTCGGCAATCACCATGATGTAAACATTTCCGGTCATGACTCGGTAGATGATGCGGTAGGGCCCCCAAAAGATCTCACGGTACTCGCGAAGCCCGATGGCCAGCAATTCCCTGGGATAGGCTCCTCGCTCAGGGTTGTCGGAGAGGCTCGAAAAAGCTTTCTCTATTTGCTCGAGAAGATAATCCGCTTTTTCCGGCGCATCGTGGAACGCAACGTAGTCGTACAACTCCTCCAGATCAGCCGACGCATCGTCGGTCAGAAATACCTGAAAGGTCATCAGCGATTTTTGCTGCGGCCTCGAAGCCGCTCGATGACATCGCCGGCGGGCTGGACGTTGCCGTCCTCAAGCTGGCGGGAGCCGAGCGCGAGAATTTTCAGAAGGGCCATGGTCTCCTGAGTTTGCTCATAGCTTTCGATGCCCTGCAGCACGACCTTGGCTTCGCCGTTCTGGGTGATAACCAGAGGTTCGCCTTGCCCCGACAGGTTGCGCACGATTTCTGCGGCATGGGCCTTCAGGTAACTGATCGGCTTGATTTGTTTCGATAGTTTCATGTCCACGCTCCTTTGCAGGACCAAATATAGTCCGAAAAAAGTCATGTAG
The DNA here is from genome assembly GCF_000764025.1 of Pseudohaliea rubra DSM 19751. Taxonomy (GTDB): domain Bacteria; phylum Pseudomonadota; class Gammaproteobacteria; order Pseudomonadales; family Halieaceae; genus Pseudohaliea; species Pseudohaliea rubra. The sequence goes on along the minus strand of NZ_KN234752.1, from coordinate 3,454 downwards.
CAATCAGCAGCGTCAGGCCGGGGCCCCGGCGCGTCCGGGTATTACCCCGCCTGCAGCCGCCGTGCGCAGGCGGCATGGCGGGCGCGCAGGGCGTCGAGGTCCACCCCCTCCACCGTGTAGTCGCGGACCCGCCAGCGGCCGTCGACCATGACGTGCCGTGCGCGTCGCGCGCCGCTGGTGACCAGCGCCGTGACCAGGTCGCCGGCGCCGGAGAAACGCAGGTCCTCCATCGGGTCGAAGAGGGCGAGATCGGCTACGGCTCCCGCGGCGATCCGGCCCAGGGCCGGGCGCTGCAGCAGCGTTGCGCCCCCTGCTGTTGCCCAGCGCAGGGCGTCGGTGGCGCCGACGGCCGCGCTGCCGTAGCGCAGCCGCTGTACGAGCAGCGCCTGGCGGACCTCCTCCATGAGATTGGAGTGGTCGTTGGAGGCCGAGCCATCGACGCCCAGCCCCACGGGGCAGCCGGCGGCTTCGAGGTCGAGCGCCGGGCAGAGGCCGGAGCCGAGGAAGAGGTTGGAGGAGGGACAGTGGCTCACGGCCACGCGCGCGGCGCCCAGGCGGGCGATCTCCGCGTCCGAGAAATGGATGCCGTGGGCCAGCCAGGTACCCGGGCGCAGCCAGCCGGCGGCTTCAAGATAATCCACCGGGCGCTTGCCGTAGTGCGCGAGGCAGAACGCGTTCTCGTCCTCGGTTTCGCCGAGGTGCGTGTGGAGAAGTGCACCGCGTTCGGCCGCCAGCGCGGCGACGGCGGCCATGAGCTCGCCGGAGACGGAAAAAGGCGAGCAGGGTGCGAGGGCGACCTGGCAGAGCGCGTCGTCCGCCGGGTCGTGGTAGCGCGCCAGCAGCCGCTCGCAGTCGGCGACGATGGCGTCCTCGTCCTGCACGACGCTGTCCGGGGGCAGGCCGCCGCGGGAGGTGCCGAGGCTCATGGAACCGCGGGTGAGCACGACCCGCGCGCCGAGTTCGGCGGCGGCCTCGACCTGCCGGTCGATGGCATCGCCGGTGCGCGCGGAAAACAGGTAGTGGTGGTCCACGGCCGTGGTACAGCCCGAGAGCAGCAGCTCGCAGAGCGCCAGCGTCGTGGAGACGGTGACGGCCTCGCCATCGAGCCCGGCCCAGACCGGGTAGAGCGCCTGCAGCCACTCGAAAAGTTCCTTTTCCTGCGCTGGGGGAAAGGCGCGGGTCAGGGTCTGGTAGAAGTGGTGGTGGCAGTTGATGAGGCCGGGTAGCAGCACGAGGCCGGCCACGGACTCGCGCCGCGCCCCCGGGGTGCGCGCCGTAGCGCCCGCCGGAACCAGCTCGACGATGCGGTTACCGCTGATGACGATGCCGCCGCCGGCATCGGCGCCGGTCCAGCAGGCCGCCGGCTCGGCGAGCCAGAGGGGGTCGGGTTCGCGTTCCTGCACGGTGAGTCTCCGCAGAAAAACGCCTACGTTAGCACGGCCGCGTTGCGTCGCGGCGGGCCAGGGGCCATTATCGGGCGCCTTGATGACCGGCGAGGAGAGCCCCCGTGAGTGAAGACTTCGAACGCTGGATCCGCGGCGCCCCGAAATGCGAGCTGCACCTGCACATCGACGGCTCGCTGCAGCCCCGGCGCCTGCTTGAGCTCGCGAAGAAGAACGGCGTGGCGCTGCCCTACGCGAGCGAGGCCGACGTGGAAGCGGCCTGCGCTTTCACGGACCTGCAGAGTTTCCTCGACCTCTATTACCACGGCGCCTCCGTACTGCGTACAGAGGAGGACTTCTATCACCTCATGGGCGACTACCTCGCCGTGTGTCGCAGCGAGCGCATCGTGCACGCGGAGATCATGGTCGAGCCGCAGACCTATGCGCCGCAGGGCGTTTCCCTCGACACGGTCATGGCCGGCTTCAGCGCCGCCATCGACGATGCGAGCCGGGGCTGGGGGCAGTCGGTGGCGCTGATCCTAAGCTTCCTGCGCCACTTGCCGGTAGCCGAGGCCCTGGCGCAGCTCGAGGCTGCCGAGCCCTGGCGCGAGCATTTCGTCGCGATCGGCCTTGCCAGCGCCGAGCGCGACCATCCGCCAGCGGACTTCGTGCGGCTTTACGCTGCCGCCCGGGAGCGCGGCTACCGGCTTACAGCCCATGCCGGCGAGGAGGGACCTGCCGCCTTCGTCCGCGACGCCCTTGACGTGCTCGGTGTCGAGCGCATCGATCACGGCGTGCGGGCGGTGGAGGACCCGGCGCTGGTCGAGCGTCTCGCCCGCGAGGGCATTCCGCTCACGGTCTGCCCGCTGTCGAACGTGCGCCTGCGTGTCTTCGACCGGCTCGCGGACCACACCCTGCCGCAGTTCCTCGAGGCGGGGGTGGCGGTGACCGTGAATTCCGACGATCCGGCTTACTTCGGCGGGTACCTCACGGAGAACTTCCTCGCCCTGCATCGGGAACTCGGCCTCGCTATCCCCACGGCCCGGCGCCTGCTCGCTAACGCTATCGATGCGAGTTTCCTGTCGTCGGCGGCGCGCGCACGGCTGCGCGAGGACCTGGCGGCCTACGGCGAGGGCTGAGGATCATCCCCCAGGTTGAAGGCGTAGAGCAGGGTCCGCTGCCGGTGCGAGAAGTTGTCGTCGGCAACCAGCCAGAGGCGCAGGCTCCCGTCGGCCCGGCGGCTTAGCGCGATCCCCTCGAAGTTGTCCGTGCCGTGGCGCGGCGCCAGCCGCAGCACCCGGCGCACCTTGCTCGCTGCGGGCCCGCCGGGGCCGAGGGGCATGGCCAGCACCTCGATGTGGTTGCCGACACCCGGCAGGTAGTCCCGGAGCACGGCGTAGAGCGTCGTGGCGGTCGCGTCGAGGCCCGTGAGCACCGGCCGGCCTCTCGGCGCGATGCGTGTGCTGACGGCGGCGGTGCCGGCTTCGGTCAGCTGCGCCAGCGGCAGCCCGTCGTCGTTCGTTTCCAGCCCCAGAAGGAGAGCCCCGCCGGGCGTGACCGCCAGTCCCTCGGCGCCACCGTTGGCTGCCAGCGCGCGTGAAAGGCCGCTGACGGCAGCGCCGAAGGCCGCGACCGGTGCGCCTCGGGCTGCGGCGCCGCAGCGGCCCAGGGCGAAGGCGAGGACCCGGTGCCGGTGCTCGAAGCTGACCAGGGCGAGCTCTTCGTGAAGCGCCAGCCCCTCGGCGTCGCGAGCCGTCTTGTCGTCGGCCGTCTCGAGCCCCATGGGCGCGAGGCGCGCGCTGGCGGGGATGCCGTCCCGGAGCTCGATGACCACGAAGGCGCCGCGATCGGTGATCGCCAGCAGTGCCCCGTCGGCGCGGACTGCCAGCCCGGACAGGCCGCCGAAGGCCGGGTCCGTGCTGGCAAGGTGCCAGCCGCCGGCGAACGCTGCGCCGGGCAGGTCGGCGTCCGCGTCGATGGCTGCGAGCTCCACCGGCGTGCTGTCCAGAGGGATCGGCGGCAGCGGGGCGAAGGGGGTGCCCCGTGGGCAGGACGCGGCGCGCAGGTCGTCG
>NZ_KN234751.1 GCF_000764025.1 Pseudohaliea rubra DSM 19751 | reverse complement strand
CGGGGACTGCCAAGCACCCGGGCCAGGCTGCCGCCCCGCGCCTTCACCCAGGCCTCGGTCAGGGTCCAGCGGTCGCGAAAGCGCGCGGCGGCCTCCGCCGCCGGCAGCGCGGCCATAAGCTCCGCCTCCGCCGGCCCGAAACAGCGCGTGGCCAGCCGTACCAGGTCCCGCACCGGCTGCGCACCCTCGAGATCGATACCGAGGCCCATGGCCGGCGTCGACGCCGGCAGCGCCAGCCAGGCCAGGGCGGCCCAATCACCGCTGTGACTGAGGTTGAAGCAGAGCTGCGGCGCGCCGGCGACGGCGGGTTTACCGCTGGCGCCACGCTCGAAGCGCAGGGCGCTGGGGGCCACAGCGAGCACCCGCGCAAGCTCGATCCGCGCGAGGCCCCGGGCCAGCAGCATCGCCCGTCGCCGCGGCGGAGGCAGACGGTCCACCCGGTCACGGTCGGCGTCGTCGAGCACCGCGTAGTAACGCCGGGCCAGCGCCGCATCGAGGTCGCCGGCCCGGCCGAGTCGCACCTTGACGTCCATTGCTACCCCGGCAAGGAGAAAAGCGGGCATTATTACACTCCCCGGGGCGCAAGACAGGTTCAGCGGAAGCGATCGCGCCCGCGCTGTGATACTTTCGTCGACCCAGGCGATCACAGTGATTTCGCGCATGTCCCGACTCCTGCCGGCTCTGCTCTGTCTGCTGGCGGCCTTCATGGCCCCGGCAGGGACGGCCTTTGAGCTGCCAGCCTGGCAGCAACTGGCCTTCGAGCAGCGCAACTTCTGGGCCACCGCCCGGGGCGAACTCAGCCTGAAGCATGGTGTGGCGCCGCTGTTCCCCGAGAGCGAAGCGGCCCCCTTCCTGCGCCTGGAGGTCCAGAACACCGTCGGCAGCACCATCGAGTCCATCGTCGTTGACCTGAATGCCGGCGATGCCGCCAGCATCGGCCGCTGGCGCCTGAGCCGCGGCCGCGATCAGCGTCTGAAAACCCATCAGTACCTGCCGGACCTCATCAAGCGCCAGCGCCGGGAGCCCGCCGCAGACGGCAGCGGCCCCGGGGGCGGTGTCGGGCAAAGCGGCTGGGTAACGAGCGGGCCCGGCGAGGTTGAGCTGCCGCCGGAGGCTGCGGGCCGGGTGATCATTGCACCGCACGCCCTGTTCCTGCTCCTGCCGGCACTCCTCGAGGATCCGTCCCGGGCCGAGGGCTACCTGGTTCACACAGACCTCAATTTTTACCGCCTCGTGGCCAGCCCCGGGGCTACGGAAACGATGCGAGCTGACTTCCGCCTTGACGAGGGCCGGGTCGAAGGGCGGCGCAGCACCCGCACCCTGGAGCTGCGCACCGAGCCCCTCACCGGGAACCCGGAGGGGCAGGACTTCGAACTCATGGGGCTGTCCGGCCCCATCGTGTTCTTCGTCGACCGTGCGACGGGACTACCCCTGCGCGTTCGCGGTGAAGCGCCCCGCATCGGCGGCGCCGAGCTCAATCTGGTCGAGGCCCTCTCGCGTCCGGCGCCGGCGAGGACAGCGCCGGCCGCCGCGATACCATGAGGGACGGCGGTGCGGGGATCGGCATCATCAGCAACCCCGCCAGCGGCCACAACCGGGACCACTTCCCCGCCCTGCGCCGGGAGCTGGAGCGCTGCCCGGGCGCCCTGCATCGGGTGACCGGCAGCCCCGGCGATGTGCCGGCGGTGCTTGAGGAGTTTGCCGGCGCCGGCGTGGAGCTGCTGGTGATCAACGGTGGCGACGGCACCGCCGCCGCCGTCCTCGGCCAGCTCCTTGAGCGCTCTCCCTTCGCCCGGCTGCCGCTGGTCACACTGCTGCCCGCCGGCACCGCAAACATGAACGCCGGCGATGTCGGCGTCCGCGGCAGCCTGCGCCGCGCCGTCAGCCGCTTCCGGCGCTGGGCGGAAGACCCCTCGCGGCCGGCGGAACGGCTGCAGCGACGGCTGCTGCGGGTGAGCATCGACGATGAGCCCGCGGCGCACTACGGGATGTTTCTCGGTGCCGGGGCCGTGGTGCACGGCACCGAGTACGCGCACCGGGAAATCCACGCCCGCGGCCTGCGCGACGATTTCAGCCTGTTCCTCGGCACACTGCGCACGGCCTGGGGAGTCGTCCGCGGCGAAGAGGCCTTCACCCGGCCCACGCGCCTGGGCCTGACCCTCGACGGGCGCGCCGCCGGCGAGGCGGACGCACTCATCCTCGCCGTCTCCACGCTGGAGCGCCTTGCCTTCGGCATGCGACCGTTCTGGGGCCGGGGGCCCGGGCCGCTGCGGCTGACCCTCATTGAACAGCACGCGGCGCGTTTCCTGCCCACGTTCCTCTCCATTATTGCCGGCCGGCCCTCACGGCGGGCGCGCGCAGACGCCGGCTACCACAGCCACAACGCGCAGCAGCTCGAACTGGCCCTGGCCGGGGACCTGAACCTCGACGGCGAGCTGCTCACCGTACGCCGCTGCGCCCTGATCGAGGCGAGCGCAGCGCTCGTTTTCCTGCGGCCGTGAGCCCCTGGCCGGAGGTCGCCGGACCCTCGCCGGCAGAAGAGCCTGCCCTGGCAGCACTGCTCGCACGACTGCGCGCCGAGCACCGGGACGCGGTCCAGGCGGTGCTGCTCTACGGGTCCTGCCTGCGCAGCGGCGATCTCTTCGACGGCCTGGTGGACCTTTATCTTGTCGTCGACAGCTACCGGGATGCCTACGGCGCGGGCTGGCTGGCGCTGGCAAACCGCCTGCTGCCGCCGAACGTTTTCTATGCCCAGTGCGAGGTCGACGGCCGGGTCCTGCGCAGCAAGGTGACGGTAGTCTCACTGGCGGACTTCCGCCGCGGCTGCAGCCGGCGCTGGTACCAGTCTTACCTCTGGGGTCGCTTCAGCCAGCCCGTGCGCATCATCCACGCCCGCAACGACGCCGTAGCCGGCGCAGTGTCAGAAGCCTTCCGCCGGGCGGCGACCACACTGCTGACCCGGGCCCTGCCGGCACTCCCGGCCAGCGGCACGCTGGCAGACCTTTGGGAGCAGGCCCTGGCTCTCAGCTATGGCACGGAGCTGCGCACGGAGCGCCCCGGACGGGCCCGGGAACTCGTGAGCGCCGCCCTGCCCTTCTACGCGGCGGTGACGCAGCTGGTGGCCCCGGACCTGCCCCACACACTGTCCCTCAGCGACAGCGGCGAACGCTGTCGCTACCGGGCGACGGTGGCAGCAGGTCAGCGCCGCCTGGCGCCGGTAGCCTGGGGTCTGCGCCGCCTGCAGGGCAAGAGCCTCTCCGTGGCCCGCCTGGTGAAGGCTCTTTTCACCTTCTCCGGAGGCCTCGATTACATCGCCTGGAAGCTGGAGCGACATTCCGGCGAGCCCATCGAGATACCCCCGCGGGTGCGCCGGCATCCGCTGCTGTTCAGCTGGGGGTTTTTCTGGCGCCTGTACCGCCGGGGGGTCTTCCGCTAGTGTCCACGGTCATCGCGGAGCAGCGGGACGCCATGGGCACGGCGGGCCTGTATCTCTTTGCTTTTTCGGCCTGGTCCCTGCGGCCCCTCGCCGTTGTCGGCTGCCTGCTCATGCTCTGGGCCCTGTGGGCGGACCGGGCTGCCTGCTGGCCCCGGCTCCGCCGCGATCCGCTGACCTGGGTCCTGCTGGCGATCGCCGGCTACGCCGTTGTCTACGCGCCCGTGGCGGCCCTGGGCGGTCCGGACGCCTGGGAGCAGCAGGTCAAGCACGCGGCGCGGGTGGCCTACTACGCCGGGGTGATCCCCGTCGCCTGGTACCTGCGCGGCGACGAGGGGCGAATCCTCCGGACCTGGCTGATCGCCTCCGCGGGCTTCCTCCTCACCCGTCTCTTTTTCATCGGTGAGCTCGACAACCTGGACGGCCCCTGGTGGGAAGCCCGCCTGGGGCTGGGGCTGGAGCCGATTTCCTTCGCCTATTACGCGGGCACGGTGCTTCTCGCCCTTCTTGTCTTTGCGGGGCGGTGTCTGCGCTTCCTGAACGGGCGCCGCCTTGTACTGGCCATCGCCGCCCTGGTGGTGCTGGCCACGCTGCTGTTCGAAGGCGTCGTGCTGTCCCAAACGCGCGCAGCCTGGCTCGCGCTCCTGCCGCTATTACTGCTCGTCGGCGCCGTCGGCATCGCCCGCGCGCTACGCACCCGGGATGTAAGAGCCCTCGTCGCCCTGAAGGCAGCGGTTGTGCTTGCCGCCGGCGTGCTGCTGCTGGCGCTGCCCATGATCGGTGAGCGCCTGGCGATGGAGCAGCACACGCTGGCAGCGCTACAGGCGGGCGATTTCGACCGCATCGCCACCGGCGACGCCCGGGGGCACCCCAACAGCATCGGCACCCGGGTCGTCATGCTCCGGGAGGGCCTCGCCCGCTGGCGCGAGGCGCCGCTTTTCGGCCACGGTCCCGCAGCCGCCAAGCTTACGCTGCGTGACAGCGACGTCTTCCTGCTGTCGCGCTTCAATGACTATCACAACGTGCAGCTCGATATCCTGGTGCGCTACGGCGCGGTGGGTCTCGGCCTGTTCACGGCGGCCCTGCTGCTGACTCTCGGCGGCTTCTACCGCGGCTGGCGCACCGGCGCTCTCAGCGGCGACACGATGCTCTTCCTGGGCTGCGTCATGGCCCTCCTCCTCGCAAGCACGCTCACCAACGTGCGCCTTCTGAACTGGGACTTCCGCTACTGGGTTTTCCTGGTCGCCGGGCCCATGGCCAGCTACCGGTACTATTGCCGCCCGTAACCTCCCACATAGAAAACGGCTGCGCCTTGCTTTATGCTCGCCGCCAGACAGCTACCCCGGAGTCCTCATGAAAGCCGGCGTCTTCATCCAGACCAACCACAAGCAGCTCACCGGCGCCATCGTCGCCGAGCATGCGCTGCGCCGCTATTCATCGAATAACGACAAGTTCGATGTCACCATCATGGACCTGGGCGACTACCCCTTCTTTGCCGAGCACGAAGGCAGGGAATACCTGCGCGACGGCGTGCACCGGGTCTGGCTCAACGACGACCTGCAGTCTTTCACCCCCACCCGCTTCCTGCCGCCGAAGCTCATGGGCTATGAGGGCCGCGCCGTGGTCATTGACCCGGACATCTTCGCCGCCGCCGACATCTGGGAGCTCCTCTCCCGCGACATGCACGGCAAGGCGATCATGTGCCGCATGCGCTCAGGCCCGAAGGGCCTCGTCGACAAGTGCATGGCCTCGAGCGTGATGCTGCTGGACTGCGCGAAGCTGACGCACTGGGACCCGGAGAGCACCTTCCGAAAGATGTTCACCTTCGAGCAGGACTACCAGCCCTGGATCTGCCTGAAGGATGAGCCCCGGGACAGCATTGATTTCTTCGAGGCCGAGTGGAACGACTTCGACAAGTTCACGACCGGGACAAAAATGCTGCACACCACCCGCCGCCGCACGCAGCCCTGGAAGACAGGCCTGCCGACGGACTGGCGCCCCGCGGAGCGCTTCCGTCTGTTCCCGCCGGCAGCATGGATTCTTCGCGCCCGGCGCAAACTGTTCGGGGAATACGCCTTCCTTGGCAACTACAAGCAGCACCCGGACCGGAACCAGGAGCAGTTCTTCTTCGGCCTGCTGAAGGAGTGTCTCGCCGAGGGCAAGCTCAGCGAAGACTTCCTGCGCGAGGAAATGGCAAAGAACCACGTGCGCCATGACGCCTTCGAGGTTCTCGCGCGCACCCCGGACCTGCCCCCGGCGCCCACGCACCCCTTGGCGGGCTTATCGCAGGCGGCCTGAGCCGCGGCAGCAGAAGCGCCGCTTGCGCCATGCGGCGCGCGTTCAGCCCCCCTGAAACAGGGCGCGCACCGCCGCCGCCGAGGCAGCCAGCTCCGCGGCGCAGACCCCGTCATTGGCGGCAACGGCGGCTGGAAGCGGCGCCGAAGCAGACGCCTCGTCCAGCCACTGTGCTGCCCCCGAGGCCACCAGCGCCGCCTGGATACAGCCGATATCCCGGCGCATGCGCTGCGGAGCAAAGCGCATGGCAAGGCGATGACTCAGGGGCTTGTAGCGCCAGCCGTGGGGCAGGCGCCACCAGGGCGTTGCGCCGTCGCCGGGGTCGAAGATGTAGACCGGCCGCCCCCGGGTCTGCGCCTCCGCCAGCATCGACATGGATTCGCCGGAAACCACAAACGCATCTGCCAGAGCGAGGGCACCCCGATAGGGGTTCTGCCCCTCGCCCCAGTGGTGAACCAGCCCCGGCCTGCGAAGCTCGCCGGCGAGGGCGTCGAGGGCCGCCGGCGGGGTTCGCGGGCTGCCCATAACCAGTAGTGATCCCTCATTCGTCGCCGCGAGGCGTTCTGCCAGAGCACCGAGGCGCTGCCCCTTTGCAGCGGTGTAGACGTATTTTCCGCTGTCGCCTCCCACGAGGACGGCAATCCAGGGCCGCGGCAGCGACGCCAGCTGCGGCGCCAGTGCCTCGCCGGCGGCTGCGAGGGCCTCGGCCCCGAGATCGCAGAGCGGCAGGGTGTTGTGGCGGATATTCGGCGCAGCGGGCAGGAAATACTGGGGCGTGGTAACGACCAGGTCCCAGCTGCCGGGGGGCGCCCAGGGGCGGCCCAGGTGCACGAGCCGCGTGGCGCCGCCGCTCTGGCGGCGAAGCCAGCGCGCCACCGGTTCGTTGCGCCGGCCGGCCGTCAACACCAGCTCCGGCCAGGGGGGCTCAAGCCTCGACGAGGCGCCGCGGTCGATCCCCGCCAGGGTGACACCCAGGGCAAGGTGCGGCAGCAGCTCCCAGGGGTGCGCCACGATATGGCGCTCCTCCCAGGGCCAGCCGAGGGCGCCGGCCAGCGCCATCACCTGCGCGTTGTCGCCGGCCTTGCGGCCAAGGAGGCACCAGGTGCGCGGGGCGCGCCGGGGCGGCGTTTGCAGCAGGTCGTTCATGAATCGTCCGGGCCGGGGTCAGGAATATTGCCAGCGGGCGTCGTTCAAGTACGCAGCTGGCGCGCGTAAACTAGCACGATCGCGACCGCAACGGGGCAGGCCACCGTGAAACCGACCGTTTTCATCCACACTAATCACAAGCAGATGCTCGGCGCCCTCGTCAGCCGTCACTCGCTGAAGAAGCGCTCTGCGAACCCGGATGCCTTCGACGTACGCTTCATCGAGGTGAAGGACTTCCCTTGCATGGCTGAGCGCGAGGGCGACCTTTACCTGCGCGACGGCGACAAGCGCCCGTGGCTCAACGACGACCTGCAGTCCTTCACCCCACTGCGCTTCGCACCGCCCGGCCTCATGAACTACGAAGGCCGTGCCGTGGTCATGGACCCGGATATCTTCGCCGTCGGCGACATCAACGAGTTGCTGAACCGCGACATGGACGACAAGGCCATCGTCTGTCGCCCCAAGGCCGGCGCCAAGGCCCGCAAGGGCGCCTGGGCCTCGAGCGTCATGCTCCTCGACTGTGCCAGGCTCACGCACTGGGAGTTCGAGCGCGAGTTCAACGAGATGTTCATCCCCGCAAAGCGCGACTACATGGACTGGGTCTCGCTGAAGCTCGAGAACCCCGCCACTATCGGTCTCCTCGAAAGCGGCTGGAATGACTTCGATCACCTCGACGAGCACACGAAGCTGCTGCACAACACCAAGCGCAAGACCCAGCCCTGGAAGACGGGCCTGCCCATCGACTACCGGCCGGCGGACACGTTCCAGCTGTTCCCGCCCCGGCACTGGCTGCGCCGCGCCCGCCGCGTCCTCTTCGGCGACTACAAGTTCGCCGGCCGCTACGCGAAGCACCCGGACCCGGCGCAGGAGCGGTTCTTCTTCGATCTGGTGCGCGAGTGCATGGAGGACGGCGTGATCACGGAGGACCAGCTGCGCGACGAGATCCGGCAGGGGCATGTGCGGGAGGATGCGCTGCAGCTGGTGGGGGCCTGAATCAAGGGCCGTTTTCGACCGGTGGTGGCGCCGTCGCGCCCAGAGCGCCGGTCGGGACAAGCTACAAGCACGTCCCTGTGCACTCGACGCGGGCCATCCCTGGCCCGCGACGGTCCCGACCGGCCCTCCGGGCGCGACGGCTTCGCTCCGACCGTTTCGGCCAGCCCGACCGGACTGCTCGTTGAGAGTTCATAAGGCGGCATGACTGATCCTCACTATCTGGACCAGTGAGCTACAGCGCATTAGCGTTGGAGCGAAGCCGAGGGTCCCGGAAGATTGACCGGGACCGTCGCCGGCCAGGGACGGCCGGCGTCGAGCGCACATGGATGTGCTTGTAGCGTGTCCCGGTCAATCTTCCGGGAGCTTCGGCGCCACCCATGCCCATGGAGCTTACGGCGTAAAGCATTCATCCCTGTCCAGGGACAAATGAACATCCCGCCGATCAATGATACCCGTACAGCGGATCCAGAGACTCGGCCAGCTGCCGATCGATGGCCTCGGCTTCCTCGTCGCTGAAGTAGTCTCGATAGCCGCCGACCTTGGCGCGGCGGACCTTGTAGGAATCCGGGTTGTCCTTGTCGCGGGCGCGCATGCGGCCGGCGAAGCGGAAGGTGTCCGAGCTTTCCATCTTCTTCATGTTCTCGAAGGACGCATGCTCGATGGCCGACGCCTGTTCCTCGGGGGTGGCTTCCACGCCCATGAAGGCGACGAGCTTTGCCAGCTCGCCCTGCGGGTCCACGCGCAGATCCTCGTAGCGCAGGAGGTGAAAACGCTGGATGTGCTCGCGCTCGGCGGCCCAGGTGTTCAGGTAGTCGACCACCGCGCGCAGGCTGCCGCCGTCGTTATCGCCGGTGACGAAATCGTAGACGCTGATGTCGTCATCGCGCGAAGGGTAGTTGTTGAGGACGACCTTGTTCGGCTTCAGGCGGAACCTCCACTGGAAGAACTGCGAGACCGCCACGTCACGCGGGTCCCGGGCCATGAGCACCACCGGCTTGTCGTAGAACGGCGCCTTGCTGCCGGGCTCGCCCGTGTAGTCCTTGATGTAGTTGTCGTGGGTAAAGAAGATCTTTGGCACGGCCGCGTTCATGGAGTGGAAGTTGTCGAAGCCGAGAAGTGCGTTTTCGGGCAGGTCGTGGCGGATCCGGAAGAGCTGCGACAGCATCACCCTGAGCCAGGTGCGGCCGCTCTTGCCGAAGGAGACGATGACGATATCCGCCTCGCGCAGGCGGGCGAGCTGCTCCCGGCCACGCAGCCGTCGCTCCTCGGCGATCAGCTCGGCCTGCGGCCGGTTGCGGTTGCGCCAGTTGAGGAGGCGCCGTGCCGCCTTTTTGCGCAGCGTGTTGGCCGCGTGGCGCAGCTGCTGCAGGGCGTACTTCATGCCGGCGCCTGCTCCGGCACTTGCCCGTAGCCAAACTGCGGGTCGAGCTTCGCCACCATGGCGTCGAGCACCGCGCACTGTGCGTCGTCGAAGTGCTCCCGATAGCCGCCGACCTTGGCCTTGCGTACCTTGAAGGAGGCCGGGTTATCCTTGTCGCCGGGCTTCACCCGGGCGCCGGAGCCCTTGAAGTACTGCTCCTGCTCCATCTTCTTCATGTTGTCGTAGGCGGCGAACTGCACCGCCTCGGCCACCTGCGCCTCACTCACGGCGGTGCCGGTGAAGTCGAGAATGCGCTTGAGCACCGCACCGGGGTCGGCACGCATGTCCTCGTAGCGCACCACCAGCAGGTCATCGAGCTGATCCCGGGAAGCAGCCCAGTCGTTGAAGTAGTCGACGATGCGCGGCACACCCACCGCCGGGTCCTGCACAAACTGCCAGACGTCGACGTCACTGCCGTCGGCCGGGTAGTCGTTGATGAACTTCTTGCGCGGGCGCATGCGGTACTGCCATTGGAAGAACTGCGATACCGCGACGTCCCGCGGATCGCGCACCAGCAGCACCATGCGCCGGCCGGCAAAATGCGCCTTGCTCTGCCAGTTGCCCGTGTAGTCGCGCAGGTAGTTATTGTGGGTGAAGAAGACCGCCGGCAGCTGCCGGTGCTGCGCTTTGAGATTGTCGAAGTCGAGGAGTTCGCTCGCCGGCAGGTTGCCCAGCTGCGTGTAGGCCCGGGACAGCATGACCCGCAGCCAGGTGCGGCCGCTTTTGCCCCAGCTCATGAGCACCCAGTCGGCGCGCTGGAGCTTCTTGTACTCCTCGCGGCCGCGCAGCCAGCGCTCCAGGGCCTTGCGCCGGGCGGCGGGCAGCCAGCGTAGCAGCGAGAGTATGACGAAGCGTGCGGCGACGCGAGCCTTGTCGGCCATGCGGTGCGGGCCTTCGGAATGCGGTTGGTAAGAGGATCGCGATCATACCCGATTAGCCGCCCCGCCGCAGCCGGGCGGCATTTTTCACGTTTCCTCCGGGCAACCCGACCCTGCCGCCGGGCGGCGCCAGGGAGTATCATGCAGCCCATGAATTACGCCAACCTTGAAGCGCTGCGCGCCGCGCCCCTGTCGACAGACCCGTTCCCGTTTCTTGTGGCCCCGGGCTTTCTGTCACCGGAAGGTCTCGCGGCAGTAAACGCAGACTATCCGGTCATCGATTCCGCAGCGAACCACGCCCTCGAGGACCTCAGCTACGGACCGGCTTTCGCCCGCTTGGTCGAAGATCTCGAAAGTGAAGCCTTCGCCCGCGTCCTCGGCGAGCGCTTCACCATGGCCCTCGCCGGCCTGCCATCCACGATCACGGTGCGCAAGTTCTGTGAGCGCACCGATGGCAATATCCATACGGATCACAAGAGCAAGATCATTACGGTGCTGGTGTATTTCAACGAGCACTGGGACAGCACGGACGGCCAGCTGCGCATGCTGCGCGGCAAGGGCGATATCGAAGACTACGCCGCCGAGGTGCCGCCCCTTGGCGGCACGCTCCTGGCCTTCAAGCGCACGCCCCACTCCTGGCACGGCCACACCCGCTTCGTCGGCGAACGCCGCATGCTCCAGCTCAACTACCTCGACCGAAGCCCTCTCGCCATCGCCACGCAGCGCATGGCCCGCGCCGGCACCCACTTCGCCAAGAACGTCCTGGGGGTGCGGTAGGTCTCTCGCTACAACGGCCCTGCGCTTCAGTTGACGTCGTGGCTTGGCAGTTCTGCGTTGACGATGGAGGCTTGGAGGTTCTGATTTGGCGGTGGTGGCGCCGCCACCGCCGGGAAACCCTGGCGGAACCGCTACAAGCACATCCATGTGCGCTCGACGCGGGCCATCCATGGCCCGCGACGTTCCGCCAGGGTTTCCCGGCGCCGTCGGCTTAACGACAGACTTAGGTGATCGTAGCTACGCAAGTGGGCCCGAGTCGTTGGGACTTGACTAAAGCCAGGGGCAGCACCCTTTCCACGGAGGTAAGTTGGTGTTGTAGCGGTCGAAATGAAGCCGGCGGGCCGGGGGAGGCCCTCCCGGACCGTCGGCGGCCATGGATGGCCGACGTCGAGCGCACATGGATGTGCTTGTAGCGTGTCCGGGAGAGCCTCCCCCGGATCGCAGGCGCCACCCGCACCCGCCTACGAAGCCGCAGAAGAACCCTCTGGAAACAACGCCCGAACCCGCGCTACCGCCACCGAGAGGTCATCCGGCAACTCGCCGGCAGGCTCCACCAGTGGCTGGCCGGCCCACACCGCCAGCCCATGGTCGATCAACAAGCGGTGGAACGCCTGGAAATCCCGCGTGGAGGAGAAGAGCTTGAAATAGTCGACCCGGTAGATCGCCCGGGCCAGGCGCTGGCGCCAGCGGTCGGCGGGGGTGGTGCAGCGGGGATTGTTGAGCCAGCTGGCGAAACCGCGGCGCCAGAGATCCGGGGCGCCGAAGCGGCCTGCGGGGAGCGGGAAGATGGCCAGGGGCCTGCGCAGCCGGGCGACCTCCACCTGCATCGAGATACTGTCGCCGGTGACCACGAAGGCATCGGCGCTGCCGAGGAGTGCGCGGTAGGGGTTGTCGGCCGGGGGGGCCTCGGCGGACCACGTGAACAGGCGGGCCTGCGGGGGCAGGTCGCGCTCGAGGACCGCGACCACGTCGGCGGTCGTGCGCCGGCTGGTCGTGATCCAGGGGGTGCCGCCGTCGGCGACCACGCGCTTCGCCTCAGCGACCAGGCCGTGGGCGACGCGCTCGTCCATGACGAAGGGGTTGGTCTCGCCGCCAACCAGGAACGCGACCAGCGGCCGCGGCAGGTCGGCAAAGCGCGGCGCCCAGGCCACGGCCGCCTCGCGGACCGCGTCTTCAGCCACCTGCATGAACGGCAGGGCCGTGACCAGCACGTTGGGCAGCGGCGGCATCTGGTTCTCGCCGCTGGCGATCACCAGGTCGAAGTCCTCGAGGAGGCCCGAAGGCTTGCCGACCAGGGCGATCTTCGTGCGACCGCCGCTCTGCGCCTTGACCCAGAGCGCGGCCATGGAGGGGCGACGGCCCACCGTAAGAATAAGCTCCGGCCAGGGCGCTGCGAGAGCATCGGAGCGCGAAAGGTCGAGGTGGTCCAGGGTGGGCCGGTAGCGGGGCTTGCCGTAGACCCACTGCGGCAGCGGCTGCACGAAGCGGTGCTCTACCGGCCAGCCGAGGGCATCGACGATTGTTTCCACCTGGCCGTTGTCACCCCGTTTGTCGCCGAGGATGACCCAGGTGCGCGGCGCCATGGCTCAGCCCTGGCCGGCGGCGCTGCCGTAGCCGAGCGCGGGATCGCTGCGGGCGTCGAGGAGGGCCTCGAGCTCTGCGACCTGCCCGGGGGGAAAGTCCTCGCGATAGCCGCCGACCTTGCCGCGCCGGACCTTGTAGGTCGTCGGGTCACCGGCATTCACCAGCTTCATGCCGCCCTGGCTGAAGGTGCCGCTGGTCTCCAGCTTGCGCAGATTGTCGAAGGAACCCCAGTCCACCGCTTCGCGGATTTCCTCATCACTGAAGATCTCACCGACGTGGGCGAGGACCCGGCCGAGGGTTTCCACGGGTTCGGCGCGCAGGTCTTCGTAGCGTATCAGGAGGCCCTGCGGCAGCGCGCGCACGTTGCGGGCCCAGCCGTTCTCGTAGTCGATAAGGAATTCAAGGCCGATGTCCGAGTGACGCACGAAGTCCCAGAGTTCGACGCTGCGGCGGTCGATGGGATGGTCGATACTGGCGTTGATGAGTTCCTGCTTGGCCCGGGACTGGCGCTTGGTGAACTGGTGGTACCAGGACACGGCGATGTCGATCGGATGGCGGGCAAGGAAAACCACAGGCTTGTGCCGCAGCGGGTTGTCCGGTGCGCCTTCGGCAAGCAACCTGCCCACCTCGCCCTCGTAGCTGTAGCAGCCGTTGGTGGCGGCCAGCCGCGGGATCTCCGGGATCTTGCGGGCAAACTCGTCGGTGTTGATGAGCTTTGATTCCGGCAGGTTATAGCGCAGCTGGTACAGCCGGCTGATCATCGCCTTGAGCCAGGTGTTGCCGCTTTTCGGGTGTCCGATGATCAGAAAGTTGGCCCGGTGGGCCTTGGAGAGCTCCAGCTGCGCGAGGTACTTCCGCCGTAGAGCGACCCGCGCGCCGGCGGGCAGCAATTCCGTGGGGGCAATGATCAGCGCCTTCTTGACGCCGTCGCTCAGGTTCAGCATGACGATTCTCGGCCCGGGGGCCGTCAGAGCGGCCGGAAAAGCCGCGAATTATGCGCCATGGGGCCGCCCTTCGCCACCGGCGAGCCTGTTAAATAAGACCGCGCGGCGCCCGCGGGGACGCGGATCGGGCTACAATCGCCGCCATGATCATCGAGCGCTACCTGAGCCGGGAGATCCTGCACCCCTTCGGCCTCGGCCTGGGGCTGCTGGTGCTCGTGTTCGTGGGCTACTCGCTGGCGCAGCAGCTCACGCTGGCCGCCGCCGGCCAGTTCGACCTGCTCACCGCCGGCCGGCTGGTGCTGCTGCGCACCCTCGTGGTACTCGAGGTGCTGCTGCCCTCGGCGCTGTTTTTTTCCGTGCTCGCGGGCCTTGGACGGCTCTACCGCGACGGCGAGATGAGCGCCCTGTATGCCGCGGGCGTCAGCCGGGGCCGGATCCTCGCGGCGGTGTTCGGCCTCGGCCTGGTCATCTCCGCGGTAACCGGCCTGATCTCTGTCGAAGGGCGACCCTGGGCCTACCGGGAGAGCTACCGGCTGCAGGCACAGGCCGCGGCCGAGTTCGACCTGAAGAAGATGGCTACCGGCGAGTTCGTCACCATGGGCGAAAGCGACTACACCTTCATTGCTGATGATCTCGACCTCGAACGCGGCCTGCACAAGGCCGTCTTCCTGCAAAAGCCTCACGAAGACGGCGCCCGGGCCGAGCTCATCTACGCGGCCAGCGCCGCCCTGCCCACCCTGAACCCCAGCGAACCGCTTACCGCCACCTTCTACGATGGCTACCATTACCTGCTGGACAATCGGGAGCAGCTGGATGTGACCATGAACTTCGGCACGCTCACCATCCGCCTGCCGGGGACCGAGGCGCAGGAGCGCTATCGTCGCAAGGCCGAGCCCACGGAAGCCTTGCGCCGCTCCGATCGCCCCAAGGACATCGCCGAGTACCAGTGGCGTATCACCACGCCCCTGGCCACGGTGCTCCTCGCCCTCATCGCCGTGCCCCTGGCACGCTCGGCGCCGCGGGAATCGCGCACGCGCAGCTTCCTGGTCGCCATCGCCGCCTATGTCTGCCTGTTCGCGATCACCAGCGCCGTGCGCACGGGCATGGAGCAGGGCACAGTGCCGGACATGCCCGGGCTCTGGGGCACCTATGGGGTCTTTGCGCTGATCCTGCTGGTTATGCTCCGCCCACCGCGGCTGCGCCGGCGCCGGCGCCCATGAGCATCCTCACCCGCTACATCACTGCAGCGCTCCTGCGCGGCTGGTTCATCACCTTCCTGGTGGTGGCCGCCGTGTTCGGGCTGCTGGCCTTTATCGACGAACTCGACGCGGCCCACGGTGATTACGGCGCGGTGGCTGTCGCACGGTTCACGCTCATGGTGCTGCCGCAGCAGCTGCTCTCCCTGGCGCCGGTTATCCTGCTTCTGGGCACGATCATCGCCCTGGCGGGACTGCAGAAGGGGTCCGAGCTCACGGTGATCAGCTGCGCCGGCGTGCCCATCAGCCGCCTGCTGCTCGCCATCGCCGTGCCCACCGGCGTCGTTACCCTGCTGCTGTGGGTAGGCATGGAGACCGTGACCGCGCCCCTGCACCAGCGAGCCGAGGCCCTGCGCCTGGCGCTGCGCTATAACAACCCGCACACCCTCCCCGCCGGCGGCGTCTGGTCCAAAAGCGGCCGCCGCTATATCCACCTGGGTACCATGCGCGACGAGCGCGTACCGGCAAACATCGCGCTTTACGAGTTTGACGCCGAGGGACGTCTTGAGCGCGCCATCCACGCCGCCACAGCGACCGTTGGCGACGACCGGCAGTGGCGCTTCGAGTCAGTGCAGGAAAAACGCCTCGAGGGTGGACAGCTGGTCACCCGCCGCCTCGACAGCCTGGCGATAGACAACCTCTGGGCCCGGCGCGAACTGCCGGTGCTATCCCTGTCGCCGGAGAGCATGCGCCTGTCGGTGCTCTATGGCTACGGCACCTACCTCGCCGCCAACGCCCGCGATGCGCGCAGCTATCTGAACACGTTCTGGCAGCGCCTGGCGCTGCCGCTCACTGCCGCCGCCATGGTGCTCCTCGCGACACCGATCAGTGCCCAGCTCGGGTCGCGGCGCGGCAGCGCTGTGGGCGTCAACCTGGCCATCGGCGCGCTCATCGGCATCAGCTTCTACCTCGGGTCGCAGATCATCTTCGCCCTGGGCACGCTGCTCGGCCTGCCGCCGCTGCTGGTGGCCCTGCTGCCCGCGCTGGCCACCGCTGCCTGCGCCGCCCTGCTGCTGAAGCGCATGCACTGGTAGACTGACGCCCCCGCCCAGCAAGGACCCGCCTCACCATGCGCCTGATGCTCAGCTTTTTCCGCAGCTACCGCGGCCCCACGCTGCTTATGCTGCTGGCGCTGCTGCTTTCGGGGCTCGCCGAGGGGGTGGGCCTGTCGGCGCTGCTACCGCTGCTGAACATCGCCCTGGGCAGCGGCCGCGTCACCGGGGAGGCCAGCGCACCGCCGTCCGGTTATGAACAGGTGGTGCTCGATGCCCTCGGCGGGCTCGGCATTGCCATCACCCTCGGCAACATGCTGCTGATCGTGCTCGCCGGTGTGTTCCTGAAGAGCCTCTTCCTCCTCGTTGCCCAGCGGCAGGTCGGCTACACCGCGGCACAGGTGGGCACGGACCTGCGTCTGCAAATGCTGCGCGCGGTATTGCGCAGCCGCTGGGAGTACTTTCTGCACCAGCCCGCGGGCAAGCTCACCAACGCCCTCGCGACGGAGGCGGAGCGCTCGTCCCAGTCTTTCGTGCATGGTGCAACGGCGATCACCTTTCTCATTCAGTCCCTCATCTACGGCAGCATCGCCTTCGCCCTGTCCTGGCGGGCGTCGCTGGTGGCCATCGTCGCCGGCGCCATCGTCATCGGCCTGTCTCATTTCCTCGTGCGTATCACCCGCCGCGCCGGCCGCAAGCAGACCCGCATGCTGACCTCCCTTGTGGGCAACCTCACGGACATCCTGCAGTCCGTGAAGCCCATCAAGGCCATGGCCCGGGAAGAGCGGGCGGACCAGGTGCTCGCCGAGGACACGCGGCAGCTGAACCGTGCACTGCGCCGCCAGGTCCTGGCCTCGGCCCTGCTCGACTCGGCACAGGAACTGATGTTCGCGATTTTCATCTGCCTGGGCATCTACGTGGCCCTTGAGGTCTACCAGATGGAACTGCCCAAGGTCATGGTCCTGGTCGTCGCCCTGGGGCGGGCCTTTTCCTTCCTCGGCAAGGTGCAGAAGCAGTATCAGAAGCTCATGCAGGGCGAAAGCGCCTACTGGGCCATGCTCGACAGCATCGCCGAGGCCAGTGGCGCGGCGGAGGCGAGCGGTGGCGCGGACCCGGCGCCCCTGGCCGAGGGTATTGCGTTTTCCGGCGTCGGCTTTGCCTACGACGAACGGCACCCGGTCTTCGACGGCCTGAACCTGGAGATTCCCGCCGGCTCCCTCACCACCCTCGTCGGGCCTTCCGGGACCGGGAAGACGACCCTCGTCGATCTCACCATCGGCCTGCTGCAACCGTCTTACGGCGAGGTCTGCATCGACGGCACCGCCCTGGCAACCCTCGATGCCCGGGCCTGGCGTCGACAGATCGGCTACGTGCCCCAGGACACGGTGCTCCTCCACGCGACCATCCTCCAGAACGTGACCCTCGACGATCCGGCCCTCAGTCGCGAAGATGCGGCGCAGGCGCTGCGCGACGCCGGCGCCTGGGAGTTCGTCACGGCGACGCCCCTGGGCATGGACACAGTCGTTGGCGAGCGCGGCGGCAAGTTGTCCGGCGGTCAGCGCCAGCGCATTGTCATCGCCCGCGCGCTGATCAACCGCCCGCGGCTGCTGATCCTGGACGAGGCCACCAGCGCCCTCGATCCGGCCAGCGAGCAGGCGGTGCGCCAGACCATGGAGCAGCTTAAGGGCCAGCTGACGATCCTCGCTATCTCCCACAACCGGGCCATGATCGACGCCGCGGACCGGGTCTACCGGTTGCAGGACGGGCGCGCGGAGCGCGACGGCCTGGCCTGACAACCGCACCTGGCGCACGCCCTGTGGCAGGTGCGTCCTCGCGCCGACGGGGGCCGGTAAACGGTCCTGAGAAAGGTCACGGTGAGGACGCGGGTCCCACAGCAAGCCATTACCGGCAGTCGTCGTTCCCGGGCGGAGCGGCCCCCACCAGTTCGCAGATGCGTACCACGGCCCGCTCGAGGTCCGGGGAACGCGCGGCCGCGCGCACACCGGGGGCGGCGACCACGGGCCCCACGTCTTCCAGCCACTCGGCGCGGCCTGCGTCTACGAGGGCGCGGTGTACCAGGGTGATGTCCCGGCTCAGCGGCTGCGGAAACCAGCGCATGAGCACACGGTAGAGCGCTGCGCCAGGGCGCCGATCGACGGAGCCGGCCGCCCCGCTGGCCGCGCCTGCGTCCCGGCGCATGCCGCCGAGGTCGAAGAGGGCCATGGGGCGGCCCGTGCCACAGGCCTCGGAGAGCATGGCGATGCTGTCGCCGGTCACCACGAAGGCATCGGCAAGGGCGAGAATACCGGCGTAGGGATTGTCCGGGGACGCGCCATAGCGGTGCAGGAAATGGGGGCAGGCATCCACACCGCCGCTGCCCGCCAGGCCCCGCTCCAGCACCTCGCTCACCGCCGGCCGGGTGCGGGCGCTGGTGGTCACCAGCAGCGAACCCCCGCAGTCCCGGGCCCGGGCCACCGCCCCCTCGAGGAGCCGCACCGCCGCACGCCGGCCGAGGGTATAGGGGCCGCTGTCGCCACCGACCAGTACGCCGATCCATGGCCGCGGCAGCGGTGCGAAGCGCGCCGCCCAGGTCTCGCCGGCACGCTGCAGCCGCTGACCCTCGAGCCCATGCACGGTCAGCGCATTGTGCAGGACCCGGGCATGTACCGGCACGCGATACTGGGGCGTGGTAACGAGCAGATCGAAATCATCGAGGCGCCCCCAGGGCTTGCCCACGTGGATGTAGCGCGTCGCGCCGCCGGAGGCGTTGCGAAGCCAGCGGCCGAGGGGCTCGTTGCGCACGCCGGCAGTGATCACCAGCCCGGGCCAGGGGGGAGCGAAAACACAGCGCGAACGGTGCTGCAGGCCGGCCAGGGACGTCTGCCGGAACAGGTGCGGCCAGACCGCCCAGCTGCGGTACCGCGGGGTGATTGTTTCCAGCGGCCAGTCGAGCGCCGCCGCGGCGGCCTCGGCGAGAGCGCGCACCTGCCCGCGCTCACCGGCCCGGTACGCGTCGATCAACCAAATGGCTGGCATTGGGGGAAGTCCATGGGTATAGTCGCCGGAATCTAGCGCCTGGGCGGCGCCTGCGCAACCCGCGCAACCCGCGCAAGGAGGACGGCCGTGGCCGATTACCAGAGCTGCCTCGCGTTCCTGTGTGAGCTTCTTCAGAAGTACAACCGGAAGCGCGTGATGATCAACGAGAACACGGGACTGGTCACTGACCTGGGCCTGAGCTCTCTCGAGGTCATGGAGGTAATCGAGCAGATCGAGGACCACTACGATATCTCGATACCGCTCAATATCCTGCCGGACGTCAATACGGTGGCGGACTTGGCCCGTAAAATCCGCGACATCAACTCCTGAGCCGCCCGGCGCCCTCAGCACCCGGGCGAGGGCAACACCATGCTTCTGGACAAATTCAAGGAAATGGCGGCGTTCCAGGCGGAGCTCCGTGACCGCAAGCTGAAGGCCTTCGGCGCCGTCACCGAAGAGCTTCTTTCCGCCACCGAGGGCGTCGTTGAGGGCCGCCGGGTCATCCTCGCGGGCACCAACAACTATCTCGGTCTGTCTGCGGACCCGCGCTGCATCGAGGCCGCCCGCGAGGCGACCAGCCGCTGGGGAACCGGGACCACCGGTTCACGCCTTGCCAACGGCAGCTTCAGCGAACACCAGGCTCTCGAAGCCGAACTGGCGGCTTTTTTCGGCGTCGGGCACGCCATCACCTTCTCCACCGGCTACGCGGCGACCATGGGCACCTGCGCCACTCTCGCGGGCCCCGGCGATGTCATCCTCCTCGACGCCGACAGCCACTCGAGTATCTACTCCGGGGTGAAACTCTCGGGCGCGGAGGTCATCCGCTACCGGCACAGCGACCCCGCCGACCTCGCCAAACGCCTGCGCCGTCTCGGCGACCGTGCCGCAAACACGCTCATCGTCGCCGAGGGCATCTACAGCATGCTCGGCGACATCGCACCGCTTCAGGAGATCGCCGACCTCAAACGGCAGTACGGCGCCATGCTGCTGGTTGACGAGGCCCACTCCTTGGGCGTGCTCGGCGAGCGCGGCCGCGGCGCCGCGGAGGCGGCTGGCGTTGAGGACGCGGTGGACTTCATCGTCGGCACCTTCTCCAAGAGCCTCGGTGGCATCGGAGGCTACTGCGTCAGCCAGCACGCGGAGCTCGAGGACGTACGCTACTGTATCCGCGCCTACATCTTTACCGCCTCGCCAACGCCTTCGGTGGTGGCCTCGACGCGTCGCGCTCTGCAGATCCTGCGCGACGAACCGGAACTGCGGGAGCAGCTCTGGGACAATGCCCGGCGCCTCTACGACGGGCTCAAGGCCCTCGGCCTCGCCGTCGGCCCGGCGCCGAGCCCGGTCGTGGCCGTCGAGTTCGAGGACCGGGAGGCAGCCATGGCGGCCTGGCAGCAGCTCTTCGACAACGGCGTATACGTCAACCTGGTCGTGCCGCCGGCCTCGCCGAGCACAAACTACCTGCTGCGCAACAGCATGAGCGCGGCACACACCGCGGAACAGGTGGACCGGATCATCGGCGCCTACCGCGACCTCATCGACGCGGGCCTCGTGACCCCCAGCGCCGCCTGATGGACCGACTCCTCGTTACCGGCAACGGCCCCCTCGCCGGCGAGGTGGCCATTGCCGGCGCCAAGAACGCCGCCTTGCCCGTTCTCGCCGCTGCGCTCCTCGGCAGCACGCCGCTCACGGTAAGCAACGTGCCCGCCGTCCGGGATATCGACACAGCCCTGCGGCTGTTGGAACTGCTCGGCTGCCGCATCGACCGGGATGGCAGCACGGTGCAGATCGACGCGGGCAGCGTGCACAGCGTGCGCGCTCCCTATGAGTTGGTGAAAACCATGCGCGGGGCCATTCTCTTTCTTGGCCCGCTGCTCGCCCGCTTCGGCAGCGCCGATGTCTCCCTCCCCGGCGGCTGCGCCATAGGCTCGCGGCCGGTGAACGAGCATATCGAGGGGCTGCGCGCCATGGGCGCGGAACTCCGTATCGACAGCGGCTATATCAAGGCCAAGGCCAGCCGGCTACGCGGCTGCCACTATGCGTTTGACGTGCCCTCGGTCACCGGTACGGAAAACCTGATGATGGCCGCGGCCCTCGCCGACGGCGAAACGGTGCTCGAGAATGCCGCCATGGAGCCGGAGATCGGCGACCTCGCACGCCTGCTCACGGCCATGGGCGCGCGCATACAGGGCGCCGGCTCCAGCGTTGTGCGCATCGAAGGGCGGCCGTCCCTCACCGGCGCCAGGCATCGGGTGCCGCCGGATCGCATCGAGACCGGCACCTTCCTCGCCGCAGCCGCCGCTACACGAGGCAGCGTTACGCTGCGCAATACCGACCCCTCCTTCCTGCAGCACGTGCTGGCCAAGCTGCAGGCCAGCGGCCTCGAACTCAGCTGGGGCGAAGACTGGATCACCCTCGATAGCGGCGGCCGCCGCTGTCGGGCGATGCACATCTCCACCGCGCCCTACCCGGGCTTTCCCACGGACCTGCAGGCGCAGTTCATGGCGGTAAATGCCCTGGCCGAGGGCAACGCCACGGTGGTGGAGAACATCTTCGAGAACCGCTTCATGCACGTGGCGGAGCTGAAGCGCATGGGCGCCGCCATCGACCTGCAGGGCAACACCGCCATCGTCCAGGGCCGAGAAGGGCTCCAGGGCGCCCCGGTGATGGCCACGGACCTCCGCGCCTCCGCCGGCCTGGTCATCGCGGCGCTGGCTGCCGACGGCGAGACCACCATCGACCGGGTCTACCACCTGGACCGCGGCTACGCCGGCATCGACGACAAGCTCGCATCCCTCGGCGGCATGATCCGCCGAATCCATTGACCGGCAAGCCGCGGCTGTGGCCCAGAACTTCATCCATCTCTCCGACCTGCACCTGACCTCCCTCGCCGGGGTGCAGGCACGGGAGCTGTTTTCAAAGCGTTTTCTCGGCTATCTCTCCTGGCGCCGCCGCCGGCGCCTCGAGCACCGGCGGGAGCGCCTCGATGCGCTGGTTGCCGACTTCGCCGGTGACGGTGAACCGGAGCTTGTGATCACCGGAGATCTCACCCACATCGGCCTGGAGCGTGAGTTCCAGGCTGCCGCCGAGTGGCTGGCGGCCCTGGCGCCACCATCGCGGGTCGCGCTGGTGCCGGGCAACCATGACGCCACCGTGCCCGCAAGCCTGGACTACCAGGCGCGCTACTGGGGGGCTTACCTCGCGGGGGACGACGGCCCCGGGTACCCCACGCTGCGGGTACGTGGCACCCTCGCCTTCATCGGTCTCAACAGCGCTGTGGCCACGGCGCCGGCGCTGGCCACCGGCCGCGTCGACGGGGCCCAGCTCGCCCGGCTGCCGGCGCTGCTCGCCGCTTGCCGGGAGCGCGGACTGTTCCGGGTGGTGTACCTGCACCACTGTCCCCTCGCGGGGGTAGACTCCCGGCGCAAGCATCTGGTGAATCATGCGGCGGTCGCCGGGACCCTCGCCGCAGGCGGTGCGGAACTTATCCTGCACGGCCACGGCCACCGGGATCAGCGGCACGAGCTGGAAACCATCGACGGCGTAGCCCCGGTCATGGCGGCGCCGTCGGCCTCTGCCGCGGGCCGCGGCGACAAGCCGGCAGCGACCTATCACCGCTTTGCGGTGACCCGGGGAAAGGCTGGCTGGGAACTGGCGATCACTACCCGCGGCTTTGCCGCCGGCGCGGAGACCGTGGCTACGCTGGCCGAAGAGAGCCGGACGCTCAGCCGTTCTCGCTGAGCGCCTCCCCCAGGGCCCCGACCAGCTGCTCGATCTCGTCCGGCTCGATCACAAAAGGCAGGCCGAGGGCGATGCAGTCGCCGCTATAGCGAACGTAATAGCCCTTCTCCCAGAGGCGCATGGCGATCTCGAAGGGGCGGCGGGTGGGGTCGCCGTTCTTCGGTGCCAGGGTAAGCGCCGCGGCGAAGCCATAGTTGCGGATGTCCAGCACGGCGGGCCTGCCCTTGAGGCCGTGGATCGCGTCCTCGAGCACTGGCGCCAGCGTGGCCACCCGCTCCGGCAGTTTCTCCTTCACCAGCAGGTCGAGCGCGGCAAGACCCGCCGCACACGCTACCGGGTGCCCGGAGTAGGTGTAGCCGTGGGCGAACTCCAGGGCGTGGTCGGGCAGGTCCTGACCCATGAAGGTGTCGTAAATTTCCTTGCTGGCAATCACCGCCCCCATGGGCACGGCACCGTTGGTCATCTGCTTGGCGACGTTCATGATGTCCGGCACCACGCCGTAGGCCTCCGCGCCGGTCATGGCGCCGCAGCGACCGAACCCGGTGATCACCTCGTCGAAGATCAGCAGGATGTCATGTGCCGTGCACAGCGCCCGCAGCCGCTCGAGATAACCCACCGGAGGCGGAAGCACGCCGGCAGAGCCGGCCATGGGCTCGACGATCACCGCGGCGATGTTGCTGGCGTCGTGCAGCGCGATGAGATCCGCCAGTTCGTCGGCAAGGTGCGCGCCGTGAGCGGGCATGCCGCGGGAAAAGGTGTTCTCCGGCAGCAGCGTATGCCGCAGGTGGTCTGCCTCCACAGCCTGGCCGAACATCTTGCGGTTGGCGCCGATGCCGCCGACGGAAATACCGCCGAAGTTCACGCCGTGATAGCCCTTGATGCGGCCGATGAGCCGGGTCTTCTCGGGCCGCCCCTTCGCCCGCCAGTAGGCCCGGGCCATCTTCAGGGAGGTATCGGCGGACTCGGAGCCGGAGTTGGTGAAGAAGACGTAGTCCAGCCCGGCGGGCGTGAGCCCCTTGAGCACGTTGGCGAGCTGGAAGGACAGGGGCTGGCCGAACTGGAACCCCGGCGAGTAATCGAGAGTCTTGAGCTGCCGGTAGACCGCCTCGGCGATCTCCGGCCGGTTGTGGCCCAGACCACAGGTCCAGAGCCCGGAGAGACCGTCGAGAATGCGCCTGCCCCTGTCGTCGATGTAATGGATGCCCTCGGCACCGACGATCATGCGCGGATCGTTCTTGAATTGGCGGTTGCCCGTGTAGGGCATCCAATGCGCTTCGAGATCCGCCCGGGTCAGGGCCGGGCGGGTGTTCGGTACCGAGGTCATGGGCGGCCCTCCCGCGGAGGTTTCGGCTGATAAGCCAAGCCTAGCGCAAGGCCGGGGCGAGAGACACTACTACTCCGGGGGGAGGCCCCGACGCCTCAGCGCGGGTCGTCGATGGTGGTCTTGACCAGGTCGAGATCGGCGATGGAATCAACGTCGATGGCGGCGTTGGCGTAGGGCAGCACCACTGCACGGATGCGCAGGCCGAGACGCTTGCCGAGTTTGGCAAGAGCCTCTTCCAGCGGCAGCAGGCCCAGGCGGTAGCGGATCACGGCCCACCAGCCCAGCATACTGATGACCCTGAGCGGTTTCTTGCGCTGCTGCTCGATACGGCGCCAGAAGTTGGCCACGCTGCGCCCCTCCGGCGTGAGAAAGGCAAAGAGGTTGCAACCACAGAACTCGCCGTCGCTGAAGCGCAGCACGGTTTTGCGGATGCCCGGGTAGGCCTCGAGGACCAGCGCGTGGGGCGCCAGGCCCACGGTCACATCAACGTCAGCGGCAAGGCTCTGCCGGGCAAAGGCATCGACGATCTCGGCAGTAAGTAAGGGATGATCAGCAGTGGTGAGGAGAACCGGCTCCTCTGCGGGAAGCTGCTGCATGACCTCGAAGGCGCTGGTGCTCGGAGAGAGCTGCGGCGGCTGCCACTCTACCGCGGCCCCCTCGAGGTACTCGACAAGCGCCGGTGCACGGTCCACCGCCTCGCGTTCCGGCCCGGCGAGCACCACCCGGCGGACTCCCCGGGCCTCGCCGAGGGCGCGCAGTACACGCAGGACCATCGGTTCGCCACCAAGGTCAAGCAGCGCCTTGGCACCGGCACCGGAGCGCTCTACCAGCGCATCGCTCTTGCTTCGGTCGCCGGCAAGGACGACGGCGGTCATGGGGTCTTGGCCTGGGTCGAAGGGCATGGGGCTCACAGATCCTTTTCATAGACGCGATAGCGCTTGTACGCTTCGCCGCCAATGGTTTCGATGATATTGCGCATACCGGCATTGTCCTCGAGGATCCAGCCCATCTCCACCGCTGTCACGCCGCGGCGATGCAGCGCCTTGCGCACAGCGTCGATAATCATGAAGGCGACGGTGGGGCCGAGGCGTGAATGCTGGTAGGCCCGGGTCACACCCATGAGAGGTACCCGGGCGCTCTTCACGCCGCTGACCTTGAGGCGCCAGAGGAATCGGAGCCAGCCGAAAGGCAGCAGCCGGCCGTCGAGATCCCGCGCCGCCTCGTTGAGGTTGGGCAGCGCAACGATGAAGGCGATGGGCTCGCCGTCGACCTCGGCAAACTGGATGTAGTCCGCCGGCAACAGCTTCGCCAGGGTCTTTACCGTATCCGCCCAGCCCGCAGGGTCCAGCGGCGCGAAACCCCAGTTGTTTACCCAGGCGTCGTCGAAGATCCAGCGCATGGTCTCCGTTTCGGCGTCCAGTGCGCCGCGACGGAGGCTGCGGATGCTGACCCGGCGCGAGGCGCGCTCGGCCAGCCGGCTCATTATCTTCGGCGCCGCAAAATCGGGCCGCGTGCGGTAGGCGAGGAGGTCTTTGACGCCCTCGAAGCCGGCCTCGCGCAGCGCCCCGTCGTACCAGGGCCTGCCGTGGCCCATGAGGACCACCGGAGGCGTGTCGAAGCCCTCTACCAGGAGCCCCACCTCCTCGTTGATGTGCAGATTGAGGGGCCCGCGGACCCGCGTCTTGCCCTCGGCACGCAGCCAGGCTGCGGCGGCCGCCACCAGCGGGGCGACCGCATCGGGACGGTCGGCCTCGAGCATGCCGAAATAGCCGAGCGCGGGGTCGCGCTCGAGGCTGTCAACCTGGGCAGTGATGCGGCCCACAGGACGCTCGCCCGCCAGCGCCAGCCAGCCCTGCCAGCGCGCATGGGCAGCGTAGGCACTGTCGGGCGCAAAGCGCTGGCGCTGTTCGACGGCGAGCGGCGCAATAAAACAGGGATCGTCGGCGTAGAGCTGCCGCGGCAGGTCAATGAAGCGATCGAGGTCGCGGCGACCCGCCAGGGGCACCACGGTCAGGGACCGGTTACCTGCCTGTGTCTGCGCGCTCACACCCGTCTCCCGCGTCGTCGAGGCGCCGAGTATACCCGCCAGCGTAGGGAATTGCCGCCGCCCCCGGAACTTTCCCGGCAGCCGTGCTGTCACATCCCCCTAGTGCGTTGCCACCCTCCCCCGCCGGCAACGCCAGAGGGGGCAGCCAGGCTGCCGGAGAAGTTCATGTAGAGCTTCCCTGGATCGAGATAGGTTATTGACTGGCTTGGTATTATTTCCTGTTTCCGCAGCTTGGCGGAATGCTAGTATGGCGGCCCGAGACGAAGTGTTATGACGTTGCGTTCCCGCGGGATCGCAGCGGCAGAGGGATATTGCAGCAGCACGTCCCGCCGGCGCGCGCATCATGGCGTCGCGAGACGAAGTCAAGACCGAAGGGAGACGGATCGTTGCACATTTCAGCCACACCCACGGAACAGTCGCTGCCCTTCCGGCCGGCAGACTTCGCCACCCTGACCGAGGCTCTGGATTACGCCGCGCAGGGGGAGACGGGCTGCAATTTCTTCAATGGTCGCGGGCGCATCTATGATCGCCTGAGCTATCGCAAGCTGCGCGAGCAGGCGCGTGCGCTCGCCCGGCAGCTGCTGGGGCTGGGGCTCGCCCGCGGTGACCGCGTCGCCCTCGTCGCCGAGACCGATCCTCACTTTGTCCGCTTTTTCTACGCCTGCCAGTATGCCGGTCTCATCCCGGTCGCACTCCCCGCCTCCGTGAAAATCGGCGCCCACGAGGCCTACGTGGCCCAGCTGCACCGCCTCCTCGAGGCCAGCGACGCCAACGTCGCCGTGGCGTCCGAGGGCTACCTCGGCTTCCTCAAGGAAGCCGGTGAAGGCCTGTCCGTGCGCATGGTCGCCACGCCGGAGGCCTTCTATGCGCTGGAGGAGCCGGCCCTGGAACTCCCGACCATCGAGGCCGGCGATATCGCCTATCTGCAGTACACCTCCGGCAGCACGCGCTTCCCCCGGGGCGTGATCATCCGCCACCAGACCGCCATGGCGAACCTGCACGGCATTGTCGCTCACGGTTTGCACATCACCGGCAAGGACCGTCTTATGTCCTGGCTGCCCTTCTACCATGACATGGGTCTGGTAGGCTTTGTGCTGACGCCGGTCGCGGCACAGATTTCCGTCGATTATCTCGACACACGCGAGTTTGCCATGCGGCCGCGGCAATGGCTGAAGATGATGACCCAATCGAAGGCCACCATCGCCTTCGCACCCAGCTTCGGCTACGACCTCTGCGCCCGTCGCGTGCGCCCCGGCGACATCGCCGAGTACGACCTCAGCCACTGGCGCGTGGCCGGCATCGGTGCCGAGATGATCCGCCCGCAGACTCTCCAGCACTTCGCCGACATACTCGAGCCCGCAGGTTTCGACCGTCGCGCCTTCGTCGCCTGCTACGGCATGGCCGAATGCACTCTCGGCGTGAGCTTCTCGCCGCTCTGGCAGGGCTTCAGCACCCACTACATTGACAGCGATCACCTGTCCGACCAGCACGAGGCCGTGCTCATGGACACGGGCGAGACCGAGGGCCGGGGACGCCACTTCGTCAACTGCGGCGTGCCCCTGCCGAGTTTCGAGGTTGAGGTGCGCGACGACGACGGCAACGCCCTGGCCGACTGGCAGAGCGGCGTCATCCATCTGCGCGGCCCGAGCGTCATGTCCGGCTACTTCAATCTGCCGGAGGAAACGTCTGATGCGCTCTGCGGCGGCGGCTGGCTGAACACCGGTGATATCGGCTACCTCGCCGACGGCATGCTCACGATCACCGGCCGCAAGAAGGATCTCATCATCATCCACGGCCGCAACATCTGGCCTCAGGATCTCGAGCACCTCGCCGAGACCCAGCCGGAAGTCCGCGTCGGCGATGCCCTCGCATTCTCCGCGCCGGATCACGAAGGCGAGGAGATGTGCGTGCTGGTCGTCCAGTGCCGCGAGCGCGACCCGAACAGGCGCCACAGCCTGGTCCGCCGGTTGACGGCCATTGTGCGCACGGAGCTCGGCCTTGATTGTTACGTCGAGCTGGTGCCCCCGCATTCGCTGCCCCGCACCTCCTCCGGCAAGCTGTCCCGCGCCAAGGCGCGGCTCGACTTCATCGCCGCCCATGACGAGGAGCGCCTGAACGCGGTCGCCGAGGAACTGCGCGTTCGGGTCGCCACGGCCTGAACACCCTGCCAGGGCCCCGGCCGGGGGCCCGCATTGCCCTTACCGGGGCCACCGGTTTCATCGGCCGCAATCTTGCTTTGACCCTGCGCCACCGCGGCCACCCGGTGCGTGCGCTGGCTCGCCGACCCGGCAGCGCCGGCGAGCTCGCCGCCGCCGGCTGCGAGCTCCTTCGCGGCGACCTGAACGACCGCGATGCCCTGCAGGACCTTGTTCGCGACTGCGACTACGTGGTTCACCTCGCCGGTGCTGTGCGCGGCGCGAGCTACCGCGCGTTTCACCGTGTGAACGTCGAGGGCAGCCGCAACCTCTTTCTTGTGCTTGCCGGCCAGCCCGCGCCGCCGCGGCTGCTGTTCTACTCCTCTCTTGCCGCCCGGGAACCGCGGCTGTCCTGGTACGGCCGCTCCAAGAAAGCAGCCGAGGATGCGCTGCGGGAAACAGCGGTGGCCACGCTCCCGTGGACGATCCTGCGGCCGCCGGCGGTCTACGGCCCCGGCGACCGGGAGCTCCTCCCCCTGCTGCGCACCATGGCCCGCGGTGTTGCGCCGCTGCCCGGCGCAGCGTCGTCCCGGGTTTCACTGCTGCATGTCGATGACGCCGTGAGCGCCACCCTTGCCTGCCTTGGCGCGGACGGCGCCCTCGGCGGGACCTTCCCCCTCGACGACGGCCGCGAGGGTGGCTACAGCTGGCGCGACATCGCCGAAACCGTAGGGGGACTCAGGGCGCGCCGGGTTCGGCTGCTGTCTCTGCCGCGGCCGCTGCTGAACCTGGTCGCCGGCGCCAACCTGCTCAGCGCCCGCCTCCTGGGCAGCGCGCCGATGCTTACCCCCTCGAAGCTGCGGGAGCTGCGCCACCCGGACTGGGTCGCGGACAACGCGGCGATCAAAGCCGCCACAGGCTGGCAGCCCACGATCGGCCTCAGCGCCGGACTAGCGACGCTGCCGGGGATCGGCTGATGGCGGAGTTCATCATCGGCGCGCCCCTGAAAGGCCCCGCGCAGCGCTACCCCTGGCTGCGGCGGCTGCTCTGGCGCATCGATTTCGTTTTTGTCTGGCTCCTCCTCCGGGCCTTTCGGCTGCTGCCTGTGGACCTCGCTTCCCGCCTCGGGGCGCGGCTTGGCGGCTGGATCGGACCGCGGCTGAAGAGCAAGCACCGGCTGGTGCGCAACAATTTCGCCATTGCCTTCCCGGCACTCAGCACCGGCGCCCTCGAGCACCTGGCCCGCGACTGCTGGCGCCAGGGCGGGCGCATCCTCGCCGAGTATCCGCACCTGGACCGCTTCGCCCGGGAGGCGGAGCGTCTCAGCATCGACACCGCAGGCGTCAACCCCGTTGAGCTGCAACCCTGCGTCATTGCCTGCGCCCACCTGTCCAGTTGGGAAGTGGTCGGCAGTGCCCTTACGCGGCTGGGGATCCCCAACGCAACCCTCTATTCGCCGCCCAGCAATCCCTACCTGAACCGCATGCTGCTGAGCTCCCGCGCCGTACTCAACTGCGAACTGGTACCCCGGGACAACAGCGCGCGGGCCCTGGTCCGTGCACTACGCGGCGGGCGCAGTGTCGGGGTAGTGGTCGACCGCCGGGTCGACGACGGCGAGGACGTGACCTTCTTCGGACAGCCGAAGGCGACTTCCATGATGCCGGCCAAGCTCGCCCTCAAGCAGGGTTGCGCCCTTGTGCCCGCGCAGGTGCGGCGCCTGCGCGATGCCCGCTACCAGGTCAGCTTCCACGCCCCCATCACCCCGCAGAACCCGACTGCCAGTGAGCGTGAGCAGGCTCTGGACATGATGCAGCAGTTGCACAACCGCTTCACCGAATGGATCCGCGAAGAGCCCTCGGACTGGCTGTGCAGCAAACGCCTCTGGCCCCGGGGCACGGTGCCACACGCCGCGGAGGACCGCTGAACAACCTGCTTCGTGCAAAATTGCCGAAGGCACCGGGCCCCGGCGGTCGTTTCGGCGGCCAACTAGGGGTAAAATACTGGACTGGTCAATTACTTACACGCCGCGAGGGCGCAATGGCGAACACCCGGCACGAATCCATCCGCCTGTTCGAGAACGACCTGCTCGAGCGGCTTTCCCATGTGCACCCGCTGACTCCGCTGGTGTTCTGGGGCCCCATTGCCACCTGGCTGCTGTGGAGCGGTCTGCACAGCGACGCCCTGTCCCCGGGCGTCGTTGCCATGCTG
The DNA here is from genome assembly GCF_000764025.1 of Pseudohaliea rubra DSM 19751. Taxonomy (GTDB): domain Bacteria; phylum Pseudomonadota; class Gammaproteobacteria; order Pseudomonadales; family Halieaceae; genus Pseudohaliea; species Pseudohaliea rubra. The sequence goes on along the minus strand of NZ_KN234751.1, from coordinate 72,255 downwards.
GCGCTGGCGGGCATCGCAACCTGGTCTCTCACCGAGTATCTTCTGCATCGCTACCTGTTCCACTTCCCGGCGAAGAGCCGCTTCGGCAAATGGCTGGTCTTTCTGTTTCACGGCAACCATCACGATGATCCGAAGGATAAGACCCGCCTGGTCATGCCGCCCGCAGGCGCGATCCCCATCATGGCCGTGCTCTACCTGCTGTTCCGCGCTGTGCTGCCGGCGCCCTGGCTGGCGGTGTTCACCGCTTTTTTCATTGTCGGCTACCTGGTCTATGACTACATTCATTACGCCACGCACCACTTCCCCATGCGCAATCCGGTGGCGAAACACCTCAAGCACTACCACCTGAAGCATCATTTTTCCGGCCAGGGCGGTCGCTACGGCGTCAGCAGTCCTTTGTGGGACATCGTTTTCGGTACCCGGCCGGCGGAGCCCCCCCGCGCCGGCCGCTGAGGCGCGCCGTGGCACAGTATTATCTGGTCCCCAAGCCCCTGGCCGAACGCTTCCCGGCGCTCGGGCGCACCGCCCAGAGGCTCGAGGCGGCTCTCCTTAAGAGCCTGTTCTGGTGTGTACAGCGCCTTGAGCCCGAGCGCGCGGCCCGCGTCGCCGGTGCTCTTTTCGCTGCCGTCGGCCCCTGGACGCAGAAAGCCCGCAAGGCCGATGGCAACCTGGCCACCGCCTTCCCGGAGCGGAGCGCCGCCTGGCGCAAAAGCACCGTCAGGGAGGTCTTCCACTCCCTTGGCGTTGCCGCGGCCGAACTGTTGAAACTCGAGCAGCTGTGGCAGGAGCGGGACCGGCGCATCGCTTTCGCCTGGTCCGACGCCGCCCTCGCCGCCACCGGACCCGGCAAACCGGCAGTCTTCGTCTGCGCCCATGTGGGCGCCTGGCAGCTCACCAACCTCATTGCCCAGGAGCGCGACCTGCGGATCAGCACCGTCTACGCACCGGAGTCAAACCCGGCCGTGCACGCGCTGGTCCAGAACCTGCGCCAGGCCTTCGGTGTGCGCCTGGTGCCTACGGACGCGGGGGTCCGTCCGCTCCTGGGCGAACTCAAAGCGGGCCACGGTGTCGGCCTCGCTACCGACACGCGGCTCGCCAGCGGCGAGCTGCTGCCGTTTTTTGGCCGCGAGGCGCTGACCAACACCACCGCCGCGCGCCTCGCCCTGCGCACGGGCGCCGCGCTCATACCGATCCGCTGCGAGCGCCTCGGCGGCGCCCGCTACCGCGTTGAAGTCCTGGACCCGCTTCAGCCGACCGAACCGGACGCGGACCTCGACACCCGCGCCCTGGACCTGTCACGCCAGATGAATGCGCAGTTTGAGGCCTGGATTGGCGAAACGCCCGGACAGTGGATCTGCCTCAAACGGCGCTGGCCCAAGGCACACAAGTTGTGAGCCAGTACCGCCCTGCCCTGTATCTTGCGCTTCTCACGGCCCTTGCCGGCAACGCCGGCGCGCTCCCCGGGGACAGTGAACAGCCCATCACAATCCGCACCGACGAGGCCATCCGCGACGAGACCCGGGGAAAGACCCTCTACCGCGGGGACGTCGAATTCCGCCAGGGCAGCCTGCTGATCCGCGCGGACGAGGTCACTCTCGTCGAGCGCGCACGGACTGCGGCACGCCCTGGATCACGTGACCCCCTCGCCGGGACCGGTGTCCTTAACATCGAGGCTCGCGGTGCCCCCGCCTATCTCACCCAGCAGTTCACTGCCGAGGGAGAGCCCGTGCAGGCCAGAGCTCGCGTTGTGGAGTACTTCCAGCCCAGGGCCCTGGTGCGGCTGCGCAACGCGGCCCGGATCCGCCAGGGCAACATGACGTTGCACGCGGCCCAGGTGGACTACTACATCGACAAACAGGTCATCCGCGCTTTCAGCAACCCGGCCACGGGCAGGCGGGTGACAACCAGCATCCCGCCCGAGCGGCTTCCCGGAGACTGAGCGGCCGACCCGGGGGCCGCTCTGGGCCCGGGGTGTTGACGCGGGCGCCCGAGGTGCCAGGTTACCCTCAGGGGTCCAGCTGGACGCTCTCGTCAGCTGCACGTTCAACCCCCGGGCAGGAGCACGCCATGTCTGAACGCCTGATCATTGTCGGCGGCGTCGCCGCCGGCGCGTCTGCAGCTGCCAAAGCGCGCCGCATGAACGAGGCCCTTGAGATCGTCATCTTCGAGGCCGGCCCCTACCCCAGCTTCGCAAACTGCGGCCTGCCCTACTATGTGGGCGGCGAAATCACCGAGCGGGAGCAGCTCTTCGTAGTCGACCCGGCGCTTTTCGGCAACCGGCTGGCGGTAGACCTGCGCCTCAATACTCGTGTGACCGGCATCGACCGCGCCAACAGCCAGGTCACCTTCACCGATGCCGAGGGCGTGCCGGGCACCCTGGGTTACGACCGCCTGGTGCTGGCAACGGGCACGGAGCCGCTGGTTCCGCCGGTACCGGGCATCGATGGCGACACTATTTTTACCTGCCGTACCGTACCCGATGTCGACGCCATCAGCGCTCGGCTGACCAGCGTCACCGAGGGCGGTGCCGACCGCCCGGAGATCCTCATCATCGGCGGCGGCTTCATCGGCCTTGAATGCGCCGAACAACTCATCGGCCGCGGCTGCCGGGTGACCCTCGTCGAGCTGGCGCCGCAGGTGATGGGCCCCCTCGATCCAGAAATGGCCTGGCCCCTGGAAGAGGCATTAACGGCTGCCGGCGGCACGGTGATCACCGGCGACGCTGTGCAGGCAATCGAGCACAGCGACGGCCGCAGCGTTGCCATCCTCGGCAGCGGCCGGAAGCTGCCTTTCGCCTTCGCCGTGCTCGGCACGGGGGTTCGCCCCAACGTGGCCCTGGCCAGAGCCGCGGGGCTGGAGCTGGGGACCACCGGCGCACTCCGGGTGGATTCGCAGCAACGCACCTCGGACCCCGCCATCTACGCCGCCGGCGACAACGCCGAAGCCGTCTTCCTGCCCACCGGTACGCCGGTCAACATCCCCCTCGCCTGGCCGGCCAACAAGCAGGGCCGCGTCGCCGGCTGTAACGCGGCGCTGGACCTCGCCGGGGCACCAGCCGACGATCCGTTACGTCTGAGGAGCACAGCGATCAACGGTACCAGCATCGTGCGCGTCTGCGGCATGAACGCCGGCGGCACCGGCCTGACCGAAAAGCAGGCAACGCAGCTTGGACGCACGGTAGCAGTGGTCTATCTCGGTGGCCCGCATCATGCCAGCTACTATCCCGGCGCGAAGCCGATGATGATCAAACTCATCTATGATCCCGCCGATGGGCTCGTTCTGGGCGCCCAGGCCTATGGCGAGGGTATCGACAAGCGGCTGGACGTCTTCAGCGTGGCCATCCGCGGCGGGCTCACGGTAGAGGACCTGGAGGAGCTCGACCTCACCTATGCGCCGCCCTTCGGCAACGCCAAGGACGCGGCGGTACTCGCCGGCTTCGCGGGCGCCAACGCCCGCCGGGGCATCGCCCCGGGGCTCGCTCCGATGGATTATCTCGAAGGCCGGGGCCTCGACGACGCCACGGTGGTGCTCGATGTGCGCAGCGCCCGGGAGTTCGACGAGGACCCCCTGGAAGGCGCGAAGAACATACCCGTCGATGAACTGCGGCAGCGCCTGGATGAAGTGCCGAAGGGACGGCCCCTGGTGGTCGTCTGCGCCAGCGGTCAGCGCAGCCACCTGGCGCAACAGCTTCTGCGACACCACGGCTTCCAGGATGTACGCAATCTCTATGGCGGCTACCGCCTTCTCAGCCAGCTCCACAGGATGGCAGGCTGAGCAGCGCAACGGGGGCCTGCGGCTCCCGCGGCTCCCCCGTCCCGTGTCCCGGGGCGTGCGGTGCAACGGCTTCGACCGGCGCCTGAACCCGCGCACGATCCGCTTCCCGGTCACCGTCAACGGACGCATCCCCCGCGAGGACCGGCGCCGCCGGCCTTGACTTGCCCGCGAGAAATGGACAGAATTCGCGTCCCTCGCCGAGGGTGGCGGGGCCGGTGCACGATCGTGGCTACGTAGCTCAGTTGGTTAGAGCACAGCATTCATAATGCTGGGGTCGCTGGTTCAAGTCCAGCCGTAGCTACCACCTTCTTCCCGGCACCACGCCACCCCGGGGCACCCGGACAGTTTCACCCGGGGCCGCGGCAATCTCCCGGAGACTACCCATCGACACCCGTGTCCTCATCGTCGACCCGGAACAGCCGGATGCCGGAGCCATCGCCGAGGCCGCACGCATCCTGCGTGCCGGTGGCCTGGTAGCGTTTCCTACGGAGACAGTCTACGGCCTCGGCGCCAACGCCATGGACGCGGTCGCCCTGAACCGTATCTATGAGGCCAAGGAGCGCCCGGCAAACGACCCGATCATTGCTCACATAGCCCGCCCCGAGCAGCTCGACGAGCTGGCCCGGGACATCCCGCCGGCGGCGCGCCACCTTGCCAACGCGTTCTGGCCCGGCGCGCTGACCCTGGTCCTGAAACGCGCGCCCGGCGTGCCGGAAAACATTGCCGCGGGCCGCGACACTGTGGCCGTGCGCATGCCTGCCCACCCCCTGGCCCGGGCCCTGCTGCTGGCAGCCGACGTCCCCGTGGGTGCGCCGAGCGCCAATACCTTCACCCGGCCCTCAGCCACCACCGCAGCCCATGTACTTGAGGACCTCGATGGCCGTATCGACCTCGTGCTCGACGGCGGGCCCACGACCATCGGCGTCGAGTCCACGGTACTGGACCTGACCGGCACCGCGCCGGTGGTGCTGCGCCCGGGCGGCGTGCTGCTCGAAGAGCTGCAGGCGGTGCTCCCGGAAACCACCCTCGCCCCGCGCTACCTGGCCGAAGACAGCGCCAGCGACGCGCCCGGACAGCTACTCAAGCATTATTCGCCACGAGCGCGGGTACGACTGTTCACCGGGGAGCCGGCCGCAGTACGTGCGCGCATGCGCGCCGAAGCCAATGCCCTGATCGCGGCCGGGGAGACACCGGGCCTGCTCCTCGCCGAGGAGGACATCACCGAGCTGGGAGCCTTCACCGATCGGGAAATCCTGGGCAGCGAGCGGGACCTCGCCGCCGTCAGCCGACGCCTTTTCGAGGCCCTGCGCGCCCTGGACCGACGCGGGGTTGATGCGATCCTCGTGCGGGACTTCGGCCGCGAGGGCCTCGGCGCGGCACTCTGGGACCGCCTGCTCCGGGCCGCGGAAGGCCAGGTCATCGACACAGCCGCCTCCACACCCGGCGCCGGCTTCACGGCTGACGAAGGCTAGTGTCCTGAGGCAGCAGCCAGCTTTTGACTCAGGAAGCTAGCGCCGCTGGTAGAGTCCCACGTGCACATAGGGCGCCGGAGCCGGTTCCCCCTCCGCCACCGGCGCAGGTACCTGGTGCGGGTTGGGCGCAAGGCGCTTCAGGTAGCGGGCAATGGCCGTTGCATCCTCCGGCGTGAGCCGGGCGTAACTTTGCCAGGGCATGACCGGCAGCGCGCGGCCACCGTGACGGCCCATACCCTCCAGAAGCAGGCGGACGATGTCTTCCTCGGGCCATTCGCCGATGCCCGCTTCCGGGTCCGGCGTCAGGTTCGGCGGGTAGACCACCGCGGGGTAGCGCACTCGCAGTGGATCTGAAATGGCAATACCCACGCCGGAGCCGGCGAGGGCCCTGGCCTCCTCCGGTGCGCCGAGGAGCGCACCGTCCGTATGGCAGCTGGCACAGCCGAGAAGGTTGACGAGGTAGCGGCCGCGCTGCACCGCCGGATCGGCGGCGTCCCGCGCCGGCGCGGGAGCGGCAACCACAAGGGCATTCTCGACCGGCTCATAATCATCGAAGGGGTCGGCGGCGAAGGCGGGCAGGGCCGCTGCGAGCAGGCACAGGCTGAGCCGGCGCATGGCAATCTCCTCGGTCGGGTAGCTCTGCGCTACTGTAGCGCCTGAGCCCCGGCGGTACCACCGGGGGCTCCCTCAGAAATCAATGTGGTCGTAGCGGGCCGGGATCTCCGCCTCAATGCCCAGTTCGCCACGCAACCGGGCCGCCAGCGCCTGCTGGGCCCCTACCTCGCCGTGGACGAGCACGGTGCGCGGCGCCGGCTCGAAGGCCCCGAGCCAGGACACGAGACCGCTCTGCCCGGCGTGCGCCGAGAGGCCGCCCAGGGTCTCCACCCGTGCCTTGACCACGAAGTCGTCGCCGAAGAGGCGGATGCGCGGCACACCATCGACAAGGAGGCGCCCGAGCGTACCGGCAGCCTGGAAACCGACGAAGACCACGGTATTGCGGGCGTCCCAGATACGCTGCTTGAAATGGTGCCGGATGCGGCCACCGGTGCACATGCCGCTGCCGGCGATAATCAGAGCGCCGCGGTCGATACGGTTGATGGCCATGGAGGACTCCGTGTCCTCGGTCAGCCGCAATGTGGGCAGGAAGGTCTCCAGGGAGCGTCGCTGGGGTTCGCTGAGCGCGTGCACGTCATCTTCGTCGAGGAGTTTCAGCCAGTGGTCATAGACGCGGGTGACGGCGATCGCCATGGGACTGTCGAGGAAGATCTGCCAGGGGTCGAGCTCCCCGGCCGAGTAGAGGCGCCCGAGATGGAAAATGATCTCCTGGGTGCGGCCCACGGCAAAGCTCGGAATCATCACGTTGCCACCGCGGCGCCAGGTCTCCCGGAGCACATCCCGGAGTTCCGCAAAGGTATCCTCCTCGCTCTTGTGCTCCCGGTCGCCATAGGTGCTCTCAAGGAGCACGATATCCGCCGAGCGCAGCCGCTCCGGCTCGCGCATGAGCACGGAGTCGTGCTTGCCGAGATCGCCGGAAAAGACGAGGCGGCGCGGCCCCTCCTCTGCCTCAAAGGACAGCTCGCAGATCGCCGAGCCGAGGATGTGGCCGGCGTCGTAGAAGCGCAACGTCGCTGCGGGCCCGAGGTTGATCGACTCCCGGTAGCGGTGTCCGACGCAGGCGTCGAGCACCGCGGCCACGTCCTCCGGCTCGTAGGCCGGCGGCTCCGCCGGGCGCCCGCGGCGGGCGTTGCGGAGATTGGTGCGCTCGAGATCGCGGAAGTAGAGCCCCGCGGCATCCTTGAGCATCACCTCGAGCAGCTCGGCGGTCGCCGCCGTGCAGTGGATGGGCCCGCGAAACCCCTGGCGGTAGAGCCGCGGCAGCAACCCCGAGTGGTCGAGATGAGCGTGGGACAGCACGACCGCATCGATAGTTTGCGGGTCAAAGCCGAAGTCGCCGTCGTTGCGGTCGACGGCATCGCCGCCCTGGTGCATGCCGCAGTCAAGCAGCACCCGCCCGATGGCCGGGGCCTCCAGGAGATGGCAGGAACCCGTCACCTCGCGGGCGGCCCCATAGAACGTCAGCCGGGCCATAGGGGCTCTCCAGGAAAAGAGTCAGTGTAGCAGCAAGGCAACCGGCACGAACGCCGCCTCAGCGAGCGCGGCACTCCCCGTCGCAGCTGCAGTGCACGTTCGGGGCATCCCGGGAGGGGTCGATCACGCTCTCGAGCCAGGCGACGGCACGCACGCCGGCGGTGCGGCGCGTATAGAGCTCGTCGAAGCGCAGCAACGTGTGAAAGTCGCCGCCGGCGACATAGCTGCGCAGGAACGGCAGGTCTCCGTGCAGATCGTCGAGGTTGGCATCCAGCCCTGGCAGCAAAGCGGCCGGGTGTCCGAGCAGAGCGAGGAACTGCTCCTGCACGGCGTCATAGGCGTTGTCGTAGCTGTGGAAACGGATACGTGGTGCGGCCGCTGCCGCCAGCCGGTACAGATCTGTTATCCGCAGGGTGCCACTGGTAACAGCCCTGGCATCCAACACGGCCGGTAGCGCCGGAATCACGCCCCAGGACTCCCAGAGCATCGTGGGGGGTGGCAGGCGATAGCCCGCGCCGCCGCCGCCGAGCTGGGTCACGCGAGCCTCTGGATAGCGCTCGGCCAGCACCGCCGCATAGACCGGGGAGGCCAGGGCGCCGGCGCTGCCCCCGGCTACCACCACCTGCTGCGCCGCGGGAAAACGCGCGTACGCCTCCTCAAGGGCAGCATCCGCGTTAGCCCGACCGGCGTGGCGCATGACGACGTCGCCGCCCGGACCGGCATAGCGGGTTGTGGCGTCACCGAGGTGTACGTCTCCGGAGCAGTAGCTGACAAACACCTGTGACCAGTCGCGGAAGGGGTTCTCCGCGTTCTCAAGGTCAAAGGCGCCGCCGTAGGCGCGCGGGTCGTTACCGGACCCCTCGCCGGTGTGGAACCGGTAGGTCGGCCTTCCCGCCGGGTCGCAGGTCTCGGCGCTCCAGCAGGCGCCACCGCCGTTGAAGAAAACCAGTAACCGGGACGGATCCGCCTGGCGCACATGGAAGCGATAGGGGCTGCCGTCGGCGCAGCGGGTAGCCCCTGCGGGCTCTACCGTCTGCCAGGGGTCGTCGGCAGCGACGGCCGTCGTAACGACACCGGCCGAGAAGGCCGCTGCGAGACAGGCCAGGCGCCAGCGAGCGGCGACAGAAGCCCGCCTCGACGTCACTGCACGACCAGCTCGACGCGACGGTTCTGCTCACGGCCCTCGCGGGTGTCGTTGCCGGCTACCGGCTCGGCCTCTCCGCGGCCCGAGGCGACCAGCGCATCGGGGGCGACACCCTGAGAAACAAGGTATTCGCGCACGGCCCCTGCGCGACGCTCGGACAGCCTCTGGTTGTAGGCCTCGGGACCGGAGCTGTCCGTGTGCCCGATGACGCCGAGGGTCACGCTGCCGTGCCCCTTGACGGTCGCGACGATACGATCGAGCGCGCGTCGGGAGGCTGCGTCCAGCTCGGCGCTGTCAAAAGCGAAGTTCACTGCGTTCACGGTGAGAACCACCTCGTCCTTGACGGGACATCCGACATCGTCAACGGTCACCCCGGCCGGGGTGCCGGCGCATCGGTCGCGGTAATCTGGTACACCGTCGCCATCGCTGTCGAGGGCGCAACCCTGGGCGTCGACACGCGCACCGGCAGGGGTGCCGGGGCAGCTATCGCTGCCTTCGGCCACGCCATCACCATCGCTATCCGCCGGCGGTGGCGGCGGCTCGGCCTCCACGCAGAAGAGCGTGGATAAGGCGGCGCCGCCCGCCGTTCCGGGCAGTACGCCAGAGCCGCCGGAAACACCGCCCCCCACCGCGCCGCCAGCGGCGGTAAAGCCGACAATGCAACGCTCGTAGCCACGCTCGGAAAGGTTCGAACAGGCGCCCAGGGCCAGCAACAGCGGCAGCAGTACAAGGCGGCGGAGCGGGGTCTTCATAATGCTCTCCTCGATAACCGTTTTTGGGGCTTCATCTCCCCCGAAGGCCCTAGCATAGACCCCGGAGCGGCACGGTGCCTAGTATCCCGCGCAGCGCCGGGGCGGTGCGATCAGTCAGTAATTCCCAGCCGCCCGAGGTTCACGGTTGCGGCGTCGTAATTCGCCCGGGCTATGCGCGTCCGGCGATAGGCATCGAAATAGCGCACCCGGGCGTCAGCCGCGGTTTCCTCGCGGATGTTGACGAGGAAAAAATCACTGGCGCCGCTCTCGAAGCGCGCCACCTCGGCCCGCCGCATGGTCTCGGACTGATCCACCTCGAGCGCCGCGAGCGCCATAAGACGCACGGCAATATTGAGCTCGAGCAGAATATTGCGCAGCTCGATTTCCACCTGGTCCTCAAGGCGCCGGCGCTCAGCGCGCAGCGCCGCGAGCCGGGCCTCGGCCTGAGACAATTTGCCGCGCGCCGCACGGCGCTCGAGAGGCACGGAGAAGGTCAGGCCGACAATGGTGTCGGTCTCGTCCCGGGACACACCGCCCTCACCCAGGTCGCCGAAGGGCTGGGACAGTTCGAGGTTCAGGTCAAGCTGGGGCAGCAGTGCATTTTCCGACAGCTCCACCGTGCGCAGCGCGCGCTGCATGGCTGTCTGCAGAATCCGCAGCTCCGGCCTTCGTTCGAGGGTCATGGGGATGTCCAGGGGCGGCACGGCTGCGCTCTCCCGCGGCGTGGCTACCTCCGGGCGCGGCAGCCTGGCCGGATCCGGCACGAGGGGCAGGCCCCGGTCATCGCGCAGAAAGAAAGCGAGCCGGTTACCGGCCCGACGGAAGTCTCGCTCTGCGGTAGTCACCAGGGTGCGGCGGCGTGTGATGTTCTGGGCATTCTCGGTGAGGAAAATCTCGGCCCGGCGTCCGGCCTTTACCTGCCGCTCCAGGCCCTGCTCCCGCTCCAGGGCGATGGCCAGAAGGTTTTCGTAAATCTCCAGCTGCTGCCCGGCCGCGACCCATTCCCAATACGCCACAAGCGCCTGCTGCTGCACACCCACGCGGGTGAGCAGGACCTCCAGATCGGCCTGCTGCAGGGCGAGGCGGCTGTCACGTTCGCGAAAGCGGCGCTCATCGATATCCCGGTCCCGCAGCAGGCTGAACAGCACACCGAGCTTGAGGTCGCCACCCTCGTTGGTGAATTGCTCGTCCTGGTAAATGGGGAAATCGCCCCGGGAGAGGCTGTACTTGCTGTAGAGCTCGGCACCGAGGGGTCGCAGCGCGCGGCTAACGCCGCCCTCGGCATAGCGCCCGTCGTAGTAACCGTCGGCCCAGGTGGTGCTGTCGCCCTTGAAAAGGAGGTCAAAAGCACCGAGGGCCTCGGTCACCTGGCCCTCGGCGGCCCGGCGCTCGGCGATGGCCTTGAGAATGCCGGGAAAGTGCTTGCCGGAGGCGGCCAGCACCTCCTCCGGCGCAAGCGGCGTGGCAAGGTCCTCCTCAGCGGCAGAGGCGCCTGCCACCAGGCCCAGCAGCAGGATGGAGAACCAGAAGCGCATCACGCCCCCCCGCCCGCCGGCGATTGCCCGCCCGTCGGGAAGTTGGGCGGGAAGTTGTTCAGCTGTCGCCAGATCTCGAAGCCTACGGGTACCGTATCGAGCAGCACCCAGCCCCGGGCCTTGGAACCGAAACGCACGAAACTCGCTGCGGGCCAGGGATCCTTCCAGTTCTTGTCCTCCTCCACGAGGATACGGAAGCGGCCATTGGCCTCGGCCGAGGCATCGATGGCCACCACCCGACCGGCGAAGGTGCCCACGGCCTTCGACGGCCAACCGCTGATCTGGATCACCGGCCAGCCCTCGAACTGAATGCGCACCGGCGCACCGACCCGGACGATGGCAACATCCCGCCCGTCGATATAGAGCTCCAGGGCGCGCTCGACGTTATCCGGCACGAAGGTAGCCACGACCTGCCCCATAGAAACGAAGGTCGCGGTATCACCGGCGTTGACCCGCAGGATTGTGCCATCCCGGGGCGCACGCACAATCTGCACCGATTGACGGGAGAGTTTTACGTCGACACGACTCACCTCCGCCGCGGCCTGGGCAACGCGCGAACGCAGTTCCTCGACACGAATCCTTGCCTGCTCGAACTCCCGGCGCGCCGCGAGCCCCTGCTCGAACAATTCCTCCATGCGCCGGCGATCGATCTCGGCGATCTCCAGCGCAGTTTCCGCGGCGCTCAGGTTGGCGACCACCTGCTGCCGCTCGCTTCGCAGTCGCTCGAGGAGCTGTGGGTCGTTGTCAACGATGCGAACGATGGGGTCACCCACCTTGACCCGGCTGCCGTCGCGGACGTACCACTGCTCAATGCGGCCGGAAACCAGCGCGTTGATTTCCTGGAGACGGTCATTGGGATTGAGCGCAGTGATCTTGCCCGGCCCGCTCGCCGTCTGCACCCAGGGCACCAAGGCGAGGAACAGGATAATCCCAGCGATGAAGAGCACCAGGCTGAAGCCGATCGCCCGCGCCACCCGTGGCGTGCGGATGCCGTTGAGGGTCGTGAACTTGGCGCCGTGGACGTCGAAGTAGGGCATCTACACGCCCTCCCGGGTACCGCTGGACTCCATGCCGTGGCCCTCGACGGGCTCCCGCAGGGTGAGTCGTTCGAAACCCATTGCATCACAGAGGCGCTCGTAGCTATCGAAAAGCTGCTGCTCGTCGCGGCCCAGGTGAAGCCAGGCGGTGAAGCTGAAATCCGTGTGCTTGTTGGTGAAGTAGATCACCGTGGTCCCCGCGCGTGCCTGCAGCAGATCAAGCGACGCCTTGAGGTGCCCCTCAGGCACGGCGTCATAGACCTGCGATAGCACCAGCACCCGGGGGCAGGCGATAAGCGCTGCCGCCAGTTTCAGTTGCATGGTCTCGGTGATCGACAGTGGCCAGCCGGTCGCAACCAGAGGGGTATCGAGGCCGTTGGCAAGTTCCGTGATCGACCGCTCCAGACCTACCGCACGTATGGCGGTCATGACGTCCATAGCGTGTTCATCGTCGGCACTCAGGCGCAGGTAGTCACGAATATCCGTTTCGACTGCCGAGGGCCGATCGAGGACGATGATCTCCTGCCGGGCCTCGTGGACCTTCAGGGAGCGGAGATCCTGATCGCCGAGGGCGATGTAGCCGTTTTCCGGCGCCTCGTGGCACTTCAGGAGCTCCGTAAAGAGACGCTGGGCGAGGTGGCTGCCGGCGTAGGCGCAAACCCGGGCACCGGCCGGGATGCGACAGTCCAGCGCTACCGTGATACCACGGAAAGCGGTGCGCACGGCAACGAAGTCGAGGCGGGCGTCGAGGGCCAGGCGATGCAGGGGCTCCTCCGGCCGCTCCTGCTCTACCTGCATGAACAGCGAAAGCTCATCCACCGCGGCGCACAGATAATAGAAATAGTTGAGATAAATACCGAGCTGGGAAATGCCGTAGAGAACTACGGACAGCACCAGCTCCGCCGCCACGAGCTGACCGAGGGAGAGCTGTCCCTCGATGACCAGCCAGCCGCCGAGCCCGAGTAGGGCGGCGCTGCCTGCGGCGTAGATGAACAGGAAGCACAGGGTCTGCGAGAAATGCTGGCGGAACAGATGTCGGTGCTGCTCGATGTATGCTCCGGTGACCTGGTCCGTGCGCTCGAGCGCGTCGTCGATATGGCGCGCACTCTTGAAGAAGCCATTCGACTTGCCTAGTCCCTCCAGGAAGGCGGCCGTGACGTGCTTTCGGTGCGACAGCTCCACCGCGGAGCGGATCGCCCGCGGCCCCCAGATGAGCCACACCAGCCAGAGCAGCGCAACAATCACCAGATTGAAGACCAGCAGGAACGGGTGGTAGAACGACGTCAGGACAAAGCCGGCGGCGGCCTGCAGGATGATTGTGAAGCCGCCGATCAGGATGTCAGGCATCCGGATCATGACCTGAATGATATCGAAGTACCGGTTGAAGAGCGGTCCCTTTTGGTTGTCCTCGAAGTGGGGGTTCCGCGCATAGAGGGCCCGCAGGGAAATCTCCGACACAAGCCGCGCGTAGAAGCGCCGGCCGAACACATCCATGACGTAGATGCGCAGCGCCCGCAGCGCGCCGGCAATAAGCAGAAGACCGAAGAGCGACAGGGCCAGCACGATGAGCGGCGTCGGCAGACCGGTGGCAGCGACGCTGTTGACCAGCATCTGCACCGACACCGGCGTCGCCACGGAGAGCACGCTGATACCGATGCCATAGAGGATCGTGAGCGTGTAGAAACGATGCTCAGGGCCAAGGATAAGGACAAAATAGCGAAACAGCGTTATCAGCGAGCGCTTATCGGCGGTGGGGGACTCTGCCATCGTCGGAGTTCTAGCCAGGGGGTTGTCCAGTATACGTCGAGCCGCCACCGGGGGATGCCCGGCACCGAAAAAAATCCCTAGACCACCTCGTCGCCACTGGCCAGCAGCGGGGCCGCATCCAGCTCCTCTGCATCCATCATCGTCGCCACCCGCTCAAGGGCGGAGACGATCTGATGCTGCTCCCAGCGCGGCAGCACGGAGAAGCGCGCCGAGAAGCTTTCCTGCAGCGGCATGGGCGCCTCGCGGAGTACCTGCTTGCCAAGATCCGTGAGCTGCACCTTGACCCGGCGCCGGTCGACGACGCTGCGTTCCCGGGTGAGCAGCTGCTTGTCCTCAAGGCGATTGAGGATGGTGGTTACGGTGGCCTGGCTGAGACTGACCGCGCGCGCGATATCGCTGGCGGTCGGCAAACCTTCCTCGCCGATGGCCCTGATCACCACAAGCTGCGGCGTGGTAAGGCCCATGACCTTGCCAAGCTTCCTCGAATGAATACTCGTCGCGCGCATGATGCGTCGCAGCGATACCAGCACTTCGTCTTCCAGTTCGGCCATGATCCTTGCGTCTTGGCGTCCCGCCACGGAACCTCAGGCCCCCGGCGCCAGGCGCTCTCCGAGCGCATCGCGCAGGGGTTGTAGCCAGGGGGCGTAATTGTGCCACTGTTCCTGTGCGCTGCGGAAGATCGGCTGGCGGACCTGCTCCGAGCTTGGCGTGCGCACGGCGCGCTCCGTCTCCCAATAGCGCAGGCAGGCGGGCTCGAAGGCCAGGCCGAGGAAGTCGAGCATGCGCCGCACCTGCCCCTCCAGATCGTCGAGCAGATCCTCGTGCTGCACGCGCAGCACCTTTCCCGGGAGCACCGCATCCCAGTGGTCCATGAGTTCCACATACTCGCGGTAGTAACGCCCGGTGTCGCCGAGGTCGTAGCTGAACTCCTGCCCCTCGGCGAACAGCTGCTTGAAGTTGCTGAAGCAGCAGGCCATCGGCTCGCGACGCGCGTCAATGATGCGCGCCTGCGGCAGGATCAGGTGGATGAGACCGATGTGCCGGAAATTGTTCGGCATCTTGTCGATGAAGCGCGGTGCGCCCTGGCGGTGGATCTGTGTTTCCTGAAGGAAGCGCTCACCCAGCGCCTCAAGGGAGGCGTCATCGAGCACGCGCAGCACCCCCGGGTAGCCCGGCGTCGCCCCGGCCACCTCCCGGCGTCGGAGCTGCTGACTGAGCGCCAGGATGTTCGGCAGCTCCTGAGTGCCATCGATCTGGCTGTGGGATGACAGGATCTGCTCAAGGAGCGTACTGCCGGCGCGGGGCATGCCGACGATAAAAATCGGGTCGGGCGCCCCGCAGCCCGAGCCCTCCCGGGTCTCGAAGAGCGCGCGATCGCAGCACTCGCGCTGCGCCGCCAGCTCCCGGGTCATGACCTCCGCATCGTAGCGGCCCGCTGCTTTCTTCACACGATTGCCTTCGGCGTAGTGCCGGAAGGAGCGCGCGTAGGCCTTGCGATCCTCAAAGGCCTTGCCGAGGGCGAAGGACAGGTAGACCCGGTCCGCCGCACCCAGGCCGGGAGTCTCGAGCACCCTCGCCATGGCAGCGACTTCGCCCTCGTCAAAGCGGTAGGTCTTCAGATTCGCGAGGGAATACCAGGCCTCCCCGTGGCGCTCCCGGCTGGCAAGCGCCGCGCGGTAGGCGCCGACCGCCTCGTCGTAGGCACCACAGGTCTTCAGTGCATGACCCCGGGAGGTGTGGGTAACCGGGTCCGCGGGCAGTTGCTCAAGCACCGCGGAAAAACCGGCAAGAGCATCCTCATAGGCACCCGCCTTAAGGCATTCCACCGCGTGCAGGGAGCGGAGCTGGACGTTATCCGGGTGTTCCGCCAGGAGCCGACCGGCCTCCTCCCGGGCCCGGGCGAACTTCTGCCGGCGACCGAGCACGCGCACATAGTCGATGCGGGCAGGCAGGTTGCCGGGCTCGAAGGTCGCCGCGCTCTCGAGGAGAAACTCCGACTCTTCCAGAGCACCCAGGCGGACGCCGATCTCCGCCAGCAGGCGCATACCCTCCACATGCCGGGGCCTTTCCCGGAGGAAACGCCGGCAGAGCGTCTCGGCCTTGAGCACGCGGCCGCGGGCGAGAAGATCCGTGACTGCCACCAGCGGCCGCGGCAGCGCCTGCAGCCGCTCGAGCTGGGCCGCCACTGCGGATGCGGCCGCGCGCTCATCGCGGGCCTCGAGGATCGCAAGCTGCCCGCGGAGGCTGGCTTCCAGGGAGGGGTTCACCCGGCAGGCTTCTGCATAGGCGTGCAGGGCAGCATCGGTCTCGCCGCGGTCGCGACAGAGATGGCCGAGCTCCTGCAGCGCGTGGCCGTGCTCCGGCTCCGCGGCAAGCACCCGATCAAGACAGCTGCGCGCATCGTCGAAGGCGCGGAGAAAACGGTGGCAGACCGCAGCCAGGTACAGGGCCTCGACAGAGCCATGCGCAATGCCGGAAGCAAGCAACGACAACGCGCCGGCAAAATTGCCGGCGCGCATCCTTGCCTGTACCGCCGCCCGTTCGGGCGGCGCCGTGCTTTCCGTCACCGGGACGGCCCCGTTGCCACTCGCGGTGGCGTCACTGGAAGTCGTAGCTGAAGCGTATACCGGCAGTGAGCGGACGGGCCAGGGTCGGGCGGTTGCGGTCGTTGACGAAGTTCATGGACAACTCCGCTGCCTCGTCCGTGAGGTTATCCACGAACAGTTCTGCCATCCAGCTGCTGGTGCTGACGCCGGCGGTGACACCTGCCAGCAACCAGGAATCCAGCTCCTGCCGGTTGATGGTGATGATGTCGCTGTAGGCCTTGTCGGAGTACGCAAGGTGCGGCATGAAATGCGCGCGCATGCCGTTTTCCAGATCCCACTCGTAACGGGCCCGCAGGTTGCCCTGGAACTCCGGCGCGAAGGCCAGCGAATCGCCTTCCCGAACATCATCTGTGGGCGTCAGGATGTCCGTGATCTCCGTATCAAGGATGGAGAAGGCGCCGCTGACGGTCAGGCCCGGGATCGAGGCCGGGGCCCAGGTGACGGTGCCTTCCATGCCGAGGATCTCGGCGTTGGCCGCGTTGTCGGAGAAGAACAGGTTGACGATGCTCGGATCGAAGATCGTCGTCTGCAGGTCCTCGACGTCGATGAAGAACAGGCTGCCGTTGAAACGCAGGGTCTGGTCTGCGAGATCGAGCTTCCAGCCGAGCTCGTAGTTGGTGACCTCATCCGTATCGAGGGCAAAGGGGACCGTGTAGTCGCCCGGCCCATTGGCGCCGCCCGGCCGATTGAGCAGGCCGGGGCGGAAGCCTTCGGACACGGTCACGAACCAGAGCTGGTTCATGGTCGGCGTCCAGGACAGGGAGAGCTTGCCGATCACGCCGTCGGTCTGGGCCACGTCCGGCGCATTCTGCAGCGCATTGGCGACCTGAGCCGGCGCCTCGTCGATGTTATCCGGCGTGTAGGTCAGCTGCTGAGCGGGGTCGCAGGTACCGCGGAAGGTAATCTGATCGTCGCCGTTGTAGAGGTCGGAAATATCCGTGCCGAAGGAGTTGGAGTCGGGCTGGAAAAGGTTACAGAACGACGAGTTTGCACCGCCCTCGAGATCCACCTCGATGTCGTAATAGCGGGCGCCAACGGTGAGCGCCAGGGTATCACTGAGGTCATAGGTCGCTTCACCGAAGAAGCCGAACTGCTCATCGGTACGCTTGACGTCGTTGCGGAAAATCGTGCCCGACGGGAAGGGGCCCGGATCCGACGTAAAGCCCGTGGTGAACGGGAAGTTGGGCGAGAAGCCCGTCTGCACGCCGTAGCCGTCGACTACCGCGGAGCCCGGGTAAACGAAGTCATTACGTTCCTCGATCTGCAGATCGCTGTAGAAGCCGCCGAAAGTCGCGCGCAGGCGGCGGTCTTCCGGTGTATTGAAGCGCACCTCGTGAGTCCAGACCTGGGTGTCCGTGATGGAGTTCACCTGCAGGTCCGGCGGCTGGCAGGTACCGGCCGGGGCGGCGTCCCCCGGGTAGCTCACGGAGCTATCGCAGATATAATAAGGCAGGTACTCGCCGACGAACAGATAATCCGAATAGTCCACAAGCTGATCCGTCTCGCGACCGGTGAAGGCACCGGTGTAGAGCGCCTCAAGCTCACCGATGCGACCCTTCAGCGTCCACGCCGTGTTGTGGAAGCTGTCCTCGAGGCTGTCCTCGGTAAAGCGGGTCACCTCGTAGTCGTCGAGATCTCCATCGGAATAGAAAACGCCATCGGCATCCAGCTCCTGCTGCATGTGCGAGACCGTCAGATCCCAATTCTCGTTGATCAGGTAGACACCGGAAAGCCGAAAGCCATTATAGGCAACGTCGTTGAAGTCTTCCTCGGCGAGATTGCCGTTATCGGCCTCAAGGAAAGTAACGCCCGACAGGTCCGAGGTGGACTGGGAGCCGGCACGGCGATCGCTCACGGCCACGCCATTGGCACGCACGGTACCGGCAGGCCGGAAACGGGCACTCTCACGCGCGGTGAGCGTTCCCGGGACGTTGTCGACATAGCCGCCCATGTTATCCGTGTAGACCACCCCGCGCAGCGCGAGCTTGTCGGACACGGGCAGGTTGAACATCCCCTCGACGTTGTTGCTCATCTCACCGCCCTTGGTCCAGGAGGTGCCGGCCTTGAGGCGGCCATAGGTGCCGGTAAAGTCAGGCTTGTTCGTGATCAGGCGCACCGTGCCGGCCTGGGAGCTGGCACCGAAGAGCGTGCCCTGGGGGCCGGCAAGGACCTCCACGCGGTTGATATCCGCGGCGTACACATCAAGGTTCCGGCCGGGCTGGGCCAGCGGCTGCTCGTCGAGATAGAAAGCGACATTGGGCGACAGGCCGGCAACGCCGGCGGTGGTGAGGTTCGGCGTGGTGGAGGCAATGCCGCGAATATAGATGGTGTTCTGACCGGGACCGCTGCCGCCGGCGGTGACGCCGGGCAGCTGGATGAGGTAGTCCTCGAAGTTGCCCACACCCATCTGCTCGAGGCTGTCCTGCCCGAGCGCCTGAACCGAGAGCGGGATGTCCTGGGTGCTCGCTGCGCGCTTGGTCGCGGTGACGATAACCTCCTCCAGCTGAGCCTGGGCGCCGCTGGCGATGGTGCCGCCGGCCACAGCCGAGAGGACGGCGCGGCTAAGCGCCTTGCGGTTGAATAAAGGCAGTCGTGCCATGGGTTGTCCCTCCGATAGGATGAAAACGTACGAGTACCCGCTGCGGCCGTTCTGAACTGGCGTGCCGCCGGCTTATTGTTGACGGATATTACTTTTGGTCAGCGACAATTATAGGCCAAAGCATTTTGCCAATACCACAGCGATGAGCAATCGAAGTAAATATCAACAAAAATAAGCGTTTTGACAGAATTAGAACGCAATATGCGATTTTTGATAAAACCACAATCATTATTGGCCAAAGCTTTTACTTTCGGCTGCGTTATACTGCGCCGGGATTTACACCGGGGCGATGCCAGAAGACGCCCTCGGGAGCCCCTGTTTGCTGAGAAAGCAAAGTAATCGGAGCAGGGCATCACAAGGGAGAGACCCATGCAGCAAGCGCCCGAACGGAAGCCATGGCTGGTCGTCGATCACAGCGTCTTCTGGCCCGCAACCGCAATCCTCGTGCTGCTGGTGCTTATCGCAGGCTTTGCGCCGAACGCCAGTAACGCCGTCTTCCAGACCATGCAGGATGCGATTGTCCACTACGGCAGCTGGTACTACGTGCTGGTGGTCGCCATCATCCTGGTCGCCGTAATCGTTTTCGGCCTGTCCCGCTACGGCGACATCAAGCTGGGCCCGGACCATTCGGAACCCGCCTACAGCTACAGCTCCTGGTTTGCCATGCTGTTCGCCGCCGGGATGGGTATCGGTCTCATGTTCTACGGTGTGGCGGAGCCGGTGATGCACTATCTGCAGCCCCCCCACGGCGAAGGGGGCGGTAGCGATGCCGCCGCTCAGGCCATGAAACTCACCTTTTTCCACTGGGGCGTGCACGCCTGGTCCATCTACGCCATCGTCGCCCTCGTGCTGGCCTACTTCGCCTACCGCCACAGCCTGCCGCTGACGCTGCGCTCGGCGTTTTACCCGCTCATCGGCGAGCGCATCTACGGTACGCCGGGCGCCATCGTCGATATCTTTGCCATCGTCTGCACCACTTGCGGCGTCGCCACCAGCCTCGGCCTGGGCGTGCTGCAGATCAACAGCGGCCTGAACTATCTGGTCGGCCTACCGATCTCCCCGGGCATACAGGTCGCTCTGATCGTCGGCACAATGCTGCTGGCGACCATATCGGTGGTCCTCGGCCTGGACGCGGGTATCAAGCGCCTTTCCGAGATCAACATCGTGCTTGCCATCCTCCTCCTGATCGGGGTGCTTCTGGCGGGGCCGACGGTCGTCGTACTCCAGGGCACCATCGAGAACCTCGGCAGCTACGTCAGTGACCTCGTCAGCTATACCTTCAACCTGTATGCCTACGACCCCACGGACTGGCTCGGCGGCTGGACAATCTTCTACTGGGGCTGGTGGCTGTCGTGGTCCCCCTTTGTCGGTCTGTTCATTGCGCGCATCTCCCGCGGGCGGACCATCCGGGAATTCATTCTCGGCGCCATGCTCGTGCCCTGTGGCTTCACCCTGCTGTGGATGGGGATTTTCGGCAACAGCGCCATCGAGCTGATCCTCCACGGCGGCCAGACGGCGCTGGCGGATGCGGTGCAGGAGAACAATGCAATCGCGCTGTTCCGTTTTCTCGAGTACCTACCCATGCCAACGGTGCTATCGACCATTTCCCTGCTCATGGTGGTCGTGTTCTTCGTCACCTCCGCCGACTCCGGCGCCATGGTGCTGAACATGCTCGCCGCCAAGGGCCGCGACGATACTCCCTGGCCCCAGCGCATCTTCTGGACCGTCATCATTGGCCTGATCGCCACCGTGCTGCTCCTGGCCGGCGGCCTGGCCTCGCTGCAGACAGCGGCCATCGCCAGCGCCCTGCCCTTCTCCGTGGCCCTCCTCGGTGCGATCTGGGGCTTCGGCCGCGCTCTGCACCTGGATGTCACCAAGCGCGATACCCAGAGCGTTTCGCCACTGCTGGCCAACCCTGGCGACTGGCGCACGCGCCTCGACAACCTGCTCAACTACCCCGGTGACCGCACTGTGCACAGCTTCATGCGCGAGAACGTACTGCCGGCGCTGCGCGAGTTCGCCGGGGAGCTGGCGGGCCACGACATCGAGGCCCGGGTGTTCAACGATATCGGCAGCCGCGGTGCCGTGCGTCTGGAGGCCTACCACGGAGAGGAGACGGATTTCGTCTACGAGGTTCGCTGCCGCGCCCATGCGTTACCGGGCGACGTCATCGCCGGCAAGGCCCTTGAAGAACTGGGCGACGAGGACAAATTCTACCGCGCAGAGGTCCACCTTGCCGAGGGCGGCCAGGACTACTGCATTATGGGCTGGACCCGCGCACAGATTACCCACGACGTGCTCGGCCAGTACGAGAATCACCTGCAGTTTCTGCACACCATGCGCTGAAGCCCAGCGCTGCGGCCCTGGATCGACGGGGTCCGGATAAACTGTGCCGGCCTGCGCATGGGCCGATGCAGGAACCCTGCGTAGAGCGGCTAGGCCGTCAGCGCCAGAGACTGTGCGGGGGCCGGGCTCACGCTTTCGGCGACCCGCTCCAGGCGCACACCGTTCCAGAGCCGGTCGCTGAGAGCCGAGAGCGCGTGCCCCCGGTAATCGCCGGCGAGGAGCCAGTCCACCAGCGCGCCGGCCACATCAGGGAAATGCAGCCGCGGTGGCGGGCTGCCGCTGTCCAGCCAGTCGCCGATACGGCGCGCGTCCAACCGCTCCATGCACGCCCCGTAACCAAGCTGATGCAGCGCCAGCGCATTCGACGCCTGCTCCATCTGCCGTCCCTGGGGCTTCACAAGGAGACGTTTACCGAGGGCGAGGCACTCGCTGGCCAGCTCAAAACCCGCGTTGCCGATGACGCCATCGCAGTCGGCCAGGTCGCGGCGGAAGCCTTCGAGGGAAGTGGGCCGCAGGTGCAGATTGCCCTCGTCCCGGTATTCCGAGCCCGGGGCATAGACGAAGAACTCGTGGGCAAGAAAGGGCCGCAGCAGAGCACTGACCGCCCCAGGATCCTCGAAAGGCAGATAGACGAGAATCTTGCCCCGTCGTCGCCGGGGCGGCGCCGGATCCAGATCAACGAGCGGCGGCAAAAGCGGCGCCCCGAAGGGTGCCCAGTGCATGCCGATGCGCACAGTCCCCGGCGCGAAGAGACGCATCACCGCAAGCGCCCGCAGATCTCGCCGGTCCATGGGAACCCGGTAGTCGAAAGCCGGCTGGTGCCCGAGGCTCACCACCACCTTGCGTCGAAGCCACCCGGCCCAGGCGGTCACCGGCTCGAAGTCGCTGAGAATGATGTCGTAGGGGGCAACGTCGAGCGCGCGTACATCCCGGAGGAAGGCGGGGTAGTCATTGCCGAGGACTGTCTTCAGGTAGCTCACGCGGCCCGCCTCGCTGACGAAGGTCAGCCCGCGGCGCCACTGGAAGTCGCCAAAACAGCCCATGGCGAAAAACCCTGCCCGGGGCCTGCCGCTGAACAGATAATCGACCGTGACACCGCGCCCGGCAAAGGCTCTCGCCATGGCACGGGCCCGGCTCAGGTGGCCATTTCCCGTACCCTGGACGCCGTAAAGAATGCGCACGCCGCTGCTCCTCGCCGCTCAGGTGAGTGAAGCCGTGACCGCGAGGGCGAGGCTCATGCCGAGTGCGGCGCCGACCAGGGTATCCGTGGGGAAGTGCACGCCGAGATAAACGCGCGACATGCCCACAGCCATGGCCCAGCCGTAGACCGGCAGCGCCAGGGGCCCGAACTGCAGGCAGAGAAGCGTGCTGAAGAGAAAAGCCGCCGAGGTATGCCCCGAGGGAAAGCTGAATTCGTCGGAGGCGATGATCGTGCTTGTAAAACCCGGCAGGGCCTGCGCCGGCCGCCTGCGCCGGAGCGAGTTCTTGAGCACCCAGTAGACCGGTCGCTCCGCCGCGAAGGCCAGGGCCGTGGCCAGCAGCAGCCGGTCACCGGCGTCGCCTGCCATGGACAGCAGAAGCGGCAGGATCACATAGAGATGGCCGTCGGCTGTGCGCGAAACGCGACGGGCGTTCTGCGCCAGCCAGCTCTGCGACTGCCCGAGGAGGAGGAGGAGCCGGCGGTCAAGCACCTGGATGTCTTTGAGCACGCTCATGGGACCAAGGCTAACGACGGAGAGTGACAGGGAGGTGACGCGCAACCGTGTTTTTGTGAATTTTCCGTGACAGCAAACACCGCCGCGATGGCGCCGGGCGCCCTGCTATGATGCCCCCGTCAGTGGCAACAGGAGCATGCCGTGAGCTTTCTCTACCGAAGCGCCTTCGCCCTTGCCGGCGACATCAAGGCTGGTCGCGCCAGCGCCGTGGACGCCGTGGAATTCTTTCTCGGGCGCATCGACACCCATAACGGCGCGCTCAACGCGGTGATTGCGGTGAACCCGGAGGCCGCGCGGCAGCGGGCGCGGGAAGCAGACGCCGCCGCTGCGCGCGGTGAAGACTGGGGTGCCCTGCACGGGGTGCCACTCACCATCAAGGATGCCTTTGCAACCGGGGATCTGCCAACGGTCGCCGGTATCGCAGAGCGAGCGGGCAGGACTGCGGCAGAAAACGCCGTAGCCGTGCAGCGGTACCTCGACGCCGGGGCGATCCTCCTCGGTAAGACCAACGTGCCGTTCATGAGCGCAGACCTGCAGAGCTACAACGACGTCTACGGGACGACCAACAATCCCTGGGCCAAAAACCGCACCTGCGGCGGCTCCTCCGGCGGCGCAGCGGCGGCCCTCGCCGCCGGGCTGACGCCCCTGGAGCTCGGCTCCGACATCGGTGGTTCTATCCGCACGCCGAGCCACTTCAACGGCGTGTTCGGTC
The DNA here is from genome assembly GCF_000764025.1 of Pseudohaliea rubra DSM 19751. Lineage (GTDB taxonomy): Bacteria > Pseudomonadota > Gammaproteobacteria > Pseudomonadales > Halieaceae > Pseudohaliea > Pseudohaliea rubra. The sequence continues at coordinate 48,708 of NZ_KN234751.1, read as the reverse complement.
ACAAGTCGAGTTACGGCCTGATCAGCCTCCTCGGCCACATCCCGCCCGCCGAGGGATTGCTGCGCGAACCGGATCTCTCCGTCGCCGGCCCGCTGGCCACCAGCGTCGCGGACCTGGAGCAGGCCCTGGCGCTGCTCCTCGGGCCCGCAGCGTCGATCGCCGGTCCCTGCGCCGGCGCGCCGGCCCTGGCACCGGCACGCTTCCGGGAACCTGGCGAACTGCGGGTGGCCGTATGGGCCGATGATCCCTTCTGTCCCGTGCATCCAGCGGTGCGGGCGCACATACTCGCTGCGGCCGAGACCCTCGAGGAGCTCGGCGCGCAGGTAGACCGGGAAGCGAGGCCGGCCTTCGATGCGCAGGCGAACCACGAAAACTACACCATGCTCATGCTCTCCATCCTCGGCGCGGACATGCCGGCGGCGGTGCGGGAACAGGCCGCCGCAGCCGTCGCCGCCGCGGCCCCCGAGGACATGAGTGAACCGCTCTTGCAGCTGCGCGGGATCGCCCTGTCGCATCGCGATTGGCTGCGCGAAGACGAGCGGCGACAGCGCACACGCCGCGCCTGGGCGGACTTCTTCAAAGACTTCGATGTGCTGCTGTGCCCCTGCGCACACGTCCCGGCCTTCCCCCACGACCACAGCGAGCCCATGCAGGCGCGCACCCTGGAGGTCGACGGGCAGGCGCGACCCTACACGGAGATCCTGCGCTGGGCGGGGCTGACCCTGAACGCCTATCTGCCGGCCACCGCCGTACCGCTCGGCATCACCGACGACGGTCTCCCCGTCGGCTGCCAGATCGCCGGCCCCTACCTTGGCGACCGCACGGCCCTCGCTGTGGCAGCACTCCTCGAGCAGCACCACCGCGCCTTCGTACCGCCGCCGGGCTACGCGGGCTGAGCCTCCCGCGCTCCCGGAACCAGGCCCGCTCGCGCGGCCTTGTTTCCTGATGAGGCGCTGCATTACTATCGAGAAAAGCCAGGCCGGTTACCCGCCTGCAGGGCTGCCTTCTAACTATAAAAGATCAAAGGGGTGATTTATGGCTGCGCCTTTCCGCAAAGTGCCGCTCGCAGCGGCTCTGTCCGTTTCCCTCGCCGCGCCCATCGCCGGCGCCCAGCAACTCGAAGAAGTCATCGTTACGGCGCAGAAGCGCGCCGAAAGCCTGCAGGACGTACCCATCTCCGTATCCGCCATCCAGGGTCAGCAGATCCAGGATGCAGGCATCCCGAACATGGCGGCCCTTGCCGACTACGTACCCAACCTGCATATTGCTGATGCGCCGGTAAACACCAATATCTACATGCGGGGCGTCGGCTCCGGCAACAATCAGGGCTTTGAGCAGTCCGTGGGCATGTATATCGATGGCGTCTACATGGGCCGCGGTCGCCAGTACCGCGCTGCCTTCCTGGACGTCGAGCGGGTGGAAGTGCTGCGCGGTCCTCAGGGAACGCTCTTCGGTCGCAATACCGTGGCAGGGGCGATCAACATCACCAGCGCGTCTCCGGATATGGGCGAGGAGTTCAACGGTCAGCTCGCCGCCTCCTTTGAATCAAACGAGGGCGAGCTCTACGAGGGCTACCTCAGCGGCGCCCTCACCGACACGCTCGCCGCCCGCCTCGCCTTCAAGGCTCGGGAAACCGATGGCTACGCACGCAACAGCCTCCTCGGCGACAGTGAGGGCCAGATCGACGAGCTCACCTATCGGCTCACGCTGGCCTGGCAGCCCACGGACGATCTGGACATCAACTTTAAATACAGTAATTCCGACTACGAGCGCGTAGGCGCCACCACCACGGGCAAGATCTTCCTGGATGCCCAGCAGCGCGATGCGTTTGTACCCAACCGCTCTGCCTTCGCCGACACCGCCTACTCGATCATGGACATGTTCTTCCCCGACTACGGCGACATCACCCAGCAGGAATTCACCATTTTCAAGGATAACGGCTACGGCCAGTCCCGGGCAGATGGGCCCGGTATCGGCATCAATCCCGACAGCAGCGAGAACGACATCGACAACGCCGCACTTACAGTGAACTGGAACGTCGGGGGGCACACGCTCACCTCCGTAACCGGCTACTCCGAGTACCGCTACGTCGATGGCGCTGACGTCGACTGGCTGCCCCTGCAGTTCATCCACCGGGACGATGATCAGCGTTTCGAGCAGTGGAGCCAGGAGTTTCGCATCACTTCGCCGGGCGGCGAGTTCTTCGACTATGTTGCCGGCTTCTACTACGACACCTCGGACCTTGACTTCGACCGGCGGGTAACCCTCGACACGAACTTCGACGGACTGTTCCCGCAGTTCCTGTCGAACGCGCTCAGCGGCGGCGCAATCCCGCCGGCAGCACTGCCGCAGAACCTCCTGGCTGTGCAGACCGACGGGGCCTACAGCCCGAACCAGGTGGCCCGCAATCGCTTCTATCAGCTCGAATCTGAATCCTGGGCTCTCTTCGGTCAGGGCACCTTCAATTTCACTGACAAGCTGCGCCTCACCGTAGGGGTGCGCTATACGGAAGAGACGAAGGATGTCCTCAGCAGACAGTTTCTCTCGGACAGTAACACCGGGCTGGGGGCGCCGAGCGACAGTTACTTTCTCGGCCTGATTCAGGCCACGAGTTTCAACGCCTATGCCTACGACTATGACGAGGACCGGGAGACAGACGCCCTCCTGCCCTCCTTCAACCTGCAGTGGGACGTCGGCCAGGACTCCATGCTCTACGCAAGCTTCTCCCAGGGCTTCAAGAGCGGCGGCTTCACCGCCGCCGATGACGGCGAACCGGGGGGCCTCGACCAGGGTGCCTTCCCTTGCGCACCGAATCCGGACTTCACTGTGGATGTGACCGGCTGCTATGACCCCACGCTGCCGAACAACGACTTCGAGTTCGACGACGAAGAGGTGGACGCCTACGAGCTCGGCGGCAAACACACGCTGCTTGACGGCGCCATGCGCTTCAACTGGGCTCTTTTCTACACGGAGTACAGCGATCTGCAGACCGCCGTGTTCGAGGGCCTCGGCTTCAACGTAAAGAACGCCGCGAGCTCAGAGGTCCTCGGCCTTGAGGTCGATAGTATGTGGCAGGCCACGGACGCGCTGCGCCTGGGCCTGAACTTCGCCTGGCTGGATGCCACTTATGACGATTTCGCTGACGGTCCGTGCACTGCAATCCAGATCGACGCCGACCCGTTCTGTGGCAGCCCCATCGGCGTAAGCGAGAACGATCTGTCCGGCGAGCCGACGCTCTATGCCTCGGACTACAGCGCCTCTTTCCTCTTTGATTACGTGCGCCCGATCGGCGACATGGAATTCTTCATGAGCGGCGAAGCGAATTACCGGGATGCGTTCAATTCAGCGGGCGACAATGACCCGCTCGACGTTATCGACTCCTACACCAAGGTCAACCTGCGCCTGGGGCTGCGCGGCGACTGGTGGGAGCTCATGGCCTATGGGCGGAATATCTTCGACGAGGAGGTATTCATGCAGAGCTTCGACATCCCGGTGCTGGTGGGCTCGCACGCCCAGTACCTCGAGGAGGGCCAGATCTGGGGCGCGAGGCTTACCGCGCGCTTCTGACAGCGGAAGATGGAAGGAAAAAAGCCCGCTTCATCATAGCGGGCTTTTTTCTGGTTCATCTGATCCCGGGGCGGCTGCGGTCGCATGGCCCCAGTCGCTCCCCGATACACGCTTGGTGGGGGCATGCGACCGCAGCCGCTCCTACCGCCCGGGAAACTCGACCATGCCGGAAGAACGCGAGGCGCAAGGGGTGAGGGCGGGATAGTTCTCTCACCAAACGCGTAACGGGGAGCGACTGAGAGAACTATCCCGTCCTCACCCCGACAATTCACACTGCCCTGCTCTCACTACCGGGTCTTGCCGGAGAGGAAAATACCCAGCCGGCCCCGCAGCGTCGCTCAGTTGGCGCTGAGGACGATCTCCACGCGGCGGTTGCGCTCCCGGCCCTCGGCAGTGCTGTTGTCCGCCTTGGGGGCACCCTCACCGCGACCCACGGCCACCACCTGCGCCGGATCGACGCCGTAGTCCTCCACGAGCTTACTGCGTACCGCGTCGGCCCGCTGCTGGGAGAGCCACTCGTTGTAGGACTCTTCACCCATGTTGCAGGTATGGCCCTCGATGATGGCTTCTACGTCCGGGTGTTCGCGCAGGAAAGCGCCGGCGCGCCGGATCTCCTCGTCGAACTCAGAGGTGATCTCGGCGGAGTCGATGGCAAAAGTCACGTCCACCTCGGCCTCGTACATGTTGCTGCCGGCAGGCACGAAAGTGGAGCTGCCGGACGCCATGGCGGCAAGCGCAGCTTTGGACTCCTCGGTAGCACCGCCACCGTTGGCCGCGCGCTTGTCGAGGCGGTCGAACAGCGACGCTCGGTCGATGTCGATGCCCGGCGGCGGCTCCGGCGGACAGAGCGGCTGGGCATTCTCGTCATCCGGGTCACGGCTGAAGTCGAGTTTGAGCGCCTCGATCTGCTCGGCATTCAGCCCGTCGAGCTCGAGGGCAGCCAGCAGCAGGCCCATATTGGCCAGCGTCTCGGCGCGGGCGGCAATAAGATTGGTCTGCGCCGTGATGTAGGCCCGCTGGGTGTCGAAGAACTCGTTCTGGCTGTCGAGGAGATCGAGGAGCGTCCGCTGACCAATGTCGAACTGGTCCTGGTAGGCGCGGCGCGTCTGATCCTGGGAGGCAAGGTTGCGCTCCAGGAGCTGGACCTGCTCGGTGAGGGCCTGGATGTCGTTGAAGGCGATCATCGTTTCCTGGCGGACGTTGATGCAGGCCTGCTTGCGCTCTTCCATGGCCGCATTATAAAGCGCGTAGGCTTCGCGCTTGCGGGCACTGTCGGAGCCGCCGCGGAACAGGTTGTAGTTCATTACCAGCTCGATGGCCTCCTCATCATAGGTGCCGTCGAAGCCGTCGGTGTCGTGCTCCACCTCGTTGCGGTAACGCAGGTCGATGCGGGGCATGAACGGCGCATTGCGCGCATTGAGGAACTCCTGGCTGGCGCGCAGGTTCTCGATCGCCGCGTTGATCACAGGACTGCGGCTGTAGGCCACATCGAGCGCCGCGCCGCGAAGCGCCGGGATCAGCGCGTCGGGCAGGGTCGGCATGGACAGGCCCTCAGCGGGCAGGTCGCCGATCACGCGCTGGTAGCGCGCCCGGACGTCGTGCAGGTTCTGAAGCTCTGTGACCAGGTTGGACTCGGCGAGCGCGATACGCGCCTCGGCCTGCTGCAGGTCCACGCCCTGGCTGACACCGCCGCTCGCCCGCTCCTGGATGCGATTGTAGATCTGCCGGTGATAGACATAATTGTCCTCGGCGAAGGTCACCAGCTGCTGGAAGCGCAGCGTGTCGAGGTAGGCCTGGGCCGCCTCGAGGCCCACTGCCTCGGAAATGCTGCGCAGGTTGTAGTACTGGGATAGCTTTTCGAAATTACGGGTTGCGACCGTATTCCGTGTCTCGAAGCCGTCGAAGAGCATCTGTGTCACCGTGAAGCGGGTCGCGTCACGCGTGTAACTGCCGAGATCCACGAGCGGGGTGTCGCGCTGTTCACGACCGATCTCCGAGGACAGATCGACACTCGGCAGATAGCCACCGCGGGCCGCCCGCTCGGACTCCCGGGACGCTTCGAAGTTGTAGTATTCCGCGGTGACCCGGGGGTTGCTGTTCACGGCCTGATTTACGGCCGAACGGAAATCCGTGGGAACGTCCTGGGCCACCGCCTGCCCGGCAAGGGCAATACCGATTGCGGCGCAGAGGAGTCGTTTCGCGTGATGCTGTAACTGGCTCATGGCTGTATCCTTAGAACGCTGTCGCGCACGACCGGCGTCCGGTTGCTAAGCTGAACGAGGGCGAACACGCAGGTCCACTGGCCATGACGACCTGTCCCCCGAGCACCCCTTTTCCGTGTTATATTTCGCGTTGTTCTCAAAACGCCTTTTCAAAACCGCTCTGATCGCCGAGTGCACCCTGCAACGCACACCCGCACAATTACCTCGTTACCAGCGCCTGTTTATCTCACCTGTTTGCCTGCACGCTGCAAGGCACACTCGAACCTAATCTTTGCAGTTGGCGATGCATATCGCCACGACAAGTAAGCAGTAAAGCGCTCAGCGCCACTTGCAGCAAGCACTTTTTTTTGCTTCTTTGCACTGAGTCACACTTTTGCGACCCCTGCGCTCCATTCCCGAGACAGTCCAGCTATTAACAAGGAACATCAACAGTGTGAAATATCCTCCTGTGCGACGGAGCTTAGTCTACCCATGCTAGCAACGCCACTCAGTGCCGGCATGGGCCCGTGATCCGCCGCTCCTGGTCAGGAAGGGGTGTCGCGGCGCTGCTCCTGCTGCTGGCCGCCCTGCTCGCAGAATCGCGATTTGCAAATCGCGAGCAGCTCCTCGCCACAGCCCGGGAGCGCTACGGCAGCGATACCGCCGCGCGCGTCGCTCAATGGCAGGATGCTCTCGAGGCTCTGGCGGGCAAGCCGGTAGCGGACCAGCTCGACGGGGTCAATCGCTTCTTCAACGTGCAGCTCACCTGGCGCGACGACCAGACAATCTGGGGCCAGGAAGACTACTGGGCAACCCCCATGGAAGCTTTCTCCCGCGGCGCTGCGGATTGCGAAGACTTCAGTATCGCCAAGTACGTGAGCCTGCTTGAGCTTGGCGTTCCTGTGGAAGCCCTGCGCATTACCTACGTCCGCGCCAGACCTGTGGGCGGCGGCAGCCCCCAGGCCCACATGGTCCTCGCCTACTACCCGCGCCCCGGCGCGGATCCACTGATTCTCGACAACCTCGCCGCCTATGTGCTGCCCGCTTCCCGGCGCACAGACCTGACCCCGGTTTTCGGCTTCAATACCGCCGGGATCTGGGTCGGCGACAAGGCCGCCCCGGCGAGCCGTAACCCCACGGCACGCCTGTCCCGCTGGCGGGATCTCCTGCGACGGATGCAGGAGGAGGGTTTACACTGACCGGGCAGACTGGGAGTTCATCCATGTCCCTCTACAAACAGCTTTGGCTGGCGATTGTTTTCCTGCTCACGCTGGTATTCTGTGTCAGCGTGGCGCTGAGCAGTGTGTCTGCGAAGCGCTATCTGGAACAGCAGCTCGCCATCAAGAACTCCGACAACGCGACCGCACTGGCGATTTCTCTGACCCAGCAGGACGCGGACCCGGTACTCATGGAGCTGACCCTCGCGGCGCAGTTCGACACGGGCTTTTATGAGCTCATCCGACTGACGGGGCCGGACGGAGCGGTGATCCTCGAGCGGCGGGACGGTAGCGACGGCGCCGGCGCGCCGGCGTGGTTCACGAAGCTGCTGCCCATCGCGGCCCCCCCGGGCGTTGCCACGGTCCAGCGCGGCTGGAGTCAGGCGGGTACGCTCGAGGTGCGCAGCCATGCACGCTTTGCCTATGATGAGCTTTGGCAGACAACCTGGAACCAGGCCCTGGCCTTCTTCCTGACCGCCCTGGCTACCGGCGCCGTTGGCTCCCTGCTTCTGCGACGACTGCTTGCACCGCTCGCGGGAGTGGTCGGCCAGGCGAGCGCGATCGGCGAGCGCCGTTTTGTCACCCTGAAGGAGCCGCATACGCGGGAGTTCCGCGAGCTAGTGGCCGCCATGAACCGACTCTCCGCCCGTGTCCGCGCCATGCTGGCAAGCGAGGGCGAACGCCTTGAGCAGCTGCAGCGCGCGACCACTGCGGACCCCGTTACAGGAATCCTGGACCGGAGCGCCTTCAATACCCAGCTCGCAGGCACCCTGGCCAGTGACGACGCCGGCGCCACCGGCAGCTTCTGCATCGGCCGGCTGACCGAGCTCACCCGCTACAACCAGGCCTACGGGCGCCAGGTGCTCGATGCGGTGCTGGCCAGTGCCGGGCGCAACCTGAACACGCTCTGCCGGGACCGGGACTGGTCCTGCGGACGCTTGAACGGCTCCGATATCGCCCTGCTGGCGCCCGGCGCTGAAGACCCGCAGGCGGTAGGTGCGCAGCTGCAGGATGTGCTCACCGCAGCCTTCACCACCCACGACGTTCAGCTCCCCGAGATCCCCGTATCCTGTGGCGAGTACCAGCCCGGCGACCGCCCTGGCGACCTGCTCACCGCCGTCGACGCAGCGTTGCAGGGCGCGGAGCGCGGGGGCAGCGGCGAAATCGTCCTGGCCCAGCGCGGCACGACTACGCCCGTGCGGGAGCAGCTGGAGCGATGGCGCACCACCCTTGCAGCGGCCTTCGCCGGCGAGGGCTTCGCCCTCGTCACCTTCCCGGTGCTCGAGCACGGAGGCGCCGTACTGCATCGAGAGGCTCTGGTCCGTCTGCGCGAGGGCGCCGAGCTCCGCCCTGCGGCGCAGTTCCTGCCCTGGATCAACCGGCTGCAGCTCGCCGGGGAGCTGGACCGGCGGGTCGTCGATCTGGCCTTGCGTCTCGCCGCCGAGAACGGCGAGCGCCTGGCGGTGAATCTTTCCAGTGCCGCCCTCGCCGACGACGATTTCCCGGGGTGGCTGGACCGCCGGGCCGCCGCCGCTAACACGGCCGGGCAGCTCGCCATCGAAGTCGCAGAGAACGCCGCCTACCACCATATGCCGAGTTTCCGGCGGCTCTGCGCCGTCGCGCACCGGCACGGGATGCAGACCGGCATGGACCGGGTCGGCCGGCGCCTGGCGGACCTCGGCCAGCTCCACGACGTGGGAATCGATTATGTGAAGCTCGATGCGGTCTTCGTCCGTGATATCGACAGCGACGATACCAATCAGAACCTGCTGCGCACGCTGAGCACCCTGGTGCACGCCGTGGGCGTCACGGTGATCGCAGAAGGCGTAGAGAACCGAGCTCAGTGGCGGGCGCTGGAAGCCCTCGGGGTGGATGCAGTCGGGGGGCCCGGTGTGAGACTGACGGCTGACTGACGCAGCGGCCGTTCAGTCGTCGCCGAGGAGATTCAGGCTGCCGCCGATGCGGCTGCGCAGCTGCTGCCTTGCCAGGACTTTCTTCTGCGCCGACTCGGGCAGCTCCGTGAACAGGATGACGCCCTTCTCCACCAGGAGGTCGACAACGTCCTCGATGACCCGAACCAGCTCGAGATCCGTGCCGGCCAGGTGCCGACCCTCGCGGCCCTCGACCCCGGCAAGACGGTCGAGAAAACCTGACGCCAGCAGTTCGGTCTCGCTGATCTCTTCGGCGCAATCCCCCTCCTCCCGCTGACTGGCGGCGACGATTGTGCCCTCGGCATTACGCTTGACGAATGGCATGGGTATCCCCTCGCGGACCGGGCAATGATGCACTGGCGGGGCGGTCCGGGCAAGGGCCGGCGGATGGTAGACTCTGCGGCTGACTCCGGCCTCGGGAGGAAGCCCCCGCCATGCCCAGCGTCCCCGGCGACCCCGCCAGCAAGCTGCTCTGCGAACGCGTGACAACCCTGCGCCAGAAGCACCGCTTCACCCTCGAGCAGCTCGCTGCCGCGTCCGGCGTAAGCCGCTCCATGCTCAGCCAGATCGAGCGGGGCCGGGCCAACCCGACGCTCGCAGTGACCTACCGCATTGCCCAGGCCTTCGGTATCACCATCGGTGAACTCGTCGATGACCCGAACGCCAGCGCCGTTATCGAGCGCATCCGCGGTGATGACCCCGGCATGCGCTTTCGAGGCGACGAGGAGTGCAGCATCCGCACGCTGTCCCCGCTGCACCAGGAAAAGGCTGTGGAATTCTATGAAATCATCCTGCAGCCAGGCGCACGCCTGGCCAGCGGCGCCCACTACGAAGGGACCCGGGAGCTGTTCACAGTGGCCGGCGGCAGCGCCGAGGTGCGTGCCGGCAGCGACCGCTGTCCGCTACTGGCCGGCGACACCGCCCACTACCGCGCCGATGTGGACCACAGCATCGTCAACAGCAGTGCGGAGCCGCTGCGGGGCTATCTCGTGGTCACCTACTCCGGCTAGGGAAGCCCACCAGCCGGCAGACGCCGCAGGCCGTGGGCCAGGAACAGGGCGCAGGACAGCAGCAACACCGCCCCGCCCTGGTGCGCCGCCGCAAGGGGAACCGGCACGTGCAGCAGCAACGTGCTGATACCGAGCACGACCTGCAGCAGCAGCGCCGCAAGCAGCAGCCAGGCGCCCCGGCGTACGCGCGCGGCCGGCTCCCGCCGCAGCACAGCCACAGCGAGGGCGAGCACCAGAGCCGTGAGCAGGTAAGCGAAGATCCGGTGGTTGAACTGGATTGTGACCACGTCCTCAAAGGCGGCGAGCCAGGCCGGGTCCGTGCGGTAGAGCCCTTCGGGAATGAAGGTCGGTCCCATGAGCGGCCAGGTGTTGTAGGAGAAACCGGCATTCGTGCCCGCAACAAACCCCCCGGACAGCATCATCAGGTAGACCAGCAGCACAAAACCGAGAGCCCAGGGTGCCAGGACGGACCGCCGCGTCCCCGCCGGCGGTGCCAGCAGGTCGAGCACCAGCCAGAGCATGAAGCCGTAGATGATCACCGCCAGGCCGAAGTGTGCCGTGAGCCGGTACTGGCTCACATCCGGCCGGTCCACAAGCCCTGACTGCACCATGTACCAGCCCAGCAGCCCCTGGCAGCCGCCGAGCACGAACAGCAGCAGCAGCTTGGGCAGGAGTCCGGGGCGGATGCGCTGGCGGAGAGCGAAATAGACCAGAGGAATGAAGAAGAGCAACCCGATCAGGCGCCCGAGCACCCGGTGCAGGTACTCATACATGAAGATGACCTTGAACTCGTGCAGGGTCATGCCGTAGTTGACCAGACGGTACTCCGGGAACTGCCGGTACTTGTCAAAGACCGACTGCCACTCGCCCTCGGAGAGGGGCGGGATGATGCCCATGAGCGGACGCCACTCCACCATCGATAGCCCCGACTCGGTGAGCCGGGTTACACCACCGAGGAGAATCATGCCGAAGATAACCGCGGCACAGGCGGCGAGCCAGAGTCCCACCTGGCGATCGTAGCGGGGAGCGTAGGAAGCTGCGGTGTTCATGCGGTCGGAATCACGGCCTGCGGGGCCGCAATGATAGCGGAAAATTCCGGCGGTGACCGGCCTCCGCCCGGCGCTCAGTCAGCAAGCTCCGGGCGGTCGCGGAAGGCCGCCAGGGACTCGGGGTTGGCGAGGGCATCGGTGTTCTTCACCGGTTCGCCATGTACGGCGCTGCGCACCGCAAGCTCCGCCACCTTGCCGCTGATCGTGCGCGGGATATCCGGTACTGCGAGGATCTTTGCCGGTACGTGGCGCGGGGTCGCGTTGTCCCGGATCACGTGGCGGATGCGCGCGCCCAGGGCCTCATCGAGGGCGACCCCCTCCCGCAGGACCAGGAAAAGCACCACGCGCACGTCGTCACCCTGCCGCTGGCCGATGACCACGCTGTCGAGCACCTCCTCCACGCGCTCGACCTGGCGGTAGATCTCCGCCGTGCCGATACGTACGCCGCCGGGGTTGAGCACCGCATCGGAGCGGCCGTGGATGATGAACCCGCCGTGCGCAGTGACTTCGGCATAGTCACCGTGGGCCCAGACGCCGGGCCAGCGGTCAAAATAGGCGGCGCGGAAACGGCTGCCGTCGGGATCGTTCCAGAAGCCCAGGGGGCACGAGGGAAAGGGCCGGGTACACACCAGCTCGCCCTTCTCGCCCTGCACCGGCTCGCCGTCATCGTTCCAGACCGCAACGGCCATACCCAGACCCGGGGCCTGGATCTCGCCGCGGTAGACCGGCAGCACCGGAGAACCGCCGACAAAGCAGGACACGATATCGGTGCCGCCGGAAATCGATGCCAGGCAGACTTCCGCCTTGAAGTCACGGTACACGTAGTCGTAGTGCTCCGGCGACAGCGGCGAGCCGGTCGAGAGGATCGTGCGCAGAGAGCTGAGATCGTGGCTTTCCCGCGGGCGATGGCCCGCCTTCTCCAGGGCGGCGATGTACTTAGCGCTGGTACCAAAGACGGTGATGCTCTCGCGATCGATCGCGTCGAGAAGCGCCCGTCCCTCGTCAGCGAAAGGCGAGCCGTCGTAGAGCACCAGCGTGGCGCCGCTGGCGAGCCCGGACGCGAGCCAGTTCCACATCATCCAGCCACAGGTCGTGAAATAGAAAAAAACATCACCGTCCCGGAGGTCTGTGTGCAGCTGATGCTCTTTCAGGTGCTGCAGCAGCGTCCCCCCGGCGCCGTGCAAGATGCACTTGGGCACGCCGGTGGTACCGGAGGAATAAAGTGCATAAAGCGGATGGTCAAAGGGCAGGCGCTCAAAGGCGATAGCGTCCGCTGTCGCTTCGCAGAAGTCCATCCAGCGAAGGGCACCGGGCACGACGGCGGCGGGATCCGCCGACCCGAGTACGGGCACGACAACGAGTTGCTCAATGCCGTCGATGGCTGCGGCGATCTTCGCGACCCGGGGCAGGCAATCAATGGTCTTGCCGTCGTAGTAATAACCGTCGGCGACAAACAGCACCTTCGGACGCAGCTGCCCGAAGCGGTCCAGGACACCGCCCACGCCGAAGTCCGGGGAGCAGGATGTCCACAGGGCGCCAAGGCTTGCCGCCGCGAGCATGGCGATGAGGGCCTCCGGCACGTTGGGCAGAAAACCGGCAACGCGATCCCCGGGACCCACGCCGGCCCGCCGCAGCGCAGCGGCCAGGGCTGCCACCTCGCGATACAACTCATCCCGGGACAGGACCCGGCGCTCGCCGTTCTCCAGCAGGGCGACGATGGCCGCCTGCGGCCCGCGGTGCCGGAGCAGGTTCTCGGCAAAGTTCAACCGGGCGCCGGGAAACCAGCGCGCGCCGGGAAAGCGCTCACCGTCCAGCAGCACCGCTTCTCCCGGCTCCCCGAGCACACCGGCGAAATCCCAGAGGGCCGACCAGAAGGCCTCCGGCGCTTCGACGGACCAGCGGTGCAGATCGCTATAGCTGGCCGCGGCGAGCTCACCGCGCGTGGCCAGGAATTCGCGAAAGGCGCTCACTCGCGCGCCGGCAATCCGTTCCAGCGAGGGTTTCCAGAGGGGCGCTTCCATCGGTTCTTTCCTTCCATCGCCTGCGAACAGTGATGGCTGCGCCACCGCGTTTTTTCGCTGTGCAATTGGTTACTGTCGGTTTCTGATTGTTTGCGGTTATTTTTGCTTTTGCCGCTGTCCAAATATCGCACAGCAGCGGTCCGGCAGCCAGCACCGTTGGCGGTGAGGCCGGGCGCTGCCGTAGAATGCAGCGCCCGCCACCACTGGACCCGCGCCTCATGGAACTGCTCCGCCTCGACCAGGCCAGCCTTGCCTTCGGCACCCACGTGCTTCTCGACCAGGTCGATCTCACCCTGCGCAAGGGAGACCGGCTGGGACTCCTCGGTCGCAACGGTGCCGGCAAAACCTCCCTGCTCAAGGTCCTGGCCGGTGAACAGGAACCGGACGCCGGGAACCGCTGGCTGCGCCCGGGAACGCGTCTCGCACGGCTATCGCAAGCGCTGCCGCCGGGCGATGCGGTAACCGTCTACGACGCTGTCGCCAGCGGCCTCGCGGAGGTCGGCGAACTGCTCTCGCGCTACCACCGGCTTGCCCAGGCCGGCGCAGGGGCAGACCTGGAGGCTCTGGCCGTCGCCCAGCAGAACCTGGAAGCCGCCGACGGCTGGCGACTGCAGCAGCGGGTGGAAACGGTCCTCAGCCGCCTTGAACTCCCCGCGGACCAGGCACTGGCCGACCTCTCCGGCGGCTGGCGCCGGCGCGTCGCCCTCGGCCGCGCCCTGGTCGGCGAACCGGACATCCTGCTCCTGGACGAGCCCACCAACCACCTGGATATTCCAGCGATCGCCTGGCTGGAGGCCCAGGTCGCCCAGTACGGCGGGGCGCTGGTGCTGATTACCCACGACCGACGCTTCCTCCAGGCGACCGTGAACCGCATCGCCGAGCTGGACCGGGGGCACCTCTCTACCTGGGACGGTGACTACCGCGGCTTCCTCGCCCACCGGGAGCAGGAAGCGGCCGCCGAGGCCCGCGCCGACGCCAGGCAGGACCGCAAGCTCGCCGAAGAAGAAGCGTGGATCCGCCAGGGTATCAAGGCCCGGCGCACCCGCAACGAAGGCCGGGTGCGGGCTCTCCAGCAGCTGCGCCGGGAGCGCGCCGAACGCCGCGCCGCCGTCGGCCGCGCAAGCTTCAGCATCGGCGAGGCGGAGGCCGGCGGACGCATTGTCGCCGAGCTCCGCGACGTAACCCTGCACCGGGGGGAACGGCTGATCCTCGACCACCAGTCGCTGATCATCCAGCGCGGCGACCGTATCGGCATCGTCGGCGCCAACGGTGCCGGCAAGTCCACGCTGGTCAAGGTGATCCTGGGCGAGCTCGAGCCGGACAGCGGGGTCATACAGCGGGGCACCCGCCTGGAGGTCGCTTACGCAGACCAGCTGCGCTCGGAGCTCGACCCGGAGAAGAACCTCATCGACAACATCTGCGCCGGCCGGGAATTCATCGAGGTGAACGGGCGGCGCAAGCACGCCATCTCCTACCTCGGCGACTTCCTGTTCACGCCCGAGCGCATCCGGACACCGGTAAAGGCGCTCTCGGGCGGCGAGCAGAACCGGGCGGTGCTGGCCCGCCTGTTCCTCAGGCCGGCCAATGTGCTGGTCCTCGACGAGCCCACCAACGACCTGGATATCGAGACCCTGGAGCTCCTCGAGGAAATCCTGCTGGCCTTTGAGGGAACGGTCCTGCTGGTGAGCCACGACCGCGCCTTCATGGACAACGTGGTGACCAGCCTGCTGGTGCTGCCCGGCGACGGTACCATCGACGAGCAGGCCGGCGGCTACAGTAACTGGGAGGCCCGGGGCGGTGGACTCCTTGCAGCGCGGGCACCGGGAAATGACAGCGGTGAAACCCGGCCCGCAGGGGATGCCCCCGGCGAGACCACAGCGCCGGCAGCGTCACCGACGTCCCGGCCTGCGCAAAAGAAACTCAGCTACCGGGAACAGCGGGAACTGGCGGAACTGCCCGCCCGTATCGAGGACCTGGAGGCACGACAGGGAGAGCTCGAGGCGCTCACGACGGCGCCGGACTTCTACCAGGGGGATGCAGAAGCCGTGCAGGCAACGCTGGCCGAGTTCAGCGAGCTCCAGGCTACCCTCGAAGCTGCCGTGGAGCGCTGGGCAGAGCTTGAGGCACGGACCGACGGCTAGCGGAGGCGCAGCACCGGCACCGGCGCGCCCCAACAACACGCAGGGAGCCGGCGGACCGCTGGCTCAACTCCTCAGGCGATGACCCTGGCCACCGCGTCGGCGACGTAGTCGATATTAGCGGCGTTGATGCCGGCGACGTTGATGCGCGACGAGCCGAGCATATACACGCTGTACTCTTCGCGCAGCCGCCGCGTCTGTTCCTCGCTGAGGCCGAGGAAGGAGAACATGCCTTTCTCCCGGCGGATGAAGGCGAAGTCGCGGCCGGTGGTTGCCTCAAGCTTCTCCACCAGCGCTTCGCGCAGGCCGTTGATGCGCAGGCACATGGTGTGCAGTTCATCGCGCCAGGCAGCTTCCAGGGCCGGGGCCGCGAGGACCCGGCCGGCGAGCAGGGCACCGTGCGCCGGGGGCATGGAGTAGATGCGCCGGGCTGCAACCTTGGCCTGGCTGAGGATCGCTTCGGCATTGCCGGCGTCCCGGCAGAGGAACTGCGCAATCCCCGTCCGCTCCCGGTAGAGTCCCATGTTCTTCGAGCAGGACGCAGCGACGATCATCTCCGGCAGCCGCTCAGCGAGCAGCCGCAGTCCGGCGGCATCCGCCTCCAGACCGTCACCGAGGCCCTGGTAGGCAATGTCGATGAAAGGCAGAAAACCCTGGCGCTCGGCCAGCTCGGCAATCACGCCCCACTGCTCCAGGGTGAGATCTGCGCCACAGGGGTTGTGACAGCAGCCGTGAAGCAGCACCAGATCCCCGCTCTTCGCCCGCTTGAGGTCCTCGACCATGCCGTCGAAGTCCACCCCGTGGCTGGGGGCATCGTAGTAGCGGTACTTCTCGAACTCGAGACCCACGCTGCCAATAAGGGGCATATGCACCGGCCAGGTGGGGTCGGATACCCAGACCTTCGCCTCCGGCGAGGCCACCCGGGCGATCTCGGCACCAATGCGCAGGGCACCGCAGCCACCCGGGGCCGCCAGGGAAGACACGCGACCGTCTGCGAGGGCACCGCTGTCACCGCCGAAGACCAGCGCACGCATGCCCGTGTTGAAATCCGGATCACCGGCCGGCGGGAGATAGGCCTTGCTGGTTTCTTCCTCGACCAGCGCGCGCTGTGCGTCGCGGATGGCACCGAAGACCGGACAGACGCCGTCTTCATCCATGTAGATGCCGACGGTGAGATCGACCTTGTCGGGGTTAGGGTCCGCGCGGCAGGCCGCCGCAAGGCCGAGGATGGGATCGTCCGGGAGGCGCTCCAGGGTGTGCAGCATGTCAGCTTCCTTGTCTGGCCGGGTCTGTGCGCGACACCGGCAGGCGGTGCGCGGGCGGGGCGGGATTGCGCCCCGGCGTTTCGCAGCAAAGAATAGCGTACTCCGGCGACGCCTGCCCAGCGCCGCCCCCGCTCTGGAGGTTCAGCGTGTCCCGCATTGTCGTCATCGGCTCATCCAACACCGATATGGTCATCCGCGTTCCGGTACTGCCCCGGCCCGGGGAAACGGTCCTTGGCGGCACGTTCTCGGTAAACGGAGGCGGCAAGGGCGCCAACCAGGCCCTGGCTGCCGCCCGGGCCGGCGGCGCGGTGGTCTTCCTGGGGCGCATCGGGGACGATGACTTCGGGCGCCGGGCCCTGGCAGACCTCAGCGCCGCCGCCATCGATACCACACCCTGCATCGTCGATCCGGAGAGCCCCTCCGGCGTGGCGCAGATCCTCGTGGACGAGCGCGGAGAAAACTGCATCGCCGTGGCGCCCGGCGCCAACGCGCGCCTGGCTCCCGAAGACCTCGATACCGTCGCCGCCAGCTTCCGCGCCGGCAATGTTGTGCTCCTGCAGCTCGAGACACCGCTCGCCACAGTGCAGGCGGCGCTGACGCGGGCCCGGGCAGCCGGCTGCCACACGGTACTCAACCCGGCACCGGCGCAACCGCTGCCGGTGGAGCTCTTTGCCCTTGTAGACCTGCTGACCCCGAACGAAAGCGAAGCGGAGCTGCTGACCGGTATCGCGGTAAGCGACGACGGCAGCGCCGCAGCGGCGGCCGACGTCCTCCACCGGCGGGGCCTTGCCGCAGTGCTGATAACG
The DNA here is from genome assembly GCF_000764025.1 of Pseudohaliea rubra DSM 19751. GTDB lineage: Bacteria > Pseudomonadota > Gammaproteobacteria > Pseudomonadales > Halieaceae > Pseudohaliea > Pseudohaliea rubra. The sequence goes on along the minus strand of NZ_KN234751.1, from coordinate 31,503 downwards.
CGGGGGACCCACGGGGTCTTCCTGTCGGTCGCAGGCATCGCGGGCGTGCAGCAGGCCTTCCCGGCCTTCGCCGTCAACGCAGTGGACAGCACCGCCGCCGGAGATGTCTTCAACGGCTGCCTTGCGGCGGCCCTGGCCGAGGGCAGCCCCCTTGGGGAGGCCATTCCCTTCGCCCAGGCCGGTGCCGCCCTGTCCGTGCAGCGCCCCGGCGCCCAGGGTAGCGTGCCGGAGCGGGCAGCCATCGAAGCCTTCCTCAGGGCGACCTGAACCCCGGGGCAACCCGCAGGCAGCAACTGTCACAATGTCACAGCAAAGCTGCGCAGTTTTTACGCAAGTTCCTGCCTTGGCTGCGTTACAGTTCTAATTAAATACCCACTGTGAAGTTTTCCGCCATGGCAAACGCAATCACCCGGAAAAATGACAGGCCAGAAGTCCCGGTCAACGAGGAGAACCGCAAGAGCCTCGTTGCCTTCCTTAAAAGCATCAAATTCCGCCGCGGCGGCAGGCGCGAAACCGTTGCCGAGTGCGACGGTCACTTCGCGGCCCTGCAGACAAAAATCAAGCGGCGCCGCACCGGGGACGAGCACCTCGCCATCCGCAGCGCCAACTGAACCCCCACCGGGGCTCAGGGCGCGCTCGCGACCACCACGGCACGGCGCGGTGCAGGGTAGCCCTCAATCGTCAGACCCGGGTCCTTCGGGTCGAGGAAGTCCGCCAGCGATTGGGAGCGCATCCAGGCAGTGCGCCGCTGCTCTTTCGTGCTGGTTGTGCTCACATCCACCACCCGCGCATCGCGGAACTTCACCTTGGCAAGCCAGTCGAGGAGCGTAGCGCAGGTCGGCAGGAACCAGACATTGCCCATGCGCGCATAGCGCCCCTGCGGCACCAGGGTCATCCCCGCCCCACCGTCGATGATAAGGGTCTCCAGCACCAGCTCTCCGCCGGGTCGCAGGCAGTCGCGTAACGCCAGGAGATGATCCAGCGGCGAGCGGCGGTGGTAGAGAACACCCATGGAGAACACCGTATCGAAAGCCGGCAGGGGCCGCGGCAGAGCTTCCAGGGGCAGCGGCAGCACGCTCACTGCCTCGTCACGCAGGTAGCGCTGCAGAGCCTGAAACTGGAGCACGAAGAGCGGGCTGGGGTCTATGCCCACCACTTCCATAGCCCCGGCCCCGCGCATGCGCCAGCAGTGGTAGCCGTTGCCGCACCCCACATCGAGCACACGCCGGCCCGCGAGCGACGTCAGGCCGCCGGCGAGCCGGTCCCACTTCCAGTCCGAGCGCCATTCCGTATCGACATGCACCCCAAAGAGCTCATAAGGCCCCTTGCGCCAGGGATGCAGCCCCTGGAGTGCTTCGCGCAGCTGCTCCGCCGTCGCCGGAGCAAGAGGCGCCACCGGGTCCGCGCCGACGCGGCTCCGATCCAGGTGCACAGTGGCCGTGGCGATGTCCGGCAGCGCATCCAGCGCCGCCTGCCAGCGCGGCAGATCGCCGTGGCGCGCCGGGGACAGGCCCTCGGCAACCTGCTCGCGCAGCAGCGACGCCCAGGGCGCCAGCGGCCCTCCTGCCCAGCGCTCGGCCAGCGCAGCAACGTTCATCGCTTCAGCGCCACCAGGGAAGCGAAGTTGAAGCACTGGAACCAGACATCGCAGGAAGCGAAACCGGCGGCGTGGCAGCGTGCCCGGTGTACGTCGAGGGTCTCCGGCAGGAGCACATTCTCCAGGGCGCTGCGCTTCTGCGCGACTTCGAGTGCCGAGTAGCCATTGGCGCGCTTGAACTGATGATGCAGGTCGATGTTAAGCGCCTCGAGGGCCGGATCGGCCAGGGTTACTTTTTCCGACAGCACAAGCACGCCACCGGGCCGCAGTCCGGTGGCGATCCGCGCGAGGAGCGGCTCCCGATCGGCCAGGGGAATGAACTGCAGCGTGTAGTTCAGCACAACCATGGAGGCGTCCTCGATAGGCACCTCGCGGATATCGCCCTCGCGTAGTTCCACCGGCGTGGGGTGGCCGTCGGCTTCGATCACCTCGCGGCAGCGCTCGAGCATCGCCGGGGAGTTGTCCACGGCAACGATGCGACAGCCCTCGGCCTCGATGTGCCGGCGCATGGCCAGCGTTGAGGCGCCGAGGGAGCAGCCTAGATCGTAGAGGGTGCTGCCGGCGCTGGCGAAGCGCGCAGCGAGGAGCCCGGACAGCGCCACCACGGTCGGGTAGCCGGGCACGGAACGGCGGATCATGTCCGGGAAAACCCGGGCCACGTCGCGGTCGAAGGTGAAAGGCGCCGTCTCCCCGAGGGGATCGGCGAAGAGCCTGTCGCGGGCGTCGCTCACTGCTGTCGGATGGTCATGGCACTGCGTCGCGCCATGGTAGCACGGGGTCCCCTTGGCAGCGCTGTCGGCCAGGGCTGATAATCGGCGGTTTCCCCAGCGCCGGAGCTTCCCCCATGAAAGGTACCCACGACTACGTCGACGACCCCCGTAACGCCGACATCCTTATCGACATCAACGGCGAACTGCTCCCACGGGCCCGGGCCACGGTCTCCGTCTTCGATTCGGGCTTCATCCTCGGCGACGGGGTCTGGGAGGGTCTGCGCGTGGAACGCGCTACCATACTGTTCCTGGAGCGGCACCTCGAGCGGCTCTTCGAGGGCATGAAAACCCTGGATTTCGCGCCGGATTTCGATCGCGACACCCTCACCCGCCGCCTCTATGCGGTGCTCGCCGCCAATGGCATGCAGGATGGCGTGCACATCCGCCTCATGGTGTCGCGCGGGGTCAAGGCCACGCCCTATCAGGATCCGCGCATGACCGTGACGCCGCCGACGGTGGTGATCATTCCCGAGTACAAGGATCCGCTGCCGGAGACCGTGGACCGGGGCGTCCGCCTGTTTACCGTACACGTACGCCGGGGCTACTCGGACGTGCAGGACCCGACGCTCAACACCCACTCCAAGCTGAACTGCATCACCGCCTGCATCCAGGCCGCCAAGGCCGGCCATGACGAGGCGCTCATGCTCGATCCACACGGCTTCGTCGCCACCTGCAACTCGACGCACTTTTTCATCGTGCGCCGAGAGGAGCTCTGGACCTCTACGGGCGATTACTGCCTCGACGGCATCACCCGGGAGAAAGTGCTGCAGGTCGCCCGGGAACTCGGCATCCCGGCGCGGGAGAAAAACTTCACCCTGAACGACGTCTACAACGCCCGGGAGGCCTTCGTCACCGGCACCTTCGCCGGCCTGGTGCCCGTGCGCGAGGTGGACGGACGCAGCATTGGCGACGGCAGCGGCCAGCATCCGTTCATCACGCGCCTGCGCCAGGGCTACCGGGACCGGGTAGCGCGCTACATCGACGGTCCCGGCGCCGACCATCCGCGGGCGGGCTGAGCGCCGTGCGTCGCATTGCCATGTGGTCCGGACCGCGCAATATCAGCACGGCCATGCTGCGGGCCTTCGAAAACCGGGCCGACTGCACAGTCATCGACGAACCCTTCTACGCGGCCTACCTGCTGGAAACGGGGCTGGACCACCCGGCCCGGGAGGCCATCATCGCCACTCAGCCTGCGGACTGGCGCGTGGTCGCCGAAGACCTGGTCCATGGAGAGCGCGGCGGCGCCAGCGTGTTCTACCAGAAGCACATGACCCAGCACCTGCTGCCGTCCATGGATCTGGCCTTCACCGACGGACTCGAGAACTGTTTCCTGATCCGCGAACCGCGCCGGATCCTCGCCTCCTACGCGCGCATCCGGCCGGACTTCAGCCTTGAGGAGGTCGGCTTTCCGCAGCAGCTCACCCTGTTCCGCCGGGTCCGGGAGCGCCTCGGCGCCGTGCCGCCGGTCATCGACTCGGCGCTCACGCTGCAGGATCCGGGGAGTGTCCTGCGCCAGCTGTGCGACCGTCTGGGCATCGCCTTCAGTGGGCGCATGCTGACCTGGCCGGCCGGCCCCCGGGCCAGCGACGGTGTCTGGGCGCCACACTGGTACGCGGCGGTGGAAGCCTCGACAGGCTTCGCGGCACCGGCGCCGGACCAGCCGCTCCCGCCGCTGCCCGCCCCGTACGAGGCCCTGTGCGCGGAAGCAGAGGCGATCTACGCCGAGATGCTCCCGCACGCCATCCGGCCCGGCGGCTAAGAGGCCCGGGCATTAGTGCAGGGCGCCGTCCCGGCGGTGCCCGGTGAACACGTACTCGAAGACCTCCCGGTAGCTGCGCGCGAAATGGGCGGTCATGCCCTCGCGCAGAAAGTCCGGCAGCTCCTCGTAGTCGCGCTTGTTCGCCTGCGGCAGGATCACCTCGAAGATACGGCTGCGCCGCGCGGCGATAAGCTTTTCGCGGATGCCGCCCACGGCCAGCACCTGGCCGGTCAGCGTGAGCTCCCCGGTCATGGCCAGGGGCCGGCGGATGCGCTCGCGGCGGGCAAGGGACACCAGAGCCGTGGCCATGGTAATGCCGGCGCTGGGGCCGTCCTTCGGCGTCGCGCCCTCGGGCACATGCAGATGCACCTGGGCCATGTCGAAGAAATCCCGGTCGCAGCCGTAGTCCTTCAGGTGCGCCACCACGTAGCTGTAGGCGATCTCCGCCGACTCCTTCATCACATCACCGAGCTTGCCGGTGAGCTTGAAGCCCCGGTTCAGCGTGTGCACCTGCGACGACTCGATAGCCAGTGTCGCGCCGCCCATGGCCGTCCAGGCCAGCCCGGTGACGACACCGACGCCGCGCTGCGGGCGCTCCTGGGTGTAGACGGGCTTGCCGAGCAGGTCTTCGATATCTTTCTTGCCCACGCGCAGCTTTGCCGAACGGTCGCCATCCATGAGCTTGCGAATGCTCTTACGCATGATCCGCGCGAGCTGCTTTTCCAGGTTGCGCACCCCTGCCTCGCGGCAGTAGGACTCGATGACGACTTTGAGCGCCGCATCGTTGATCTTCAGCTGCTCCGCCGGCAGACCGTGGCGCTCGAGCTGCTTGGGCCACAGGTGGTGCTTCGCAATGGCCAGCTTTTCCTCCGCCACATAGCCCGCCAGGCGCAGTACTTCCATGCGGTCCAGCAGCGGGCCGGGAATGGTGTCAAGCTGGTTCGCGGTGCAGATGAACAGCACCTGCGACAGGTCCACGCGCAGATCAAGGTAATGGTCCAGAAAATCCGTGTTCTGCTCCGGGTCGAGGACCTCGAGCAGTGCCGAGGCGGGATCCCCCTGATAGGAGGCGCCGATCTTGTCGATCTCATCGAGCATGATCACCGGGTTGGCGACCTTCACCTCTTTCAGCGCCTGTACGAACTTGCCTGGCATGGCGCCGATGTAGGTGCGCCGGTGCCCTTTGATCTCCGCCTCGTCGCGCATGCCACCGAGGCTGAAGCGGTAGAACGCCCGGCCCAGCGCCTGAGCCACGGAGCGGCCGATACTGGTCTTGCCGACTCCCGGCGGGCCAACGAGCAGGAGAATGGAACCGGCGATGCGGCCGCGAAAGGCGCCCACGGCGAGAAATTCGAGAATCCGCGCCTTCACATCCTCCAGACCATCGTGTTCTGCATCCAGCACCTCGGTGGCATGGGCAAGGTCCAGCTGATCCGCCGAGCACACGCCCCAGGGCACGCTGGTCGCCCAGTCCAGGTAGTTGCGGGTCACCCCGTATTCCGGCGACCCGGGTTCGAGCACCCCGAGCTTGTGCAGCTCGTCCTCGATGCGACGGGCCACCGGCTCGGGCGGCGACAGCGCCTCGAGACGCTCCCGGAACAGCTCCGCGTCCGAAGTGCGGTCATCCTTGGAGATGCCCAGCTCTTTCTGGATGACCTTGAGCTGTTCGCGCAGGAAAAACTCCCGCTGCTGCGTCGATACCTTCTCGTTGACCTGCTGGGTGATCCTGCCCTGCAGCTCCGCCACCTCACGCTCGCGCTTGAGCAAGCCGAGCACTTTCTCCATGCGCGACTGCAGCGGCAGCGTCTCGAGGATCTCCTGCAGGTCATCCCCGGTGGCAGTGGTCAGCGCCGCGGAGAAATCCGCCAGCAGACTCGGCTGGTTCGGGTTGAAGTTGGCGAGATACTGCTTGAGCTCTTCGCCGTACAGGGGGTTCAGCGGCAGCAGTTCCTTGATCGCCTTGATCAGGGCCATGGCGTAGGCCTTGATCTCGTCGCTTTCCCGATCCCCCTGGCTGCGCGGGTACTCGACCTGCACCAGCCACGGAGCCTTGTCGGTGAGCCAGCGCACGATGCGGAAGCGCTTGAGCCCCTGCGCGACGAAGTGCGCCGGATTTTCCGCCATGGACTGCGGTTTGTGCAGGCGCACGGCGCAGCCGATCTCCGGAAATTGCCGCGCCTCGGCATCGCCCGGCGCAACGCCGGGCACAAAAGCCAGGCCAACAACGGCGCTGCCGCTGCGATTCATGGCCTTGAGGGTATCGCCCCACTCGTCGGGATTGATCGCCACGGGCTGCACCTGCCCGGGGAAGAAAGGCCGGTTCGGCACGGGCATCAGGTGGATGGTATCGGGGAGGACCTCGTCCGCCACCGCAGGCGCCGACTGGCTGTAGTTTTCCGCTTTCCCGTCCACCTGTGAGCTCATGACGACCCCCGACTCGCAACGAGGTTATGGTGGGGCCGGAGGACGGGATTTCAAGGCGGGCGCAGAAAAGTCAGCACCGCCTGGGGCGACGATCTGTCGGCATCCGGGGCGCCCGAGCACCCAGCGGGCGCCCCACGCCTAACGGTCCTTGCTCGCTGGCGCGAAGACCAGCAGCGCGTTACCGGGTTCGTGGTAGTAAAGGCCGTAACCCGAGTTGGCGATGACATGGCCCCGGTAGACGAAGGCGCCGGCGCCGCCGCTCATGCCGCCGCCCCGGGCTGTCTCACCGTTCGTGCCGGTCACCGCCTGCGTGGTGTCATAGTGCCAGAGCAATTCGCCGCTGGCCCGGTCGTAGGCTCGCAGCACCCCGTCAAGGTGCCCGGCCAGCACGGCGCCCGGGATCGCCGTCACGGCGGCGGAGATGCCCGGATCGCAGAAGGGGCGGTCGTCGCCGCACTGATCGGGGTTGACGCGACTCCAGAGCAGCTCGCCCGTGCGCGCATCCACCGCATGCATTCCCGGTCGAGCGAGAGCGGGATCAAGGACATCACCGTTGCGCGTATTGTTCATGTCGTTAACGGGGGCATAGACCACCGCACCCTCCGCCGCCATGCCAAAATGGACGCCACCCTGGATACTGCCGCGACCAATGGCAACGCGCCACAGTTCCCGACCGTCCCGAGGATCATGCCCCGTCACGTGACCACTCTTGTGGCCCGCCACGAGAATCTTCGGACCCCCGGCACCGAGCCAAAGCACGCTGGAGCCCTGGTCATAGTCGGGCCCGTCCTCTTCGGGACAATTGGGGTTGTCGGCCATCATGCAGGCCACGTTCCAGGCGTCATTGGGCGTAACCTGATGCACCCAGCGCCGCTCACCGCTGGCGAGATCAACGGCGACAATCGCATCGCTGTTACCATCGGCGGGCGAGGAATAGTTTTCCCCGGTGCCGAACACCAGGAGGCCGAGCTCCGGAATGACCGTAGGCGTTGTCCAGACCGGCGCGCCGGACGGCGACAGCACCGCCGTACCCACCGGCGTCTCACCGGTTACCGCGGGCTCCTCCTCAATCGCATGAGCGGTCCACTGCGGGCTTCCCGTGGCGCGATCCAGGGCCAGCACTTTGCCACGGAAGCTGCAGCAGGGGTACTCAGCATCCGCGGCCGCGACGACCTCAAGGGACGACACAGGCACATAGACGCGGTCCGCATGGACCGCCGGGGTCGCCGTCAGGGTCGCGCTGGGATGCTCGTCGACGCGCTGTTTCCAGCGCAGGTCGCCGGTCAGGGCATCGACCGCATAGAAGTTGGCGATGATGTCGCCGAAGAAGAGGAGTGCGTCATCCGCGCCGCGCCGATCTAGAACCACCCCCGTGCGCACTTCCGCGGCGGCCTGGAACGTCCAGCGCACACAGCCGGTCTCGACATCGAAGGCATAGACGGTGCCGTCCTGGCTGCCCACGAAGATCGCCCCCATACCCGCCGTTGGTTGCGAGCGGGCGCGGGTAGCCCCGGGAAAGGCGAAGGCCCACTTCAACTCCAGAGACGGCAGTTCTGAAGCGGACAGCCCGGCAACCGCTGACGGCAGGTAACGACGCGTGTCGTGGCCCGGAGTCACAGGGTGAAAAGGCTCTCCGCGATCGAACACAGCGGCCTCCGCGCTGCATCGGGGCAGCGATGGCGCGGCGGCCACTGCGGCCGGGTCGAAGGGCTTCTGCGTCAGGTACTCCACGACCTGCACCTTTTCGGCCTCGCTGAGCTCAGCGGCCTGGCTCGCCATGACTCCCTTGGTCATGGCGTGATAGAGGGTGCGCGGCGGCATCAGCTCGAGCCAGGAAAAATGCGGTGCCTTGTAAACGCCGCCGTAGTGACAGGCGCCGCAGGCACGGGCGAAGAGCCCGGCCCCGGGCAGCGCGCTCCGCTCACCGAGTTCGACGCTCGCCGTCTGGAAGTCATCCGTGGATGTCAGGCGGTCCGCAGCCACTGCGCTGCTGCCTGCGATGCAGCCCAGCATCCACAGCAGCGCCGCCCCGACACGGGCAAGCGGCGCCACCCGACGGGCAGTGCCATGATCGATCGTTTTCATAGTTGTCTCCTGCAACCGCCTCCGGGTCTCCTAGAAGCTGTACTGAAGCTCGAAGCCATAGACCGGCGGCGAGTTGATGGTGCCGTAGGTCCAGAGCCCGGGAAGGGGAATGGGTTCCCCGCCAGGGCCGCCATTGAAGTTGTAGCCGACGTCCAGAACGTGCAGGAAGTAATCCTCTCCGGTGACGTTCTTCCCGAAAATCGATGCGCGCCAGTTCTCGTTCTCGTAGTTGATAGACAGGTCGAGAAGGCCGAAAGCGTCATTGCGACCGACCGGACGCCCCCAGATCTCGTTGTGCGTCGTGACCGAGTTGGCGTTGACGTAATAGTCATCCTTCCACGCATAGTTGGCGGTGAAAATGAGGAAGTCGCCATTGCCGAGCTGGTGCTCGTAGACGGCATTGAGGGCAGCGGTAAACTCCGGTGCACGGCGCAGCTCAAAGTCCGACTTGTCCACGGGCTGGCCATTGAGGCCGGGGACCATCCATTCGTCGAACTGCGCATCCAGGTAACCGAAGTTTCCGGACAGCGTGAGCCCGTCGACAGGTACGGCACTGACCTCCAGTTCAAAGCCGTTGATGCTGGCGGAGGCAGCGTTCTGTACCAGCGTCACCGTCACCAGGTTCGGATCGGGGAAAACGACGTCCTCCTGCTTGTCCTGATAATCGGTGACGAAGAGAGTGGCGTTGACGCGCAGGCGGTCTTCAAGCCAGTCGGTCTTGATCCCCAGCTCGTAGGACTCCACCTTCTCAGGATCGTAGGGGCCGAAGGTCACGCCGTTGGAGGCGCGACCATTGAACCCCCCGGAGCGGAAACCCTCCGAGTAGCTGGCGTAGACAATGCCCTGGGGAATTTCATAGGTAAGGGCGACCTTGGGCGTGAACTCCGACCAGGTCTCGCTACCCTGCACCTGCTGCTGGGTGCCGTTGACGTCCACATAATCGGTCTCGAGGATGAACGCAGGATCGCCGCAGAAGCCGTAGCCGGGTTCACCGAAGGCAGTGGCACCGGGGAGCACCTGACCGCCGGCAGCAAGCTGGGAAGCGCCGCAGGCGGTCTTCTCCTCCTCAAGCCAGCGCCCGCCGACGGTCAGCATCAGCTTGTCCGTCAGGTTGTAGTCGAGCTGACCGAAGATCGCGTAGGACTCCGTCTTCTGGTCGAAGAAGGGCCTTGCTTCGAAGTCATCGGTGCCGAAGAACAGCGGCGACACGTTGGTCTGCCGGAGGGAATATTCGCTGTCCCACCAGAAGGCACCCAGCACCGTCTTGAAGCGCTCTGTATCCATATGCCAGCGCAGCTCAACGCTGGTCTGCTCCAGCTCCTGGGGACGGAATACCCAGAACAGTTCCGGTGTAACTGCATCGTAATCCGTACGGACGAACTCGTCGGACTGACGCCAGCCGATGATGGTCTCAAGATGATGCACCTCACCCAGGGCCCAGCTGGCGTTCAACGTCAGCGCATCGGTCTCAAGGCGACCGGGGTTTTCGGCGACGATGCGGGAATTCCTGTGGTAGCCGGTATCCTCCGGACGACGGCCGAGGCCACCGGGAACGAAAGACAGCACATCGCCCTCGACGGCCAGCCCAGTGATGGGCAGGTTATCGGTCTTGTCCTCGTTCCACTCGTAGATGAGCCGGGCCTCGAAGTCATCGGAGGGCTGCCAGAGTGCGGTACCCGTCACCCCCCAGAAATCGATATGGCCGTCCACGCCTCCCCTGACCTCGTTGTCGAAGTAGGATCCGCCGTCCTTGCGTATCACGCTGATCTTGGTAGCCAGCGTGTCATTGAGGATGGAGGGAAAGTTCAGCATCGCCTTGTAGTCATTCTGATCAAAGCGACCATAGGTGTACGCCACCTTCCCGCCCCATTCGCCCGTGGGATCGGCGCGCTGGATGTGCACCAGACCGCCGATGGTGTTGCGACCGAAGAGACTTCCCTGCGGACCGCGCAGGACCTCCACGGAGCTGGCGTCCCACAGGTGTAACAACGCGCCGGTCGTCGTCGCAAGGTAGACACCGTCGAGATATACCGCCACGGCCGGATCGAAGGATTTCTCGCCGTCATTGAGCTGCATGCCGCGGATGGAGATCGCGGCCGTATTCACGCCGAAGATAGGATCGATGATCATATTGGGCGACAGGGACTCGATTTCCTGGATATCGCGGGCGAAGGTCCGCTCGAGGGCCGCGGCATCAAGAGCACTCACTGAGATGCCGACGTCCTGCTTTGATTCTTCGCGCTTCTGCGCCGTGACAATCACCTCCTCGAGAGCGGTGGCACGCTGTCGCGTGTTCTGCGCTTCGGCGTTCAGCGACATAGCGGTGAGAGCCGCGCAGAGAGCGGTGGTGCGGTTTGTTATTTTCATTACTGCATCCTCACTTATTGTAATTGGGATAGTTTTCACCGCGTCCAGCATGCGGTGAGGGGCTGGCGCCCCGATCAGCGCCCGAAACGCTCCGGGAACGGTCAGGGTTGTCAGTGTGCATCAGCATAGGCTTTCGGATAGCTCCCCAGGGAAAGCACAACGGTTGCGGAAACCAGGAACAGTCCGGTTGCGACCAGAAAGCCGAAGTCGTAGGAGGCCGTCAGGTCATAGGCGAACGCGAACAGCATCGGCGCCGTGCCGGAGCAGATCGCGAGGGTGGCGTAAAGCACCGCGTAGATCTTCGCGTAATGCAGCAGGCCAAAGTAACGGGCGACAAGAAACGCCATGAGATCCAGTTCCGCACCGGCTGCAAAGCCGATAAAGAAGCTCGCCAGCTGCGCCGCCAGCAAGGACTGCTCGCCATGGAAGAGCATTGCGCCAACCGCCGGCAGCACCAGGCACGCGGCGGCGACTCCCGGTGCCCAGAGCCGGTCGATGAGAAACCCGACGACAACGCGGCCGATGATGATGGACAAGCCGAAGATGCTCTGGATACCGGCCGCCTGCTCACGGCTGAAGCCATCGTCGGTCATCGAGGGCAGGAGGTTGGGACCAATCCCCGAGAAACCCATGTAGGCGAACAGGATCGATACGAGAATCAGCCAGAAGCGGTAGCCTCGGACGGCCTCGCCCAGGGTCATGCCGGTGAGCAGCACGCTGTTGCCAGCGTCATCGGGATCACCGGCCTCACGGGGCTTGAAAAGCACAAGAAGGACCGGCAGGCCAATGAGCAGGGGCAACAGCGCCAGACCGATATAGGCACTGCGCCAGCCGAAGTTGTCGGCAAGGAAAACCGCGTAGTGTGGCGCAATGGCTGCGCAGACGCCCGTCCCGGTCAGGGCGAGGCCGAGGGCCATGCCCCGGTGACGGGAAAAACTGTTGGCGATGGCGCGGGTCCAGGTCACCGGGATCGTGCCGGCGCCGAGCAAGGCCATGGCGCCGTAGGCAACGAACAGCGTCCAGAGTCGCCCGTCCATGGTGGAGGCGAGCAGAAAACCCAGGCCGACGCCTACCATGGCGGGCAGCGCCACACGCCGGGAGCCGTAACGGTCATTGAGCCAGCCGACCAGGGGAGACGTCAGGGCGCCCAGGCCCGAGCTGAACAGGATTGCAGCCTGGAACTGGGCCCGGGACCAGCCGAACTCTTCGGTCACAGGCACGAGCAGCGCGCCGACGGTGTAATAGGGCAGCACAAACGCGCTGCAGATCACGCCGATGCAGGCCGCCGGGATGAGCGGCCAGCGCGCCGCCAGTTCGGAGCGATCGGCGCTACCGGTCATGCGGCTGCCCTGAGAAGTCGCCTGGCGTTAGCACCGAGCGCCACCGCGCGCTCACCCAGGAAAGTGATCTCCCCCTGATCCCAGCCTGCAAAATTGGTACCGAGGACCAGATGATCCATACCCACAAGCTCCACCACCAGCGCTGCCACACGCGCGTCGTGCACGTGGGCGTCAAACCAGAGCCGCCGCAGGCTGTTCCGGAACGCCCCCTCGTGGCGCAGCTGTGGAGGCGCCCAGGGCCGCTTCATGCAGGCCGCCTCGAGGCGGCCGATAAGCGCCGGCGTGGCGCCACCGGCGTGACTGAGGCAGATATCGAGACGGGGATGCCGCTCGAGGACGCCGCCGTAGATAAGCGTCGCTACCGCGATGGCTTCCTGGGCGGCAAAACCGGTGATGATATCGAGGTCGAACTGCCGCAGATTCGCGTCCCCCGGCGGCCCATCGATACCCGCCGGAGCCGGGTGGATGAACAGAGGCACATCGAGGGCGGCAACGGTCTCGTAAAAGGGGTCAAGGCCGGCGTCGTTGAGGTGCCGGCCGACATCCGTACCGATGTAGGGGCCGAGGAGACCTAGCTCGCGCACCGCGCGCTCCGTTTCCTCGCAGGCAGCCGCCGTGTCCTGGATCGGCACTGCGGCGAAACCGGCCAGCCGGTCCGGATACGCGTCGATGAGCGCCGCGAGGGCATCATTGTGCCGCCGGCAGAACGCCGTGGCTTCCGCCACCGGGATGAAGTGAAAGTAGGTGAGCGGATTCGGCGACAGCACCTGCAGATCAATGCCGGCCCGGTCCATGGCCTCGATGCGCAGCGCGGGATCCATGAACGGGCTGCCCTCGTAGCGCACACCATGGAGATGGTAGTCGCCGATGCGGAACCACGGACTCCCCTCTCCGTCACGGCCGAGCTCCGGGCCGAAAGCGCCTGCCGCGCCCAGAGTATCGGCAAGCACCACATGCGCATGGACATCAATCACGCCGGCACTGGCCACGGCGGCCCGGCTGCGAGCGAGAGCCGCGCCGTCAGAGCGCCCTGGCATAACCGCCGTCCACAAGCAGCTGGGTGCCGGTGATGTAACTCGCGGCGCGGGAAGCGAGGAACAGCACGGCCGCGGCGATCTCAGCGGGAGCCGCAAGCCGGCCTAGCGGAATACGACTCTCGATAGCTTTGCGAAGTTCCGCCGGGTCGCTGCCCAGCGCCGCGCCACGCGCCTCGAGGAGCTGCGCTACCCGGTCTGTCGCCGTCCAGCCCGGGCATACGGTATTAACGAGAATACCGTCCGCGGCGACCTCATCGGCGAGGGTCTTGGCCCAACCGGCGACGCCTAGACGCAGGCTGTTGGAGAGCATCATGTTGTCCAGAGGCTGGCGCACAGAAACAGAGGAGATATTCACGATGCGACCTCCACCCGCCTGCCGCATCGCGGGTAGGGCGAGGCGGGTGAGGCGCACCACAGACAGCAAGGTCAGCTCAAAGGCCGCCATCCAGGCTGCATCCCCGAGTTCATCGTGCGGTGCCGCGGGGGGTCCGCCGGCATTATTGACCAGCACCCCAGGCGCGCCGATAGCGGCCACCGCTGCCCGGTAGACACGCTCCAGCTCAGCCGCGTCGGTAACATCTGCACTGAAGGCGTGAACTTCACCGCCCGTCTCCGCCGCGAGCGCGTCCGCAGCTTCCTGCACCGCAGCTTCGTCGCGGGCGAAAATCGCGACCCTTGCGCCCTCCAGGAGAAACTGACGGGCGACTTCCCGACCGATGCCGCGACTCGCCGCTGCCACCAGCACCGGCACATCCCTGAGCCCCAGATCCATGACCTACTCCTCCGGTGCGATAGCGCAGACGAGACCATCGAGCGCAGGCTCGACGTCCAGCTGGCAGGACAGCCGCGAGCGACGCGGGTCGAAATGCGCCTGGAAGCGAAGGAGTGTGTCCTCTTCAGGGCGCCGCGGCGGCAACCGGTCAACCCAGGCTTCATCTATCAGCACGTGGCAGGTGGCACAGGCTGCGCAACCTCCACAGCTTGCTTCCACGCCGATATCCGCATCATAGAGGGCGTGCATGAGCGTCGCGTGGCCCTCCTCGAGAGGAACCCGGAGCTGCTGACCCTCGCGGGTCACTACCTGCACAGTCATGGTGTCAGTTGCCGCCATGTCTTCCCTTCCCTGTCAGTTAATCAATCGCGTGTGAGGCCAAGACCAAGGCCCCCGTCAACTTCAAGGGTCGCGCCGGTGGTCCAGTCAGAGCCGATCAAATAGGCCATGGCCTCGGCAATATCACGCTCCGTACCGATGCGCCCGAGGGCGTGCAGCGGTGCAATGCTCTCAAGGCGCTGCCGTGCTGACTCGTCGTCCAGGAGCCCGGCCCGCTGGTTGATCTCTGTATAAACGGCACCGGGCAGTACGCAGTTGACGCGGATCTGCCGCTCCCCCAGCTCGGCGGCCAGCACCCGGGACAGCGCTTCGACAGCGCCTTTGCTGGCCGCATAGGGAGAAACGCCGGGAAAGGCACGACGCGTGTGCACGGAGCCGACGAAAATAACCGCCCCACGACGCGCCGCCAGGGCCTCCGTGCACAGACCGGTAAGCATCATCGCCGCCACGACATTGCCATGGAACAGATCGAGGAGCCTGTCTTCGTCGAGGGTCTCCACCGGCCCCCGATACATATTGCCGGCATTATTGACGAGGGCATCGAGGCCACCGCCGTGTTCCAGGGCTGCGGCAACCAGCGCCTCGCGATCCGCTGCCCGGGTGATATCCGCCGCGACGCCACGACAACGGTCACCAATCTGCCGGGCAACGGCTTCAATGCGCTCGCTTCTACGCCCGCAGATCGTCACCAGCGCGCCGGCCTCGGCGAAAAAGGCCGCGGCACCGCGGCCAAGGCCCGAGCCCCCTCCGGTAAGGAGAATAGACTTGCCGGCGAGCTTGCTCATGCCGCCACCTCCTCTACGGTGCGCCCCAGCACCCACAGGGCAAGGCTGCGCACGGTGCGGGCATGCCCCGGCACGGCCAGGGAGGCTGCGTCGTGACCGAGCAGATCGCAGGCGGCGCGACCTGCGCCTACGCAGTGGCGCCAGGCGAGCGGCTGTGGCCTGCCCTCCTCATCGTCAGCGACAAGGAGCGTTTCGATGCCATCGGCGAGGGCCAGCGCCGAATAGCGCTCATCCACGACGGTAAATGCTTCAAGGCCCTCCGCAGCGCCGCCCACCGTAGGCCTGGCGGACACGGGCGCCAGCGGGGGGTGCCAGGACTGCCCCCAGCGCCAGGCTCCGCCGAGCAGCTGACACCAGCCCGCCCAATCCCCGAAGCAGATAGCCGCCGTGTGCAGACCCAGGAGGCCACCGCCTCCCTCGACAAACCCCGTCAGGGCTGTTCGTCCCGCCGGCGACAGGGAGAAGGCCCACTCATCGCGCCAGTGATCGTACTTCTCACCCTCCATGGGCCAGCGCAGCGCATTCACCGTGACCATGGCGAAGCTGCCGGCGTCGAGTTGCGAAAGCGCCGCTTCCGGGTCGTCGCTGATAATTGACTGAATGCCCAGAGGCGCAAGAAGCGCCGCGATCGCCCTCGACGTGTCTGCAAAATCGTGGGAGATGCCGCCGCTGATAATGAGGTTACGGTCCATGATCTTCCTAGGAGCGCGGCAGCTGCGCGAGCACGCTGTTAATGACACCACCGTCGACGACGAGTTCGTGGCCGTTGATGTAGGCCGCCTGCTCTGAGTCGAGGAACAGGACCGCATGAGCGATATCCGCCGCTTCACCGAGGCGACGCAGAGGTACACCTCCGGAACGCACGGCACGGGCCTGCGGATTTTCGTAGATGGGCCTGGACATGCCGGCGTCGATGAAGCCCGGCGCGATAGCGTTGGCCCGCACGCCGCGCGGCCCCCATTCGAGGGCCATAGCCTGAGTCATACAGGCCATCGCGGCCTTGGTGCCCCCGTAGAGACCGATGCCAGGCGCCGGATGCACCCCGTTGACGGACGTGATGTTGATGATATGACCGGACCCGCGCTCGAGCATGCCGGGCGCAACGGCGCGAGCGCACAGGCAGCTGCCCAGGAAGTTCACATTCACAGTGGCGGCATAATCCTCGGGGGATTGCTCCTCAAGGGCACCAAAGCGGACGATGCCAGCGTTGTTGACGAGCAGGTCCGGCGCCGCCCCGAAGTCCGCGAGCGCCGCGGCCAGGGCATCAGCGTCGGCGACGTCCGCCGCGAGGGCAACGGCATCGGCGATGCCGTCCGCCACCGCCCGCGCGGACCCCGGATCGCGATCGAGAATACCGACACGATAGCCGGCTGCAGCGAGAGCGCGCACAATATCGGCGCCAAGGCCGCTGCCGCCGCCCGTGACCAAGGCACTTCTCATGCGGGTGTCCTCATAAACAGCACAGGGTAGCGCTTCCAGTTAGCGCGCTCCGTGTCCGGGTCCGGTACCGGCGGGTGCTTCGGATCCGGCGCGGCACCGTGCTCGAACAGGGTCTTCAGCAGGTTGGTCACCGTGCCGATGGGGTGTTCCTCCGCGACAGTGGCCGCAGTGGGCAGCGAGCCGCCGGCGAGCTCGCGACCGAAGCAGGTATGAAGGCCGACACCGAACGTCAGGGCATAGGGCGGCTTCCTTTCAGCCACGGTGCGGTGCGGGTTGTAGCGGTCCGCGTCGGCGCCAAAAATAGCCGGGTCCTGATTCGCCGCCGCCAGGTCGATGACGACACTGTCACCCTCTGCCACGTCTGTGCCCGTGGGCAAAGCGAAGGGGCAGGTGGTGGTGCGCCAGGCCACGGGACTCGCCGGATGCAGGCGGAGACTCTCGTGGACGCAGCGCTGCAGAAAGAGCACATCCGTTGCAAGGCGCTCTGCGTCCTGCGGATGCTCACGGCACCAGCTGATGATCTCATGGAAGGCGTGCACCATGGCGTTGGCCGTGCTGTGGGAAGCAGCCTGCATGAAGAAGGCCACCTCACGGCGGATCGTCTCGAGGGAGAGGCCCTGGGCTTCGCGGTTGGCGAGGAGCACCGTGAGCACATCCCTTGGCAGATCCTCCTCGGCAAGACGGCCGGCGGCGTGCTCGGTGAGCAGCGCCTCACGGCGAGCGAGGGAGCGTTGAAAGAAGCGCTCGTCGAAAACCGCCATGGCCGCGGCCACTTCATCAACCACTTCCGCCTTGTCGCGGGTGGAGTGGAAAAGGGTGGCGCCCTCGCTGAACTTGCGGACGAGTGCGAGGAGCGCCTCGGTCTCCTCGGCCGACTGCTCGCGGTCAACGCCCGCTATGCTCGCCGAGAGGTTGATGTTCACGCGGAAACCGAACTCCGGCAGGTCCATGCCGCCCGACGCGAGGAAAGGGGCGAGGGTCTCCCGAACGATGCCGGGGTAGACCTCACGTTCGTAATAATGGATGAAATTGCGGCGGAAAAGCTTCAGTTCCATGGAGCGCCGCGCCGTGTGCGCCTCCCCGTGCAGTGTCAGGAGCACGTCGCCCATCAGTACGTCGCACTCACCGTACATGGATTGGCGCAAGCGCCGGTCACAAAGCGCCTCGAAAGCGGCCTCGTAGCGGTTGAGGGTGGCGGACTCTCCCATCATGCGGCGCTCGCGCCGTCAAAGCGCACCGGGTACTCGGCCCAGACGTCCCTCTCGGAGGCCTCGATCTTTCGCGGCGGCCGTTCCGGGTCCGGGCGCATACCCCGCCCCAGCAGTTCGCCGATGATAATTGCCAGCGTCCCGTACTGATGGTTCTCGGGATCGTACTGGTCATCGCTGCGCAGGATCGTGCCGGCGACCAGGTTCATGCCGAGGCACACGTGCATCCCACCGCCGAAGGACAGACCCGCCGGGCTCACCTGTGGCGGCCGTTCGCGGTAGGGATTGAAACAATCGGCATCATTACCGAAGACGCTGCGATCGCGATTCGCCCGCTGCAGGTCGATGACCACCTTGCTGCCCTCAGCGACCTCACCCTGACCAGGCACCTCGAGCGGACAGGTGGCTCGACGCCAGGATTCGGGGCTGGATGGATGCAGGCGCAGGCTCTCGTGGACAAACCGCTGCAGGATGCGGGGCTCAGCAAGGAGCTCTTGTGGCGAGCCGCCGCGCGCCCGAAACCAGGTGAAGAGCTCGTTGGTCGCATGCACCAGCGAATGCACGGAAGTGTGGGAGGCGGCGAGGTAAAAAAACGCCACCTCCTTCATGAGGATCTCGTCCGGCAGCTGCACCATGTCATCATTCATGAGTAGCACCGTCAGGATATCCCGTGGCAGTTCCGCCTCTTCGAGACTGCCATCGGCAAAGCGCTCGAGCAGCGACACCCGGCGAGCCCGCGAGGGCTGAAAGAAGCGCCGGTCGAACTCTTCCATGGCGGAGAGAATTTCCTGCATGATCCCGGCACGATCGCCATGATACTGGCCGATCGTGGCGGCCTGCCCCAGATGGATGAGCAGCCGATGCAGCGTATCAGCCTCCTCAACGCTGCTGTCGACACGATCAATACCCGCGAAGGCAAGGGACACGTGCACCATGATGCGGTAGCCGAGAGCTTTTAGATCAAGCGCATCTTCGACGAGAAACTGGTCGAGGGTTTCCTCCAGCAATGCCGGAAAGATCTCACTCTCGTAAAGGCGGAAGAAGTTCTTGCGGAAGAGCTGGCTCTCCACAGCTCGCCGGTTGCGGTGCTCATCGCCATGCAGGTTGACGAGGACCCGCTCCATGAGGATGCCGCCCTCGTCATAAAGCGCCTGTCGCAGGTCCATGTTGCGCAGCGTGCGCGCGGCCGCCTGGAAGCTGTCAACGCGATAGTCAGTCATCATCGATCTCCGGATTGCGTGCCATAGCCAGCGGCACTGGCGGGACGGCCCTGGGTGGAGGTATCGGAGTAGCTCACCTTGTGCAGGGCGATGAAGCGCACGAGCATGTCGCCCTGGTCGCTCGTATGCTGACGCAGAGCCGCACCGGCGCGTGTTCCGTCGCCGTCGACAATGGCGCGAACGATGCGCTCGTGATCGGACTGGTTGGTGCGGATCCGGTCCGGAGCCAGCACCTGAAAACGGCGAAACGGATTCACGCGGGTCGCCAGCGCAGCCGTCGCCTGGATCAGCGCGCTGTTCTTGCAGCCCTTGAGGATGTCCCGGTGAAACTCTCGCCCGAGGTCGGAGTAGGTATTCGGCTCCCCGTCGACGACGGCCTGGGCGCGCCGGTGCAGATCGAGCAGAGCCTCTTTTTCCGGCCGGCTCATGCGTTCCGCAGCGAGCCTCGCAGCAATGCCCTCAAGCTCCGCCAGCGCCTCGAAGAGCTCCAGCAGCTTCTCGACATTCAGGGGCGTCACGACAGCACGCCGCTGCGCCTGCTTGGTGATCAGGCCTGCGCGCACGAGGGCACTGATCGCCTCGCGCACCGGCGTGCGCGAGACCTCGTACGCCTCAGCGATATGCGACTCATTGAGCGTGGCGCCCGGCGCCAGCCTGCCGCTGAAGATGTCCCGCTCGAGACCGAGCCTCACGAGCTCTGCCTGGGTCGGTGAAGACCTCGATGTCACGCCGCGCCTCTTTATCCCTGTTCGTTATTGCTATGTCGGGCGATGAAGCTGTGCTGCCGTTTTCCGTGCCATACCGCACGCACTACACTACACTACTATGTAGAGTGCATTCAATAAAAGGTAAAAATGTATGCAAGGTGACCACAACTGCTGTACGGCGCATCACCACCACGCCGCGGCCAAGGGGCAGGCCCGCCCGGGGGAGGTGCTATGTACCGCGTTATGATTAATGGGACCCGGCACGAAGTGGACGCGGAAGCGGATACGCCGCTGCTGTGGGTTCTCCGCGATTTCCTGTCGCTGACAGGCACCAAGTTCGGCTGTGGCATGGGCCTGTGCGGGGCCTGCACCGTCAGCCTGAACGGGCGGCCAGTACGCGCCTGCAGCCTCCCCCTCGGCGACGTCGGCGACGCCCAGGTGCAGACCATCGAGTCTCTGGCCGCGAGCGGTGAGCTCAACCCCGTACAGCAAGCCTGGCTCGAGCTGGACGTGGCGCAATGCGGCTACTGCCAGTCAGGACAGATCATGGCGGCGACGCTGCTCCTTGAGCAGAACCCGGCCCCTGACGACGCGGCAATCGATGCGGCAATGGCGGGTAATCTCTGCCGCTGCGGCACCTACCAGCGCATCCGCGAAGCGGTAAAGCTCGCCGCGAGCCACAGGACGGCGGGAGGCGACCATGGCTGACACAACGAACATCGGCAGCTTGAGCCGCCGCGCTTTTCTCAAGAGCAGCGGTGCCGCCGCTCTCCTCGTCGGTTTCGCCCTGCCGGGAGGCAGCGGCAGCCGCGCCGCGCGCGCCGAGGCGCCCCTGCAGGTCAATGCCTTCCTTCGCATCGATACTGACGGTACGGTCACGATCCTCGCAAACCACTCGGAGTTCGGTAACGGGGCCTACACGATCATCCCCATGCTGGTGGCGGAAGAGCTCGAGGTGCCGTGGGAATCCATCCGCCTCGAAGCGGCACCGACCCGGCCCGAGTATTACTCTCCGGTCTTCGGTGAATACCTGACCGCCGGCAGCATTACCGTCTTCAGTCTCTGGGAGCCGCTGCGCACCGCCGGAGCCCAGGCGAAGGCCATGCTGATGGACGCCGCCGCCGCCGAGTGGGACGTTCCCCCGGAACAGGTCACGGCGCAGGTCGGCGTGGTCCGCGCAGGCGACCGGCAGGCCGGCTATGGTGAGCTCGTCGCCGTCGCGCAGGCGCGGAACATCCCGCTGCGCGAGTCCGTGACCTTGAAAACACCGGCGGACTTCACGGTGCTGGGCCGCGACCGGCGCCGCTTCGAAGGCCGCTCCAAGGTCACGGGAGAAGCGCGCTTCGGGATCGATATCAAGCTGCCGGGCATGCTTTACGCATCTATCCTCCGCTCCCCAGCCTACGGCGGGCGCCCGCAGTCTTTCGAAGACAGCGAGACTCTGAAGGTGCCCGGGGTCGTCAAGGCCAAGGCCATCAGCAACGGCGTCGCCGTGCTCGCGACCAATTACTGGTCAGCCCGCAAGGGCCGCGACGCGCTCACCGTGACCTGGGACGAGGGGCCGAATACGGGCCTTTCTTCCGAAGGCTTCTTCGAGGAGTACCGGGTCCTGGCCGACAAACCAGGCATGCTCGCCGAGGATATCGGCGACAGCCTCAGCGTCCTGGCGGCCGTTCAGAAACCCCTGGAGGCCGTCTATGAACTGCCCTATCTCGCCCACGTCACCCTGGAACCGATGAACGCCACGGCGCGCGTCGAGACGGACCGCTGCGAGATCTGGTCCGGCACCCAGTACCAGAGTAACGACCAGGAGCGGGTAGCCGCCCTCCTCGGCCTTCCGCAACAGGCCGTGACCATTCACCGCCCCCTCATGGGCGGAAGCTTCGGGCGGCGCTCGAGCAAGACCGCGGACTTCACCATCGAGGCCGTAGAGGTCGCCCGTGGCGAGTCCGTCCCTGTGCAGGTGATCTGGTCGCGAGAAGAAGACGTTCGCAGCGGCTTCTACAGACCACTCTTTGTGCACAAGCTGCGCGGCACCGTGGATGACGACGGCATGCCCCTCGCCTGGCATCAGACCGTCGTCGGCCAGTCGATCATGCAGCATACAAAGCATGATCCCGCGTACATGGTCGACGGCATGGATATCTACTCCCTCGATGGCTGTCTGCAGGAACCCTTCGGCGTGTTTTCCTACGGTACTTCCTATGCGATCCCCAACCATCGGGTGGAGACGCACAACCCGCCCAAGGTCGG
Organism: Pseudohaliea rubra DSM 19751; assembly: GCF_000764025.1. Taxonomy (GTDB): domain Bacteria; phylum Pseudomonadota; class Gammaproteobacteria; order Pseudomonadales; family Halieaceae; genus Pseudohaliea; species Pseudohaliea rubra. The sequence goes on along the minus strand of NZ_KN234751.1, from coordinate 9,400 downwards.
CGTGGCGCCCCAGGAGTGGCGCTCCGTCGGGCACTCGCATACCGGCGTCGCCTATGAATGCTTCCTCGACGAGCTCGCCTACGCCGGCGGTCGCGACTCCTTCGACGTGCGCCAGCATCTCGCCCGGGGCAACGCGCGTATGAGCGCTGTGCTCGCCATGCTGCGGGAAAAGAGCGACTGGGATGCGCCCCTGCCCGAAGGCTGGGGGCGAGGCGTAGCGGCGCGGGTCTACTCCGTGACGCCCATCGCGCAAGTGGCGGAGGTCAGTACTGACGACGGCAACTACCGGGTCGAGCGCGTCGTCTGCGTCGTCGATTGCGGCTTCGCCGTCAACCCGCTGAACATCGAGGCACAGTTGCAGGGGGGCATCGCGATGGGATTATCCGCCGTCGCCGGCGAAGAGATCGTCCTCGAGCGAGGGCGTATCCTGCAGAGCAATTACCACGATTACCCGGTGCTGCGCCTCAACCAGATGCCTCGGATCGAGGTGCATATCATCGACAGCCAGGAAGTGCCCACCGGCGTCGGCGAACAGGCCCTGGCGCCCACGGCGCCAGCGGTTCTCAATGCCCTGTTTGCCGCCACGGGGCGCCGCATCCGGCGCCTGCCGATCAGGCACCACGGCCTGCAGCTGAGTTGAGGCAAAGCGAATGCTATATCATCTTGTCTGGCTCAGGGCGCGCGACGGCACGTCCCCGTCGCAGATGGCGCTGCTGCTCGCCAGGGTGCGGGCCTTGGCGGATGAGGTTCCCGGCGTGGTCTCCATCAAGGCCGGCGACAACATCACCGACCGGGCTCAGGGCTATAGTCACGGCATCATCGTGACTTTGGCGGACAGAGAAGCCCTGCGGACCTATCTGGAGCATCCAGAGCATGTCGCTTTGGGCTCGCTACTGCGCGTGCATTGCGATGTGCTCGCCCTGGATTTTGTCGACGCTGGCTCATGATCCTCGCCGTTGCCGGCTGCAGCGACGACTCTCTCAGTGCAGCTCCTCAACGGTAAAGGGCTCGGCCTGCGGGCCCCTCAGGGCAACCTCTCGGGTCAGCATGCTGCCCATGCCGGCAAGGCGCCAGCCCGGAATAGGCTTTCGGGGAGGCAGTGGCGTCAGGTCCTGCTCGACACCGGCGAGAAAAACGCGTCTGATATTGTCGCTGTCGCCCAGCAGCGACAGATCCCGGTCCACGCGTCCCTGCACGCAAAGGATATCGGCCTCGAAACCGGGCGTGAGCTGGCCCACCCGGCCTTCCATGCGCAGGGCGCGCGCACCTTCGGCCGTAGCGCAGCGGATCGCCTCCAGAGGGCTCATGTCGAAGTACCGGACAAACACTTCCAGCTCCTTCCAGTGCCAGTCACCGTAGGGCACCAGAGAAAAGCCCGATTCGGAGCCGCACAGCAGGGGCACGCCCGCCCGGTAGGCAGCCTTTATGGTATCAGCGGAGTCTGTAATCTCGCGCTCAAAGAGCGCCACGAGCTCCCGGTCGGTCCCCAGCCGGTCTCCGTAATCAACGATATTCGCCTGGAGCGTGAACGCCGGCGCCAGCGGCACCTTCCGGTCGATGACCGCCTGAAGGGCCGCGTCATCCATTCCCGTCGCGTGGAAGATCAGATCGAAGCCGGTCTCTGCTGCGAGCTTCGTTGCGTCTGCGCCACGACAATGCCCCATCACGGGCGTGTTAAGGTCATGTGCGGTGTCGCACAGCAATTTCAATTCGTCAGCGGTCCAGACGCAAACCTCACCCCGCTGTGCCTGCCGGGGAATGATCCCGGTGACGTGCACCTTGATCCAGTCGACACCGATCTTCACCTGGCGCCTGACCTCGCGGACAATCTCATCGCGGCTGTTGACCACCTTGTAATAACCGGTCACCCCCTCGTCGGCGATCAGCCGTCCTGCAGTACCGCCAACGCCCGTGATCAGAGCATAGGCCCCGCAAGCCATTCTCGGCCCAGCGGTAACGCCTGCCTCGATAGCATCGCGCAGGTCGAGCATATTTTCGAAGGTTGAGTCCGGATCCAGGAACCCGGTCACCCCCGCGCGCAACAGTTTCTTCGCATTGTAGGCTGCGACCAGCGCGGACAGCGCATCGCGACGCTGGTGAAAAATCTCCGCGTTGGAGCCCGCATCATCAAAGGACAGATGACAATGAGCGTCGATGAGGCCGGGCATGACGGTCTGACCGGTGGCGTCGATCCGCCGGACGGCCTCCGGCCCGGGCCCGGGACCGGCGCCGGCACCCACGGCAACGATCTTACCGCCGCGGATCAGCACACTGCCCTGCACCGGCGGCGCCCCGTTGCCGTCGAGGATGGTACCGTTCTCAATCAGTATCGTTTCGTTCACAGGGTCATCCTCCAGAACGCCATCGCTATCCCGCTCAGTCCTCAGGCCCGTGCTGCCCGGGATGATTCGGGGGAAAGGGGAAGGCGGCGACGTTGCCGCGGGGTTTGGCCTCAGAGATCTTGCCGGTACCTTCTTTATCAACTTCGTCGATACGAAGCACCGAGTGAAGCGGAATATAGCTGCGCTTCACACCACTGAAGGTGTTCTTAAGTTTTTCCTCGCTCGGGTCCACCAGCAGCTGCGACCGTTCGCCGAAAACAAACTCCTCGATCTCGATAAAGCCCCACAGGTCACTCTGGTAAATCTGCCGGGCATAGACCTCAACGACCTCACTGCCGTTCTGGAAAATGACCTTGTACACCGGTTGCTGCGCCATGGTTTCCTGAGATAGTTTCCTGAGATGGTTTCCTGAAACAGTTTCGCGAAAGTGCCGTGAACGTAAGCCGTACCTGGAGATCGTGAAGGGTGCCGCGGGGCAGCATACGCCGACAGCGCGCAATCACAGCCCCCCGTCCGCGAACGGTAGATCATGGTACCACCAAAAACGGCAAAAACCATCGACCCTAGGTTTGGCCGGCCGGCACCGGTATACTGCGCGGCCTTTTGATCTACAGGAGCACAGGGCATCGCCCGGGGATTCCACGTGGCCAGAAAACTGTACGTCAAGACGCACGGTTGCCAGATGAACGAGTATGACTCGGCGCGCATGCAGGACCTGCTGCGCGAGAGCCATGGCCTCGTGCCCACGGACGACCCGGAAGAGGCCGACGTGCTGCTGCTGAACACCTGCTCCATCCGCGAAAAAGCGCAGGAGAAAGTGTTCCACCAGCTCGGCCGCTGGAAACACCTGAAAGAGAGGAACCCCGGCCTCGTCATCGGCGTCGGCGGCTGCGTGGCCAGCCAGGAAGGGGCCGAGATCGGCCGGCGGGCACCCTACGTTGACCTCGTCTTCGGTCCCCAGACCCTGCACCGGCTACCGGAGATGATGGAGCAGCGCGGCCCCGGCGGTACCCTGGTGGTCGATGTCAGCTTCCCCGAGATCGAGAAATTCGACCGGCTGCCCGAACCGCGGGTCGACGGACCGACGGCCTTTGTATCCATCATGGAAGGTTGCAGCAAATACTGCACTTTTTGCGTGGTGCCCTACACCCGCGGCGAAGAGGTATCCCGACCCCTCGACGATGTCATCCTCGAGGTCAGCCAGCTCGCCGCCGGCGGCGTGCGCGAGGTAACCCTTCTCGGCCAGAACGTGAACGCCTACCGGGGCGAGAGTCACCTCGGGGAGATCGTCGATTTCGCCGAGCTGCTGCATTTCGTAGCCCAGGTGCCGGGCATCGACCGGATCCGCTACACCACCTCGCATCCGGTGGAGTTCTCCGACGCGCTCATCGACTGCTACGCCGAAATCCCGGCGCTGGTGGACCACCTGCACCTGCCGGTGCAGAGCGGCTCGGACCGGGTGCTGGCCGCCATGAAGCGCGGCCATACGGTACTGGAATACAAGGCAAAGCTCCGCCGGCTGCGCAGGCTGCGGCCGGACATCAGCATTTCTTCTGACTTCATCATCGGCTTTCCCGGTGAGACCGAGGCGGACTTCGCGGCCACCATGAAACTGGTAGAAGAGATCGGCTTCGATACGTCCTTCAGTTTCGTCTACAGCGCCCGACCGGGTACCCCGGCGGCCGAGCTGCGTGACGACACCGACGAGGAAACCAAAAAGCGACGACTGCATATCCTGCAGGCGCGCATCAACCAGGAGGCGCAGGCAATCAGCCGGCGCATGGTGGGCAGCACACAGACAATCCTGGTGAGCGGTGTCTCAAAAAAGGATCCGGGGCAGCTCCAGGGCCGCACAGAAAACAACCGCGTGGTGAATTTCGCCTGTACAGACCACGCGCTGATCGGCCAGTTCGTCCAGGTGCGGATCGAGGAGGCGCTGCCGAACTCGCTCCGCGGCGCCCTGCCCGCCACCGCCGCGGCCGCATCCGCAGGTTGACGGCCGGCGAATCCCCGTTATTCTCAGATACTCATGCAACGGCAGCTGCCGCACCGGACACCTTGACCGACGAAACCCCACATGACGAGGCGGTAGAATTCAGCCTCACCCTGGAACCTGACGACGCCCGCCACCTGGCCATGCTCTCCGGCCAGCTCGACGCGCACCTGCGCCAGATCGAAGACCGGCTGGGCGTTCGTATTGCCGCGCGAGGCAATCAGTTCCTGGTGACCGGGCCGGAGCCTGCGACGCAGAGCGCCGCAGACCTGCTGGAGCATCTCTATGGCGAGATCTGCCAGGGCGTGGCGCTGACCCCCGAGTCCCTGCATCTGCAGCTGCAGCAGGCCGGCCTCGAGGCCCGGGACGGCACCGCGCGGGAAGCCGGCGACGACTCCGCGGTGGAACCGCTGCAGGTGATCCGCACCCGCCGCGGCTCGATCAAGCCCCGGGGGAGAAACCAGCAGGGTTACGTGCGCAGCATCAAGCAGTGTGACGTCAACTTCGGCATCGGCCCCGCAGGCACGGGCAAAACCTACCTCGCCGTAGCCTGCGCGGTGGAGGCATTGCTCGAGGAGCGGGTGCGCCGCATTCTCCTCGTGCGTCCGGCTGTGGAGGCCGGCGAGAAACTCGGCTACCTGCCCGGCGACCTGGCGCAGAAGATCGACCCCTACCTGCGCCCGCTCTACGACGCCCTCTACGAGATGCTCGGCTTCGAGACAGTGAACAAGTACATCGAACGCAGCATCATCGAAGTGGCGCCGCTCGCTTTCATGCGCGGCCGCACCCTGAATGGCTCCTTCATCATTCTCGACGAGGCGCAGAACACCACCCGCGAACAGATGAAGATGTTCCTGACCCGCATTGGTTTCGGCTCCACGGCGGTGATTACCGGGGACGCGACCCAGATCGACCTGCCCCGGGGCGCGCAGTCCGGGCTCACCCACGTGGCGAAGATCCTCGAGGGTGTCGACGGCATCGGCTTCACGTGGTTCGCCAATGGCGATGTGGTGCGTCATCCGCTGGTACAGCGCATCGTAGAGGCCTACGACGCGCACGACGACCGCGCAACCAGCCTGGAAAACAGCCGCCGATCATGACGCTCGACCTCGTGGTACAGCAGGCCTGTGAGGCGTCCGTGCCCGAGAAAGAAGACTTCGAGCGCTGGATCGGTGCCGCGCTGGCCGGCGCCGGGCGCGATGGCGCTTCGGAGCTCGCCCTGCGGGTGGTCGACGACGCCGAGATGGCGGCGCTGAATGAGCGCTTCCGTGGCCGCAGCGGCCCGACCAATGTCCTGTCCTTCCCCGCCGACCTACCGCCCGGCCTGGATCTTCCGCTCCTCGGCGATGTCGTTCTCTGCGCTCCGCTGGTCGCACGCGAGGCCCGGGAACAGGGTAAGGCACCGGCGGCACACTGGGCGCACCTAGCGGTTCATGGCACGCTGCACCTGCTCGGCTATGATCACCAGGCGACGGAGGAAGCCGTCGCCATGGAGGCCCTTGAAACCGAAATCCTCGGCAGCCTGGGGCTGCCTTGTCCCTACGGCGGCGAAGCCGCGGAGGAATACCTGCACTGTGAGTGATGACCGCACCGGCCAGGACGGAGACGAGCGCTCCTGGCTCAACAAAATCGGCCAGCTATTTTCTTCGGAGCCACGCAGTCGGCAGGACCTCGAGGACGTACTCAGCGTCGCCGCCGAGAACGAGGTGATCGACGAGGACGCACGCAGCATCATCGAAGGCGCCATGCAGGTGAGCGACATGCAGGCCCGGGATATCATGATTCCCCGAGCCCAGATGGTGGTGATCAAGGCCGAGAGCAGCCTCGAGGAGATCCTGCCGCAGATCATCCGCTCAGCACATTCCCGCTATCCGGTCATCGGCGACAACCCCGATGACGTGCTCGGCATCCTGCTGGTGAAGGATCTTCTGCCGCAGATCCTGCGCAAGGAGACCGATACTTTCGACATCCGTGACCTGCTGCGACCGACGGTGGTGGTTCCCGAGAGCAAGCGTCTCAACGTGCTGCTGCGGGAGTTCCGCCAGAACCGGAACCACATGGCGATCGTCATCGATGAATACGGCGGCGTTGCCGGGCTGGTGACCATCGAGGACGTGCTCGAGGAGATCGTCGGCGAGATCGAGGACGAAACCGATGTCGAAGAGGACCAGTTCATCCGTCGCATCGGTGACGACGAGTATTTCATCAAGGCGCTGACCCCCATCGAAGACTTCAACGAGTATTTCGAGGCCGGCTTCAGCGACGAGGAGTTCGACACCATCGGCGGCCTGGTCATCCACGCCTTCGGTCACATGCCTGCCCGCAATGAGACCACGCAGGTGGGCAGCTTCGAGTTCAAGGTCATCAACGCAGACCAGCGCAAGATCCACAGCCTGCGCATGCGGCCCGTGGACGACTGAGTTTGCCCCGCACCACCGCCAGCGGCGCCCGGCGCGAGCCTGCGCACTGGATGAGCGTGCTCATGCCCATCGCCGGCGCGCTGCTCACGCTGTCCTTCGCACCGTTCGGCCTTTGGCCCACGGGCATCGCGGGGGTCGCTCTCCTGGGCTACAGCCTATGCACCTGCAGCCCGCGCCTCGGTGCTTTGCGCGGCTGGCTCTTCGGCGCCGGACTCTTCGGCACCGGTGCCTCCTGGGTCTATGTCAGCATCCACGTCCACGGAGCAGCGCCAGTGCCCCTGGCGGCGCTGCTGACAGTCTTCTTCTGTGCCGGCCTGGCGCTCCTGCCAGCGGCCTTTGCGGCGGCCTACGCCGCCTGGATCCGCCCGCTGCCCGGGGGCATGCTGCTCGGCTTTCCCGCCCTCTGGGTGCTCTTCGAGGGGCTGCGCAGCTGGCTGCTCACGGGTTTCCCCTGGCTTTTCCTCGGCTATGCCCACCTGGATAGCTGGCTCGCCGGCTGGGCGCCGGTCGCCGGCGTCTACGGCGTGTCTTTTGCTGTAGCGCTCACGGCCAGCTGCCTGTTTCTGGCCTGGCGCAGCCGCCGGCCCATAGCCCTGCTCGTCTACAGCACCCTCCTCGTCGTGCTCTGGGGCGGCGGACGGATGCTCGAACAGGTCGACTGGGTGGCACCGGCGAGTGAGCTGCCGATCTCGGTCGCCCTCTACCAGCCCAACATTCCCCAGAAGGAGAAATGGGACCGGCGCTATTACCGCGACATCCTGCACCGTTATGAGACTGCCATCGGGCCGCAGCTCGAACACGACATCGTCCTCTGGCCGGAATCGGCGATTCCCCGTCTCTATCGCGACGCGCGTGCGTTCCTCGACCCCATCGACCGCCGCGCGCGGCTCGCCGACAGCACCCTGATCACCGGCATTCCCACGGCCCCCGAGGCCGGGGTCTACCATAACAGTATCCTCGCCCTCGGCCAGGGGTCCGGGCTCTACCACAAGCAGCGGCTGGTGCCCTTCGGCGAATACGTGCCCCTGGAGCGATGGCTGCGGGGACTGATCGCCTTCTTCGACCTGCCCATGTCGAACTTCAGTCGCGGCCCCGCGGGCCAGGACGCGCTGCGCGCCGGCAGCTACCGCGCAGCGCCCTTCATCTGCTACGAGATCGTCTACCCGGGGCTGGTGGCCCGGGGCGCGCGCAGGGCGGACCTGCTGGTAACGATCAGTAACGATAGCTGGTTCGGGGCATCCATCGGCCCCCTGCAGCATCTGGAAATGGCCCGCATGCGAGCGCTGGAGAACGGTCGCTACCTGCTCCGGGGGACCAACAACGGCGTCAGCGCCATCATCGACCACCGCGGTCGGGTGCTCGCGCGCACGGCACAGTTCGAAGAGGCCACGCTGGTGGGCGATGCCCGCTCCATGCTTGGCCACACGCCTTTTACCAGCTTCGGCTCCCTGCCGATCATCATCGCCTGCCTGGTCACGCTACTGCTCTTGAAGCTGCTGGCCCTGACAGCCTGGCGGGCCCGGTGAACGGGGCGCCCGGCTCAGGGGCACCCGGCTCAGGGGCGCCCGACTCAAGGGGCGCCATGGCGTACCGGCCGGAGATCGACGGCCTGCGGGCCCTCGCCGTCCTGCCCATCGTGCTGTTCCATGCCGGCTTCGCCTGGCTACCGGGCGGCTACGTCGGGGTCGATATTTTCTTTGTCATTTCCGGATACCTGCTGGGAACGATCGTCTCCCGCGATATCGCCGGGGGGCGCTTCAGCGTCCGGCGCTTCTACGCGCGCCGCGCCCGGCGCCTGCTGCCGGCCATGCTGGCCATGCTGGCGGTCACCCTCGTCGCCGGCTATTTCCTGCTCCTTCCCGGCGAGCTCCTGCGCCTGGCGCAGGCGACACTGAGCGTGCTGCTGTTGGTCCCCAATATCTATTTCTGGGAGAGTGCGACCAGCTATTTCGGCCTCGATATCGCCACGGAACCGCTGCTGCACACCTGGTCCCTGGGCGTCGAGGAGCAGTTCTACCTGTTGCTGCCCGCGCTACTGCTTGTCAGTGCCCGGCTGCGCAGGCCGTGGCTGCTCCTGGCGGCACTGCTGCTGATCTCTTTTCTGGTCAACGTCAGCCTGATGACGATCGACAGCAGTTCCTCCTTCTACCTGCTTCCGGGGCGGGCCTGGGAGCTGCTCGCGGGTGTGCTCCTCGGTCGCTATGGCGGTAAGCTCCGGGCGCACCGCGGCAGCGCCGGGGCACTGGGCGTCGCCGGCCTGCTGCTCTGCACCCTGCCCATGGTCCTGCTCGACGAGACCTCACCCTTTCCCGGGAGCAATGCGCTCTGGCCGGTTCTAGGCACCGCCGCCCTGCTCGCCGCAACGAAGGACAGCGACACGGGCGTCAGCTGGCTCCTGGCACGGGCACCACTGGTGGCCATCGGCCGCGTCTCCTACTCGCTCTACCTCTGGCACTGGCCTGTAGTCGTCTACCTAGAGCTGGCGCGGCCGGATGCGGACAGCAACCGGTGGCTGACCCTCGCCCTGTCCCTGGCGCTTGCCTGGCTGTCCTATACGTGCATCGAGCAGCGCTACCGGCGGCCGCCGGCGGCCCTGGCGCCGGCCCGGAGCCGCCAGGGGAAGCTGCGCGAGCTGGGCTGGGGCG
>NZ_KN234750.1:108084-136894 GCF_000764025.1 Pseudohaliea rubra DSM 19751 | reverse complement strand
GGGCGGCAACAGCGCCAGCTCCGAGGCCCGGGCCTGCGCGTCCGCGTCGGCGAGCCTCGCGAGCCACGCCCCGACCCGCAGCGGGTCCTCTGCGGCATCGCGATAGCTGGCCAGCAGGCGGGTGATCCGCAGGTAGGGGAAGCCCGCGATGCGGTGGGGGTGGGAGCGCCCCGCGCCCGCAGCCTCCACGGCGTGATCCTGCGCGGTAAACAGCGCCTCGCAGCGGGCAATCGCGTTGTCCGGCACGGGCCGGGGGCCGCCCTGGCAGGCCGCCAGCAGCACCAGCAGGCCGGCGGCGAGACCCGGTCGCAGGCTGTGTCGCGGCATCGCTTGCCCTCCTCGTGGCCATTCCGCCCCGGAGCTTGCCACGGCGCGGCGGATGCTGTCGCCCTGCAGCATCCGCGCAGCGCTGGTAAAGTACGCGTCCTTTTTCACTCCGGCCACGCCACCACCCGCACGGGAGCCCTCGCCATGGACCCGCAACACGCGCCCAGCCTTACCTTCGCCGACTGCCGCGCGGGCTTCTGGCGGATGATGCCCATCTCCAGCTTCGTCTTCATCTTCGGCCTCGCCCTGGGCCTCGCCGCTCGGGAGACGGGCCTCGCCGAGCCGGAGATCATCGTCATGAGTGCGGTGGTCTTCGCCGGTACGGCGCAGTTCGCTGCCCTGGACCTGTGGGGTGCGCAGGTGCCGCTGGTGCCGCTGCTGGCAACGACGCTGGCCATCAACGGCCGCATGCTGCTCATGGGCGCCACGCTCTACCCCTGGCTGCGGCTGCTGCCCCCGGGCCGCCGCTATGCCGCCGTGGTCATGCTCTCCGATGCCAACTGGGCCATGAACCTCAACGACCTGCAGCAGGGCCGGAACAACCTCGGCATTCTCGTCGGTGGCGGCTTTGCCCTGTGGACGACCTGGCAGGCCGGCACCATCGTCGGCCTGCTCCTGGGCGCCGGCATTCCCGAGCCCGCGACCTTCGGCCTGGATATGGTGATGGGCTGTTTCATGCTGACCATGGTGCTGGTGGGCAAGCGCAATCTGCGCCGGGCGGTAACCTGGGTGGCCGCCGGCCTCACCGCCTACGGGGCCTGGCGCTGGCTGCCGCCGAACACCCACGTCATTCTCGGCGCCCTCGCCGGCGGCCTCGTCGGTGCCCTCTGGCTGGAGCACACTCCGTCATGATGGCCACCGACGGTAGCGGCGCGCTCATCATCGCCCTGCTCATGGGGCTGGTGACCCTGGGCACACGCCTCGGCGGCGTGTTCATCACCTCGCTGGTGCCGCTGCGGCCTCGGGTGCGCGGCTTCATCGACGGGATGTCGGGGGCCGTGCTGGTGGCGGTGATCGTACCCGTTGCCCTCGAGGCGGACCTCGCGGGCCGGGTGGCGCTTGCAGCTACCGCGGTCCTGATGCTGGTGCTCGGCCGCCCCATGCCCGCCATCGCGGCGGGCATCATCACCGCGGCGCTGCTGCGCGCCACGGGGCTGGGGGGCTGATCCGCGCGGCCTGCGCCGCGGATCAGTCGTAGCGGCAGACGCCGTCCGGGAAGATGGCCTCGAGCGCGGCCTGCTCCTGGGCGCCCGGCATCCAGTCGCCATACACGCCGCCGTCGATGGCCTCGGCCAGGGGCTGCAGCTCGCACTTGAACACGTCGCCGGTGATCGGCGCCCCGGCGACGATCCGCGAGGTGCTGTAAACCGGGAACTGCGCCGTGCACGCGCCCGGCTCGCCGTCGTCGAGGATACCGTTCCAGACGTCGTCGCCGGCCGCGATCACACCACCGCCGGCATCGAAGCAGGCATCTACCGCCGCGTCCGGGCGGTTTTCGCCCACGGAGCGTTCCGGGTTGGCGGCGATATTCGCCATCCACTCGTCGATGACCGCAAAGGCCTCCATGGTCAGCGCCGCGATGTCGGCCTCGCTCGGCTCCTGGAACCAGATGACCTGGTTGCTGGCATCGCCGTCGTGGTTGAGGAGCCGCTGCCGGGCGGCGAAGGACTGGTGCGTGTTGTGCATGTCCAGCTCCTCCTCGAGGTAGGGCCGCACATCGATCAGCGGAATCTCGATCTCACCGCGGTTCACCATGCCCGAGTCGAAGGCGCGCTCGATGGCGCCGGGATCCGCCGCGCGCCGCGGCGCCGGGTTCTCCAGACTCCCGACGTTGGCGTTACGCCAGCTCCAGGGGTCTATCTGGTCCGGGTAGAGCGGCTGCTCGAAGTCCAGCGCGAAGCAGAGATCGATGAAGAAGGGGCAGCCCTCCTGCACCATCTCCGCCTCCGGCTTCCAGGAACCGATGGACGCATTGAGGTCGAGGAACTCCGCCGGGGTGATATTGCCGTCGCGCAGCGCCTGCAGCCCGTACTGCACACCGACGTTGTCCCAGGTGCTGCGGGCGAAGCCGTCCTCGGCGCGGCCATAGATGTTGATGAGGTCCGCGAAGTGCGTCCACTCGACCTCCGCCTGCTGCGCGTCGCTGATCCCCGGCGCGGTGCCGAAGTTCGGGTTCAGCGCCAGGGGCGAGAGCCCGCGCCAGGAGGCCGTGCACTCGCTCGAGCCCGGCGGCACCCAGGGCGTGAGGCCGAAGTCGATGACATCATTGGGCACCTCGTTGTTGGCGTTGAGGCCGATGAGCCAGCTGCGGTTGTTCCAGTCGGCCCACTTGGAATTCGGGTCCGCCTGCAGCTGGAAGTCGATCCAGCGCTCGAGGAGCTCGCAGTCGCCGATGTGGATCGTCTGCGTGATCATGTCCGGGTACGAGTACTGCGGCACGCCGGCGTCGATGAGGCCCGGGTGGTTCTGCCCGTAGACGTACTGCTGGATACCGCCGCCGGAGCCGCCCACCCCGACCGTGTAGTCGGGCATGCCGTAGGCGCTCACGAAGCGGTCCTTGACCATGATGGCGGTCTCGCCGCCGACTTCAAGATTGTAGTGGGTGCCGGTCTTCGTGCCGGTGGAATAGGCAATGGCATAGCCGGCGCCGAGGCCGTCCACGTACAGCGCGCGGCGCTGGCTCGGGTCGCCCTGGTAGCGGCCGATGGCCACCCCCCCCTGGAAGTAGTAGATGAGCCGGCGGTTCCAGGCGGCCAGGTCCGGCTCGCCGTCGACGTCACCGCCGGGCACGAGCACCGCCAGGGAGTACAGGAAGCGGTTGAGGGTGCCGCGCTCCCAGCGCACGATGAAGTCCACGGTCTCACCGTCGTTGGTGGTCGTGGTCGCCATGTCCTCCGGCCGCGCCTGCCCGGGCTCCCAGTCCGCCCAGGCGCCTGCCGTGGTGCGGTACTTGAAGCTGACCACCCGCTCCACGCTGCACTGCTCGTCGAGGATGGGGCCGAGCTCCAGGTTGGCGCGGTGATTGTCGGTCGCGCAGAGGAAGGGATCCTGCTGCGGGCCGGAGAAGATCGGCCCGGTCTCCGGGTGATTGACCAGCGTCAGCTCCGCCGGGGTCACCGGCTCGCCGGCGCTGGTGACGCGCAGCCGGTTCTCGCCCTCGGCCAGCCCCTCGACGCGGCCCAGGAGGCGGAACTTGCCGCCGGTCGCGCGGAAGCGGTCGGTGATGTCCTCGCCATCGAGTTCGACGACGATGTCTTCGTCCGGCAGCTCGGCCGGGGCGCCGATACCGACGCGGGCGGTGCCGCCGCTCACGGCGTCGGGCGGGCTGGAGACCACCGCGGCCGAGAACGCACCGAGGGGCTCCGGTTCCGGTGGCGGTGCCGGCGGCTCGATGGCGATGGTATTCGATCCGTTGTCGCAGGCCGCCAGGGCAAGCGCACAAGCGATGGGAACAAGAAAAGACAGGATGCGGCGTGACACTGCGCCGGCCGGGGATGCGGGCATGGATGACTCCTTATTGTTTTTTCTTCGTCTTGCTGTGTCTTCCGGGGTTTCCGGCGGGCCGGCCCCGCGCCGCCCCGTCCGGGAAGCCTAGCCCACGGCGAGGCCGGCTGCCAGCCACGCCACGGCTTTCGCAGGCAAGCTGCTACACTGAAGACTCATGCGATCGTTGCGCGCAAGGAGAATGCGATGACGCCGGGCACGCGCCCCCGCCTCGGCCTGCTGGCGATCCTGCTCGGCGGCGTCCTCCTGTGTCTCGGCCCGCTGCTGGCGCCGGCGCAGGACAGTGCGCCGCGCGGCGAGGTGCTCACCGTCGACGGCGCCATCGGCCCGGCCACCGTCGACTACCTGCTCCGCGGCATCGCCAGCGCCGACGACGCCGGTGCCTCCCTGGTGATCCTCAGGATGGACACACCCGGCGGCCTCATGGAGGCCACCCGGGACCTGATCCAGGGCATCCTCGCCGCCCCGATCCCCGTGGTGACCTGGGTCGCCCCCGCCGGCGCCCGCGCGGCCAGCGCGGGCACCTACATCCTCCTCGCCAGCCACGTGGCTGCCATGGCGCCGGCAACCCACCTCGGCTCGGCGACGCCGGTGCAGATGGGCGGCATGCCGGGCATGCCTTCGGAAGCCGAGGACCCGAACGCTCCCGAGGGCGGCAAGTCGGCCATGGAACAGAAGATTCTCGAGGACGCGGTGAGCTACATCCGCGAACTCGCCGAGCGCCATGGCCGCAATGCCGACTGGGCCGAGCGCGCCGTGCGCGAGGCCGCCAACCTCGGTGCGAACGAAGCGCTCGACGCCGGCGTGATCGACCTCGTCGCCAGCGGCCGTGCAGAACTGCTGGAGAAACTCGACGGCCGCACCGTGTCCCTTGCCGGTGGTGAGCGCACACTCTCGACGCAGGGCATGGTCCTCGTGGACCGCGAGCCCGGCTGGCGCACACAGCTGCTGTCGGTGATCACGGATCCCAACATCGCCTACCTGCTGATGCTCATCGGCTTCTACGGCATCTTCTTCGAGCTGGCGAACCCCGGCAGCCTCGTGCCCGGCGTCATCGGCGCGACCTGCCTGCTGCTGGCGCTCTTCGCTTTCCAGGTGCTGTCGGTGAACTATGCCGGCCTCGCGCTGATCTTCCTGGGGCTCGCCTTCATCATCGGCGAGGCCTTCGTACCCAGCTTCGGTATCCTCGGTATCGGCGGCCTGGTGGCCTTCATCGCCGGCTCCGTGATTCTCATGGACGGCAGCAACCAGGCTGTGTCCCTGCCCACGGTAGGCGGCATCGCCGCCATCGGCGCGGGCTTCCTGCTCTGGGCCGTCACCCGGTTCATGGCGTTCCGCCGGCGCGCCCCGGTGGTGGGCAGCGAGCAGGTCACCGCGGAGCGGGCCGTGGCCCTCGAGGATTTTCAGCCGGCGGAGACCGGCTATGCGGGCCACGTGCGCATGAACGGCGAGCGCTGGCGGGCGACGAGTGACGGCCCCGTCGCCGCCGGCGATGTGCTCTCCGTGACCGCCCTTGACGGGCTCACGGTCACCGTGACACCGGCCGGCAACACCCACTGATCGACTAGCGCGAACACGCGCGGAGGTTAGGCACCATGGAACAGATCATTCCCTACATCGCACCGCTGATCCTGCTGTTCGCGATCCTCGCCTCAGCGATCAAGATCGTGCCCGAGTACGAGCGCGGGGTCGTCTTCTTCCTCGGCCGCTTCCAGGGCGTGAAAGGCCCCGGGCTGATCATCGTCATCCCGGTAATCCAGCAGTTCATCCGCGTCGACCTGCGGGTGATCACCCTGGACGTCCCGAGCCAGGACGTCATTTCCCAGGACAACGTCACCGTGCACGTGAATGCCGTGCTCTACTTCCGCGTCGTCGACCCGGAGCGGGCGATCATCCGGGTAGAGGATTTCAACGCCGCCACCAGCCAGCTCGCCCAGACCACCCTGCGTTCCGTGCTCGGCAAGCACGACCTCGACGAGATGCTCTCGGAGCGCGACAAGCTCAACAACGACGTGCAGGAGATCATCGACGCCCAGACCGAGGAGTGGGGTATCAAGGTCGCCAACGTGGAGATCAAGCAGGTAGACCTCGACGAGTCCATGATCCGCGCCATCGGCCGCCAGGCCGAGGCGGAGCGGGAGCGGCGCGCGAAGGTGATCCACGCCGAGGGCGAATTGCAGGCCTCGAAGAAGCTCGTGGAAGCGGCACAGGTGATGGCTGTCAGCTCCGGCGCCATGCAGCTGCGCTACCTGCAGACGCTAGCGGACATGAGCAACAAGAACTCGTCGACGATTGTCTTTCCCATGCCGATCGAGATGCTCAAGGGGCTGACCCTGCCGGGCGCCGGCAAGGAAGAGGCCTGACCCGGCGCCCGGGGCCCCCAGTGGCGGTCAGCCGGCGCCCTGCAGCTGGCTGACCCCGTAGGTGATCACGCCCCACAGCAGGACCAGCACCGGCAGGTAGCGCCCGATCAGATAGATACGCCACTCCCACCAGCGATTCGCCGTGCCCAGCACCGTGCGAATGCGCTGCGGCGGGATGAACCAGCACAGGAGCGCGGCGCCGGTCAGGCCGGAGAAGATGATCACGTCCCCGCCCGCCACCCGGTCGACGGCATCCAACACCGGCTCGCCGCCGATGGTCAGCTGCAGCGGTGTGAAGCTGAGCGCCGAGGCGCTGCCGAGCATCACCATCAGCAGCGCGACGGCCAGCACGGCGCTCCTTTCCCGGAGGCGGAACTCCTCGGCGACGGCGGCGATGATCACCTTGAGGCCGGCAAGGGACGAGCTGAACGCGGCGGCGAAGAACAGGGCGAAGAACAGCACCGCCAGCAGCCCCCCGCCCGCCTGCTGCTCGAAGACCCGCGGCAGCGTCTCGAAAGCCAGCGCCGAGCCCTGATCCGGCGCCATGCCGAAGCTGAAAACGTAGGGGAAGATCATCCATCCCGCGAGGAGCGCGACGCTCGTCTCGACACCGGCCACGACCAGGCAGGCCCGCGGCAGGTGGGTTTTCCGGGGGATGAAACTGCCGTAAGTCACCAGGTAGCCCTGGCCGATGGCCAGCGTGTAGAACGCCTGGCCGAAGGCGAAGCCCCAGAGCTTCCCATCGAGAAGCCGCGCCCAGTCAACCTGGAAGAAGAAGTCCCGGGTCTCATCCCAGCCCGGCGTCTGCGCGGCCCGGTAGACGAGAAACAGCACCAGCGCCAGCAGCGCCGGCATGAGCAGCTTCGACAGCGTTTCGATGGCCCGGACGCCGCGCAACAGCACCGCGGCCGCCAGCGCCGTCGTCGCCAGGAAGTACCAGAGCGAATTGAAGCCGGCGCTGAACTGCCCGAAGACGCGGACATCCCCGCGCACCGCATCTACCGTGTAGCCGAGGGTCCAACCGGTGATCACGAGGTAGTAACTGGTGATCGCCGTGGTCACCAGCACCACAAACCAGCCGTAGACCGTGCCGAAGCGATTCACCTGGCGATAGGTGCCCACGGTGCTGCCCTTTGAGAGGCGGCCCGCGGCCACCTCCAGGATCATGATCGGCATGACGACCACGATGAGCGCCGCGAGGTAGGCCACCACAAAGGCCCCACCGCCGTTCTCGCCCATGATGTAGGGAAAGCGCCAGAGATTGCCGAGCCCTACCGCGGCCGCGGCCATGGAGGCAATGAAGGCGGGCTCGGAACTCCACTCGCGGCGGGACTCTTCGACAAATTCGTGGCGACGACGCATGCGGCTCCCCGTGACAACCTGTGCTAAAGCCGCGCCGCCGGGACTCCGGGCGGCGGCGCGTTCCCCGGCCCGCTATACTGCCAGCCGCACCCCTTTCCCAACCACCCGGGGAGTCCTTACATGGTCCGCGAAAGACTGCCGGGCGCCGTCTACCTGCTCATGGCCGTACAGGCCCTCTCGCTGTGCACGGCGCCGCTCTACTTTCTCACCGGCGGTATCGTCGGCGATGCGTTGGCACCACGGCCGGCGCTCGCCACCCTGCCCGTGGCCTGCATCATTGTTGCGACCGCCCTTACCGTGGTGCCAGTCACCCGCGCCATGCACCGCTTCGGGCGCAAGCGCCTGTTCCTGGCCGGTGCGCTGACCAACGGCGCGGGCGCACTGCTCGCCGCCGTGGCCCTCGCCGCGGGCAGCTTCACGCTGTTCTGCGCGGCGGGCGTCGCGGCCGGCGTGAGTATTGCCATTGCCCAGCAGTACCGCTTCGCGGCGATTGAGACCGTGCCACCGGCCCTTGCCGGCAAAGCCACCGCCCGCGTGCTGCTCGCCGGCCTCGTCGCGGCCTGGCTAGGCCCGGAGCTGGTCACCTGGGGTGCCTTCGCGGAGGCCCTGCCGCTGGCGGCCGGGGCCCACCCCGCCCAGGGCGCCTTCATCGGCGGCTTCCTGCTGCTCGCCGTCATCGCCGCAACCACCATGGCGCTGGTCGCGCTGGGCTATCGCAACATCGCGCCGCCGGGCGCCGAAAGTCGCGGCAGCGCCCGGCCCCTGCGCACCCTCCTGGCCAGCCCGCTCCTGCGCCTGGCGATCATCGCAGCGGCCATGGGCTACGCGATGATGAGTTTCATGATGACCGCCACACCGCTCAGCATGCACAGCATCGACGGCCACTCCCTGGCGGAAACCAAGTGGGTCATCCAGTCGCACATCATGGCCATGTTCGCGCCGTCGCTGTTCTCCGGCTGGCTGATCACCCGCCTCGGCCACCGCCGCATGATCGTCCTCGGCACCCTCGCCTACCTGGGCTGCCTCGCCATCGCGGCCTCGGGGCAGCACCTGCTCCACTACTGGTGGGCGCTCGTGCTCCTCGGCGTCGGCTGGAATTTCCTGTTCGTCACCGGGACCGCCCTGCTGCCGCAGTGCCACACCCCGGCCGAGCGCTTCCGGGTACAGAGCCTCAACGAGTTCGCGGTCTTCGGCTGCCAGGCCGTCGCGGCCCTCGCCTCGGGCTGGGTGATCAACGGCTTCGGCTGGCCCGTGCTGGTGTGGCTGTCGGCCGGCATGGTCGCCGCTGTACTCGCAGCACTCTGGCAGGCCCGGGACGCGGCACCCGACGTCGCGGCGGAAGGCCTCTAGGCGGCCATACCTTCGACGATCAGCCGGCTCACATCAGTACGCTGGCTCGCATGCTCGAGGGTAATACCGCAGATACGCCCTCGATCATCAAGATCCAGGGTGGTGTCCTGATCAAGGTCCCGCGTTTCGGAAACCGCACCGCCGTCAATTTCGATGTAGAGCGTATCGGTATCGCTGAAGTAACACACTTTCATGGCCTGAACCTCCGGTCGAAGAAGGCGTTATGGACCGTTTCCCCATCTGAAAGCAACACAACTCGCAGATAGCGATTGCCGGCCTCAGCGATTCTAGTGTCCTTTCCGGCTAATTCGTTGAATTTCAGAGCCTACAGAGATCGCTGCAGCAAGGCGCGATCCGCAGGGAATACCGGGTGTATTGCCAAGGATCGCAACGCGGCTGCGGCGATCTCTGTGGGCTCCCTTCGGGCTTGCCAGCCCGGCCCCCTGGCCGCGTTGCGCCTTTTGCCAAGGGCGACGGCCATTGGCGGCAAGACGCGCCTCGCCAGGAGACCGGGCTGGCAAGCTGAAATGCAACGAATTAGCCGGAAAGGACACTAGCCCAACAGCGAATGCGACCGTCTGCCTGGACCACCTGGTACTCCGGGCAGGCGATGACGGACTGGATCCAGGAAAGCCGGATCGCGGCACGGTCGGGGCGTCGCCTCGACCACTCGAAATACCGGGTCATCTTCACCAGCCACCGAACTCCTCAGGCACGCAAAGGCATCCATGGGCAAACTACACACCGGACGACACGGCCGCATCGGTCGATTTCAACCAGCGCCAGCCAGGCGCGAAAGCACGCTGGCTGACAGTGCCAACGACGCGCGGGACGGGTTATGCTGCTGCCTTCGCCAACCGGAGCCCGCCATGAGATCGTTGACTTATACGCTGCTTGCCTTCCTTGTAGGTACTGCAGCCGCGACAGCCGATACCACCGCGGCCGACCTCGATGCCCGCATCACCGCCCTGACGCCGAAGGTGGTGGCCTGGCGCCGGGATATCCACGCGCACCCGGAGCTCGGTAACCGCGAGTTCCGCACCGCCGGGCTGGTGGCGGAGCACCTGGAGGGCCTGGGCATGGAGGTGCGCACCGGTATCGCCCACACCGGCGTCGTGGGCATCCTGCGCGGCGGCGACGGCCCGGTGGTGGCCCTGCGTGCCGACATGGACGCGCTACCGGTCACGGAGCAGGTCGACCTGCCCTTCGCCTCGACCGTCACCACCGAGTACGACGGCGAGGAAGTGGGCGTCATGCACGCCTGCGGTCACGACAACCACGTGGCCATCCTCATGGGCGTGGCGGAGGTCCTTGCCGGCCTCGGCAACGAGCTGCCAGGCACGGTGCTGTTCCTGTTCCAGCCCGCCGAAGAGGGCGCGCCCGAGGGCGAGGAAGGCGGCGCGGATCTCATGCTCCGCGAGGGCGCCTTCGCCGATCCGGTACCGGACGTGGTCTTCGGCCTGCACGTCTTCCCCATGCCCGTGGGCGTGATCGCGAGCCGGCCCGAGGGCCTCATGGCGTCCTCGGACCGCTTCACGATCACCGTGAACGGCACCCAGACCCACGGCGCCATGCCCTGGATGGGCGTCGACCCGGTCGTGACCGCGAGCCAGGTCGTGCTCGGCCTGCAGACCATTCCCGCCCGGCAGCTCGATGCCACGCTCACGCCGTCGGTCGTCAGCGTGGGCCGCATCGAGGGCGGCGTGCGCAACAACATCATCCCGGAGACGGTGGAGCTGGAAGGCACGATCCGCACCTTCGATGCCGACACGCGCACCGACATTCACCGCCGCATCGAGACCACGGCAACGCACATTGCCGAAAGCGCGGGCGCCACGGCCGATGTGGCCGTGGACCTCGGCTACCCGGTGACACGCAATGACCCGGCGCTCTACCGGCGCATGGCGCCGACCCTCGAGCGCGTGGCCGGCCCGGGCTTTGTCGAGGCGCGCCCGGTCACCGGGGCGGAGGACTTCTCCTACCTGGCAGAGGCGGTTCCCGGCCTGTTCTTCTTCCTCGGCGTCGCCCCCGACGACCCGGCGCTGGTCGCCCCGAACCACTCGCCGCGCTTCTACGCCGATGAGCGGGCGCTGCCGCTGGGCGTGAAGGCCCTTACCGAGCTTACGCTCGACTATCTCTCCCTCGACTGACTCGCCGGTGCGCCCTGAACAGCGGGCTCAGGGGCCAAGCTTGTCGCGCTCCGGCACCCCCGGGACCGCCCGGTCCCGGTGCAGGGAGCGCAGCAGGCCGTAGCTCGCGACCAGCAGCAGCGCGGCCATGGCGAGCCCGGAGGTGAGCGATGCCGTGCGCAGCGCCTGCAGCCCGCCGGCGAGCAGCAGCGTGCCGGCGACCGCCCCCTCGGAAACCGCCCAGAACACCCGCTGCACCCGCGGCGGGTTTGGGTGCCCGCCGGAGGTGACCATGTCGTCGACCAGGGAGCCGGAGTCCGACGACGTGATGAAGAACACCACCACCAGCAAGGTCGCCAGTACACCGGTCACCGAGCCGCCCGGCAGGCGGGCCAGCATCGCGTGCAGGGCCATGGACGGCTCACCCTTCACCTGCTCGGCAAAGGCCGTATCGGCGACGGCGAGGTCGAGAGCTGTGCCGCCGAACACAGCGAGCCAGAGAAACGTCGCTGCGGTGGGCACGAGGAGCACGGTCACGGCGAACTCGCGCACCGTGCGTCCGTAGGAAATCCGCGCGACGAACACCCCCACGAAGGGTGACCAGGAGATCCACCAGCTCCAGTAGAACAGCGTCCAGTCCGCCTGCCAGCCGCCGCGACCGTCGATATCGATCCAGAGGCTGTTGCCCACCAGGTGCTGCAGGTAGCCGCCGACGCTCGCGGTGAGCACCTCCAGCTGGTGCACCGTGGGCCCGGCGACGAAGACGAACAGCAGCATGCCGGCCGCGAGCCCCATGTTCAGCTTCGACAGGCGCTGGATACCGCCGTGCAGGCCGATAACCACCGAGATCGTCGCCACCAGCGTGATCAGCGCAATGACCAGGACCTGCACCTCGGCGCCCTGGGGCACGCCGCTGGCCTGGGCGAGGCCGGCGTTGATCTGCATGGCACCGAAGCCGAGGGAGGTGGCGACGCCGAACAGCGTGCCCACCGTCGCGAGAATATCCACCGCATGCCCTGCCGGGCCGTAAATACGCTCGCCCAGCAGCGGGTAGAGGAGCGAGCGCGGCGCCAGCGGCAGCTCGTGGCGGAAGTGGTAGTAGGCGATGGCGAGGCCGAAGACCGCGTAGACGGCCCAGGGATGCAGACCCCAGTGAAAGAAGGTCACGCGCATGGCATCCGCCTGGCTGCCAGCCACGCCGGGCAGGACCGGCGGATCGAGGAAATGGGTGACCGGCTCCGCCACGCTCCAGAACACCAGCCCCGTGCCCATGCCGGCGCTGAACAGCATGGCAAACCAGCCAGCGTAGCCGAACTCCGGGCGGGCGTCCGGGCCACCCAGGCGGATGCGGCCGAAGGGGCCCAGCATGAGCCACAGCACGACGACCAGCAGCACGCTGACGGTGAGCACGTAGAACCAGCCCAGGCGGCCGACGATGAACGCCTGCACGGCAGTGAACAGGCGCACGGCGGCCTCGTCGTAGAGCGCGCCGAAGAGCACGAACACCACAACGGTGAGCGCGGAGCCAAGGAACACCGCGGGCTCCATGGCCGCCGCCATGCGCGCCAGGGGGCGCGGGAGCTGCGAACGCATGGTTTTCAGTGTAGCCGGTCGCCGGCGCGGCTGAAATCGACCGGAGGCAGCCGGGACCTGCGCCCGGGTACCCCCGGCAGCACGGCCTGGCCGGTGCTCAGAGCCGCTCGAAGTCCGCGTGCTCGGAGAAGCGCAACCGGCCGCCGCCGTCAAGATCGCAGCTCACGGTGCGCCGATTGATGCGGCGCACCGTGCCGGTATAGTCCCGGTCACGGCCGCGCAGGCGCACCCGGTCGCCCACGGCGAGCGCGGCATAGGCCTGCTGCCGCGCACTGCGTCGGGCCTGCTCTTCATCGCCGGGCTCACGGAAACCGAGGGGCAGCCCCGTGGCCCCCGCCCGCTCCGCCAGCCGCCGGTACAAGCGCTCGCCGTCGCCCGCCTCGTGCAGTTCACCGAGCGTGCGGTAGAAAGCGGTGTTGTGCACACTACCGGCCCGGCGCTCGCCGCGGACCGCCTGCAGCAGGTGGGCAAACTCGTGCAGCGCCGTGTGCGCGAGCGTGTGCGCCGGCGACACGCTGCCCCCGAACCAGCCGAAGCGCGACAGTTCCCGGCTCGTGGCCCAGACTCGCGAGTGCTCCGGGTCGTACTTGTCCTGCACCATGCGCCGGCCGTAGGTGATTTCCAGCCGGCCGTCCGGGTAATGGCGCAGACAGGTCTGCCGGCCGCTGCCGACGCGGGCGCGGTAGCGGTGCCAGGGCGCCTCGCGGGCAAGGCTAGCAGCGCGCGGGGCATAGAGGAGCTCGTCGGTCAGCTCGCAGAGCAGCTCCGCCAGGGCGCCGGCCTCAGCCAGGGGCAGGCTCACGGCGCGGAGGCCTCGAGCAGGAAGGTGACCGGGCCGTCGTTGACCAGGCTTACCTGCATGTCGGCACCGAACTCCCCCGCCGCCACCGGCGCGTGCTGCGCGCGCAGCCAGGCGAGGCAGTCGCCGTAGAGCGCCTCGGCCTCCGCCGGCGGCAGCGCCGAGGAGAAGCTCGGCCGCAGGCCGCGATCCGTGTCGGCCGAGAGGGTGAATTGGGACACCAGCAGCACGCCGCCGCCGCTGTCGACCACGCTGCGGTTCATGCGGCCGGCATCATCGGCAAAGACCCGGTAGCGCAGGACCCGGGACAGGAGCCGCTCGGCCACCGCCAGGCCATCGCCCCGGTCGAGGCCGAGAAACACCAGAAGGCCCGGCCCGATGCGGCCCGTTTCGCGGCCATCGACGGTCACGGCCGCCTCGGTCACCCGCTGCAGCAGGGCCTTCATGGGCCAAGGACCCCGCTCACAGGATCTTGCCGGGGTTGAGGATGCCCCGCGGGTCCAGCGTCTCCTTCAGGCGCCGCATGAGCGCCAGCTCGGCAGGGGAGCGCGACAGCGCGAGCCAGGGTTTCTTCTCGAGGCCGATCCCGTGCTCCGCGGAGACGGACCCGCCCACCGCCTCGAGCGGCTCGTAGACCGCCTGCTCCACCTTCGGCCGCAACCGTTCATGGTCTTCCGGCGCCACCTGCACGATCACGTGCAGGTTGCCGTCGCCGAGGTGACCGAAGATGAACAGCCGGTGCTCGCCGATGGCCGCCTGCAGGGCGCCGGGCAGCCCCTGCGTGTAGGCCTCCATGGCACTCACGGGCAGGGAGACATCGAAGATCACCGCCGCACCGCCGTGCATCGTCTGTTCGACATCATCACGCAGGGCCCAGAAGGCCTGGCAGTCGCCCTCCGACTGCGCCACCGCCGCGTCGGCGATGAGCCCGGCCTCAAAGGCCCCCTCGAGCGCGTGCTGGAAGCGGGCCTCGTCCAGCTCCCGCTCCGCGCCCTGGCTCTCGAGGAGCACGTAGTAGGGGTAGTCCTGCGCCACCGGCGGCCGTCCCTTTGCGGGCGGCGAGGTCACCAGCCAGTAGAAGTCCTGCCACAGTGCCTCGAAGGCCGACAGGGAGCCGCCGAGGCCGTGATCCATGTGCTTGAGGAGGGCCACCACCTTGTCGAACTCGTCGACCGCCACCAGGGCCATGGAGCGCGTTGCCGGTTTCTCCCGGAGGCGCAGCACCAGGCGGGTGATCACCCCCAGCGTGCCCTCGGAGCCGATGAACAGCTGCTTGAGGTCATAGCCCGTGTTGTTCTTGATCAGGTGGTTCATGGAGGAAACCACGGTGCCGTCAGCCAGCACGGCCTCGAGGCCCAGCACCATGTCGCGCATCATCCCGTAGCGGATCACCCGGTTGCCGCCGGCGTTGGTGGCAGCGTTTCCGCCGAGAGTGGCGGTACCCCGGGCGCCGAGGTCCAGCGGGAAAAGCAGCCCTTCTTCGTCCACCGCCTCCTCCAGCGCCTGCAGCGTCACCCCCGCCTGCATCGTGGCCGTGCGCTGCCGCGGGTCGATGGCCTCGATGGCGCGCATGCGCTCCAGAGAGAGGATCAACTGCTCCGGCGACGCATCGGCGCCGTGCACCAGCCCCGTGAGCCCGCCCTGCGCGACCACCCCCACGCCATGCTCGTTGCACCAGGCCAGCACCCGGGCCACCTCCTCGGTGCTCCGCGGCCGGACCAGGGCCCAGGCCTCGAGGTGGTCCGCGCGCCAGATACCCGCGGAGCGCTGCGCCAACTCTGCCGCCGGGAGAAAACCGCCCGCATCCACCAGGTCGCGGAGTTGTTCGAGCTGCGCCATGCCAGGTCCATCCATTGAATCAACGGAGCAAAAACTAGCAGATTGTGCGCAAGTGAGCAGTCACTACGCGTTTCCGCGGGAACGTTTTTGGTCACCTTTGCTGGGCTTCGAAGGTGCGAGTAGCGTGAAAGGTGGCGTGGCTGAATCTGCCTTCCAGTAGTCATAGCCTCCGCGGGCGATAGTTGCTAGCGTTTCTGCGAGCCACAGTCAGTGAGCCGCCGTGAGTTAACCACTGCAGACAAGCAGGACTGATTGCATTGATTGCATTGCTGTCAACGCTTAAAATGGTACCCAGGGACAGGAGGCCCGCATGGCAAGCATCACGATCCGCAACCTCGAAGACAGCCTGAAGCGCCGGCTGCGCATCCGCGCGGCAGAGCACGGGCGCTCCATGGAAGAAGAAGCGCGGGAAATTCTCCGGCGGGCCGTCGGCAACGCCCCGGCACCGGGAAATCTCGGTGCTGTCATCCATCGTCGCTTCGCGGCCCTCGGCGGCGTCGACCTGGACCTGCCGCTGCGCGAGCCGATGCCCGAACCTCCACACTTCGATTGAGGCCCCGGGCCGGTGATCCTGATCGATACCAACGTCATTTCTGATTTGATGCGCCCCGACCCCGCCCCCGCGGTGCTGGCCTGGTTCGGGGCCCATAAGGCCTCGGCGCTTTACCTGAGTGCCGTCGGCGAGGGCGAGCTGCGCCGGGGCGCGGTCATCCTGCCGCCGGGCAGGCGGCGTCGACAATTGCTCGATGCCATCGACGCCATGATCGCGGAGGACTTCGCGGGCCGCGTCGTGCCTTTCGACAGTGCGGCCGCTGCTGCCTTTGCTGAGGTGTTTGCGGCTCGGCAAAAGGCAGGCCGGCCGATCAGTTTCCCGGACTGTCAGATCGCCGCGACGGCCCGGGCGCACGGCGCCGCGCTGGCGACCCGCAACGTCACCAACTTCGAGGGCTGCGGCATCCCGGTCATCGACCCCTGGCAAGCGACGGAAGGCGCCTGACCCGTGCAGTCCGTCCCCACCGCCCGCGACACCCTGCAGGCCGTCTTCGGCTACGACAGCTTCCGCCCGCCGCAGGAGACTATCGTCGACACGCTGCTGGCCGGTGGCGATGCGCTGGTCATCATGCCCACGGGCGGCGGCAAGTCGCTCTGCTACCAGCTGCCGGCGCTGGTGCGCTCCGGCTGCGGCGTCGTGGTCTCACCGCTCATCGCTCTCATGCAGGACCAGGTGGACAGCCTGCGCGAGCTCGGCGTGCGCGCCGCCTACCTGAACTCCAGCCTCGACCCGGCTAGCGCCGCGGCGGTGGAGCGCGCCCTGCGCGCCGGCGAGCTGGACCTGCTCTATGTCGCCCCGGAGCGGCTCCTGCAGCCGCGGACCCAGGCCCTCCTCGACGAGGCGTCCATCGCCCTCTTCGCCATCGACGAGGCGCACTGCGTGTCCCAGTGGGGGCACGACTTCCGCGCCGACTACCTCGAGCTCAGTATCCTCGCAGAGCGCTTCCCGGGCGTGCCGCGCATTGCCCTCACCGCCACCGCCGATGCGCGCACCCGGGCGGAGATCGCCCGCCGCCTCAGCCTTGAGGAAGCGCGGCAGTTCATTGCCAGCTTCGATCGGCCCAACATCCGCTACCGCATGGCTCTGAAGGACAACCCGCGGCAGCAGCTGCTGCGCTTTTTGCGCGACGAGCACCCGCGGGACGCGGGCATCGTCTACTGCCTGTCCCGGCGCAAGGTCGACGAGACGGCGCGCTGGCTGCGCCAGCAGGGTTTCGAGGCCCTGCCCTACCACGCCGGCCTCGATAGCGCCGAGCGCGCCGCGAACCAGGCCCGCTTCCTGCGCGAGGAGGGGCTGGTGATGGTCGCCACCATCGCCTTCGGCATGGGCATCGACAAGCCGGACGTGCGCTTCGTGGCGCACCTGGATCTGCCGAAGACCGTGGAGGCCTACTACCAGGAAACCGGTCGCGCCGGCCGTGACGGGCTGCCGGCCGACGCCTGGCTGGTCTACGGTCTGCAGGACGTGATGAAGCTCAGGCAGATGATGGACAGCTCCCAGGGCAGCGAAGAGCACAAGCGCGCCGAGCAGCAGCGCCTGAACGCCATGCTTGGCCTCTGCGAACTCACCAGTTGCCGCCGCCAGGCGCTGCTCGCCTACTTCGGCGAGGAGCTGGCCGAGCCCTGCGGCAACTGCGACACCTGCCTGGAGCCCGTGGACACCTGGGACGGCACCGAGGCAGCGCGCATGGCCCTGTCGGCCGTCTACCGCACCGGCCAGCGCTTCGGCGTCGGCCATCTGGTGGACGTGCTCCGGGGGGTGGACAGCGACAAGGTGCGGCAGTTCGCCCACGACAACCTGCCTACCTTCGGCGTCGGTAACGCCCTGGATGTGAACCAGTGGCGCAGCGTCTTCCGCCAGCTCGTCGCCCGGGCCTACCTGGCCGTGGACCTGGAGCGCTACGGCGCCCTGCGCCTGCGCGAAAAAGCGCGGCCGCTCCTCAAGGGCGAGGAGGCCCTGCCCCTGCGCCGGGACAGCCGGCCCGCGGGCGGAGCGGCCCGGCGCCGGACGGAAAAAGCATCACTCCCCGATGCCGACCTCGACCCCGCGCTCTGGGAGTCCCTGCGCAGCTGCCGCATGGAGCTGGCCCGGGAACAGGGCGTGCCCCCCTACGTCATTTTCCACGACCGCACGCTGCAGGCGCTCTGCCTCGAACGGCCGCAAGACCTTGAGGCCTTCGGGGCGATCAGCGGCGTGGGCGAGCGCAAGCGGGAGAAATACGGGCCGGCCTTTCTGGCCGTGATCCTGGAGCATCGCGAGCAGGGCACGACCGACTGACTCCGCAGGGGACCGCAGTCGTCGCCTATCGGATCATCAGTGCCTGGCTGCGATAAGCCAACGCCGCAAGGGCTGCCAGCAGCACAAAAAGCGCGCCTGGGGGCCAGACGGCAACCGGGTGAGGCGGCACGAGCCGGGGCGGCGACACCGTGACCAGCACTCTGTCGGGAGCTGATTGCAGTCCCGGGAGGTCTGTCACCACCAGCTCGAAAACGAGCGTCCGCGGATCATCGGTGACCAGAAGCTCCGGCGCAGTAAAACCCGGCGCTGCGGAAGTCACATCACCCAGGCTGACCACCGGACCGGAAAGCTGCCGCCACTGGTAGCTGATGCTGTCGCCCGGATCAGGGTCGCGAGAGCCGGAGCCATCCAGAGTCACCGTTGCCTCCGACACAACCGCCTGATCCGGCCCCGCATCGGCCGTGGGTGGAGTGTCGCCCGGCGGACTGACGGTGATCGTTACCTGGTCCGGCACCGAACTCTCACCCTGGGAGTCCGTCACCACCAGCTCGAAAACGAGCGTTATCGGCTCATCAGTCACCAGGCGCTCCGGCGCAGTGAAAGACGGCGCTGCCGCAGTCACATCACTCAGGCTGACCACCGGACCGGAAAGCTGCCGCCACTGGTAGCTGATGCTGTCGCCCGGATCAGGGTCACGGGAGCCGGAGCCATCCAGGGTCACCGTTGCCTCCGACACAACCGCCTGGTCCCGCCCCGCATCGGCCGTGGGTGGAGTGTCGTCGGGGGGACTGACGCTCACTGTGATGGTGTCGGCGTTGGATGCCTGCCCCAGCTCGTCGGTGACCACCAGTTCAAAAACCAGTGCCTCGTCTGCACTGCCCACGGTGACCAGAGGAGCAACAAAAGCCGGGGTCGCCGAGGTCGGATCAGTCAACGAAACGCTGCTGCCCGATAGCTGTGTCCAGGCGTAGGTAATCAGGAGGCCGTTAACGCCGGAGGAAGATCCTGTACCATCGAGCACGACCGATTGCCGGGAGGCCACAGCCTGATCCGCCCCGGCATCGCTTGTCGGGGCCGGGAAGTCGGGATTCACGCCTACCGCATCAATGTCAGCGCCGTTATTCGTGCCTGACATATCAGTGAGACGCACGAAAGCGAAGGTATCACCAGTATTAACATCCGGGCTGGCGTCGATATCCACACTGCTGGGCTGGCCGCTGACTTCGCCGATAGTTATCCACGCGGATCCATCCTGAGAAATTTCGACGCGAAACGCCTCGACGGCGCTGCCGATTTCAAAAATGTGAAGATCAGGCGTTGTAGTTCCCCCTGCGACGAGCACAGCCGTTCCCTCAAACTCCAGCGTCAAGACGCCTCCCTGCCCGAGAGAAACATAACCGCCACAGGACACACTCGACCGGTCCGGGGGCCCAAGCGCGTTTTCCGGCGTCTGGCAGAGCGAAGTACCCGAAGGGAAGTCACCGCGAGTGTAGCTGACCACCACATCCGCGAAGGACGCCTCACCATCCGCAAAGGTGATACCGGAATACGTCGTTTGGGCCGTGGCAGGCTGCGCGGTAGCAAACAGGGGACTGAACAATGCGGTCCAGAGGCAAGGGCCGCAGGCATTGAAAGTTAGACGCATGAGTTCCGGCGGCACTCGCCCCTCTGCAAGAGATTTCAGGTCGGAGGGGAAAAGCCGCCCGCAGACCGGGAAAAGTATGCCCGACGATATCCTTGTAAAAAGCAGGAAATGGCAATGCCAGCGCAGCTATGCCGCACCACCCTGGGGAAAAACCTCCAACGGCCTGCCCGATGGCGGTTCACGGAACCCCGGGGCGATAAACAGGCGCGAGCCGTCAGCGCAGCGCGTCGCCAGCGCGGTGTCGTGCCCAATCCAGAATTTCGATCTCCGCCAGCCCTGTGGGACGCTCCTCGAAGAACATCACCGCACGCAGGCCGTCGGAATAGTAAGGGTCAGGCGACAAGTTGTAGTGCGTGTCCTCCAGCGTCGAGGCTTGAGCCCCCCTTACCCAGGCGATCCTCGCCAGGGCCTGTGAATAGGCGAGGTCGGCAACGAGTCCGTCCCGGGTCTCGTCGATGTCCGGATCAATGGCATGGGTGGTGATCGTGCGCGCCGAGAAGCGGACCCCGACATCCCGGCTGATCTGGCCGACATAAACCTGCCGGCCGCGAAAATCGAAGGGGGCACGCCAAAGGCGCATGTGGTTGCGCAGGCTGATGGACTGCCGCGCCTTCTGCAGGCCGATGTCCTGGGACCGCCCGAACACGTAGAGGGGACTGATCGGCGAGTACAGGTAGCGGCTGCCGAAGAGGAAGGAGAACGCGGTCTTCATGGCCGACTTCGAGTAGGTCACCTCGGTCTGGTGCCAGTCGCGACGCACCAGGGCGGCGAAGATGTGCGACCGGTCTCCCACCATCACGATATTCAGGGGGTCGCCGTTAGCGTCGCCTTCCCGGTCGGTCGTACAGCAAGGAAGCGCGGCCAGCCGCGCCCGCAGCTGCGACTCCGTCTCAAGGTTAGCGATCTCCGGGTAGAGATTAGCCAGATCCACCTGGCTCACATCGGTCACCAGCCCGGGAACCGGCACTACAAGGGTGAACGACTTGACCTGATGGTCGGCAAGGAGGTCGACCTGAATAGCCTTCGCGCCCTCGTTGACGTTGCTGAAAACGAAGCCCGAGACCGTCTCGCCAGGCCCCACCGGCCCGTGAAAGGCCTCACGGTAGAAGAACCAGTCCATGGCACGACGCGTCTCGGCGTCTCCCGCATGGCGCTGGTAGGCGACTTCCAGCGGTGAGAAGTAATGCGGGTCGATGCCGGGCTGCAGCAGTACCCAGGAGGCCGCACCGCGGTTCTGCACCTCGATCCACACCGGCTGGATGCGATCCGCATAGAGCGAGGTGCCGAAAACGGCCTCTGCCTCCTCCCGGCTCGGTACACCCGTCCGCACCGTGAGGTCACCGTCGGTCGCCGTAGCCAGCCGCTCCATGAAGGCGGACTGTGCCGCAGGCATGGGCGTTTTCCACGCTGGCGTGACGCAGGCCGTCAGCAACAGCGCGCTGCACAGCAGCGCCAGCCTCCCGGGACGCAGGCGCCTCGCAGCTGTCAGGACGCAGAGTCCAAAGACGGGGCGACGTTCGCGCGAGGCGCGATCAGTACTGTTTTTCGAAGAACAGCGTGAAGATCGCGTCCATGGCCCGCTACCTTCGGCACCGGCCGGCCTTCGCTCGTGGCTGGGAAGCGATGTCGCCATTGACCAACCCCGTACCGGCAACATCAGGATTCCTTCGAGTTTAATGCGTCCGCAGCGCTAGGCCCTCAAGCCAGTACGAGCACCAGGAACAGCGCCAGGCCCGCGCCAAAGGAGATCGTCGTGTTGCGCACGAGCCGCGGCGCGGTGAGCCCGAGCCAGAGGCCGCTCAGGATGATGAAGACCATGCCCAGGGCGAACACCTTCTGGAAGGTCTTGAAGACCGTCGGGCCGTGGCCCTTGTGCAGCTCGATCATGCGCGCCTGCAAATCCGGCTCGCGGCGGATGATATCCACGGCCGGGCCCGTCGCGTCGACGAGGTAGTGGGTGCGGGAGGTCGGCCGCGTGTAGGCTCGCTTGCCGCTCTGGCGCACGTAATCGAAGTCGAAATCCTCCACCCCGGCATCCGCAAGCAGCGCCTGCATGTCGGCCTTGCTCAGGGCATCGAGCGGCCCGCGCCCGGCCTTCGGCAAGGAGGTGACCACCGTCTCGGCCACTTCCCCCTTTACGCCGACGAGGTACAGCCCGCCGCTGATAGCCACGAGGAGCACCGCAGCGGCAAAGAAGGACGAAGGGTACAGGTGGATAGTGATGAAAAGGCGACGGTTCATGGCGATATCTCCGAAAAGCGCACCGCCATCATAGCCGATGGCGGTGCGGCATCAATCCAGCCTTTGCCGGGCGGGCCCC
Organism: Pseudohaliea rubra DSM 19751; assembly: GCF_000764025.1. Classification (GTDB taxonomy): domain Bacteria; phylum Pseudomonadota; class Gammaproteobacteria; order Pseudomonadales; family Halieaceae; genus Pseudohaliea; species Pseudohaliea rubra. The sequence goes on along the minus strand of NZ_KN234750.1, from coordinate 114,872 downwards.
GGCAGGGCACCGTCGGCAGCGCCGGCGGGCCCCGGCCCCGTAGCCCCGGCCTCCGGGGCCAGCTTCGAGGCCAGCACCCGGTAGGCCGCCGGCACGATGAACAGGGACAGGAACGACCCGACCAGCATGCCGCCGATCACCGCCAGGCCCAGGGGAATACGGCTCTGGGCGCCGGCGCCGAGGGCCAGGGCGATGGGCAGGGTGCCCAGGACCGTGGACAGGGTTGTCATGAGGATGGGGCGGAAGCGGGCCGCCGCCGCATCCTCGACGGCTTCCGCGATGGACAGGCCCGCGGCGCGACGCTGATTGGCAAACTCGACAATCAGGATGCCATTCTTGGTAACCAGACCGATGAGCATGATCAGACCGATCTGCGAGAAGATACTCAGCGTCTGACCGAAGTACCAGAGCGTGAGCAACCCACCGGTGAGCGCCATGGGCACCGTCAGCATAATCGCCAGTGGGTCGCGGAAGCTCTCGAACTGCGCGGCCAGCACCAGGTAGATGAGCAGCAGGGCAAAGGCAAATACGAACAGCAGGCTGCTACCCGTATCGGCGAATTCCTTGGACTGCCCATCGAGGTCGGTACTGTAACTCTCATCAAGGACCTCATCGGCAACGGCGCGCATGGCGTCGATGCCGTCACCCAGCGTATAGCCCTCGGAGAGGTTGGCGGAAAAGGTCGCCGCCGTGAAGCGGTTGAAGCGGAACAGCACCGGCGCCGAGCTCTGCTCCCGGCGCGTGACCAGGTTGTCCACCGGGAGCAGGTCGCCATCGGCGCTGCGCACCAGCAGCCGTGACAGGTCACCGGGGTCGTTGCGCGCTCCGCGGAGGAGCTGACCGATGATCTCGTATTGCTCGCCGTCCTTGAGGAAGTAGCCATAGCGCTGGCCAGAGAGCGACGCCTGCACCACATCGGCAATCTCCCGGGTGCTTACGCCGAAGGCTTCGGCGCGATCCCGGTCGATATCCAGCACCAGCTCCGGCTGGCTGAACTTGAGGTCCACCTGCACAAAGCTGAACTCCGGGCGGGCCTGGGCCCGCTCCAGAAAGGTCGGGATGATCTCGCGCACCTTGTCGCGGTCCGAGTTCTGCACCACGAACTGCACCGGCAGGCCGCGGCTGCTGCCGGCGCTGATGGTGGCGGGCTGGCGGACAAAGCCACGCACTTCCGGCAACCCGGCCAACGCGGCCGCCACCTTCGGCGCGATTTCCTGCTGTGACAATTCCCGCTCCTCCGGGGGCGTCAGCACGACCCGGGAGAAACCGGTATTGGTGGTCGTAGAGGCGCCGAAGCCCGGAGAGGTCACGGTAATGATCGCGTCCAGCGCATCCTCGGGAACCGCCTCGCGCACAGCCGCCTCGAGCCGGTCCATACCGTCGAACATATAATCGAAGCCGGCGCCCTCGGGGCCGTCGGCGAGGACTACCAGCATGCCCCGGTCCTCCAGCGGCGCCAGCTCCTCCGGCAGCGTGCGGTAGAGCAGCACGATCAGCGCAAAGGAAATGAGCAGAATCAGCGGCGCCAGCCAGCGCCGGGCGAGGAAGGCGCGCAGCCAGCCCCGGTAGCCCTCGGCCAGGCCGTTGAAGAGCGGCTCCGTCGCCCGATAAAAGGCGGGATGGCGCGTCCGGTTCTTGAGGAAGCGGCTGCAGAGCATGGGCGCCAGCGTCAGCGCCACAAAGGAGGAAATCACCACCGCCGCCGCCAGGGTGATGCCGAACTCGCGGAACAGCACGCCGGTGAGGCCCCCGAGGAACACCAGCGGCGCAAACACGGCCACCAGTGCCAGGGTGGTGGCGATAACGGCAAAAAAGATCTCCTGCACGCCGGCGGCGGCCGCCTGCCGCGGCGGCTGCCCGCGCTCCACCCGCTTGTAGATGTTTTCCACCACTACGATGGCATCGTCGACCACCAGGCCAATGGCAAGCACCAGGCCGAGCAGCGTGAGCACATTGATGGAGAAACCGGCGAGGTAAAGCACGAAGAAAGTGCCGGTCAGGGCAATGGGAATGGTGATCACCGGGATTACGGTGGTGCGCCACTCGCGCAGGAACAGGAAAATGGTCAGACAGACGAGCGCAAGGGCCATGACCAGAGTCTGTAGCACTTCCTGGATGCTGGCGCGGATGAAGCGGCTGGTGTCGAAGCCAATCGCAACCTCGACGTCTTCCGGCAGGTCCCGCTTGATCACCTCAAGGCGCCGGTAGAACTCGTCGGCGATGGCGATCTCGTTGGCGCCGCTCTGCGGTCGCAGAGCCACACCGACCATGGTGACGCCGTCGCGGCGCAGCACCGTGCGCTCGTTGAGGGGTGCCAGCTCGGCGTAACCGACGTCGCGCAAGCGCACCACCCGGTCCCCCTCGCGCTTGATGACCCGGCTGTTGAACTGCTCCGGGTCTTCGCCCAGGCGGCTCAGGGTACGGATGTTGAGGTCAATGCTGTTGCCCTCGATACGTCCCGTGGGCAGTTCCACGTTGGCCGCCTGGAAAGCTTCACGTACATCGATGGCGGTAAGACCATGGGCTGCCAGCGCATCCGGGTCCAGCCACAGGCGCATGGCGTATTCCTTGTCGCCCCAGATATCCACCTGGCCGACGCCGGGGATGGTCTCGAAACGGGTCTTGAACAGGTTGTCCGCCATGGCGGACAGCTCAAGGAGGCTGCGCTGGTTGCTGCGCACGTTCAGGAAGATGATCGGATCACCGTCGGCGTCGGCCTTGGAGACCGTGGGCGCCTCGGCATCGTCGGGGAGCTGGCGCACAGCCGCCGCGACCCGGTCGCGGACGTCATTGGCGGCCCGGTCGAGGTCGTCACCGAGGGCAAATTCCACGGAGACGGTACTGCGCCCCTCGCGGCTGGTGCCCTTCAGGGTGCGGATACCGGAGACAGAGTTGATCTCTTCCTCGAGGCGCTCGGTGATCTGGTTCTCGATTACCGTCGCATTGGCGCCCGGATAGCTGGACTGCACGGAAACCAGGGGCCGTTCAGCGAGGGGGAACTCCCGGACGGGCAGCTCGCGAAGGCCAATGAGCCCGAACACCACGATGACCGTGGACATGACAATCGCCAGCACCGGCCGGCGGATAGACAGCTCATGAAGGCGCATCAGCTGACGTCCGGGATCTTGCGGACGTTGACGGTCTGGCCGTCGCGGACCCCCTGGATGCCGGCGGTGATGACCTCATCGCCGGGCTCGAGGCCCTGGAGAATTTCCACCTGCGCCGCGCTGCGGCCACCGGTCTTCACCTCGCGGCGCACCGCGACCCCGTTCTCGACGGTGAACACGCTGATGGCCTCGAGGCTCTGGAGCACGGCGATGCTCGGCACCAGGAGCGCTTCGGGGTTGCGCGACACCAGCTGCACGCGGGCATAGTTCCCGGGCAGGAGCTTGCGCTCGGGGTTGGCAACGTCAGCACGCACGGTCACCGTGCGCGTAGCGAGATCCACCCGGGGGCTGACCGCCCGCACCCGGGCACTGAAAGGTGCGTCATAGCCGGCAACGCGCAGGCTGACCGGCGTGCCCGGGTTCAGCAGCGCGCGATAGCGCTCGGGAACGCTGAAATCGACCTTGAGATCGGCTACGGTCTGCAGGGTCGTGATCAGCGTATCGGCCTCGATCAGGTCCCCGGGGCTCACTGCCCGCAGACCCAGGGTGCCCGCAAAGGGTGCGTTGATCCGCGTCTTCTTGAGCCGCACCGCAAGGCGCCGCGCCTCGGCGCGAAACACCTCCCGCTGGCTGACCGCATCGTCGCGCTCGCTGGCCGTTACCGAACCTCGCTCGAACAGGCTCTGCAGCCGCTCCGCGTTGGTCTCGGCGAGGGAAAGCTGTTCCCGCACGGACTCAAGCTCGGCCACCAGCTCCCCGGACTCAATAGTCACAATCAGATCGCCGGCCTCGACCAGCTGGCCATCGGTGAAGGCGATGCGCTCGATCTTGCCGCGCAGCTCACTCTTGAGATCGATGGCCTTGTCCGCCACGAGGGTACCGTTGAAGGTCAGCGTACTCTCAAAAGGCTGGGGCGCGAGGCGCACGGTGCGCACCGCCGGCGCGGGTTTCGATGCCCCCGGTGCGGCCGCCTCCTCGGTAAGCAGGGGTGCCACCTTGGGCCAGGCGATGACGCCGACGACGGTAAGGGCGACTAGTCCAGCGACGATTTTTTTCATGATCTCCTGTGCAATGCGCATCCATAGGCGCACGCTTCCACCTGTCGGCCGCAAGGCGTCGGGAATACCAGAGACCACAGCAAGCCATGCGGGTTCACTCGCTGTGGACGATAAGTTTTTTAGAATGCACCCATGATACCGCGTTTTGCGGCGTCGGCGTCAGGGCCTTCAAGCCCCGGAGCGATCGGCGTAGGGGTCCGGACCACCGGCGGCAATCCAGGCATCCAGCGCATCCTCCAGCACCGACAGCGGCACCGAGCGCAGCCGCAGGATCTCGTCGTGGAAATAGCGCTGATCAAAGTCCGCGCCGAGCACCTGCTCCGCCTCAGTGCGCTTCTCCCGGATGAGCAGCTCACCCAGCTTGTAGGCCAGGGCCTGCGCGGGCCAGGAGATGTAGCGGTCCACTTCCGTGGTCACCTCGTGCGTCGACAGCGCCGTGTGCCGGGCGAGGTAGTCGAGGGCCTGCTCGCGGCTCCAGCCGAAGTAGTGCACCCCGGTGTCGATGACCAGGCGACAGGCGCGCCACATCTCATAGGACAGGCGGCCGAAGTCCTCGTAGGGGGTGCGGTAGATGCCGAATTCCTTGCCCAGCCACTCCGTGTAGAGCCCCCAGCCCTCGCCGTAGCCGGAGAAGTAGTTGCGCGCGCGGAACTCCGGGACACTCCCGGGGGCCTCCAGCGCGATAGCCGCCTGCAGGGCGTGGCCCGGCGCGCACTCGTGGAGCGTGAGGGCAGGGATGTTGTAAAGCGGCCGCGAGGGGAGGTCATAGGTATTCATAAGGCAGGCCTCGAGCCCGCCGCGTCCGCCGGTATAGAACGGCGCGATGGCGTCGGGCACGGGGCGGATCGTGAAACGGCGCCGCGGCAGGAAGCCCAGCACCTCATCGAGATGACCATCCATGCGTTTGGCCACGTAGGCCGAGACGCCGAGCAGCTCTTCGGGGCTGTCGGCAACAAACTGCGGATCGGTGCGGAGGAAGGCGATGAAGGCGTCCAGGTCACCTTCGAAGCCGGCGTCGTCCTTGACCGCGAGCATTTCGGCACGGATGCGCGCCACTTCGGCAAGGCCCGTCTCGTGAATGGTCTTCGGATCCAGGTCCAGGGTCGTAAAGCGGCGGATCTGAGCCCGGTAGAACGCTTCGCCGTCCGGCAGATCGCGGGCCGCGAGGCTGCGCCGCGCACCCGGCAGGTACTCCTCGCGCAGGAATGCCAGCAAAGCGCCGTAGGCGGGCACCACGGCCTCATCGATGGCGATCAGCGCCTCGTCCCGGAGTGCCTCCCGGGTCGCGTCGTCAAGGTGCCCCGGCAGGCCTTCGAGGGGCTCCCAGAAGGGATTGGCGCGCCCCCTGGCAAGGTAGGGCAGGATGGATTGCTCGCGCCCTTTCAGGGTCACCGCCGGCGGCGTATAACCACGGGCCAGGCCGGCGCGCATGTTGGCCTGCTGCTGGGCAAAATAACGGGGTAGATCCCGCAGCCGCGCGAGGTAGCGCCGATAGGCGGACTCATCGTCAAACCCGCTGCCGCGTGGGTGCAACCCGCCCCAGAAGAAAGTGTCGGAGTTGAGCGGCGCCTCGTAGCTGCGAAAGCGGGCGTTGCTGACGAGGGCCGAGATGATCTCCTCAAAGACCGCGGCGTTAACCTGCTCATCTTCACTCAACGCATCGCGCGGAATCGTCGCCAGTTCAGCCAGGGCCTGCTCCCAATAGGCAAGTCGGCGCGCCTGGGCCCCGGGGCTGACATCCGGCCAGACCGGACCGCGCTCCCAGTCGCCGTCCTCGCGGCGACGGTAGCCCTCCTCGCCCTGACGCCAGGCGAACTCGCGCTCATAGAGCGCACGCAGCCGCTCATTGGCGGAAGCGTCCCCGGTCCCGGTGTTTGTCGCGCAGCCGGCGACGGTGAGCAACAGGCCTAAAAACAGGACCCTGACCATATGATGACCCCGGTAATGGCATCTGCCGGACCTTAACCGATGATCACGGCAGGTACCAGCGGCCCGGTGCAGCCACCTTCTTCGCAGGCCCGGAGGCATGGCGCGTTACGTTAGGTAACACAAAATAGGGTCATATCAGGCCAATGGCGGGCCTTTGGCCTGAAATAACCCTAAAATCCGCCAATCGGCCCAATCCATGGGCACACTGCAGGTGTACCTTAAGGTAACACTTCGCAGCCCGCGAGGTGACGCAAGGCTGGAGATGATGATCATGAAGCTCGCAAAACCCCTGCTGTTCAGCGCCGCACTGGCCCTTGCCGCCCAGGCGCAGGCCGAGTGCCCCCAGGCCATGCCGGCAACGCAACCGAGCATTCCCGATGGCACGACCGCCAACGAGGGCACTATGCTCTCTGCCCAGGCGGCCGTGAACGAATACATTGCCGAAGGCGATGCTTTCCTCGCCTGCCGGGAACTGCACCCGATGCTGCACAACCGCCTGCGCTCGAAGCTGATCCAGGTCGCCGCGGCCTACAATCGCGAACTGGACAGCTACCTCGATCGCTCTGAGCTGGTCGCCGGACGCTGAGGCCCGAACAAACGAACCGCGACAGCCAACCCGGCTCGCCGGGCTGCAATACTCACTGAACCGGGGTCGACGAGCCAGCACTGGCAACGGCGCCCCGGCACCCCCCCC
>NZ_KN234750.1:0-107962 GCF_000764025.1 Pseudohaliea rubra DSM 19751 | reverse complement strand
CCCCCCCCGATCCATCCCCGCCCTCCCTGAGAGGCCCGCAAGCGGTACCTGCCAGCGCTGCAAGCGGCCCAAGGCAAGCCGCCCCAAAAAAAGGCGTCGTCGAGCTACGCGCACCATTCCAGAGCGGCCGCCCTCCGAAAAGCCCCTATTGATGGCAGTTTTCTTATTAAAATCAACTTGTTGAAAGACTTGGCACAGTCCCTGCTTATCCCCTTCACGGAGGATTCAGGAGCGGCGTCTTTAACGAGAAGCCAGACAAGGACACATGAGCCGCTCCCAATTCGTGATAGCAATGACTGAGGGTATGACCATGATCTGCAAACAACTTGCTCGCTTGTCCACCGCCGTCGTCCTCGCCGGCATCGCCCAGGGCGCACTTGCCCAGGATGATGACCGCCTGGACGTGTCTGTCTCTTACAACACGGATGCCTTTTTCGGCCCGAACCCTTTTGCCGGTGTCTCCTATGACACAGGGAAAGGCTATGACCTTACCTTTTATGGCATCGCCTGGGGCGCCGGCACCGGCGGCGCGTGGGGCAACTGGACCGAGTTCGGCGTCGGTGTCGGTTTCGAAATGATGGAGGGTGACCTCTACGTGAACCCGCAAATCGGTTTCACCAACGGCAACCTTGTTTCCTCGGGCACCGCCGATGATGGCGTGGTCGGCGACGCCATCGTCCCCAACCTGACGCTCGTCTATGACGACGGCGAGTGGGAGGGCAATCTCTACGCCGGCTGGTATGGCGAGCTTCGCGACGAGGCACCCGACGGCGGCACCACGCTGGAGTACCTGCACTACTGGGTAAACGGCGGCAAGAAGTTCGCCGACTACTTCTCGGTCGGCCTGCACTTTGAGGAGCTGTCCCTGGAAGGCGGCTCAAACGTGAGCAGCCAGGACGGCTACCAGTGGCTAGGACCCTATATCCAGATCGCCAAGGAAAACGCCGGTATGCGCTTCTCCTTCGGCACGGACCTCACCAACGATGACGATTCGTTCTCTACGAGCGACTTCTACAAGCTGCAGTTCTTCTACAGCTTCTGAGCCCCGGGTCGGGACCGGTAACGGCCCCGACCCATGCTTTTCACTCCTGCGAGGAAAGGCACGATAAGAGCTCCCCGGTTATCGACCCTGGCCGGTAACCGGGACGCAACAGCCTTCCGCATAGAAGCCCGCTAGCCGCATCGATCTTTTTTCTCCTTCCTACCGGCCTGCATGTTGCGCTCGGCCTTGAGGGCGTCATGCTCCGGCCGGGGCAGCGTCCGGTTTGCGCGCACCCCGGGGCTGTACTAGCATCGGCAATTCCCGGCGACCGTGGGTCCGCCGGCAACAGCATAAAACAACAGGGGGCGGTATCATGTTCGAGCGTAAGAGTGCGCGGCCCGAGGCCGAGCCTGCGCCCTCCGCGGAGACCGGCGCGCCGGCGTCACAGCCGGAGCAGGCAAAGGCACCCACCCAACGAGCACCCAGTGAGGCCAGGGCCATGATCGGTTCGAAAGTGAAAATCACCGGCGATATCGAAAGCGCGGAAGACCTTCTTATCGAAGGCGAGGTCAACGGCACGGTAACCCTGCCGGACAACGAGCTGGTCATCGGCAACTCCGGTCGCGTCAGCGCCGACGTCGAGGCCAAGACCATCCGCATCGAGGGCGAAGTCCAGGGCGACATCACCGGGCGCGAGCGGGTGGTGATCACGGCCTCCGGCAACGTGCAGGGCAACGTCAACGCGCCCCGTGTCATGCTGGAAGACGGCGGGCGCTTCAAAGGCAGCATCGACATGGGCGGAACAAAGGCCGCCGCTGCGCCCGCTCCGAAGCCAGCCCCGGCGGAAGCGGTCCCCGCGCCCAGGGCCGGCGCACCCGGCGTGGAGAAGGCCGGCTAGTCGCACAGGGGCCGGACGCTGCGATGACCACAGCCTCGGCTTGCGGGGAAGACTGGCGGATCCTGCGCAGCCGCTTGCTGCCCCGGCTGCTCGGTGCAGAGCGGCTGGAGAAACTCGGTGCCCCGCGCATTCTCGATTTCGGTCGTGCGAATGCCGACAGCCTCAGCTACTTCGGCAACCACCCGTGCCGGCTGCAGGTGCTCGACGCAGCCGATGCGCTCCAGTCCCTCGCAGCCCGCCCCCGGGACGCAGACAGCCAGCCGGCTACCCCGGATGACTTTGCCGCTCTCTTCGGAGAACTTGCAGGCCAGCGCTTCGATATCGTCCTGCTCTGGGACTGCATCAACATCCTGCCGTTGGCTGACCTGCCCGCTTTTTTCCGCTTTCTCGGCGAGCACCTGCACGACGGCTGCCGTGGCCACGGCTTCATTCTGCACAAGCGCACCGTGGAACCCCGGCTTCGGCACTTCGGCGTCGCCGGCGAGGACGTGCTGCGCCTGATCGCCGAGCAGCCCATGACCCTGCACCTGCACAACCGCAAGGCCATCAACGAGGCCATGGTGCCGCTGACCATCGAGCATGCCGTGCTGCATGGGGACGGCCGCCAGGAGATTCTCTTCGGCTAGGTTCTTCAGGCCACGCTTGTCGCCGATGGCGCGTTTGCCGCCTCCTCCGGCACGACCTCCTTATCTTCCGGATGCAACACCGAGCCCACAACCGCCACCGGCGCCTGCATGGTGGTAGTCGTCTTGTACTCCGCCGGCAGAGCGGGAATCGTGAGCACGCGCCAGATACTGATCGCCGCCATGAGGAACAGCAGCCCGGCCATCAGCAGGAAGAAGCTCTTCAGCCCGAAGTTGGCCTGCACGAAGGACACCGTCAGGGGCCCCGCCACCGAGACAATGCCCGACAGCAGCACGATCGTGCCGCTTGCCGGCGTGATCTCCGCCGGCCGGAGGTGGTCGTGGATCAGCGCCACGACCAGCGAGTACTGCGACAGGCAGAAGCCCCCGAACACGAAGGCAACAGCATAGAGCCGCGGGCCCGCGCTGGTTTCCGCCGAAGCGTAGACGGCAGCGACGCCGGCGAGAATGCTGGCGATGCCGAGGACCCAGCGGCGGTCAACGTGGTCGGAAAGCTGCCCCAGGGGCCACTGCATTACCATGGCACCGCCGAGGATCGCACCCATGAACAGGGCGACTTCCTCGGCACTGAGGCCGAGCTTGGCCGCATAGACGGCGCCCATGCCATAGACCATGCTGCCGCACCACTGGATAAGCACGAGCCCGATGACGCCCATCTTGGCGCGGTACCAGAGGTGCCCCAGGCTGACCCGCTCCGAGGTCTCGATCACCGGTGTGCGCAGCACCGTCATCAGGATAGGCAGGGCCGCGACGCTCACCAGAACCGAAACCAGCACGAAAAGGGCAAAGCCGCTGGGGTCCGCGAGGGTGAGCAGAAACTGTCCACCCGCCGTCCCGCCAAGGAGAATAACCATGTAGGCTGCGAGGATGCGGCCCCGGCTTTCATTGGTCGCCGCCTCGTTAAGCCAGCTCTCGGTCACCACAAAGATGGTTGAGAAAGCGAGACCCGTCACCAGACGCATGGCGGCCCAGGCCCATGGATTGACGAAGCTCGCGTGCACCAGGATGGTGACGGAAGCCACCGCGGAAACAGCAGCAAAGGTGCGTATGTGCCCTACCCGGTCGATAAGCCGCGGCGCCCACACGGAGCCGAGCAGAAACCCGGCGAAGTAGGCCGACATGACCAGACCCGTGAGCCCGTCCGCGAAGCCTTCCTGCTCTGCCCGGAAGCCGAGCAGCGTACCCTGGACGCCGCTCGCCAGGCCGACAAGCAACAGGCCGAAGAAAAGAGGCCAGAGGGAAAGAAGCGTACGCGCAGCCATGGTTGTCTACCGGTTCGGGGGCGGCGAGTCTACGAACCCGGCAGCTGCCTGGACAAGTGCCAAAGACGCGGAAAAATACACCTTTCAGGGCTGTGAACCGGTTCCGTTCCTGCCGTGGCCGCACAGAGCAATATCCCTTATGCTAACGGTCGCTATCGAGACTGATGCATTATGCGCTTTATGCTGAGAACGGCCATCGCAACGCCGGAGCCGACATCGCGTGCAGGCTGACGACACAGACCACCTCCTTGAGTGCCTGCTGGGCCTGTGCCGGCTGCATCGGCTGCCCACCACCCGCGAGGCGCTGCGCGCCGGCCTGCCCCTCGCCGACAGCGGCCTGACGCCCTCGCTCTTCGACCGCGCCGCCAGCCGCGCGGGCATGACCAGCCGCATCCTGCGGCGCGCCCCCCGGGCTATCGATCCGGCCCTTCTGCCCGGCATCGTGCTCCTGGAAGACGAGAAGGCCTGCCTGCTCCTCGGCTGGAGCGAAGACAGCGAGCACGCGAGGGTTGTCTTTCCCGAGCTGAACGATGCCGAGGTCGAACTCGAGGCCGGGGAGCTTGAGCGCCGGGCCACCGGCGATGTGATCATCTGCCGACCACGCTTCCGCTTCGACGCCCGCACGCCGCGCACCGGCACGACCGATCGCGGCCACTGGTTCTGGAGCGCCCTGCGGGAAAACACGCCCATTTACCGGGACGTGCTCCTGGCGGCCTTCTTCATCAACGTGTTCGCCCTGGCGCTGCCGCTGTTCACCATGAACGTGTACGACCGGGTGGTACCGAACTACGCCGTTGAGACACTGTGGATGCTGGCGGCAGGGGTGGTGGTCATCCTCCTGGCCGACATCACGCTGCGCACCATGCGCGGTTACTTTCTCGACCTCGCCAGCAAGCGCGTGGACGTGAAGCTGTCCGGCCGCATCCTCGAGCGCGTGCTCGGCATGCGTCTCGAGCACCGGGCGCCGTCCGTCGGCTCCTATGCGGTGAACCTGCGCGCCTTCGAGACCGTGCGCGACTTCATTACCTCGGCAACGATCGCCACCATGATCGACGTGCCCTTCGCTTTCATCTTTATGGCCGTGATCGCCTGGATCGCCTGGCCGGTGCTGATACCCATCGCCATCGGCCTCACCATCGTGCTGGTCTATGCCATGATCCTCCAGGGCAAGCTGCACGAGCTGTCGGAGACCACCTTCCGGGCAAGCGCCCAGCGCAACAGCACGCTCATCGAGAGCCTGGTAGGTCTCGACTCGATCAAGGCCATGGGCGCCGAGTCAATCATGCAGCGCAAGTGGGAGGACGCCACGGCCTTCCTCAGCCACGTCGGCGTGCAGCTCCGATTGCTTACCAATTCCAATGTCAACCTCACCCAGTGGGCGTCGCAGATGGTGACCATGTTCGTCATCATTACCGGCGTCTACCTGATCACCGCCGGCGACCTGACCATGGGCGGCCTCATCGCCTGCACCATGCTGTCCGGCCGGATTATGGCACCCATCTCCCAGGTGGCAGGGCTGCTGACCCAGTATCACAACGCGGAAATCGCCCTGAAGTCTCTCGACGAGGTCATGAAGACGCCCATGGAGCGGCCGGAGGGCGCGCAGTTTCTGTCCCGGGAGATTTTCCGCGGCGATATCGAGTTCAAGAACGTCAGCTTCAGTTATCCGAATGCCGCCATGGCCTCGCTGGAGAATGTGTCTTTCCGCATCAAACCCGGCGAGCGCGTCGCCATCCTCGGGCGCGTCGGTTCGGGAAAGTCGACGCTGCAGAAGCTGGCCATGGGCCTGTACCAGCCGACGGACGGGGCGATCATGATCGACGGCATCGACCTCCGGCAGCTCGACCCTACGGAACTGCGCTCACGGATCGGCTACGTGCCCCAGGATGTGACCCTGTTCTACGGCAGCCTGCGCGACAACCTGACCCTGGCTCATACCGGCGTCAGCGACACGGCGCTGGTGCGCGCGGCCGAGATCGCCAACCTCGGCGAGTTCATCAACCGCCACCCGGAAGGCTTCGACATGATGATCGGTGAGCGCGGCGACTCGCTCTCCGGCGGCCAGCGCAAGTGCGTCGCCCTGGCCCGCGCCATCGTCGCCGACCCGCCGATTCTGCTCATGGACGAGCCCACGGGCTCCATGGATCATTCCACGGAAACCGCCGTGCGCAAGCAGCTCGAGGAATACATCCAGGGCCGAACCTGGCTGGTCGTCACCCATCGCAACTCGCTCCTGTCCATGGTCGACCGCATCCTCGTTATCGACAACGGGAGACTCGTCGCCGACGGCCCCCGCGACAAGGTCATCGAGGCCCTCCAGCAGGGCCGCATCGGGAAGGCAAAATGAGCGACGGGGAGCCCAGAGACGTCGACCAGAACACGCCGCCGCCGGCCCCGATGCCAACGGCGGACGCAGGCAAGCCGCACCGCAGCGGCGCCGGGCGTCGCTTCGTGGACCGGCTTTTCGCACCCTGGATGCGGGAAGTAGAGGCAGATGCGATCAACTGGCAGCAGGACGCCCACCAGGCGCGCATAGAGCAGAACCCGCTGCGCGCCCGGACCCTGCTCTATGCCGTGGCAGTGACCGTGATCGCGCTGGTTATCTGGGCGGCGTTCGCCGAGATAGACGAAGTGACCCGGGGTAGCGGCAAGGTGATTCCAGCCCGCCAGGTACAGGTCATCCAGTCCCAGGACGGCGGCGTGATCCGGGCCATCAACATCCGGGAGGGCCAGGTGGTTCGGGAGGGAGACCTGCTCGTGCGCCTGGACCAGACCCGCTCGCGCTCGACGCTGCGCGAGAACCTTGCCGAAGCCCAGGGCCTCAGGGTAAAGGCGCTGCGCCTGCAGGCCCTCATCGACGAGGGCCCGTTCAATCCCGGCCTGGACCTTATCGAGGCCGTACCCGAGATCGTGGAGGAGGAACGGGAGCTTTACGAATCGAGCCGGGCGCAGCTGGGGCTGCAGCAGCAGATCGCCCGTGAGCAGCTGACCCAGCGCCGGGAGGAACTGTCCGAGGTGACCGCGCGGGAGGGGCAGATGGCGCGCTCCCTGGCCCTCTCCCAGCAGGAGCTGGACGTCACCCGGCCTATGGTCGCCTCCGGCGCCGTGTCGGAGGTGGAGATTCTCCGCCTGGAACGGGAGGTGAACCAGCTGTCCGGGGAACGGGATCAGGCCCGGGCCCAGATGAAGCGGATCGAGGCAGCGATCAACGAGGCCGAGCGAAAGCTGGAAGAAGTGACCGTGGAGTTCCGGAACGTGGCCCGGGAAGACCTCACAGAGACCCTGAGCCGCATCAACGCGCTCAAGCAAACCCGCAGCGGGCTGTCGGACCGCGTGGATCAGACAGCTGTCCGCTCGCCCGTCGACGGCACCATCAAGCAGCTGTACTACAACACCATTGGCGGCGTAGTCATGCCCGGCAAGGAGATCGTTGAAATCGTGCCCCTGGACGACACGCTGCTGGTCGAAGTGCGCATCCAGCCCAGGGATATTGCCTTCCTGATCCCTGGCCAGGAGGCACTGGTAAAATTCTCCGCCTACGACTTTGTGGTCTACGGCGGCCTCGACGGCGAAGTCGAACACATAGGCGCCGACACGGTGCTGGACGAAGACGGCAACCCCTTCTATAAAGTCAACGTACGCACCCAGGAAGCCAGTCTCGGCAAGGACAAACCCATCATTCCCGGCATGACCGCGGAGGTGGATATTCTCACCGGCAAGAAGACGGTGCTGGCCTACCTCATGAAGCCCGTGCTGCGCGCCAAGCAGTACGCACTCTCCGAGCGCTAAGCCAGTCCATGGACCAGATCTTCCTTTCCGACGGCAACACCCTCACCTCCCGCTGGCGGGAAGCCTTCCCCCACGCACAGGTCGTAGCGCCCCGGGCTGCTGCCGGCGTCACCGGCGCCGGCGAAGCCCTGCTCTGGCTGGATGGGGGGCGCCTGAGGGACCGGGAGGCCCTGGAACGCGAGGTGCGCCGGGCCCTGCAGGTCTCACCCCGGGTCGTCGTGCTGCGACCGGCGCCCACGGAGAGCGAGGCCTTTGCCCTGCTCTCCCTCGGGGTGAGCGGCTATGGCCACCTCGCGGCGACCCCTCACCAGCTGAAGGAGATTGCCGGGGTCGTCGAAGACGGGGGCATCTGGATGCCGCCGGACCTGCTGCGGCGCCTTGTCGGCCTGTCGCGGCGTGTCATTGCACCGGCCCCACGCGATGCCGCCGGCGTCGGCAGCCTCACGGAGAAGGAATTCGCCGTGGCCAGCATGGTCGGTGGCGGCGCCAGCAACCGCGAGATTGCCGAGCGCCTGGCCATGTCCGAGCGCACCGTAAAATCCCACCTGTCATCGATCTTCCGCAAGATGGACGTGCGCGACCGGGTGCAACTCGCCCTCGCCATGAACGATATCCCGGTCGACAGCAACGCCTGACCGCTCTGCAGCGCTCGCGCAAACCGCGGCACCGCCTGCCTTCCTACACGCTTACCACGCTACCCGTCAGCACACACTCTGCCTGCGGCTGGCCTCTATAGTGTGATGCATATCACACTTTTGTCTTTTTTGGTCCCCTCTGCCCAATAGTACGATGCGAAATGCGAACTATGCGTCCACATTTGGGATGCATTGCACAAATTCGCGCCTGAGCTTGAGGCCGGCGCCCGCACAAAGAACAGAGGAACAGTCCATGGCCACCCCAGTGATCGCTACCATCGCCACCATCGAAGGCACCGCCTACGCCCGCAACGCCGAGGGCGCGCTGCGCCAGCTCCGGGTCGGTGACGAACTCCGCCGGGGCGAGACCCTGGTCACTCCCGAGGGCAGCCGGGTTGATGTCGACCTCGCCGACGGCCAGCAGATCGCCATCGCCGACGTCCCGGAAGTCACCATGGACAGCGACATGCTCGCCGAGTTCGCCGCCTCCGCCGACGAGGCCGCGCTGCGCGACGACACCCTCGACGAGGTGATCGCCGCCCTCGAGGGCGATGGCGACCTCTCCGAGATCCTTGAAGCCACCGCCGCCGGCGCCGGCGCAGACGGCACCAACGCCGGCTCCACCTTCATCCGCCTGTCCCGCATCGCCGAGGACACGCCCGAGTTCAGCGGCGTGCGCGACGGCAGCGGCAACGAGGACGCCCTCCTCACGAGCCAGGCGGACGCCATCATTGGCGCCGATGCCGTCGAAGACTTCGAGGAAACATCCCAGGACACGCCAGTCACCATCGCCGTCCTCGACAATGACAACTTCGTCGAGGGCGCCGTCGTTACCGCCGTCACAGACCCGGAAAACGGCAGCGCCACCATCAACCCCGACGGCACGGTCACCTACACCCCGGATCCCGGCTTCTTCGGTGAGGACACCTTCGTCTACAACGTGGTCACGCCCGACGGCAACGTTACCGATAGCGCCACCGTTACCATCGTGGTTGTCGGCGAGGCAGAACCCGCCCCCTTGCCGACCCTCAGCATCAACGATGACACCGTCGTCGAAGGCAACACCGCCGAGGTCACCGTCACCCTGTCCGCTCCCAGCGAGGATACGGTTACCGTAGGCTTCGCCAGCTCCGACGGCACCGCGACCGTCACCGGTGGCGACTACAACCCGGCAACCGGCACGCTCACCTTTGCACCCGGGGTGACCGAGACGACCATCCTCGTTCAGACAAACAACGATGAGCTGCAGGAAGGCACCGAGTTTCTCAACCTGACGCTCGCGGATCCGGTCAACGCCGGCATCGCCGACGGCGAGGGTATCGTCGAGATCATCGACGACTTCACTCCCACCCCGCCGACCATCAGCATCGATGAGGTGACCGTCCAGGAAGGTGCCGTTGCCGAGCTGACCCTGACGCTGTCCGCCGCCGCGGACACACCCGTGACGGTCGATTTCGCCACAGCGGACGACACAGCCACGGTCACCGGTGGTGACTACAACCCTGAGACCGGAACCGTTACCTTCGCCCCGGGCACGACCACCACTACCGTGCAGATACAAACCAATACTGATGACGTCGAAGAGGGCACGGAACGCGGCTTTGTGAACCTGTCCAATGCCGTTGGAGCAACCATTGCCGAGTCCCAGGGCATCTTCAATATTATAGATGCAACGGAGCCGCCGCCTCCTCCGCCGCCGCCCCCGCCGGAGGCTCCGACAGCCGAGCCGGCGGATCTGCTGGTTGAAGAAGCTGCCCTCGCGGCCGGCTCGAACCCGGCCAGCGATGCGGAAACCGTCACCGGGGGCCTTGCGGTCAGCGGCGGCAGTGGCAGCTACACGTTCTCCATCGTCGGCGGCGGAGCCGGAAGCAATGGCACGCTGACCATCGACCCGGACACCGGCGCTTATAACTACACACTGACCACGCCCTTCGCGCACACGCCGGGCGTCGATGACGGGGTCACCACCGAGGACAACGTCGAGTCCTTCGAGATCCTGATCAGCGATGCGAATGGCACCTCCACCACGGCCACGATTACCGCCGACATCGTCGACGACGTGCCGACGGCAAGGCTCGCGAGCGAGATTCCACCCGAAGACGGACAGGAGCAAGCCCCGACGGGCACGCCGAGCCTGCAGGTCGACGAGACCCCCGGCGCCCAGGATGACCCGGAGGACAATGTTACTGACCGAAGCTCGACGGCGGCATTCAGCGGACTTTTCGCCGATGACAGCGACGGCTCGACCCCGGCAACCTCAGATGACGTCCAGTTCGGCGCTGACGGCGCCGGCAGTGTTGCCTATAGCCTGAGCGTTACCGTCGGGGCTGGCGGCGATGCGGTAGGCGAAGACGGCGTCGAATCCGGCCTCTATGCCGTGGATACGGTCAACGGCGGCCAGGGCGAGCAGATCCGCCTCTACGACAACAGCGGCACTCTCGAGGGCCGTATAGGCGGCGCTCCCGGCGAGGTCGGATCGGTGCTGTACTTCACTATCGCCGTGGACAGCGCAAGCGGCGCCATCACCCTTACCCAGGCCGATGGCGTGGCCATCTGGCACGGCGATGCAGCCGACCCCGATGACGTCGCCTCGCTCGACGGCGAGGGCGATCTCGCCGAGGGCGGGACGGTCAGCTACCAGATCGACCTGGTGCAGACGGTGACGGACTTCGATGGTGATACGGACAGTGCGAGCGTTGACCTCGCCGCCGGCATCGTCGATGAGCAGACGCAGGAGACCAGCTACGCCTTCAACTTTGGAGATGATGGCCCGAGTGCGACCGATCTCGGCGCCCTTGCGGAACCGACCAATGCTGCCGAGGGGGCGACGATTACCGGCAGCCTCGACTTCACGACCGGTGTCGATGGAGGCTCTGTCACGCATGTAAAGGGTATCGCGCTGGCCTTCGACGCCGACGACGGCGGTTACAGCCAGTCGATCGATATCGACGGCGGCTCCGTTAAAGTAAAAGCCGACGGCTCCTACTCATTCACCGCTGAAGACCCCAGCAACGAGTCGGCAACGGCCACCTTCACCGTCACAGACAACGACGGCGACACGGCCCAGGCGGCCATGTACTTCCAGGTCACGGACGCCAACGTGCCCACGGCAAACCCGGACAGCGCCGCAGTCGATGATGAAGGCCTGGCCGGCGGCATCGCCGGCGGCACCTTCGACGACGAGACCACCGACTCCGCCACTTTCAGCGACACGCTACCCATCACCACCGGCGGTGATACCCCGGTCACGGTCGACTTCGCCGCGATGGACGGCGAGACCGGCACGGTCGGTCAGGAAACGGTCAGCTACGGCTGGAGCACCGGTGTCCTGACGGCAACGATCACCAGCAGCCCCGACGCCGCTCGCGATGGCCTGACGCTGTTCACCGTGACCGTCGATGACGCTACGACCGGTGACTACACCGTCGCCCTGGACCGCAACGTGCTGCATGCCCAGGGGCCGAACAACGAGAACGAGACCGATCCCACCGTCGACCTCACCTATACGGTGACCGACTCTGACAACAGCGAAGCGTCCAGCACGCTGACCATCAGCTTCGACGACGATGAACCGACCGCCACTGACCTCGGCTCCGAAGCGGCACCGATTCAGGTCGCCGAGGGCGTATCCACGCCCGAAGGCACGCTGGTCTTCGCCGGCGGCGCCGACGGCGCCACGGTGACCCACGTCAACGGCACGGCGCTGGTTTTCGATGAGACCACCGGCTTCAGCCAGGCGGTCTCGATCGGCACGGCCGGCACGGTGACCGTCAAGGCCGACGGCACCTATGTCTTCACCGGTAACGACCCCACCGACAACCCGCTGGATGGCCGGACTACCTTCACCGTGACCGACGCCGATGGTGACACGGCCCAGGCGAACATGTACTTCCGGGTCACGGACGCCAACATGCCCACGGCAAACCCGGACAGCGCCGCAGTCGATGATGAAGGCCTGGCCGGCGGCATCGCCGGCGGCACCTTCGACGACACGAGCACCGACTCGGCCACCTTCAGCGACACGCTGCCCATCACCACCGGCGGTGATACCCCGGTCACGGTCGACTTCGCCGCCATGGACGGCGCGACCGGCACGGTCGGCCAGGAAACGGTCAGCTACGGCTGGAGCACCGGTGTCCTGACGGCAACGATCGATGCCAGCCCGGACACGGCACGCATCGGCGAGACGCTCTTCACCGTGACCGTCGATGACGCCACGACCGGTGACTACACCGTGGCCCTGGCCCGCAACGTGCTCCACGCCCAGGGACCGAACAACGAGAACGAGACCGATCCCACCGTCGACCTCACCTACACGGTGACCGACTCTGACAACAGCGAGGCATCCAGCACGCTGACCGTCAGCTTCGACGACGATGAACCGACGGCCGCGGCAGACAGCGACGCCATTATCGGCACCGACGACCTTGTTATCGGCAATGTGCTGACAGGGCTGAGCGAGGCGGGGACGGGGGGTGTCGATGCGCAGGGCGCTGATGGCGCCGAGATCACGGCGGTCAGCGGCACGCCGGTCGCTGGCTACACCGAGAGTTACGACTACGCCGTCGTGGGTAGCTACGGCATCCTGGAACTGAACGCAGATGGCAGCTACCAGTACACCAGGACATCCGGCTCGAATAGCGGCGGCAACGACGTATTTACATACACGCTGACCGACGCGGATGGGGACGAAGCGACTGCGGATCTCACGGTCAACGTCGACGCTGGCCCGACGGGGCCGGCAGCAGACCTGGTGCTGGAGAGTATTGACGAGTCTGAGCTGGTTGGCCTGAACTCGGGGGACCCCTTCCCCTCAACCTCTGATACCCTGCAATTCACCCAGGGCAGCAGCAGTATCGACAGCTTTGCCTTCGGCGATCTGAGCTCACTTAATGGCGACTCTGATCCGAATACCGCAGGCGGTGAGATCGTGTGGGTCCGCGTATCTGACACCGAAGTGGTCGGCTATATAAACGGTGACGAAACCACTGGAGAACCGGCAGTAAGGCTGACGTTGACCTCAGACCCGCTGAATGCGACCGCCACGGCAACTATGACGCTTCTGGAGCCTTTTGCAAATGCTTTCGGTGACGACATTGCGACAAACTTCGAAGCCGGAAGCATCGATGTGATCGCAACAGATACGGCCGGGCTGCAAGCGACGGGTACGGTCATCCTGTCCAGCATTGACGACGTCCCGGAGGTGGGGACCGTTATTGATCCCGATCCGATCACCAATACATCAGGAGAGACAGCGGAGGGCGCAGTGCCTCTGGATGGCGGTGCGGACGAGATTGCCTCGGTCACCGTGACCGGGCCGACAATCGATGGTATTGCCTACAACGAACCGGTCGTTGATCCCGTCACTGGCGCGGTCACACTGACTGCCGTGACAGATGACGCAAATGCTACCGAGGTGTTCAAGATTGTCGTGCAGACAGACGGAAACTATGTCTTCACGCTCATCACGCCGGAAGCAGCTACCGAAACGGAGGTCGGGTTGCTCTCGCCTGTTTCCAGCAACGCACCGACTAACACCTATATCTTCGAGAGCACCGACGGTGAACAGGTCTCTGTCACGGGTAGATCCGACACCGGGGACGGCTTGGTGAACACGAGCACGAACGGCCTGGGCGTAGACAGCCAGAACCTGGATGACACAGAAGTGCTTTCCTTTTCGCTCGATTCACCGGCCCTGAATGTCACCTTCAGCACCTTTACAGCGCAGGGTGGCGACTTCGAAGTGCGGGCCTACGATGCCACCGATGCACTGATCAAGACGGAATCGGACAACATCGGACCCGACGGCGATATCATTGCGACCTTCCCGAGTGACGCCAGTCGCATTGAACTGGAGGCCGTCGACGCGAAAGCGAAGATCTCGACCATCACCTACGATGTGCGGATTCTCCCGGACGGCGCCGAGTATGAATTCCTGATCTCAGGTACAGACAGCGATGGCGATTCGACCACGCCAACGGCGACCACGGTCACGATTGAGCCCGGTGTTGGCTCCGGGTCCTTGGTCGACGGCGTGGTGGAAGGTATCAGCTACACGACCTCGTCCGCTCTGTCCGGCGAAACAGGCACAGACGGCAACTTCAGCTACCGTGCGGGGGATACCGTCACCTTCAACATCGGAAACCTGGTTCTAGGCAGCTTCTCCGCCGACGAGGCACTTGCCGATGGCAAAGTGTTCCTGCAGGAGATCGCAGGCGTCGGCCTTGAGAACCTCAACGACGAGTACGTCGAGAACATGGCCGTGCTGCTGCAATCACTGGACAATGATGCAGATCCCTATAACAACATTGTCATCAACGACGGCGTCCACCAGGCATTTTCTGACGACAGCTTCAACCTCGCAACAATATCTGATGGCGATCTGCGGGATGTACTACTCGAAAACGGCTACGCGCCGGTGTCGGAAGGCGAGGCCATGGAGCATGTCAAGGATATGATCATCGAGCACGCGGGCGAACAGGCCTTCGAGGCTCGTGTCGACGATGGCACGGTACTGCTGGCGAGTGAAGGCGACGATGTCTTCGCCTTCGACCTGGCAGCGGCTGATGACTCAGTATCCGATATACGTATCGCCGGCTTCGGAATGGACGGGGCCGACTCGCTAGACCTGCGGGACCTGCTGGTCGGCGAGGAAGCTGCCGATAACCTCGGTGCCTATCTCGACGTCAGCTACGATGGCGCGAACACGATCATCAAGGTGAGCGCAGAGGGCGGCTTTACCGGCGGCGAGGTGGTCGCAAGATACGTGGACCAGACCATCACCCTCGAAGGCGTAGATCTCGTGGGCGACCTTGGTGGCACCGACGCCATCCAGGCCATGATCGACGCAGGCAAGCTGACCGTAGACCAGTAGTCTCATATTGCAAGAAATGCGGCCCCTCACTGGTGACAGTGCGGGGCTTTTTTTGGTCTTAAAATCCCAAAAAATCATAAAATTCTTTTATAAACAATTATTTAGTGTGTCTCAGGTCACAGTTTGCGTGATCTATCCACACATCTGCCCCAAAGTACGAAGCGCAACGCATTACGCGAAACCATGCTGTTACTGAACCGACAGGTCCCTGCTCGCCGTGCGGCGGGGAATCGACCTTCAACAGTCAAACAGCATGAGGAACGCAATCATGGCCACAGCCGCCATTGCTACCGTCACCGCCATAGAGGGCACCGCCTACGCCCGCAACGCCGAGGGTGAACTGCGCCAGCTCCGGGTCGGCGACCAGCTCCGCCAGGGCGAGACCCTGGTCACTCCCGAGGGCAGCAACGTCGAGCTCGACCTCGCCGACGGCCAGCAGATCGCCATCGCCGACGTCCCGGAAGTCACCATGGACAGCGACATGCTCGCCGAGTTCGCCGCCTCCGCCGACGAGGCCGCGCTGCGCGACGACACCCTCGACGAGGTGATCGCCGCCCTCGAGGGCGATGGCGACCTCTCCGAGATCCTTGAAGCCACCGCCGCCGGCGCCGGCGCAGACGGCACCAACGCCGGCTCCACCTTCATCCGCCTGTCCCGCATCGCTGAGGACACCCCCGAGTTCAGCGGCATCGTCGCCGCCTCCGGCCTCGATGCCAATGCCGTCGTCGACCAGGGCGAGCCCATCATCGGCGCCGAACTCCAGCCCGATGAAGCCACCACACCGGAAGAACAGCCAGTCACCATCGCCGTTCTCGACAACGACGACTACGTCGAGGGTGCCATCGTCAGTGCGGTCTCCGCGCCAGACAACGGCGTCGCCACCATCAACGATGACGGCACTGTCACCTACAAGCCGAACCCCGGCTTTACCGGCCAGGACACCTTCACCTATACGTCCATCACCCCGGACGGCAATGTCACCGGCACGACCACGGTCACCGTGGATGTCACCCCGACCAGTGAGCCGCCGCCTCCGCCGCCTCCGCCGGAGCTGCCGACGTTCGCTATCACCGACGTCACCGTCGTCGAGGGCGACCTTGCGGAAGTCACCGTGACCCTGTCCTCAACAAGCGAGAACACCGTCACCGTCAGCTTCGCAAGCTCTGACGGCACCGCAACAGCCGTCAGCGGCGATTACGACCCCGCCAGCGGCACCCTGACCTTCGCCCCCGGCGTGACCGAGCAGACCATCCTCGTCCAGACCAACCCCGACGATCTCGAGGAAGGCACCGAGTTCCTCAACCTCGAGCTCACCGGACCCACCAATGCCGTCATCGGTGATGGCAACGGCATCGTCGAGATCACCGACGACTTCACCCCCGTGCCGCCGACCATCAGCATCGACGAAGTCACCGTCGCCGAGGGCGACGTGGCCGAGCTGACCCTGACCCTCTCCGCCGCCAGCGGCGAGGCCGTCAGTGTCGACTTCGCCACCGCGGACGACACCGCCACAGTCATCGGCGGTGACTACGACCCCGAGACCGGGACCGTCACCTTCGCCCCGGGCACCACGACCGCCACCGTGCTCGTGCAGACCAACACCGACGAGCTCCTTGAGGCCACCGAGCGCGGCTTCGTGAACCTCAGCAACCCGGTGAATGCCACCCTCGACAACGACCAGGGCATCTTCAACATCGTCGACGGCAACGAACCGCCGCCCCCGCCTCCGCCGCCTCCGCCGCCGGGGAACGAGCCCCCGGTCGCCCAGGGCGATAGCGCCGAGACCGGCGAGAACACGCCCGTCGACATCAACATCCTCGGCAACGATGCCGACCCGGACGGCTCCCTCGTGCCCGGCTCCGTGGTCATCATCACCCAGCCCGAGAACGGCACCGTCACCGTCGACCCGGTGACCGGCGAGGTCACCTACACCCCGGACCAGAACTACTCCGGCACCGACGCCTTCACCTACACCGTGCAGGACGACGACGGCGCCACCTCCAACACGGCCACGGTCTCCGTCGTGGTAAATGAAGGCCGCAACGTCGCCCAGTTCACTGACAACTGGGTCAACGGCGTCGAGTACACCACCTTTGACGGCACCGGGGCCGTTACCGGCTCGGGCCTGACCGGCGACCAGGGGCCGCCTGGCTCCTTCGCTTATAACGATGGCGACAGCATCGTCTTCAAGGTCGGCAACGTCACCGTGGCCGAGTTCAGCTCCGAGAACGCGCCGTGGACCGGTGATGCGGTCCTGTTCATCCACGACTTCGCAGCCGGCGGCGACCTCACCGAGACCAACGCCATGTACCTGGAGAACACCGCGATCTTCCTCCAGGCGCTCGATGATGACCTCACCGATACCACACCCGGTGACGGCTCGCTGGGAACCAATGACCTGGTCGACCCGACAGCGGCCTTCAACTCCGCTGATGGCGGCATCAACATCAGCCAGGCCACCCGCGATGCCTTTGCCGACTATGAGGTCGACGGCAACGGTCGCGCCGCGGCGCCGGGCACCGGCCAGCCGCTGAACCTGGCCGACTCCGGCAAGGTGATGATCCAGGATGCCCTGGCCCACGTCGGCATCGACTTCACCCGCGTGACCGAGGCGGACCCGGACAATGGCGCCGATGGCAACTTCGAAAACGTGTTCGAGACCATTGCCATGCAGCACGTCCAGGACACCGTGGACGCACTGACGGACGGCACGGGCCGCGAGACAGCCACCTTCGATGCCCGCCTCGAGGACGAGATCGTTGCCGGCGATGGCGTGATCACCTACTTCTCCAACACCATCGACGTCAACGATCCGGCGAACAACCAGATCGAGTTCGACGCCTCCAGCCTGCTCGCCAACGCGACGCCGCAGCAGGTGGCCAACACGGCCAACATGGAGATCGAGCTCACCGACGACATCGGCGCCTACGTCACCCTCGACGGCGTGAAGACGCAGGTCGGCGAGGTGGTCTATGACACCGCCACCCGCACCGGCGCCATCGAGTTCGACCCGAGCGCGATCACCAACGAGCAGATCGCCGCCGGCGCCCTCGACACCCTGGAGTTCGAATACCGGATCTGGGACTGGACCGCCAATACCGTGGTCAAGGTCGAGCCCCTGGACCTGTACAAGGCCAAGATCATCGCAGAAGTGGACGATGTTCCGGAAAGCACCCAGTACAACCAGTTCACCATCACGCACAGCCTGGTGGGTGACCTGCAGGGCGAAAACGGAGAGACCTTCCAGTCCACTATCTTCACCACGGATCAGGAACTCACGGTACGCTTCTCGCCCGAGGGACTCGGCCCGGCCATCGCCGAGTACGGTGATGACTTCACCGTACCTGTCGAATACAGCACCGACGGCGGTGTCAGCTGGCAGGCACTGGACACGGTGGGCACCTGGATCTCCCCCGGCTCTACCCTGCCGCTGCCGGAGTTCAGCTTCACCTGGCCTGCGAACACCGAGTCCGTGCAGTTCCGTATTCCGATCTTCGACGACCTGGTCGACGAGACCGAAGGCGAGACTTATACGGGCAGCGATTACCCCGACCTGCTCGATCCCGCGCAGCAGATCGAGATCATCGATATCACCCTGGGCGGCAACGACAACTTCTTCACGGAGAACCTGCAGCCCGGGATTATCGACAACGACCCGACGGGAAACGATCTGCCGGTTATCGGGATCGACTTCGTCATTGTCAGCGAGGGCGACGGCGAGGCCGTGTTCACCTTCTCACTGACGGACGACGACCCCGCCCGGGCCGATGACATTACTGTCGACTACAGCATGGCGGACCTCAGCACCACCGAGGGGCAGGATTACACCGGCGTCAGCGGTACCCTGACCTTCGCTCCGGGTGTTACCACCCAGACGATCACAGTGCCCATCATCGATGATCTGCTCATCGAAACGCCCAACCCGGAGTTCGCCCTGGTCAACCTCAGCAACCCGACCAATGCCGTGATCGGCGACCCGCAGGGCACACTGCGGATCTTTGATAACGACGGGCCCTCTGTTTTCGAGGCGGGACTGCCCGATGGCAGCAGCCCGGACCCGGCGGATCTGGTGGTCAACGGCGGCCTGGACCTTACCGAATTTGACGACATCGGTATCCAGACGGTCCGCGTGAGCGACCAGGATGTGACGGGTGGCGGCACGGTGACCACGCCCTACGGCGAGTTGGTCATCACCGAGACAAACGGCAGCTACAGCTGGGAGTACACCCTCGAAAACCGCGCCGGGCACGATGAGGCACCCGGCAACGTGAATTTCGAGCTTTTCCCGGTAGAGATCGTCGGCGATGACAGCGTGGTCCGCGACGCGGGCCTGTTCGTGGTCAACATAGTCGATGATGCGCCCACGGCTGTCGATGATACGAACGCCCTCCCGGCAGACGATGCAGACGGCATCATTGAAGGCGACGTCTTCACCAACGATGCTCTCGGCGCGGACCGCCCCGCAGCGATCACCGGCGTTGCCGTCGGCGATACGGACACGCCCCTCGACAATGCCGCCACCGTTGGCGCCGTCATCGCCGGGACCTACGGCAACCTGGTGCTCGCCAGCGACGGCACCTACGAATACACCCGCACCGCGGCCCCCGAGCTGAGTGGTGACGACATCTTCACCTACACGGTCGTCGACGATGACGGCGACGTCAGCACCGCAACGCTCACTATCGACGCCGACGGTGATGTCGTGCTCGACCTGCCTCCCCAGGCCGGTGAAGGCTCGGCTGCCGTCGACGAGGCCGGCCTGGACGGCATCGGCTCCGATGCCAGCAGCGACAGTGAGACCACTGCAGGCAGCTTCAGCTACAGCGCCGCCGACACGCCCGTCGATATCATCATCGGCGGCGTAACCGTGGTCGAGAACGGTGTTCTGACCGGGAATGATCCCGTGAATACCGGCACGGGGCTTCTAACCATTACCGACTTCGACGCGACGACGGGCACGCTCGACTACAGCTACGAGCTGACCGCGCCGGTTACCGACGTCGACGGTGTGGTGGAGACCGACTCCATCGAGGTCACCGTCACTGACGAGGACGGCGATTCGGACACGGGCTACATCAACATCAATATCGAGGATGATGTGCCCACGGCGCAGGACGACAGCGACACCGTTGACGAGGACAGCTCGGTCACCATCGATGCCTTCGCCAATGACAGCGAAGGCGCCGATGGCGTCGACCTGACCACCGGCGTCGCCCTCGACGGCGCCAACGGCGGTGCCACCAAGGGCACCGTGACCTACAACAACGACGGCACCTTCACCTACCAGGCGAACCCCGGTGAAGAGGGTGCGGACAGCTTCGACTACACCATCACCGACGCCGACGGCGACACGTCCACCGCGACGGTCTCCGTCACCATTGGCGATGACACCACGCCGACGGCCGTCGTCGACTACGACAACGACACGCCCGAAGCACAGGCAGGCCCCGGCGTCACCGACGACGACGACGTTGCCGGCGGCACGGCGATCACCGAAGGGTCCCTGCTCATCACGGTGGCACCGGACACCATCGGCTCCGTGAAAATCGATGGCCAGGATGTCACCGGTGGCGGCACCGTGACCCTCACGGGTGTCGGCGTGCTGACCGTGAACCCAGACTACACCTGGTCCCTCGAGCAGACGGCGGTGCAGGATCACACGAGCTCTGACCCGATCAACCTGTCGCTGGCTGTGGAAGTCACCGATAACGATAGCCCGGCGTCGCCCGCAACGACGACCCTCGACATCCGCATCGACGACTCGGCGCCGGCCGCCGAGGACGACAGCGACACCGTCGACGAGGACAGCTCGGTCACCATCAACGTCTTCGCTAATGACAGCGAGGGCGCCGACGGCGTCGACCTGACCACGGGCGTCGCTCTCGACGGCGCCAACAGCGGCGCCACCAAGGGCACCGTCACCTACAACAACGACGGCACCTTTACCTACCAGGCGAACCCCGGCGAAGAGGGTGCAGACAGCTTCGACTACATCATCACCGACGCCGACGGCGATACGTCCTCCGCGACGGTCTCCGTCACCATCGGCGATGACACCACGCCCGATATCGAGGTGATCTACGACGCCGGCGGGCTGGTGCAGGATGCCGATGCTGCGGGCTCTGCCCAGGATACGACAACCGGAAAGATCGACCTGAGCCTCGGGCCGGATGCACCGCCCGGAACCCTGACGATCCTGGCGTCCGCCGTGGGTGGGGCCACGCCGGTCGACATCCGCTCGGGCGGCTCCATCACGGGCCTCTACGGCACACTGGAAGTCACCGGCCCCGACGCGGGCGGTGATTTTGACTGGACCTACACGCTGGACGAACCCCAGGACCATGGCGCGCCGCTGTCAGCGACCGACGCGCTCCTCGAAGAGTTCTTTGCCATCGCCGGCACCGACTCCGACGGCGACCCCCTGAGCGCCACCCTGACGGTTGGCGTCGAAGACGATGTGCCGACCATGACGGTCGACGGCACCAGCAGCGTGGTCGAGGGTAGTGCTGCAATCAATGGCACCTGGGATAACGACAACTACGGGGCCGACGGTGCCGCCAGCGTCAAGGTACTCATCGGCAGCGACGAGTACGATCTTGCCGAGGACATTGCCCTCGCCGAGGGTACGCTCAACGTCGCCAGCGACGGTACCTGGAGCTTCACGCCTGCCGGCGCGCTCGACCAGCCCGTCAGCGTCACCTTCAGTGTCGAGGTTACCGACAACGACGGCGACGTCGCCTCCGACGACCATACCATCGATATCACAGATGGCTCGGGGCCGGGCGGCGGCGATGAGATTACGCTTGCGACCGACGAGGACAGCATCACGGACTCCGATACGGATATCGTAACCTTCTCGCTCGGCACCGATGCGCTTACCAGCATGGCTTTCGGAACAGACCTCTCAGGCCTCAACGACAATGACGGCGAAATCACCTGGGTCCGCAACAGCGGCACGGAGATCGTCGGGCAGATTGGCAGTGCAACCGCCATCACCCTGACCCTGACGCCGGATCTCCTGGCCGGCACGGCCTCGGTTGAGATGGCGCTCGCTGACAACGTCACCCATGCCAACGCCGCCGGAGAGAACACCCTGGCCCTGGGCAGCATCGACGTGATCGCGGCCGAAGCCGACGGCTCTGATGCCTCCGGCTCCGTCAGCCTCGAAGTGGTCGACGACGTGCCGACCATTCAACTGGATGGCCAGTTCAGCGGCAAACTCATCATCGATGAGGCCGACATCGTTGCGAGCGATACGGCAGACTTTGCCTCCGCGTTCACCAACGACTACGGCGCTGACGGACAAGGCGCGGCGGACAGCCGCGTGTTCAGCCTCGCCGTAGGCAGCACCGCAAGCGGCCTGGTGGATACGGCAACGGGTGACGCGGTTGTATTGAGCCTGGACGGTGATGACGTTGTCGGCGAAGTGGACGGCAGCGGCGAAGAGGTCTTCCGCGTCACCGTGGATGCCAACGGCGAAGTCACGCTGACACAGTCTCGCGCTGTGCAGCACCCGGACACCAACGACACCGATGAAGTCATCACTGTCGATGCCGGCGCCATCAGCCTGGCGCAGACCATCACCGACGGTGACGGCGACACGGCCGAGCAGGCGCTCGACATCGGGCTCCGGCTTGGCTTCCAGGACGATGCGCCGACAGGACCTGCGCCGACGTCAGTGGACCTGAATGTCCCGGTGAGCGAGGTTTCCGTCGGCAACCTGACAGCCGCCTGGGACAATGTCGATGGCGAAGACGGCAGCGTCGACATCACCGACAACAACTCCAGCGACGACGGCTTTATCCAGCTTCAGTGGGGCACACCTGCCTCCAGCGGCGGCGGGCGCTCCGGCTATGATTTCAGCTTGAGCAGCTCGCCCATCGTGCTCGACTCCGAGTTTGACCTCGGGACCTTCACCCACAACAACTTCCCGATCACCGGGACGACCCTGGACGACACGGACCTTGACGTCAGCTTCGATATCGTCATCGACAACGTGGCGACCACGGTCGACATTGTCGTGGAAATCGACCACAACGAAACGCCAAACGACGGGCCGAACCCTGACGACATCATCACCATCACGAACTTCTCTGCGACGATTGCCGGCACCGGCGGCACGCAGCAGGAGATCACGGTGGGTGACCGAACCTACGTGCTGCAAATTGACGGTTTCCGGGATGGCAGCGGCGACCCGGTAAACCAGGTCTTCACGGAGGAAGGCGAGGCCAGCACCTTCACGCTGCAGGCACGACTGCTGTCGACCGATGACCTGCCCGAAGCCGGTGGCCAGATCTCCGGATCGATCTTCGGGGCGGACGGCCCCGCGGACGATGAAATCGTCTGGCAGGGTGAGAGCGGCGGCGAGGTGCAGGGCACCTATGGGATCCTCGCCGTTCAGGCGGACGGCAGCTGGACCTACACCATGGACCGCGACCAACGGGATGCCTTCTCGGGCAATCAAACGGAGACCTTCGACTTCTTCGTCGTCGACCGGGATGGTGACCAATCGGCCTCGAGCCTGAGCATCAACCTCAACGAGGTGGCAAACCAGGCACCGATCTCCCTCGACCTCGACGGCGACGGCGTCGAGTACCTGTCCCGCGACGCCGGCGTGGTGTTCACGGACCAGGTCACCGGCGAGGCGGTCAACACCGCCTGGGTTGCCGGCGACGACGGCCTGCTGGTGATCGACGCCAACAACTCCGGCACCGTGGACGAGGCCCGCGAGTACGTGTTCACCGAGTGGAGCGAAACCGCAGAGACGGATATGGAAGCCGTCGCCGAGGTCTTCGACAGCAACCAGAACCAGATGCTGGATCCCGGTGACGAGGCCTGGAGCCAGTTCGCGGTCTGGCAGGATGCCAACAGCGACGGCGTCACCGATGCCGGCGAGCTGGTCTCCCTCGACGAACTCGGCGTGGAGAGCATCGCGCTCACCTACCACGACGACAGCGAGGCGACCGAGGCGGCCGACGGCGACGTGAAGATCTTCGGCCAGTCCGAGGTTACCTGGGCAGATGGCGAGGTCACCATCGCGGAAGACACCAGCTTCGCGATCAACGTGGCCGACCTGATCGCCGAGGAAGACGGCGCCGAAGCTATCGACAGCTATCTGCAGGCCACCTTCGATGACACGAATACCGTCGTCGAGGTCAGCCGAACCGGCAGCTTCAGTGACGGGGACGGTGCGCGGGGGCAGCCTGACCAGACCATCACTTTCGAAGGGGTGGACCTGGTGGGCGACCTCTCGAACGCCGATGCGATCCAGGCAATGATCGATGCCGGCAAGCTGAGCGTCGATCAGTAAGCCACGCCGGCGGTAGCTAACCCCGCGCCGGGCAACCGGCGCGGTGTTTTTTTGGGTTCATCGCAGATTTCCGGGGGGGCAGCCTTAGCTGGCCGTGGCGCTGCCCGAGATTCATGCATCGCAGTATTCCGGGCCGGCTGCGGGAGGGTGCCCCCAGTCGCTCCACGATAGTCGCTTGGTGGGAACACCCTCCCGCAGCCAGCCCTGTCGTCTTGGGTCTCTGCCGAGCCCGAAGTACGCGAGGCGCTAGGGGTGACCACGTTTTCCGCCCCGGAAATCCGCAAAGAATCTTTTTTGTGCTGCGGCATGCGCACCCCCCACGAGCTGCGACAGCAAAAATGACCTTTATTGCAACGCATAACGCATTGCATGATTTTTTCTGTGTGCGCAGCGTCACATTCCTTTCACCGCCGGGGACCAACTGCCCAAAGGTACGATGCCGACAACCGCGTTCCCCGCGATGCTCCCCAGTGCTGAAAAAGGCGCACCCGAAGCGCCATCAAACAACAGACAAGGAACTCTGCCATGGCGCTTACAGTCATCGCCACAATCACTGCCATCGACGGTACAGCCTATGCCCGCAACGCCGAGGGTGCGCTGCGCGAGCTGAGGGTGGGTGACGAACTCCGCCAGGGCGAGACCCTGGTTACGGCCGAAGGCAGTCAGGTCGAGCTGGCGCTCGCCGATGGCCAGACCATCGTCTTCGCAGAGGTGACGGAAGTCACCATGAGTATGGATATGCTGGCGGACGGCGCGGCCGACGCCCGGGAATCCGCGCTCCAGGCCGAGAGCCTCGACGAGCTCGTCACCGCTCTCGAGAACGGCGGCGACCTCTCGGAGGTCCTGCCCGCCACCGCCGCTGGCGCGGACGGCACCAACGCCGGCTCCACTTTCGTGCGTCTCGCCCGCATCGCCGAGGATACGCCCGAGTTCAATAACCTCCGCGACGCATCCGACCTCGAAGCCAACACCGTTGACGGCCAGGGCGAGCCCCTCATCGGTGCCGATGTCCAGCCCGATACCGCGACCACGCCGGAGGACGAATCGGTTACCATCGCCGTTCTTGACAATGACAGCTACGTCGAGGGCGCGGTGGTCAGCGCTGTAACGCGCCCCGCCAACGGCGTCGCTGCCATCAATGAAGACGGCACCGTCACCTACAAGCCGAACCCCGGCTTTACTGGGGAAGACGTCTTCACCTACACCTCGCTCACCCCCGACGGCAATATCGGCAGCACGACCACGGTGACCGTCAACGTCACGCCGCTGGAACCCGCACCGACGCCGGAGCCGGAGCCCGCGCCCGAACCGGAGCCCGTACCTGAACCAGAGCCCGTACCCGTACCCGAGCCGGAACCTGAGCCGGAACCCGAGCCCGAGCCGGAACCCGAACCCGAGCCGGAACCCGAACCCGAGCCGGAACCCGAGCCCGAGCCGGAACCCGAGCCGCCGGTACCAGGCCCCGAAAATCAGCCGCCGGTCGCGAGTGACGACAGCGCCAACACTGACGAGAACAACCCGGTGGAAATTGCCGTGCTTGGCAACGATGCCGACCCGGACGGCACCCTCGTGCCCGGCTCCCTGGTTATTGTCAGCCAGCCGGAGAATGGCTCGATCACCGTTGAACCCGACACGGGCGCGGTCACCTACACGCCGGATCAGAACTACTCGGGCACCGACGCTTTCACCTACACGGTGCAGGACGACGACGGCGCGACCTCCAATACCGCCACGGTCTCGATTCTAGTCAACGAAGGGCGGGGAATCGCCCAGTTCACCGACAACTGGGTCAACGGCATCGAGTACACCACCTATGACAGCGCCGGTGACGTCACCAGCTCCGGCCTGACCGGCGACCAGGGCTCGGCTGGGTCCTTCTCCTATGAGGAAGGTGAGCGCATCGTCTTCAAGGTAGGCAACGTCATCGTCGGTGACTTCAATGCCGACCAGTCAGCGCAGTGGCTCGATGACGCCGTCCTCTTCATTCATGACATTGCCGGTCTGGCACTGTCGAACACCAACGCCAACCAGCTCGAGAACACGGCGATCTTCCTGCAGGCCCTCGATGACAACCTCACCGATGGCGATCTCTCCGACGGCCTGCAGACCAATGCCGTCAGCAACAGCGCCGATGCCTTTGCCGACGGTATTAACATCAGCCAGGCCACCCGCAATGCCTTTGCCAACTATGAGGTCGACAGCAACGGCCGCGCCGCGGCGCCGGGCACCGGTCAGCCGCTGGACCTGGCCGATTCCGGCAAGGTGATGATCCAGGATGCCCTGGCCCACGTCGGCATCGACTTTACCCGCGTGACCGAGGCTGACCCGGACGACTCCGACGGCCTCCAGAACGTGTTCGAAACCGTCGCCATGCAGCACGTCCAGGACACCGTCGAGACCCTCACCGACGGCACGGGTCGCGATACCGACAGCTTCGATGCCCGCATCGAGGATGCCATCGACGCAGAGAACGGTGTCGTCACCTACCTCTCCCGTGAGCTCGACATGACCTCGACGGACGCCGCGGACCAGCAGATTGCCTTCGATGCCACTGGACTGCTGGCCAACGCCACGCCGCAGCAGGTGGCGACGACGGCCAACATGGACATCGAGCTCACCACCGACGTCAATGCCTACGTCACGCTCGAGGACGGCAGCCGGAAAGCCGTGGGAACCGTCAGCTACGACGACAGCACGCGCAGCGGCTTTATCCAACTGGACCCGAACGCAGTCAGCAACGACGAGATCGACAGCGGCGTCCTTAACTCCCTCGCCTTTGAGTACCGCATCTGGGACTGGACGGCCAACACGGTTGTCGAAGCGCAGCCCCTGGATCTCTACAAGGCCAAGCTCAGTGCCGAGGTGGACGACGTCCCTGAGAGCGCCGAGTACAACGCGTTCACCATCACCCACAGCCTGGTCGGTGACCTGCAGCGCGAGGACGGCAGTTTCTTCCAGGCTGATGTCTTCAGCAACGACCAGGACCTCACGGTGCGCTTCTCGCCGGAGGGGCTCAATCCTGGCGTTTTTGCCGAATATGCCGACGACTTCACCGTCCCGGTCGAGTACAGCACCAACGGCGGCGCCAGCTGGCAGCAGATGCTCCAGGTAGGCACCTGGAGCTCTCCAGGCTCCTCCCTGACGCTCCCAGAATTCGGCTTCACCTGGCCGGCCGGGGTAGAGAATATCCAGGTCCGCATCCCGATCTTCGATGACGCGGCGGACGAAGGAGACCCGGCCTACAACGGCGACGATTACACCGACCTCGCTGGCCAGGGCATCGAAACCATCGATATCACCATAGGCGGCAACAGCAATTTCTTCACGGAGAACCTGCAGCCCGGGATCATTGACAACGACCCGGACAGTGACCTGCCCGTCGTCGACGTCGACTTTGTCTCAGTCTTCGAGCACGACGGCGACGCGGTCTTCACGATCAGTCTAGACCGCCCCGCTACGGACGATGTAACCGTGTCCTACGAAACGCTGGATCTCGGCGCACAGGCGGGCGCTGACTACCGGGCGACCTCAGGCTCCATCGTCATCCCGGAGGGTGAGACTTCTGTCACCATAGCCGTACCCATCATTGACGACACCATTGTCGAGGAACCGGACCCAGAATTTGCGCTGCTGAACCTCACGGGGGTCAGCGGCCCGGCAATGCTTGGCGACCCGCAGGGCACACTGCGTATCTTCGACAATGACTTCGGCATCTTCGGCGTCGACAGCGTCGAAGTCATCGAGGGGAACATAGCTGAGATAACGGTCACGCGCTTCGGTGATCCGGGCGTGGAACAGCAGGTGACCGTTTCCACCATCGTGCCCGGCGGCAGCGATAGCGCCGAGACCGACGACTTCACCGCAACCAGCCAGACCCTGACCTTTGCACCGGGCGTCTCGACCCAGACCTTCCAGATCCAGACGACGGATGACGAGATCCTGGAGAACGCGGAAACCTTCCGCGTCGAGCTCTCCAACCCGACCAACCAGTCCATCGTCGACCCGGGCCGCGCCATGGGCACGGTCACGATCAACGACAATGATACAGCGAGCGTGGTTATCGATGACGCGCAGACCGAAGAAGGCAGCAGCGCGGTCTTCTCTGTGACCATGAGCCAGGCGTCGGCCAGCGCGGAGGACATTACCTTCACGGCATCGGTGGTCGGCGAAGACACCGCGGAACCCGAAGACTTTGACGCCGACAACCTGGTCGTCAGCTACGACGACAGCGGTACCGAGACCTTTATCACCGCCAACGGCGACAGCAGCTTTACCGTCCCGGCCGGCGTGACGGCGCTGACTGTGAAAGTGCCGACCATCGATGACGACACCTACGAGGGCGACGAAACATTCACGCTCTCTGCAACGGCTGCCAATCCGGCCTACAACACCGATGACACCGGCCAGGGCACGATCGTCGACGACGGCTCGGCGCCCGATGGCGACGACGACAACGACACCCCGGATAACGATCGGCCGGCCTTCAGCATCAACGATGTAACGGTCGAGGAGGATGCGGGTACGATTCAGTTCACCGTTACCAGGGCCGGTGCTACCGAGCTGACCTCGAGCGTGCAGTACACGGTGAGCGAGGGCTCTGCCCTTGAGCCCGAGGACTACGGCGCGCAGGATCCGCTCAGCGGCTCGCTCAGCTTCGCGCCGAACGTGACCGAGCAAACGATCACGCTGAAGGTGGTCGATGATGCGTTTCGCGAGGATGCAGAGAGCTTCACCGTCACCCTGTCCAACCCCGTAGAGGCCACAATCACAGACGGCTCGGGCATCGGCACCATCACAGAAGCTGACCAGCCTATTACCACCACCATGACCCTGAGCGCTGATGATGTCGACGAAGGTGATGACATCACCATCACCGCCACGGTCGACCAGGCACCGGAGACGGACCTGGTCATCACCCTGTCAAACGACGAGACGATCACCATCGCGGCGGGTGACCTCAGCAATTCAGTGACCTTTGCGAACCCGAACACGGCGGATGATTTCATCGACGGGGAGACGCTGACCTACAGCATCAAGGAGACCACCGGGGGCAACTACGAGGATCTGGACACCGACGACACCGTCGATGTCGTGGTCAGCGACAACCCGCTGGGCACCACCACCGTGACCCTGAGCGCTGATGATGTCGACGAAGGTGATGACATCACCATCACCGCCACGGTCGACCAGGCACCGGAGACGGACCTGGTCATCACCCTGTCAAACGACGAGACGATCACCATCGCGGCGGGAACGTCCAGTGCCTCGGTGACCTTTGCGAACCCGAACACCGCGGATGATTTCATCGACGGGGAGACGCTGACCTACAGCATCAAGGAGACCACCGGGGGCAACTACGAGGATCTGGACACCGACGCCACCGTCGGTGTCGTGGTCAGCGACAACCCGCTGGGCACCACCACCGTGACCCTGAGCGCTGATGATGTCGACGAAGGTGATGACATCACCATCACCGCTACGGTCGACCAGGCGCCGGAGACGAACCTGGTCATCACCCTGTCNACGAGACGATCACCATCGCGGCGGGAACGTCCAGTGCCTCGGTGACCTTTGCGAACCCGAACACCGCGGATGATTTCATCGACGGGGAGACGCTGACCTACAGCATCAAGGAGACCACCGGGGGCAACTANTGGTCAGCGACGACCCGCGGGGCACCACGACCGTGACCCTGAGCGCTGATGATGTCGACGAAGGCGACGACATCACCATCACCGCTACGGTCGACCAGGCGCCGGAGACGAACCTGGTCATCACCCTGTCAAGCGACGAGACGATCACCATCGCGGCGGGAACGTCCAGTGCCTCGGTGACCTTTGCGAACCCGAACACCGCGGATGATTTCATCGACGGGGAGACGCTGACCTACAGCATCAAGGGGACCACCGGGGGCAACTACGAGGATCTGGACACCGACGCCACCGTCGGTGTCGTGGTCAGCGACTATGATAGTAGTGACAGTGACAGTGACAGCTACAGCGACGATCAAGAGGACCAACCGCTTACCGTAGCTGATGATAGCGAAACTCTCACAGAAGCCGAAACCGAAGGCGGCCTGACCGTTAGCGGCAAAGTCAACGTCCTCGAAAACGATAACGACCCGGACACTTCGGACCAGCCGCTCTTTGTGCAGGCGGCCGATGTCGACGCCGTGGGCGCGGAAAGCAGCGTGCTGGGCACAATAGCCTTTGCAGAAGACGGCAGCTACACGCTCACCTTGAACGCCGACGGCCAGGCCGCCGCAGACGCGCTGGATGATGGCGAAAGCCTTGTCGTCACTGCGGACTACACTGCCGAAAACCAGAGCGGTGAAGTTGCTACGGCGACTCTCGAGGTCACCATTGAAGGCAGTACAGACGACGGCAGTGACAGCCACAGCGACGACGCCAACGACGAATCCGACGACGACCAGCAGCTACCCAATGGCATCTCACACGTGAAGTTTCTGTTCACGGATGATGACAACGGCGAGGTTTACTCGGTGAAGATCGATAACTATGACGGCGACACCAAGGATCCGGGCGATCCACAGCAATATCTGAGTGCCGTGGAAAGCTTTTTGGAACAGGAACTGGAGCGACAGGTGACCTTCGATGCTTATTACATCAAGGCCGCGACTGAGGTCTACGACGCCGAGGGCAACAGCCAGGGCACTTTCGACAACAAGAGCAAAGATACTGTCGACCCGCTGAGCAATCAGGCTGACTACACCGTAGACACAGACGATGTCGTCGCCCCCATCGCCCTCGACCTGGACGGCGACGGCGTCGAGTACCTGTCCCGCGACGCCGGCGTGGTGTTCACGGACCAGGTCACCGGCGAGGCGGTCAACACCGCCTGGGTTGCCGGCGACGACGGCCTGCTGGTGATCGACGCCAACAACTCCGGCACCGTGGACGAGGCCCGCGAGTACGTGTTCACCGAGTGGAGCGAAACAGCCGAAACGGACATGGAAGCCGTCGCCGAGGTCTTCGACAGCAACCAGAACCAGATGCTGGATCCCGGTGACGAAGCCTGGAGCCAGTTCGCGGTCTGGCAGGATGCCAACAGCGACGGCGTCACCGACGCCGGTGAACTGGTGTCCCTCGACGAACTCGGCGTGGAGAGCATCGCGCTCACCTACCACGACGACAGCGAGGCGACCGAGGCGGCCGACGGCGACGTGAAGATCTTCGGCCAGGCCGAGGTTACCTGGGCAGATGGCGAGGTCACCATCGCGGAAGACACGAGCTTCGCGATCAACGTGGCCGACCTGATCGCCGAGGACGACGGCGCCGGCGCTATCGACAGCTATCTGCAGGCCACCTTCGATGGTACGAATACCATCGTCGAGGTCAGCCGAACCGGTAGCTTCAGCGAGGGGGACGGTACGCAGGGACAGCCTGACCAGACGATCACCTTCGAGGGTGTGGACCTGGTGGGCGACCTCTCCAACGCCGATGCGATCCAGGCAATGATCGATGCCGGCAAGCTGAGCGTCGATCAGTAAGCCATCCTGGCGGTAGCTAACCCCGCGCCGGGCAGCCGGCGCGGGGTTTTTTATTGCGGGCAAGAGCGCTTGCAGGCCTGTTTAGCGACACCATTCGGCGGGCTTTGCTGCGACGAGCCCGCTGTTCCAGGCGAGTCGCTCCTGCGGGGGTTGGCGAGCTTGGGCGACACCGATGACTTACGTATACTGCCCGCTGATCCGGTGATGGCGCGATGTCTTGCCCAAGCCTTCTCTCATAGCTTTTGCCCTGTCTTTCTTGCTTGCGCTCACCGCCTGCGGCGGCGGCGGGGAAACGAATGTCGAGCGCGGCAACCGGGAGGGCATCCTCCACTACGGCAACGGCAGCGAACCGCAGGGCCTTGATCCGCACGTCGTCACCGGCGTACCGGAGAATCACCTGATCCGCGCCCTCTTCGAAGGGCTGGCCGTGAAGAACCCGCATACGCTGGAGCCAGAACCCGGCGTCGCCGAGTCCTGGAACGTGAGCGAGGACGGCCGCGTGGTGACCTTTCACCTGCGCGCAGACGCCCGCTGGTCCAATGGCGATCCGGTAACCGCAGAGCAATATGTCTGGTCCTGGCGGCGGGCCCTGCACCCGGAGATGGGCAACCTTTACGCCTATATGCTCTACCCTGTGAAGAACGCCGAAGCCTTCGCCACCGGCAAGCTGGCCGACTTCGGTGAGGTGGGGGTCAAAGCGCTGGACCCGCGCACCCTTGAGGTGACACTGACGGAGCCCACGCCCTACTTCATCCAGCTCATGGACCACTACAGCACCTTCGCCGTGCACCCGGAGACCATCCTTGCGCACGGTGAGATGACCGACCGCTTTACGCGCTGGACACGGGTCGACAACATCGTCAGCAACGGGCCCTTCGAGCTTGCC
Source organism: Pseudohaliea rubra DSM 19751 (assembly GCF_000764025.1). Classification (GTDB taxonomy): domain Bacteria; phylum Pseudomonadota; class Gammaproteobacteria; order Pseudomonadales; family Halieaceae; genus Pseudohaliea; species Pseudohaliea rubra. The sequence continues at coordinate 75,172 of NZ_KN234750.1, read as the reverse complement.
GAATGGAAGCTGAACCGCCGCATCCGCATGACAAAGAGCGAGACCTACTGGGACAAGGGCCGGGTGCGCCTCAACGGGGTCGTGTTCTACCCGACGGAGAACGAAGTCAGCGAGGAGCGGATGTTCCGCGCCGGCGCGCTTCACTACACACAGTCTCTGCCCCTGAACAAGATTCCCATTTACCAGGCAAGGGAGGACTCTCCCTATGTTCAGGCGGCCTACCTGGGTACCTATTTTTACCTGGTGAACACGGAGCGCCCACCGCTGGACGATGTGCGGGTGCGCAAAGCACTATCCATGGCCGTGGACCGGGAAACGCTTTCACAGACCGTGATGCAGGGCTCCGTGGTGCCCGCCTACAGCATTACCCCACCCGGCACCCTCGGCTACGAGCCGCCCCGGGTCTTCGACCACGATCCGGAGGCTGCCCGGCGCCTCCTCGCCGAAGCCGGCTACCCGAACGGCGAGGGTTGGCCGGCCGTGGAGCTTATCTACAACACCCAGGAAGCCCACCGGAAGATCGCCGTCGCCGTGCAGCAGATGTGGAAGGACGTGCTCAACATCGAGATCACCATCGCCAATCAGGAGTGGAAGGTCTATCTAGATTCCGTCAGCACCATGAACTTCGACATCGCCCGCCGTGGCTGGATCGGCGACTATGTGGACCCGAACAACTTTCTCGATCTTTACCTCTCCGGCGGGGGCAACAACAACACGGGCTTTGCAAACCCCGTCTACGACGACCTGATCCAGAACCGGGCGCCCCGGGCGAAGAGCCGGGAGGAGCGCTACCGCCTGTTCCGGGAGGCCGAGGCCATGCTCATGGAACAGATGCCGATCATCCCCATTTATACCTACACCAGCCGCCACCTCATCCATCTGAGTGTCCGCGGCATGCCGGCGAACCTCATGGACTCACTGAACCTGCGCTACGTCTGGCTGGACCCGCACCAGGGCCGGACCAATGAGGAGACGAAGTAACATGGAGCGCTTTATCGCGCTCCGCCTCCTGCAGGCGATCCCTGTGATCCTCGCCGTGATCACCGTGACCTTCTTCCTCGTCCGCGTCGCTCCCGGCGGTCCCTTCGACAGCGAAAAGGCAGTCATTCCGGAGGTAAAAGCCGCGCTGGAACGCCAGTACCGCCTCGATCTGCCGCTGCTGCAGCAGTACACGGCCTACCTCGGCGACCTGGCCCAGGGCGACCTCGGCCCTTCCTTCAAGTACCCCGGACGCAGCGTCAACGAGCTGATTGCCGCGGGACTGCCGGTCACCGCCGAGCTCGGCCTCTATGCGCTGCTGGTAGCGGTGCTCATTGGCGGCAGCGCCGGTATCTTCGCATCCCTGAAGCCCAATACAGCGCAGGATTACCTGCCCATGGCCGCGGCCATGATCGGCATCTGCATGCCCACCTTCCTGCTCGGGCCGCTGCTGGTGCTGGTCTTCGGTATTCACCTGGAGTGGCTGCCGGTCTCCGGCTGGGGGGATATCCCCGGCGACAAGCTGCTGCCGAGCATCACCCTCGGGGCCGCCTACGCGGCCTATATTGCCCGCCTGTCGCGAGCCGGCATGCTCGAGGTGCTGAACCAGGACTATATCCGCACGGCCCGGGCCAAGGGCCTGCCGGAGTGGCAGGTGGTGGTAAAACACGCCCTGCGCGGCGGTCTGATCCCGGTCGTCGCCTTTCTCGGCCCGGCCTTCGCCGGCCTGCTCGCCGGCTCCTTCGTGGTAGAGACCATCTTCCAGATCCCCGGCCTCGGCCGCTTCTACGTACAGGCGGCCTTCAACCGGGACTACACCATGATTCTTGGCACCACGGTGTTTCTGTCCACGCTCATCGTGCTGTTCAACCTGGCCTCGGATATCCTCGCCGCCTGGCTTAATCCGAGGCTGCGGCACCAGTTCGGGAGCTCGCGATGAGCGACGTCGCGTCCACCCTCGAGTATGCCGAGGCCGGCACATCTCTCTGGCAGGATGCCTGGGTGCGGCTGCGCCGCAACCGGCTGGCGGTGTTCGGACTGGTCGTCATGGCGACCCTCATCGTGCTCGCCCTGCTCACCCCCTGGATCGCCCCTTACGCCTACGACGCGCAGGATCTGGACCTCGGTGCGACGCCACCCTCCGCAGCCCACTGGCTGGGCACGGACGTCTTCGGCCGCGACATGCTGACGCAGATCCTCTATGGCGGCCGCATCTCCCTGGCCGTCGGTTTTGTGGCCACGGCCGTGGCCCTTCTCATCGGCGTGACCTGGGGCGCCATCGCCGGCTATGCCGGCGGCAAGGTCGACGCGGTCATGATGCGCCTGGTGGACATCCTCTATGCGCTGCCCTTCATGATTTTCATCGTCCTGCTCATGGTTGTCTTCGGCCGCAACGTGCTGCTCCTGTTCCTCGCCATCGGCGCCGTGGAATGGTTGACCATGGCGCGGATCATGCGCGGCCAGGTGCAGAGCCTGCGCCAGCAGGAGTTTGTGGAGGCGGCGATCTCCATCGGCCTGCCGACGACCACGATCATCCGCCGGCATCTGGTGCCCAACGCCCTCGGGCCCATCATTGTCTACACCACGCTGACGATCCCCCAGGTCATGCTCCTCGAGGCGTTCCTGTCCTTCCTGGGCCTCGGTATCCAGCCGCCGCAGACGTCCTGGGGCCTGCTCATCTCCTACGGTGCCGAGACCATGGAGGAGTATCCCTGGCTGCTCATCTTCCCCGGTGCGGCGCTGACCCTCACCCTGTTCTCCCTGAATTTCCTCGGCGACGGCCTGCGCGATGCGCTGGACGTGCGCGGGGCGAAGGACTGAGCGCCGTGGCCCTGCTCAGCGTCGACGACCTGAAGGTCAGCTTTGTAGGCCGCGCCGGGGTCACCCGCGCCGTGGATGGCATCAGCTTCACCGTGGAGAAGGGGCAGATCACTGCCATCATCGGCGAATCCGGCTCCGGCAAGTCCGTGGCCTGCTACAGCCTGCTGGGGCTCGTGCCCATGCCCCCGGGGCGCATCGACGGCGGCCGCGCCCTGTTCGAGGATCGGGACCTTCTGGCCATGAGTGAGCGAGAGCTGCGCGAGGTGCGTGGCCGCGATATCGCCATGGTCTTCCAGGATCCCATGACCTGTTTGAATCCCTACCTGCGTATCGGCGAGCAGCTCATCGAGCCCCTGGTCTACCACCAGCGCGTAAGCAAGGATGAAGCCCGGAAGCGGGCCCTCGAGCTCCTGGAGGAGGTCGGCATCCGCGACCCGGCGACGACCATCGACAACTACCCGCACGAGTTCTCCGGCGGCATGCGCCAGCGGGTGATGATCGCCATGGCGCTCATCAATGAGCCCAAACTGCTGATCGCCGACGAGCCCACCACGGCCCTCGATGTCACTATCCAGGCGCAGATCCTCCGCCTGCTGGCCGACCTGCAGAAAAAGCACGATATCGGCGTGATCTTCATCAGCCACGACCTCGCCGTGGTCGCCGACATCGCCGATCAGATCGCGGTGATGGAAAAGGGCCGGATTGTCGAGCACGGGAACCGGCAGAAGATTTTCCACGGGGCCGAGCATCCATACACGCGGAAGCTGCTGGCGGCCATTCCTGCCGGCAGCAGACCGGCCCCGGAGGCGAACGGCGATGTCCTCGTGGACGTACAACGGTTGCGCACCTGGTTCGGTGACCCGGCGGCACCCGTAAAGGCCGTGAACGACGTCAGCTTCAGCGCGCGCCGGGGCGAGGTCCTCGGCCTGGTCGGCGAGTCCGGCAGCGGCAAGTCCACCATCGGCCGCTCGCTCCTGCGTCTGGCGCCGGTCACCGGCGGCAGTATCTGCTTCGACGGCACCGAGTTGACCGGCCTCGAAGGCAGGGCACTGAAGGCCATGCGCCGGCGCATGCAGATGATCTTCCAGGACCCTTTCGCGTCCCTGAACCCGCGAATGACGGTGTACGACACGCTGGCAGAACCCCTGCTCCTGCATCGCATCGCCAACAGACGCAGCGTCGAGGAAAAGGTACTGAAGCTCATGGACGACGTCGGCCTGGCCCGGGCTTTCGTGCGCAAATACCCGCACGAGTTCTCCGGGGGCCAGCGCCAGCGCATCGCCATCGGCCGCGCCCTCGCGACCCGGCCGGACTTTGTCGTCGCCGACGAGCCCGTATCCGCCCTCGACGTGACCATCCAGGCGCAGATTCTCGACCTGATGCTTGAGCTCGGCAAGGAGTACGGGTTGACCATGCTGTTTATCTCTCACGATCTGGCCGTGGTGCGGCACATCGCCGATCGGATCATCGTTCTTTTCCGCGGCGAAATCGTCGAAGAAGGCACCGGCCAGCAGCTCTTTGAGGCGCCGCAGGAGGATTACACCCGGCGGCTGCTCGACAGCATCCCCGGGCGCGGCCTGCTGGCCTGAGGGTCGATGCACCGCATCGACGAGACACAGGACGCATTTTTTCACTCCGGGCGCCAATGCCAGCGTTGCCGCCGACATGAACAGGAGCCTCACACGATGAGCAATGAAGAACAGATCGCCTACTGGAACGGTGACGCCGGGCGCAAGTGGGCCGAGAAGGATGACATGATGGCTGCCATGCTCGGTCCCATCGCACGGGCGCTTCTCGAGCACTGCGATCCCGCCGGAGCGTCCAGCGTCCTCGATATCGGCTGCGGTGGCGGCAGCGAGACGCTGATGCTCGCCGAACGCCTCCGCGCAGGCTCCCGCGTTCTCGGCGTGGATGTATCCGCACCGCTGCTCGCCGTGGCGGCGCAGCGCCTTGCCGAAGCCGGGGAATTGCCCGTAGCGATGGACTTCCTCCAGGCGGATGCTTCCGAGTACCCCTTCGAAGCCGGCAGCTGGGACTTTCTCTTTTCCCGCTTCGGCGTCATGTTCTTCGATGAGCCGGTCGGGGCCTTTAGCAACCTGCACCGGGCGCTGGCCCCCGGGGGCACGATGGCGTTCTGCTGCTGGCAGCGCCTGCAAGACAACCCCTGGGTCGCTCTGCCGCTCAAGGCGGCGCTGGAGCATCTGCCCCCGCCCCCGGCGCCGGAGCCACACGCCCCGGGGCCCTTTGCCTTCGCAGACCGGGAGCGGCTGGCCCGCATCCTCAGCGAGGCCGGCTTCACCGCGGTGACCATCGAGCATCGCGACGTGACCATGGGCTGGGGCAGCGGCGGCGACCTGGCGCAGACGACGCGGGAGATGCTCAATATCGGGCCCGTAGGCCGCCTGCTTGCCGAGGAGAACGAGGCCGTCCGCCAGCGAGTGTACGACAGCGCGGCGAACGCACTTACGGCCTATTTCAGCGACGGACGCATCAGCCTTCCCGGGGCGACCTGGTTCGTCACCGCCCGGCGCGGCGACTGAGTCCGGCGCCATGGCTGAACAGGGGGTCGTCATCATCGGCGCCGGGGTCGGAGGCCTTGCGGCCGCCATCGACCTCGCTCGCGCCGGGCGCGCGGTCACCGTGGTGGAGCGGGGCGCGGCGCCGGGCGGCAAGATGCGGCGCATCCAGGTGGCCGGCCTCGGCGTAGACGCCGGGCCCACGGTGTTCACCATGCGCTGGGTCTTCGACGGCCTGCTCGCGGGCGCCGGCACGACGCTCGAGGAACACCTCGCGCTGCATGCACCGGAGCGGCTGGCACGCCATGGCTGGGAAGACGGCAGCCGCCTCGACCTGTGGGCGGACAAGGAGCGCTCGGCTGCCGCCATCGAGGCCTTCGCCGACGCACAGAACGCCCAGGGCTATCTTGATTTCTGCGAGCGCTCGGCAGACGTCTATGCAACGCTGCGTGACAGCTTTATCGACGCCCAGCGCCCGAACCCGTTGAGCCTCGTCGGCCGCGTGGGCCTGCACCGGCTCCCGGCCATGTTCCGTATCCAACCCTTCAAATCGCTCTGGGGCGTGCTCGGCGAGCACTTCACGGACCCTCGGCTGCGCCAGCTCTTCGGACGCTATGCCACCTACGTCGGTTCCTCACCCCTCGCTGCACCGGCCACCCTGATGCTGGTCGCTCATGTGGAGCAGGACGGTGTCTGGCTGCTGCGCGGCGGCATGCAGGCGCTCGCGCATGCGCTGAAGGATGTGGGCGAGTCCCTCGGGGTCCGCTATCGCTTCGAGACTGAAGCCGAGCGGATCGAGGTACATGGTGGCGCGGTCACAAGCGTTACCCTCGTCGGGGGCGAGCGCCTGCCGGCGGAACGGGTCGTGTTCAACGGCGACGCCTCGGCCCTCGGCCGCGGCCTGCTCGGGAACGCCGCACTGCGCGCAACGCGACCCGTCGACGCGCACCGGCGCAGTCTTTCTGCGGTGACCTGGTGCCTGGCGGGCAGGCCCGAAGGCTTCCCGCTGGACTTCCACAACGTGTTCTTCGGCTGCAATTACCCTGCCGAGTTCAAGGCGATCTTTCGCGACCGGACGATTACGGCGACGCCAACAGTCTACCTCTGCGCCCAGGATCGGGGGCCCTGGCCGGCAGCGGGCGAGGACCGGGAGCGCATGTTGCTGCTGGTCAACGCCCCCGCCGATGGCGACCGCGGCGGGGTGAGTGACGACCTGCTTGCCGAGTTGCAGCAGCGGGTCACGGGCCTCCTGGAGCGCTGCGGCCTGTCTCTCGCGCTCGGCGGCGAGGACTGCCGCGTCACCCGCCCGCAGGATTTTGAGGCCCTGTTCCCGGGCTCCGGCGGCGCACTCTATGGTCGCGCCTCCCACGGACCGCTGGCGAGCTTCGCACGCCCCGCAGCCCGGAGCCGGGTCCGCGGGCTTTACCTCGCCGGCGGCAGTGCCCACCCCGGCGCCGGCGTACCCATGGCCGCCCTCTCCGGCCGCCTCGCTGCGCAGGCTCTCCTCAACGACTAAAGGACCTCCCCATGACAACCATCGGTACGCCCTTCACGCCTTCGGCAACCCGCGTGCTGCTCTGCGGTGCCGGCGAACTCGGCAAGGAAGTGGTCATCGAGCTCAAGCGCCTGGGCTGCGAGGTGATTGCCTGCGACCGCTATGCCAATGCGCCGGCCATGCAGGTCGCCGATCGCAGCCACGTGCTCTCCATGCTCGATGGAGACGCGCTGCGCCGGGTAATCGAGGCGGAGCAGCCGCAGCTGGTGGTACCGGAAATCGAGGCCATCGCCACCGCTACGCTGGCCGAACTCGAAGCCGAGGGCTATCAGATTGTGCCCACGGCCCGCGCCACGCAGCTCACCATGAACCGGGAGGGTATCCGCCGGCTGGCGGCGGAAGAGCTGGGGGTACCGACCTCACCCTACCGCTTCGCCGGGTCCGAGGCGGAGTTCCACGCCGCAATCGCTGAAATCGGTACACCCTGCGTGGTGAAGCCCGTGATGAGTTCGTCCGGGAAAGGCCAGAGCACCGTCAAGACACCGGCCGATGCGCCGGCGGCCTGGGCCACCGCACAGGCCGGCGGACGCGCCGGCGCCGGCCGGGTCATCGTCGAGGGCTTCGTTGAATTCGACTACGAAATTACCCTGCTTACGGTGCGGCACCGGGACGGCACAAGCTTCTGTGCCCCGATCGGCCACCGCCAGGAAGATGGCGACTACCGGGAATCCTGGCAACCGCATCCCATGGCGCCCGCAGCCGAAAAAGCCTGCCGCGTGATTGCCGAGCAGGTCACCGGCGCCCTTGGCGGCTACGGGCTCTTCGGGGTCGAGTTCTTCGTCAGCGGCGATCATGTCTTTTTCAGCGAGCTGTCGCCGCGCCCGCACGATACCGGCATGGTTACGCTGGTATCCCAGGATCTCTCCGAGTTCGCCCTCCACGCCAGGGCCATCCTCGGCCTGCCCATTCCCGCCATCGAGCAGCGCGGGCCCGCGGCGTCAGCGGTGATCCTGCCCACAGGCGACAGCCAGGATATACGCTACGGCAGCCTGGACAGCGCCCTCGCCGCACCGCAGACAGACCTGCGCCTGTTCGGCAAGCCGGCCATCGCCGGGCGCCGGCGCCTGGGCGTTGCCCTCGCCCGCGCGCCCTCCATCGACGCCGCCCGGGACAAGGCCAGACAGGTGGCGGCAACCGTCGCGGTCAGTTTCGGCGACAGCTGACCGCCGCCCCGGGGTCGGGGAAGCAGGGACCTTGCAAGAGGGCCTTCGCACCACTCAGGGCGCCTCCAGAGCTACCCGTTCCGGAAAGCGGCGATCAGCCTTGAAAGCCGGACACTGCCCCCCCATATCCTCTACGCGGGTGCTCGATGAGGCCCGCGAACTGATATTGCTTCTTTGGAGGATATGACAATGCGTAGCACCATCGATTTTACCCCGCTCTACCAGTCAGCGATCGGCTTCGATCGCATGGCGTCCCTGCTGGACAACCTTGCCCGCGACGGCAAACCCAGCTATCCGCCGTACAACATCGAGCTGGTGGAGGAAAACCAGTACCGCATCACCATGGCCGTCGCCGGCTTCGCCGAGGAGGACCTGGAGATCACCACGGAGCAGAACACGCTGGTGATCGCCGGTCGCCAGAAGGCCCGGGACGACCAGCGTGAGTACCTGTACCAGGGCATCGCCGAACGGAACTTCGAGCGCAAGTTCCAGCTCGCCGAGCACGTTCGCGTGGAATCGGCCCGCCTCGAGAACGGCCTGCTCCACGTCGAGCTGAAGCGCGAGATCCCGGAGGCCATAAAGCCCCGCCGCATCGCCATCGGCAACGGCAGCGATCTGCTGGAGCAGCAGGACGCCGCCTGAGGCGCATGCCGCTGCGAAAGCAGCGGCGGATCGAAAGGCGCCAGTCCGTGCGGGCTGGCGCCTTTTTTGGGTTCATAGTAGCTTTCCGGGGCAGATGGCGGAGGATGTCCCCGGCCTTACCCTTCGGGAACGCTCCCCGAGACTCATACATCGCAATGCCCCGGGCCGGCTGCGGGAGGGTGCCCCCACCAAGCGTGTATCGGGGAGCGACTGGGGGCATCCTCCAGCACCTGCCCCGGAAATCGACGATGAGTTTTCCTGGTGTGTCGCAGCTTTCCGCGACAGCTCGACCTCAGGCTGCGCTATCAGCGGCCTCGCGAATACGCGCGACCATGGCACGCAGCCCGTTGCCCCGGGTCGGCGAGAGGTGGCGAAGCAGTTCGAGCGCCTCGAAGTAGCCGTCGATATCGAAGGCGAGAATCTCTTCGGGCGTGCGGTTGTTGTAAGCGGCGAGGACCACACCGAGCAGTCCCTTCACGATGAACGCGTCCGAGTCGACGGCCAGCTGCAGCCGGCCGTCCTTCTCCGTGATATCCATCCAGACCTGGCTCTGGCAGCCGCGCACGAGGCGATCCTCCGTGTGCAGCGCCTCCGGCAGCACCGGCAGTTCCCTGCCGAGGTCGATAATATAGCGGTAGCGATCCTCCCAGCTGTCGAAGAAGCCGAGGCTGTCGACGATATCGTCGCTGGTGATGGCTTCGCCGAAAGGATTCGCGGGGGCGCTGTCGCTCATAAAAATCTCGTGCCAGGCACTAGTAGAACATGCCCGTTTCAAGCTGGGCTTCCTCGGACATCATGTCGCGATGCCAGGGCGGATCGAAGACCAGCTCCACGGTCACCGCGCGCACATGAGGCACCTGTCGTACCCGGTACTCCACATCGCCGACGAGCACTGGACCCATACCGCAACCGGGTGCTGTAAGGGTCATGGCGATACCCACCTGGCCCGACGCCTGGTCGATATCGACCTTGTAGATCAGACCCAGGTTGACGAGATCCACCGGGATTTCCGGATCGAAGACGGTGTGCAGCGCTTCCCAGACCTGTTCTTCGCTGATGCGGCCGTCCGAAGGGGGCTCGAAGTCCAGCGCCATGGGCTCGAAGCCCAGAGCATCCGCATCTGTGCCGTCCACACGCACCATGTTGCCGTTGTAGACAACCGTGTAATTGCCGCCGAGGGACTGCGTGAGGGTGACAAACGTGTGTGCCGGAATCGTCACCGGGTCACCCACGGGCACAAGGCGCCCCGGGCAATCCCGGTTTGTGGTCAGTACCGTGCGTTCCTGGGAAGACACGACGCTATTCGACGCTGAAGCTCTCGCCGCAGCCGCACTCGGCCACGACGTTCGGATTGCGGAATTTGAGGGTGCGGTTAACCCCCTCGCGTTCGAAATCGATCTGTGTACCGCGCAGGAACTCCACCGCCGCTTCCTCGAGATAGAGCTCGATGCCGTTCTCGAGGTTGACGGTTACATCGCCATCCTCCGCCGACGTCACTTCCTCCATCACATACTTAAAGCCCGTGCAGCCGCTCTCGCGCACGCTGATGCGCACCGCCGGCAGCCCCTTCGCCTCGAGACTGGACCGGAAGTGCTCCGCCGCCGCCGGGGTCACGGACACCGGCTGACCGTGCATGTCGAAAGTCTCGACAGTCATCGCAATACCTCCTAGCTGAACAGCGTATGCGCCTTGCGGATGCCGGCCACCAGGGCCTCGACATCCTCCAGCGTGTTGTACATGGAATAGGATGCCCGCACCGTCCCGGGCACTGCAAGGCGCTCCATGAGCGGTTGGGCGCAATGATGCCCGGTGCGCACGGCAATGCCCTGCTCGTCGAGGAGCATGCCGAGGTCCGACGGATGACAGCCGTCCATCACGAAACTGAAGATGCCCGCACTCCGGGTCGGCGCGCCGATACGCCGCAGGCCCGGAATGTCCGCCGTGCGGGCGATGGTCTCGGCCAGGAGCGTCTCTTCGTGCGCTGCCGCCGCAGCGCGATCCACGCCGCTCAGGTAATCGATGGCAGCGGCAAGGCCAATAGCCCCGGCAATATGCGGCGTACCTGCCTCGAACTTGAACGGAAGCGCATTGAAGGTTGAGCCCGCGAAGCTCACGCGCTCAATCATCTCACCACCGCCAAGGAAGGGCGGCATGGCGTCGAGCAGCTCCCCCCGGCCCCAGAGCACACCGATGCCCGTGGGGCCGAAGAGCTTGTGGCCGGAGAACGTGTAGAAGTCGCAGCCAAGGGCCTCGACGTTGACGGGGAAATGGCCCACGGCCTGGGCCCCGTCGACGAGCACCAGGGCGCCTGCGGCTCTCGCGCGGCGGGCGATCTCCTCCACCGGATTGATCGTGCCGAGGGCATTGGAGACGTGATTCACCGCCACCAGGCGCACGCGGTCGTCGAGCAACTCGTCGAAGGCATCGAGATCAATCTCGCCCCGGTCCGTCACCGGCACCGGCACCACCTCGGCACCGGTGGCCTGCGCGGCAAGCTGCCAGGGCACGATATCCGAGTGGTGCTCGAGCCAGGGCACCAGAATCCGGTCCCCGGTGCGCAGCTGCTGCCGGGCCCAGCTGTAGGCGACGAGATTGATAGACTCCGTGGTGCCCCGGGTCCAGAGCACCTCGCGACTGTCGCTGACGCCCAGAAAGCGTGCAACGGATTCCCGGGCGGCTTCGAACTTCTGTGTGGCCCGGTCACTCAGCGTGTGCACACCGCGGTGCACATTGGCGTTGTCGCTGCGGTAGTAGTCGGCGATGGCTTCGATGACCACCTCCGGCTTCTGCGTCGTTGCCGCATTGTCGAGGTAGACCAGCGGATGACCGTTGATCTCCTGCGCAAGGATGGGGAAGTCGCGGCGCACGTCCGCCGCGTCGAACTCGACGACGATGCTCTGCGGTTGATTCACGCCAGGTGCCTCATGAGGGAGGGGTCGCGGGCGAAGCGGCTCGCCAGCAGCGGGCGCAGCGCGTCGCGCAGGGGCTCCAGGCGCGCACTCTCGAGCACTTCATTGACAAAACCGAAGCTGAGCATGACCTCAGCCTCCGCCCGGGAAACGCCGCGGCTGCGCAGGTAGTGCAGAGCCAGCGTATCGAGCTGTGCGACCGTCGCCCCGTGCGCACACTGGACGTCGTCGGCATAAATCTCCAGCTCCGGCTTGCTGTTCACCTCGGCGTCGGCGCTGGTCAGGAGGTTTTTGTTCGACAATTCCGCCCGGGTCTTCTGAGCCTGCGGATGGATGTGGATGCGGCCATTGAACACGGCCCGGGCGCGATCGCCGATCACGCCCCGGAAGGTCTCCAGAGACGTGCAATGGGGTACCGCATGCTCGAGGCAGGTGTGGTAGTCCACGTGCTCGTCGCCGCGGGGAAGATAGATGCCATCAAGCTCCGCATGGGCGCCGGGACCGGCCAGGTTCACGACCAGATCGAGGCGCTTCAGATCGGCACCGAGACCGAGGCAGAAGCTGTTCAGCGTGGCGTCCCGGTCGAGGCGCGCGTGCACGCCGCCGATGTGCAGCGCGTGGCCCTGCTCCAGGTTAAGCCGGTAGTGATTGACGGTGGCGCCGGGGGCCAGCAGCAGCTCCGTGACCGCATTGCTGAAGCTCGGGGCACTGCCGCCGGCATCGGCAAAATGCTCGACCACCGACAGACAGCTGTTTTCACCGGCAAGGAGCAGCAGACGCGGGGTAACCGTGAACGGCTCGCCATCGCCGGCGGTCAGCCAGGCCAGCTGCAGGGGTTCGTGAATACTGGCGCCGGGCGCCACGGCGAGGAACAGGCCGTCGCCAAGCGCGGCGCCATTGAGCGTGGCAAAGGGATGACCGCCCGCCGGCAGGGCACTGCCCAGGTGCTCACGGATACGCGCGGCCTGGCTGTCGTCGGCTTCGGCGAAACGCACCAGCTCAAGCCCCTCGGGCAGCTTGTCGCTGGACAGGGCCGGCGCGAAATGCCCGTTCACAAAAACCAGGCGCAGGGCACCGATGTCCGGCAGCAGCCCGTCTACGGCAGCCCGGTCGAGCGCGACCGGCTGGCCGGGCCCGAAGTCCTGCTCCAGCGGGGCGATGCTGGTGTACTTCCACTGCTCGGTCTTGCGCGTCGGCAGGGGCGTTGTCTTCCAGGCCTGCCGCGCCGCATCGCGGGCCGGCGTGAGCCAGGCCGGTGCCGCGGCGGCCCCCGCGGCGAGGGTTTCATGCATGCTGCCCATCAGGCGACCTCATCATCCAGCCAGGCGTAGCCCTTGTCTTCGAGGTGCAGGGCGAGCGATGCATCCCCGCTGCGCACAATGCGTCCGCCGGCCAGCACGTGTACCCGGTCCGGCTGAATGTAGTCGAGCAGGCGCTGGTAGTGGGTGACGAGGATGAAGCTGCGGTCGGCACCACGCATACTGTTCACGCCCTCGGCAACGACCTGAAGCGCGTCGATATCGAGGCCGCTGTCGGTCTCGTCGAGGATACCGAGGGTGGGCTCGAGGAGCAGCATCTGCAGCAGCTCGTTACGCTTTTTCTCGCCGCCGGAGAAGCCCTCATTGACGCCGCGCTTCAGGAACGTCTGGTCCAGATTCGCCGTTTTGCAGGCAGCGCGCGCCTTCTTCATGAAGGTGACGGCGTCCAGGGATTCCTCCCCCCGGTGCTCGCGCACCGCATCGACGCTGGCCTTGAGGAACTCCATGTTGCTCACACCGGGAATCTCTACCGGGTACTGGAAGGCGAGGAATACGCCGGCGCGGGCGCGCTCTTCCGTATCCATGGCGAGCAGGTCTCTGCCGTCGAAGGTGACAGTGCCCGCGGTCACCTCATAGCCCGGGCGGCCGGCCAGAACGTGGCCAAGGGTGCTCTTGCCGGAGCCGTTCGGGCCCATGATGGCGTGCACCTCCCCCGGGGGAATTGTAAGGGACAGTCCCTTGAGGATGTCCTTGCCCTCCACGCGGGCGTGCAGGTTGTCGATGGTCAGCATCTGGTCTCTCCGTTCTGCGGCCTCGGAGGCCGCCCTGTTCCCTGTCCGGCTGCCGGGGCCTCAGCCCACGGAGCCCTCGAGACTCACCTCGAGGAGCTTGCCGGCCTCCACGGCGAACTCCATGGGGAGCTCGCGGAATACTTCCTTGCAGAACCCGTTTACGATCATGGACACGGCTTTTTCGGCGTCCAGACCGCGCTGCTGGCACAAGTAGAGCTGGTCGTCGCTTACCTTGGAGGTCGTCGCCTCGTGCTCCACTACCGCCGAGGGGTTCCGGCTCTCGATATAGGGGAAGGTATGCGCCGCACAGGCGTCGCCGATAAGCAGCGAATCGCACTGGGTGTAGTTGCGCGCGCCCTCGGCTCGCGGGCTCATGCGCACCAGGCCGCGATAGGCGTTGGAGCTGCGGCCGGCGGAAATACCCTTGGAGATGATCGTCGAGCGGGTGTTCCTGCCCAGGTGGATCATCTTGGTGCCCGTGTCGGCCTGCTGCATGTTGTTCGTAAGAGCCACGGAGTAGAACTCACCAACGCTGTTGTCACCGCGGAGCACACAGCTGGGGTACTTCCAGGTCACTGCGGAGCCCGTTTCCACCTGGGTCCAGGAGATCTTGGCGTTGGTGTGGGCGACGCCGCGCTTGGTGACAAAGTTGTAGATACCTCCGCGGCCCTCGGCATCGCCGGGGTACCAGTTCTGTACCGTGGAGTACTTGATCTCGGCGTCATCCAGTGCCACCAGCTCGACCACCGCCGCATGCAGCTGGTTCTCGTCGCGCATGGGGGCGGTACAGCCCTCGAGATAGCTCACGTGGCTGCCCTCGTCGGCAACGATGAGCGTGCGCTCGAACTGACCGGTGTTGGCCTCGTTGATGCGGAAGTAGGTCGACAGCTCCATGGGGCAGCGTACGCCCTTGGGGATGTACACGAAGGAGCCGTCGGTAAACACCGCGCTGTTCAGCGCCGCGTAGAAATTATCGCGCCGCGGCACCACGGAGCCGAGGTACTTCTTCACCAGCTCCGGATACTCGTGGACCGCTTCGGAGATAGAACAGAAGATAACCCCGGCTTCAGCGAGCTTGCCGCGGAAGGTTGTGCCCACGGATACGGAGTCGAAGACGGCATCCACGGCCACGCCCGCGAGCATTTCCTGCTCGTGCAGGGGAATGCCGAGCTTTTCGTATACCTCGAGGAGTTCCGGATCGACCTCATCGAGGCTCTTCGGCTTGTCCTCGAAGCTCTTCGGCGCCGAAAAGTAGGAAATGGCGCTGTAATCGATGGGCGGATAATGCACGTGGGCCCATTCCGGCGTGGCCATCTCCAGCCAGCTCCGGTAGGCCTCGAGGCGCCACTCAAGAAGCCATTCAGGCTCGTTCTTCTTTGCAGAAATGAAGCGGATGACGTCTTCGTCAAGACCCGGCGGCAGCGTGCTCGACTCGATGTCGGTCACGAAGCCAGCCGCATACTCCTTGCCGATACGGTCGTCGATAACTTGCTGGGACATGGTGCTTACCCCTCTATTGTATGCGCTTCCGGCTCAGGCGCGCCCGATGAGCAGGCTGCTGTCTTCCTCCCCGGTGCGCTCGCTGCTGCGACGCTGCTGGGCCAAGGAGATTTCGCGGATTTCATGGCGACCTACCAGGTCACCAAGGCTGATGTCCTGGAGGAAATCACGGATCCGGTCTGACAGATCCATCCAAAGGTGGTGCGTGAGGCAGGTATCACCGTCCTGGCAACCGCCCTTGCCGCCGCAGCGCGTCGCATCGGTATCCTCATTCACCGCGGCAATGACCTCGGCGATGCTGATGGAATCCGCATCCCGCCGCAACTGATAGCCACCACCGGGACCGCGAACACTCTTGACGAGATCGCGACGCCGCAGGTGCGCAAAGAGTTGCTCAAGGTAGGACAGAGAAATGCCCTGCCGATCCGAGATCGCCGCCAGCCGGATCGGACCCCGCTGCTGGTTGATGGCGAGGTCGAGCATCGCAGTGACCGCGTAGCGGCCTTTCGTTGTCAATCGCATGGCTGCCGTCCGTCCCTGCGTTCAGCGTGAGCGCAGGAGTATCCCTTTCCCTAGTATTTTAGTCAACTATAAGACCCTTCGCAAAAGTCAAGTAAAGGCGGCCGGAAAAGATACTGCGCTGATTCCGGGGCGAGGGCGGGATACTGCTCTCACAAAGCGTGTAACGGGGAGCGACTGAGAGCAGTATCCCGCCCTCGCCCCTGCCGCTATGCCAACTCTCAACACGGTCAAATTACCCGGGCGGTAGGGACGGGTGCGGTCGGGTGCCCCCACAAAGCGTGTATCGGGGAGCGTCCCGGCCGGGCAAGGCTGGGGGCACCCGACCGCGCCCGTACCGGGACACTGCGGGCACGCCCGCTCCGCGAAGCTAGTCCGCCGTGGCGATCTCGATGAGCACGGCGCCGGCACTGACCTGCTCGCCAACGCTGGCGTGCACGGCGCTCACGGTGCCGTCGACGGCCGCCTGCAGGCGGTGCTCCATCTTCATAGCCTCCACCACGGCGAGCTCGTCGCCGGCGCTGACCGAATCCCCCACAGCCACCAGGAGGCGCAGGAGATTGCCGTGCATCGGAGCGGTGACGCTTCCATCCCCGGTGACCGCCTGACCCGCAGCCCGCGCCGCCAGGACATCGGTGAGCACCGCCGCCTCACCGCGCCACTGCAGGCTGACCTCACCAGGCCCCGTGAAGGCGTAGGGAACCGTGGCCTGCAGACCATCCACAGACAGGCGCAGGCAGCCCTCGGCCGGGGCCTCGTGCAGCTCAAGCACCAGCTCACGCTCGCCCAGCGTGGCCAGAAAGCTATCCTGGGCAAGCTGGCGTAGCCGCACGTCCACGTGCTCGCCGTCGCGCTCGTAGCGCCGGCAGCTACCGATGATCCGAGGGCCCGTCCAGCCGGCGCAGGTCGCATCGTCGCTCACCCGCAGGTCCTCAGAATCCGCGAGGGCCTCAAGGTACTGGAGCAGAGCTGCGCAGCAGAGGTGCTCGTCCTCAAGCACCGGCGCACCGGAGCCGCCCGGGAAACGCTCGTCGATAAAGGTCGTGGTCGCCTCACCGGCAGCGAAGACCGGGTCCCTGAGCACCTGGAGCAGAAAGGTGCGATTCGACGGCAGGCCGAACAGCACCGTGCCCTCGAGCGCCCGGCGCAGGCGCCGGAGCGCCGTAGGCCGGTCCGGCCCGCTGGCGATCACCTTGGCGACCATGGGGTCGTAGAAGGGGGTGACGGTCTGGCCCGGGGCGAGGCCGTGATCGACGCGGATGCCCGCGCCGGTCGGGGGCACCCAGGCGGTGGCGGTACCGGTAGCGGGCAGGAAGCCGTTTGCCGTGTCCTCGGCGTAGAGGCGCACCTCGATGGCATGGCCGCGAAGGTCCACGGCTTCCTGGCCGATGGGGAGCACCCCGCCCTCGGCGACAGCGAGCTGCAGGGCGACAAGGTCGAGGCCCGTCACGGCCTCGGTGACCGGGTGCTCCACCTGAAGGCGGGTATTCATCTCGAGGAAATAGAAGCTGCCATCGCTGTCGAGGAGGAACTCCACGGTCCCGGCGCCGACATAGGCAATGCTGCGGGCTGCGGCCACCGCCGCCTCGCCCATGGTGCGCCGCAGGGCCGGCGTCATCACCGGACACGGCGCCTCTTCAACCACCTTCTGGTGCCGGCGCTGCACGGAGCAATCGCGCTCGCCGAGGTGGATATGGTTGCCATGCTCGTCGCCGAATACCTGCACCTCCACATGGCGCGCTGCGAGAAGGGCCCGCTCGAGGATGAGTTCGCCGCTGCCGAAGGCGTTCTCCGCCTCCGACCGGGCGGCGGTGATCGCGCCGGCGAGCGCCTCGGGCGCCTCGACGAGGCGCATGCCCCGTCCGCCACCACCGGCAGCGGCCTTGACCATGAGCGGGTAGCCCACCGCGCCGGCGGCGGCGAGAAGGGCCTCGTCGTCCGCGGCGGCCTCCTGGAAGCCGGGAATGCAGGGCACGCCGGCGTCGAGCATGCGCCGCTTTGCCGCTGCCTTGTTGCCCATAAGGTCGATCGCCTCCGGCGACGGGCCGATGAACACAAGGCCGGCTTCGTTGCAGGCTGCGGCGAAGCCGGCATTCTCCGACAGGAAACCGTAACCCGGATGGATGGCACCGGCGCCGACGCGCCGGGCCGCCTCGAGGATGCGCTCCCCGTCGAGGTAGGACGCCTTTACCGGCGCCGGACCGATGCGCACCGCGTCGTCGGCGGCGGCGACATGCGGCGCCCCGGCATCGGCATCAGAGTAGACGGCGATGGTGCGGTAGCCCGCGGCGCGGGCGCTGCGGATCACCCGTACGGCAATCTCGCCGCGGTTGGCCACAAGGACACTGTCGAAACGGCTCATGTCAGGCTTCCTCGCTGCCGGCCCAGGCCGGGGCACGCTTATCACCAAAGGCCCGCATGCCCTCCCGGGCCTCATCGCCGAGCATGGCGTCGGCGAAGCGCTCGGCGGCGAACTGCACCAGGGCTTCGCGCTCACCGCCGGCGGCGCTCTCGCGGATGATCTGCTTGGTCAGCGCTACCGCCCCCGGGGCGCAACGCCGGGACTCGTCAAGGAGCGAAGCCAGTCGCGCGTCCAGGGCCTGTGCATCAGCGAGGACCTCGTGCACAAAACCGAGGCGGGCCGCCTCAGTGCCGTCGAAGCGCTGCGCCGTGAGCAGCAGGCGCCGCGCCCGGGCGAGGCCCACGCGCTCGATCACCACGGGGGTGATCTGCGCCGGCGGAATGCCGAGGGTGACCTCGGTGAGGGCAAAGCGGGCATCGGCGGTAGCCAGCACCAGGTCCGCGAGGCAGGCGATGCCGAGCCCCCCGGCCATGGCAGCACCCTCGATGGCGACCACGAACAGCTGCGGCAGGCCGTCGATCGCGGCCATGAGCCGGCCGAAGGCCGCGTTGGCCTGCACGATCGCCGCACGCTCCGCACCGCCCTGGAACACCTCGCGGAACTGCTTCAAATCGCCACCGGCACAGAAGACCCCGCCGCGGCCACGCAGCACCACGAAGCGATACCGCCGGACCGCCGGCAGCGCCTCGAAAACCGCCTGCAGTTCCTCCGCCACCGCCGCGGACAGCGCGTTGCGCGTCTCCGGGCGGTTGAACCAGATGACGAGCGTATCGCCACGGCTCTCAAGGAGCAGTTCCTTGACCTCGGGCAGCTTTTCCATGGGCCTTACGCCTCCCTACATGCGGCCGACGCCAAAGGCGTTCGGCTGTACCACGCGATGTCGCGCCTCCCAGCAGGTCTGCAGGGCCATGCCCAGCACCCTGCGGGTATCCCGCGGATCAATGAGACCGTCGTCGAGAAGCCGCCCAGAGGTGTAGAAAGCCCCCGACTGCCGGTCGTAGTGCGCCGTGACGCGGGCCTCCTGCTCGGCGAGCATGGCCTCGTCCACGGGCTTGCCCTTGCGCGCAGCGCCGGCGCGGAACACCTCCGACATGGTGCGCGCAGCCTGCTCGCCGCCCATGACCCCGAGCTGCGTATTCGGCCAGGAAAAGACAAAGTCCGGGTCGTAGCCCTGGCCGCACATGCCGTAGTTGCCGGCGCCGAAGCTCGCGCCGATCATCACCGTGAGCCGCGGCACGCGGGCATTGGTTACCGCCTGGATCATTTTCGAGCCGTGCTTGATCATGCCCGCCTGCTCGTAGGCCGTGCCCACCATGTAGCCAGTGATGTTCTGCAAAAACAGCAGCGGGGTCTGGGCCTGGTCACAGAGCTGGATGAACTGTGCCGCCTTGCTCGCCCCGTCCGGATCGATGGGGCCGTTATTGCAGAGAATGCCCACGGGCATTCCGTAGATCCTCGCCTGCAGACAGACCAGGGTGACCCCGTAGCCGGGCTTGAAATCGAGGAAGCGCGAGCCGTCGACGATGCGCGCAACCACCTCCCGGGCCTCGTAAGGCTGACGGTAGTCCACGGGCACAATGCCGAGGAGCTCCTCCGTCGGGTAGTGAGGCTCCTCGTAAGCCCCGGCCGGGGGCGACGGACAGTGGCGATTCCAGCCGAGCTGGGCCACGAGGTCGCGGCAGATTGCGATGCCCTCAGCGTCATCCTCGGCAAGGTATTCCACCAGGCCGGTGACAGAGGCATGCATCGCTGCGCCGCCGAGTTCCGCATCCGCCGCGACTTCGCCCGTGGCGGCTTTCAGGAGGGCCGGACCGGCAAGATAGGCCTTGCCGTTGCCCTTCACCCCGACCACGTAGTCGCTCATGCCGGGCATGTACGCACCACCGGCCGCGGAGGCCCCGTGCAGCACTGTGAAGGTGGGCAACCCGGCGGCGGAGAGCCGGGCAAGGCGGGCGAAGATACCACCACCGAGCATCCACATCTCTACCTCGTAATCGAGGAGGTTGGCGCCGGCGCTCTCCACGAGGTGGACAAAGGGCAGCTTCTGCTGCAGGGCGATATCCATGGCGCGGATGCCCTTGCGCGTAGAGGTGCGCGTCATCGCGCCGGCATTGATACCCGAATCGTCGACCTGCACCATGCAGCGCACGCCGCCCAGGTAGCCGATGCCGACGATCTGTGTGGCGCCGGGCACGGAAGTCTCCGGATCCTTGTCGTCGACCAGGTAACCGGCCATGTTGCCGATCTCCAGGAAGGGCGAGCCCGGATCCAGGAGCCGTCCCAGGCGCTCCCGCGGCAGTAGCTGCCCACGCTTCTCGAAGCGCGGCCGCGCCGCGGCCGACAGCTGCTCGGCGCGCGCCAGGAGTGCCTGCAGACGCTCGACCAGGGCCAGCTGGTCGTCGCGGTTTGCCGCAAAGCGCTCGCTCGCGGTGCTGACCTGGGACAGGTAGCGTTGTCCGTAATCACTCATGCGGTCTCTCCCACAATGGCGTCGGCAAGGCCGTGGGCCGCGGCCAGGGATCGCGGCAGAGAAATGGGCTCGGCCAGGAGCAGCTGTGCATAGCTCTTGCCCTGCGGATCGGCGCGCAGGCTGGCCACACCACCGCCGCCAAGCACGCTGTGCAGAAGAAAATTGAAGGCGCCGGCGCCGGGCAGGTAGAAGCGCTCCACCGGCGCCGCCTGGCCCGGGACCAGGAAGTGGTCGAAGCAGGCGGCCACACGGCCGGCAGCAAGGGCGTCGGCAAGCCAGGGCAGGAAATCCCGGTGCCGGGCGATGACGCCGATATTGGCCTTGTCGCCCTTGTCGCCGCTGCGCCCGAAGGCAAGTGCCTCCAGGGGAACCGCAACGAGCGCCTCCGCCGCAGCCGGCGGCGTCGGGTCGGCGGGCGGCGGGCCCGGGTCCCGGGGCGCCGGCAGGGCCGGCAGGGCAAAGGGAACAGGGACGCCGTCGAGTTCCACGGTGATGGCAACGGCATCGCGCGGCAGCAGGAAGGAAAACAGGCGGACCACCGGGCTGGGCTTTGGCCTCGCGCCGGCAAAACCCGTGAGCCCCGGGGGCGCGGTAAGCGCCAGGCCCACCATCTCCTTGAGGAAAATACCGATACCCCGGGCGCTCGGGTGCTTGGCAGCGATCTTCAGGTCGACCTCCCGGGGCTCGAGGCTGCTGGCGCTGGCGCCGAAGTGCGACTCGGCACCGAGGATCTCCACACTGCTCTCCGCGAGCGGCGGCAGGCCTGCGCGTTCGAGCATGCGCGCCGTGCGCTTCAGGATAGCGTCGGCCAGATGCTCCGCTTTGCGCCGGGCATCGCGACCGATCATGGTCCAGAGCTGTCCGGCGCGGAAGCCGTCAGCCCAGGTCACGCAGGTCTTGTAGTGGTCGGGGGCGCCGTGGCCGCGGGCGCCCTGCAGGCGCACCCGGTCCGGGGCGACGGCCTCGAGGGTCACCGCGCTGAAGTCGCAGATAACATCGGGAAGCTGGTAGCAGCGGGGATCGCCGATCTCGTAGAGCATCTGCTCGGCCACCGTGCCCACGCTCACCAGCCCCCCGGTCTCCGGCGCCTTGCCGATCTCCACGGTGCCGTCAGCATCGATCCAGGCAATGGGATAGCCGGCCTCCGGAAGGCTGTCCACCACCTGCTCCCAGTCCGTGAAGTTGCCGCCGGTGGCCTGGGTGCCGCACTCGAGGATATGGCCGGCGAGACTGCCCTGGGCGAGCCGGTCACCCTCCTCCGCGGTCCAGCCGAAAGCGTGGATGCAGGCGCCAAGGGTCACGGCACTGTCGACGCAGCGCCCGGTAATGACAATATCGGCACCCGCATCAAGGGCAGCGGCGATGGGAAAAGCGCCGAGATAGGCATTGATGCTGGCGACCGTTTCCGGCGCCGGGAAGGCATCGCCGCTGAACATCCCGGTAACACCAGCCTCGTGGAGGCTCGCGGCGCGGTCCGTGAGGTCGTCGCCGAGAACCACGGCCACGCGCAGTTCGAGGCCGAGACGCGAAAGCTCTGCGCGAAGCGCCTCGGCGCAGGCGCGCGGGTTAACACCTCCGGCATTGGCGATGACCCGCACGCCCTGGCGGGCGATGGCCTCGAGGT
This sequence comes from Pseudohaliea rubra DSM 19751, assembly GCF_000764025.1. Lineage (GTDB taxonomy): Bacteria > Pseudomonadota > Gammaproteobacteria > Pseudomonadales > Halieaceae > Pseudohaliea > Pseudohaliea rubra. The sequence continues at coordinate 53,063 of NZ_KN234750.1, read as the reverse complement.
TCGGCGCCATGGCCGCACTGACGAAGTCCGTGGCGTAGCCCTTGCTGTCATCGGCCGCTCGGGCGCGGGCGAGAATCGACAGGGTGATCTCGGCAAGGTAGTCGTAGACAAGGTAGTCCACGGCGCCGCTGGCAAGAAGCTGGGGCGTGGCGAGGGCGGCGTCGCCCCAGAATCCGGCGGCGCCACCGATGGCAATGCGTCCCGTCATGACCTGACTGCTCCCGGGGGCTGGTCGCAGAATTATGCATCGCTTAATATATTCAAGCAATACTCAAGCATCCCCGGGGCGATAGGCAGGCGTTTTACCCCGCCCCGACCGGGGGCTATGCTGCGGAGCCGGCCGGAGACAAGGCATGAACGCTAACAGCAAAACCACCAGTCGTACGCGCCTCGAACGCCGCGAGCAGGAAATACTCCGGGCGGCGACCGAGCTCTTTGCCAGTAACGGCTTTCACACCACCTCGACCCGGCGCATCGCCGAGGCCGCCGGGGTCTCCGAGGGCACCGTGTTCCACTACTTCGGCAGCAAGCACGACCTGATGCTGGCGATCCTCGACCGTTTCTATACGGAGCGACTGTGCCGCCAGGCCGAGACCATCCTCAATGAGGTCATGGGCACCCGCGAACGCCTGCGTGCGCTCGCCCTTAACCATGTACAGCAGCTCGCCGCCGACCGCGCCCTGATGATGCGACTGATCCAGGTCTACATCGGCGTCGACCTGCTCTATGTCCATGGCGACGATGAGGCGCCGGAAAGAGACTCGCCGATCCGCGCGCTGAACCGCGCCTATGTCGGCTATTTCGACCGCATCCTGCGCGAGGGCATGGCCCGGGGCGAGATCCGCGGGGATGTCGCCCTGCCGCCCTGCCGGGACCTTTTCTTCGGTGGTCTCGAGTACGGCATGCGCACCTACCTTTATCGCCACCGGGGCAGCGCCGATGCCGCCATCGGCGACTATGCCGAGGAGCTGGTGGAACCGCTGTGGCGCTACCTTCAGGCGGACAGGGTGACGGCTGGGGCCACGGCAGACACGGACAGGGAGTCGCTGACCCGACGCCTCGAGCAGGTCACCCGACGCCTGGAGCAGCTTGCCGAGGGCTGACGCCAGCCGGCCTGCGGTGGGGGTCGCGGCGAGACGCGGCTCTCACCACAGGCCGTGCGCTGCGGGAGGGGCACCTCCCGGGACATAGACTCAGAAGTTCAAGGCGGCGGTCACCCCGTAGGTCCGCGGCGGCATCATGGAGCCTACCCGCAGCGAATTGTAGAGCGGCGCCGTGATGATGTTGTTGGAGATCACCTCCTCGTCGCCGAGGTTGCGGCCCCATAGGGACAGCAGCCAGTTCCCGCCCGGCAGCGCGTAGTCGATGCTCGCATTCAGCAGCGTGTAGCTGTCCTGGTAGGCATCGGCCCGGTTCCACTCCGTGAACCAGATCTCGTCCTGCCAGTAGGCCTCGCCGCGCACGCGCAGCAGACCGCCGCCCGCTTCCGTTTCATAGTTGATCCCGAGACGCGCGGTGTACTCCGGCGCATTCGGCAGCGTGTTGCCCGAGAGGTCAGCGATGGCAAAGCCGTTGGCGTAATCGCCGTTGAAGAACTCCTTGTACTCGGCCGAGAGATAGGTGCCGTAGAAGTCGGCGCTGAAGCCGCCGCCGAGCTCTCCCGCAAGCTCGACTTCCAGGCCGTAGTTCTCCGCCTCCGCCGCGTTCACGGTGGTCACCGTGCTGGTCTCGTCCACGAAGGAGATCTGCAGGTCCTGGTAGTCGTAGAAGAAGCCGATAAGCGAGTAGGTCAGGGAGCCGTCGGCGCTGCCGCCCTTTAGCCCCACTTCCCAGGCATCGACGGTCTCCGGGTCCAGGGGCGCGCTGATGCTGCCGGTGTTGATGACCCCGGACTTGAAGGCCTGATTATAGGTCGCGTAGAGCATCATATCGTCCGACGGCCGGTACTGCAGCGTGATGCGCGGTGTGACGTCATCCCAGTCGGCATCCTGGTCCGTGTTCACGTCAAGGCCCGCCGCATCGAAGCGGAAGGTCCCGGTGCCCTCGCGTTCCTCGTAGTTGTAGCGCACACCGGCAATCAGCGTCAGGGCCTCGGACAGATCCCAGGTAACCTCGGCGAAGGCCGCGTAAGCGGTGATGTCGACATCGCCGTTCTGTTCGTAACGCCCGCTGTTCAGCGCATCACCGACGGGCGTGCCGCAGAGCGCGGGCGCGAGCAGGAAGCAGACGTTGTTCAGGGGTACCAGTACCTGACCATAGAGCTCTTCCTCGAAATACATGACACCGGCCAGCAGATCCATGCGATCGCCGTCGACGTTGAGGGTGAACTCCTGGCCAAAGGAATCGCTCTCCTCCGTGTAGTCATTCCGGCCGAAGAGGTCAGCATCAGTGGAATCCAGATCGTCGCGGAGAAAACGGTCGAGGTTCTGCAGGGACGTGACCGATCTCAGGCTCATGCGGTCGCTGAGCTCGAAATCCAGCAGCAGGTTGGCGAGATAGCCGTCGCGCTCGTTGAGGGCCTCCTGGTCCGAATTGATGTCGTAGAAGTCGCCGCCGACATCGAAGACGGTCTGGCCGCCGAGCACAGGTACTGCCGGGGGCAGACCGCCGGCAGTGCCCTCAGAAGGGCCGAAGTAGTGGAAGGCGAAGTTGCGGTCGTCCTCCTCGTAATACTGGAGGGACAGGGCGCCGCTCAGCGCACCGCCGCCATCGTAGGCCAGGGTGCCGCGATAGGCCTGGGCGCTGCGGTCGTCCACGTCCTCGCCGCTGAAGAGGTTCTCGCCATAGCCGTCGCGCTCCTCGATCTTGGTGGCCAGGCGCAGGGCCCAGGCATCGCCCAGAGGGAGGTCGACCGCGCCCTGAAAGGTCATGAGGCCATAGTTGCCGCCGGTGGCGGTGAGGTAGCCGCCGAACTCATCGCCCGGTTTCGCGGTCACCAGGTTGATGGCGCCGGCGGTGGCACCGCGCCCGTAGAGCGTGCCCTGGGGCCCGCGCAGGACCTCCACCTGCTCGAGGTCAAACATGCCTACGAGCTGGGCCGCCGGCCGCGGAATGATCGCGCCGTCCTGCAGAAACGACACGGAGCCCTCGCCGCCGATGTCGATGCTGGTCATGCCGATGCCGCGCATGAACACCCGGGCAAAGCCGAACTGATCACCGATGGACAGATTGGGCACCGACGCGGCCATATCGCGGATGTTCTCGATGCCACCGGGGCCGATATCCTCTCCACCGATGACGCTCGCACCACCGGCGAAGTCCTGCAGGCTGGTGCTGCGCTTGGTCGCGGTAACCACGACCTCCTCCAGCATGTCCTGGGCGGCGGCGTGGCCGTTGAGGCCCAGGGCCGCGAGGAGCCCGACTGAAAGTGCCGTTGCGGTTCTCATAATAGTTATCCCGTCTTGCTGTTGCGGTTGTCGTCAGGCTTTCAGCTTTTCCCTTTTAAGCGTGAAGCCATGGGCTTCCCGGTCCCAGCTGTCGTCGGTGACGCCCTCGCCGCGCAGCAGGTGTTTCTGCACCTTGGCCGAGGGCGTCTTGGGCAGCTCCGGGAGAATGCGGATGTAGCGGGGCACCATGAAGTAAGCCATGTTGTCGGCGAGGAAAGTGAGCAGCGCCGCCGGGTCGATGTCCTGCCCCTCAACCGGTGCCACGGCGACCATGACATCGTCTTCGCCCACGTCACTGGGCACGCCGTAGGCAGCCGCCTCGCGCACCGCCGGGTAGGCCACGACCTCGGCCTCCACCTCGAAGGAGGAGATGTTCTCGCCCCGGCGGCGGATCGCATCCTTGCGCCGGTCGACAAAGTAGAAGAAACCGTCCTCGTCCTGGCGGAAACAGTCGCCGGTGTGGAACCAGCCGTTACGCCAGGCCTCGGCGGTGGCCTCCGGGTTTTTGTAATAGCCGTGATTCATGCCCCAGGGCCGGTCCGTGCGCACGAGCATCTCGCCGATCTCACCGACCGGCACCTCGCAATCGTTCTCATCCACAAGCCGCACATCGACCCCCTCACGCTTCCTGCCACAGGTGCCGCGCTTCGTCGGGTTGGGCTCGGAGACAATCGGCGAAGAGATCTCCGTCATGTTGAAAATCGTGTACACATCGATACCGAAACGCTCGTGCATCTCCAGCGCCGTCTCCGTGAACGGCACCATGAAGGCCAGGCGCAGGCTGTGATCCCGATCGCCGGAGGAGGGCGGCGCCTTGAGCAGGAAGGTAGCCATGACCCCGAGAAGAAAAGCGCAGGTGGTCTTTGTCTCGCGAACAAAGGGCCAGAAACCGTCGGTACTGAAATTCTCCATGACGGCGATAGAGCCGCCGCGGGCCAGCATGACAAAGATGATGCCCATACCGCCGATGTGGAAAAGCGGCATGTTAACGAGGAATCGGTCATCGCTCTTCACAAAGTGCCAGGTTTCCGGCCCGGCATTGGTGTAGATGTGCAGGTAGGAGGACAGCACACCCTTGGAAGGGCCCGTAGTCCCTGAGGTATAGATGATGGACTGCGTATGCCAGGGCTCCACCGGCCGCTCGAGGGCCGGGCAGACGGTTTCGTGCTCCGCCAGAGCCTCGAAGGGCTCCAGCGGCAGGCGGATCGCCGGCGCCGGCCCTACATGGACCACCCGCTCGATCGGCCCCGTATCCACAGCGTCAAGGCGCTCCACAAGGTCGCCGTGAGCCACGAGCAGGCGCGCGTCGGAATTATGGAGCACGTGGGAGAGAAGCTTGCCCTTGTAGGCCGTGTTGAAGGGCACGAAGACCGCGCCGAGGTAATTGATGGCAAGGAAGCTGAGAATGCCCTCGCGGCCGCCGAACAGCCAGACCGCGACGTGATCGCCCTGGGTAACGCCCCGGGCCGCCAGGCCCGCGGCCACGGCCTCTACCCGCTTCTTGAGGTCCGCGTAGGACCACTGCTCGCCATTCTGGAAGACCGCGTAGACGGTGTCGGGCTGCTCTCGCGCCCAGCGCTCGATCAGATCCCGTACCACGCAGGCATCGCGGGCTGGAATGCGGGGGTCGGTGCAGGTCGACATGCTCATGGCTCTACTTCCGGATTTCAGGTTGAGGACGCGACGCGGGTGGTACTTCCTGGCGGCCTCGCACCGCCACCAGACGCTCCACACTGCGAATGATATGGGTAATGATTTCGGCCTCGGACCAGTGCCCCCCCGGCTGGTACCAGAGCGCCACCCAGCTCATCATGCCGCCGATCGTGGTCGCGGTGAGCGGCGGATCCTGAAGCCTGAACTCACCGACCGCCTCGCCGCTGGCAAGCACCTCGGCGAGGCGATGATCGAAGGCGGAGCGCTGCTCGCGGATGGCTCGTGCCTGCTCCGGCTCGAGGTTTTTCTCCTCGCGCTGGTAGACCACGATGTATTCCTGGTTCTGCACAACGATCCGCGTGACCTCGTCCACCACCAGCTTGAGCTGGTCCCAGGACGAACCGGGAATGGCGAGGCAGCGCTCGAGAGCCTCGGAGGACAGCGTAATCCCGACCCGGGCGATGTCGTAGAGGATCTCGCCCTTGTTTTTGTAATAGCTGTAAATAAAGGGCTTGGTCACCTGCAGCTTGTCGGCGATGGCATCAATAGTGGTGCCCTCATAGCCCTGCCGGTAGAACAGGTGGTTCGCCTCCTCGCGGATACGCCGGCGCTTGAACTGCGCCAGCTCGGCCTTGAGGTTGTTGCGGGACCCCGCTGCGGTCACGGCGCGTCGCCGGCAACCAGCTCGAGCACGGGCAGGACATCCCCGGCCTGACCGATAGGCCGCGGGTTGGTGCGGGCCCAGAAGTCGTGCATCGTATATTCGGCGACCCTCTCGAACTGGTCACGCCCCACGCCGACCTCGGCCAGGGAACGGGGCATGCCAAGACCGTGAATAAAGGCGTCCGCCAGCTCGCTCGCGGGCCGTCCGGGCTCGCCGAAGCAGGCACTGATGCGCTGCTGACGATCGCCGTTCACGGGCGCGTTGAAGGCAAGCACGGACGGCGCCATGACGCAGGAGCAATAGCCGTGGGGCACGTCGCAGGTGCCCCCGAGAACGTGCCCGATGGCGTGCGACAGGCCCATGGGCACACCGGCAATGATGGGAATCATGGACTGCCAGGCGCCCACCTGGCACTTGAGACGCGCGTCCAGGTCCGAGGGGTCGGCCTTGACCGCCGGCAGCCCCTCCACGAGCAGCCGCAGGGCGGAATCGGCCATCCCGTCGCAGAAGTCATTGGATTGGTGCGAACCCAGCGCCTCAAGGGCATGGTCCAGGGCGCGCACGCCGGTGGACAGCCACAGCCACTCGGGCGTGTGGACCGTCAGCGCGGGGTCCAGCACGATGGCGATGGGCGCCATGAGCCGGTGCTCGTAGCCCTGCTTGTGCTGTGTTTTCTCGTCCGTTGCCCCGGACAGCGGATTGAATTCGCCGCCGGAAAGCGTCGTCGGGCAGTTGATGACGCGCACGTCCGGCCCCTCGAACTCAGGCTTGATCACCTCGCCGGCATCGTTGACGTAGACGCGGTAGGGCTCGAGGTCGTCGTGCTCGCGCAGACCATGCTTCAGGCAGATGCTGACGATTTTACCGGCATCGGTCACCGAGCCACCGCCCACGGTGACAATGAGGTCCGCTTCGGCCTGCCGCGCCGCTTCTGCGGCAGCGAGCACCGCGCTGCGCGGGGCGTGCGGCGGCATGCCGTCCCAGCAGCCGGCGAGCCTGGGCCCGAGGGCGGTACGGATCGCGCTGATCTCGTCCGTTTCGCGTCTCAGGGTGCGGCTGACCAGCAGGAACACCCGTCGGGCACCAAGGCGCTCCGCCTCGGTCGCGATAGCAGTGCTGGCGCGCTCACCGAGATACACTTTTTCGGTGGCAGTCAGGAGGACACTCGATGGCGTCATGGCGCTTCCTCGCGTTGAATTATTGTGTCTCTTTACGCGTCATACATTAGCGTAAGGTTTTTTTACTGCTCGTCAAGCAAAAGTTCCCGCCAGTAGACAAACGCCGGAGGGACGTTTAAATTGCCACAAGCATTTTCGACATGAAAGATCGCGCTATGAACGATAAAAACAGCGACGGGAAGGCCTGGGTGAGCACCTCGGGGATTCCGCTCAAGCCCTTTTACCGGGACGAGGATATACCGCCGCAACACCGCGAACGCCTTGCCGCCGCCCCCGGGGAGCCGCCCTTCCACCGCGGCGCCTACCCCACCGGTTACCGCACCAAGCCCTGGCGCATTTTCCAGCTCAGCGGCTTCGGCAAGCCCGAGGACGAGAATGCCCGCATCAAGTTCCTCCTCGAGCAGGGCGAGACCGGTTTCATCATGGAGCACGATCGCAATACCGGCGACCACTGCTATAACGTGGATCACCCGGAAGTGGTCGCCCGGCGCGAAGACGTCGGCCTCACCGGTGCAGTCATGCAGAGCGTCCGCGACATCGACATCTGCATGAAAGACCTGCCCATCGAGACCAGCTATGCCCACGCCGGCGGCGCGGTGGTACAGCATGCGCCCTTTGCCCTCGCCGGCTACTGGACCGTGGCGAAGCGCCGTGGCGTGGCCCTGGACCGGCTGCCCGGCACGGGGCAGAGTGATTACTTCCTTACCTACCTCGGCTGCGTCACCAAGCAGCAGGTCCCGACAGACACGGGTCTGCGCTTCAACGCCGACATCATGGAGTTCTGCGACCGGCACCTGCCACGCTGGGTACCCGTTTCTATCGCCGGTTACAACGCCGCCGACACTGGCCTCAATGCGTTCCAGGAGCTCGGCGCCCTGTTCGCCAACGCCGTCGAATACCTCGAAGAAATCCAGCGCCGCGGCACCATGCCCCTGGCCCGCGCCGCCCGCGGCTGCGGCGGCGTCAGTTTCCGCATGTCCATGGACCTCTTCGAGGAGGCGAGCAAACTACGCGCGGCCCGACTCATGTGGCAGCAGCTGCTGGCGGAACGCTACGACATCCGTGACCCCAAGGTGGCAAACCTGCGCATTCACTGTGTCACCGCCGGCTCCCGCATGACCTATCAACAGCCCATGAACAATATCGTCCGCGGCACTATCATGGCCCTCGCCGGCGCCCTGGGCGGCGTTCAGTCCCTCGGGGTATCGGGCTACGACGAGGCCCTGTCCATCCCCAGCGAACACGCGCACCAGATGTCCGTGCGTATCCAGCAGATCCTGCAGGAAGAGACCAACGTCTCGGCGGTCACCGATCCCCTGGGCGGCTCCTGGTATGTGGAAACCCTCACTGCGGAGCTGGTCGAGCGCGCCTGGAGTTTCTTCGATGAGATCCAGGCCCAGGGCGGCTTCCTGGCCTCCCTGGACTCCGGCTGGCTGCACGAGAAAGCGGCCGAGAACCAGCACCGGGAGTTCATGGCGCAGGAAACCGGCGAGCAGGTGATCGTCGGCGTCACCGCGCACAAGGACGATAGCTCACCCTACGAGGTGGACGGCTTCATGGGCGTCGACGACGCCTTCGACGTCGCCCTCGAGCGGCTGGAAGACGTGCGCCGGACCCGCCACGAGGCCGGCGCAGCTGCCGCCTTGCGCCAGCTCGAGCAGGTCTGCCGCGGCAGCGACAACATTATGCCGGCGATGATGGACGCCCTGGATGCGGAGGTCACCCTCGGCGAGATCGGCGACGTCTGGCGCGATGTTTTCGGCGACTGGGCAACGCCCATCCAGACCTGAGGTGAGGACAAAACAGTGAGTGGCAAGCGGATTCTCATGGCGAAAACGGGCCTGGACGGGCACTGGCGCGGGCCGACGATCGTCGCCCGGGCGCTCCGGGATGCGGGTTTCGAGGTCATCATGATCGGCATGGCACGACCCGAGGAGGTTGTGCAGGCCTGCGTCGACGAGGATGTCGACCTGGTCGGCCTGAATATCGGCGGACACATCGATGTTGCGGTTCGCGCGGTCACCGCCCTGCGCGAGGAACGGCCCGAGCTGCCGGTGTTCTGCGGCGGCGTCGTACCGCCGCACGCGAAGCGCAAACTGGAGGCGCTGGGGGTCGAGGTCTACCCCCCCGGTTCCCAGCTCCCGGACATCGTCGGCGCCGCCCGGCGCCTGACCGGCCTGGGCTGACTGCACAGCCGTGGCCGGGCCGGACGCCATGGCGGAGCTCGTCGCCGAGGCCGTCGGCGGCAGCCGCAGCGCCCTCGCCCGGCTGATTTCCGTCGCCGAGCGCGGCGGTGAGGGATCCGCCGCCCTCGAGGCGGCCCTGCTTCCCTGCCGGGGCGAGAGCTACAGCATCGGCATCACCGGCGCCCCGGGGGCCGGCAAATCCACCCTGGCCAGCGCCCTTACCACGGAGCTGCAGACGGCCGGCGAGCGGGTCGCCCTCCTGGCCGTGGACCCCTCTTCTCCCCTGACCCGCGGCGCCATCCTCGGCGACCGGGTACGCCTGCAGCCACATCTGGGAAACCCGGAGGTCTTCATCCGCTCCATGGCCTCCCGCGGCCACCTCGGCGGCCTGGCCATGGCCACCTGCACCGCCCGCCGGGTGCTCGAAGCCTGCGGCTGGCCCCTGGTACTCATTGAGACCGTAGGCGTGGGCCAGGCCGAGCTGGACGTGGCCGGGGCAACAGACACGGTCCTGGTGGTGCTGAATCCCGGCTGGGGGGACGAGATGCAGGCCAACAAGGCCGGGCTGATGGAAATCGCCGACATCTTTGTTATCAACAAGGCGGACCGCCAGGGCCTCGAGGCCACCCGCCGGGACCTCGAGGCGGCCATCGCCGCCAACGCGCCGACCCGACGCCCGGCCATCGTCGAGACCGTGGCCACGGAGGGTACCGGCCTGAACGCACTCCGGGAGGCCATCGCCGACCACCGGCAGCAGACCACCGCCTCCGGCGAACACCAGCGGCGGCGCCAGGCCCGCGCCGTCACGGAACTGCGTGACCTCGCCCGCGCGCGCCTGGAGCTCGCCCTGGAAGCCCAGCTCGCGGGCGCAGCGGGCAAGGCCCTGGCCGACGCTGTGACCCGGCGCGAGACCGATGTAGACAGCGCCGCCCGGCGCCTGTTGGCGACCCTTTTCACCCGCAGCGATCCGGAGCAAGCCCCATGACCAGCGATGCCCCCCTGCTCATCGACCACCGCGGTGCCGTGGACTGGCTCACCCTGAACCGGCCGGCCAGCGGCAATGCGCTCAACCCGGCGCTGGTCGATGCCCTGGCCGGGTACTTCGAAGGGCTCCCGGACCGACCGGCCACGCGAGCGGTCGTGCTGCGCGCCAACGGACGCCACTTCTGTGCCGGTCTGGACCTCACGGACACGGCCTTCAACCCGCCGGAGCGGGGCCCAGGGCCCCTCTGGGACATCCAGCGGCGCATCGCGCGCATCTATCCGGCCATGCGCCGCTGCCCACAGCCGATCATCGCCCTCGCCCAGGGCGCGGCCTGCGGTGGCGGCTTCAGCCTGCTCATGGCCTCGGACATCCGCATCGCCGGCGAAAGCGCGCGCATGAACGCCGCCTACCTGCGTATCGGTCTCACCGGCTGCGACATGGGCTCGAGTTATTTCCTGCCCCGGCTCGTGGGCAGCTCCCTGGCCTCGGAGCTGTTGCTCACAGGCCGCTTCCTCGAGGCGGAGCGCGCGCTGGCCACGGGCTTTGTATCCGCTGTGGTCCCCGATGCAGAACTGGCGACGGCGGCGGCGTCCTACCTGGACGACATGCTGGCAGCAACGCCCATGGGCCTGCGCCTGACCAAGGAGGCGCTGAACCACGCCCTCGACGCCCCGGGGCTCGAGGCCGCCATGGCCATGGAGAACCGACACCAGTCTCTTCTCGCCCTCTCCGAGGACGCTGCCGAAGCTGCGCAGGCCTTCGTCGAGAAGCGGGCACCGCAGTTCCACGACCGCTGAGGCCGCCGGCCCTGCCGCCTCAGCTTCAGAAGTACGCGAGGCGCCGGGGGTGAGTGCGGAATACTTCTCTCACCAAGCGAATATCGTGGAACGTCCCGGCCGGGCAGGCTGAGAGAAGTATTCCGTACTCACCCCGGAAATGTGCCAGGATCCTTTTTTTTCCGGCCCGGCGCTGCCTTCCTTCGGCGCCCGCCAGGCACTGCCGGCAGGTCCCGGTACTCCGCCAGGGAATCCTCGATGCAACGCATGAAGACATCGATATCCGGCAGGATCTCCCGGGTGGAGATGACATTGAAGCCGATCTCACCGTTGTAGCTCGGGGTGGCGATAAACAGCCCCATGCCGTCGGCGAGGGGCGCCAGACCGAGATTATGCACGACCCGGGCTCCGTTCATGTAAAGGGGCACCTGGGGCCCGGGCACGTTGGAAATAAACAGGTTGCAGAAACGCGCCGTCACCCCGCTGTGCAGCACCAGCCGGCTTGCGAGCACCTGCGTGGCCGCCGGAACGTGCCGGGTCAAATCCGTCATCACCCGCGCCGACACGCCGGCGCGAGCTGCCTTGCTGCGGACCGTGGCGCGGTGAATCCTGCGCAGACGCTTCACCGGGTCCTTCTCATCGGTAAAGATGCGCGTGGTCATGGCCGTGATGTTGTTGCCGGAGCCGGCGCCGTCGTCACCATCGCGCGCCCGGGCGTTCACGGGCACCCAGGCCACCAGGGATTCCCGAGGCAGTTCTCCGTGGTGCTGGAGATAGCGGCGCAGCGCACCGGCGCAGACGGCGAGCACCACGTCGTTTACGGTGGCGCCGGGCACCTGTTCGCGCACTGCGCGCAGTTCTTTCAGGGGCGCAAAACAGGCTCCGAAGGCCTTGTGCGGAGAAACGGGAACATTGAAACGTGTCGGCGGCACAGCGACCCGGTCCCGGTCCGCCGCCGCGCCCCGGCGCAACACGGACTCCTCGGCGCTGCGCAGGAGACCCGGGGCGGCCCGGAGCACACCACTGGCGAGGCGCAGCGGCGAGCGCAGGTTGTTGCCCACGGCCCGGCGGGCGATAGCGAACAGGGACGGCACTCCCGGCGGTACCTCCGGGGGCTCGTCAAGGGGCACGGCCGGCGTGCCGGCGGGATCGGTATCGGCGAGGCTGGCAAAGAAGCGGGTCAGGGACGTGCCGTCACCGGCTGCATGGTGAACCTTGGTGGCGATGGCGTAGCTGCCCGCCGGAAGCTCCGGAATATGGTCCAGCCCCTCCACCACGTACATTTCCCAGGGCGGCCGGTTCATGTCGAGAGGACGGGAGTGGTAGCGCGCCAGGTGGATACAGAACTGGCGCCAGTCCCCCGGCGCCGGCAGCCGGCCGTGGGTGACGTGGTACTCGAGGTCGAAGTATTCGTCCTCGACCCAGTAGGGATAGTCGAGTTCCAGCGGCAGGCGCAGCAATCGCCGGGTGAAAAGGGGGTTGTAGCGCAGCCGCGCCTCCACGTGGGCGAGGATGTCCTTGAAGCGGACCGTGCGGCCCCCGGGCACCGTGCCCGGATCGTAGATGGCCACGGCAGTCACGTGGGTGAGATTATGGGCCGTCTCGAGATAGAGAAACTGGGCGTCCTGGGCACTGAGCTGCTGCATGGCAGAGACCTCCTCAGGAAAGCTAGGGCAAGGCAGCGGCGCGGATACGCTCCACGCGACGCTGCAGGGTACGGAATTCCTGCGCGAGGGCGAGGCGATCCTCGCCACGGGGGCCCGCACCGGCCTCCGTGAGGCCGAAGTTCGCCATCAGCTTATAACCGTTCGTGAACAGCAGCTTGCCGATGGACGCCTCCGAGCTGATGCGCCGCTGCAGATAGGCCTGGTGGCCGTAAGCGAGGCTCTGCAGGAGGCATTCCCGCTCGTCCAGGGCGCTGTCGTGGGGCTGGCGGGCGAGGACGTCCGCCACCACACGGTAAGCCTCGATATAGGGCAGCATGGTGCTGTGCGCGACCAGCGGACCGAAACCGTCGAGGACCTCCCCGGCGCCGCCGGGTTCCTCCAGTCGCGCTTCCCAGTCCGGCCGGTAGCGCGCCAGCTCGCGGGCAATATTCACCCGGAACTCCTCTCGCGGTGCATAGAAGAACTCGAACTTGAAGAAATCCCGGAGTCGCTCCGCCTCGGACCAGAAGGCCTCGGCGCCGGCCAGCTTGCGAAAGACCATGCGCATGAGAGCCAGCTCGGCAAGGGCCTTGTCCACAAAGAAATGGGCGATCGTATTACGGTAGTAGCTGGCCACACCGTGTTGCTCGCCGGCGATCGCGTAGACACGCTCGGGACCATCGTCATAGCGCGTGAGCACACCGTTGGCGATCATCTTGTCGACGATGAGGTCGAGCGGCCCCTCGTCATCAAGGGCCAGATGCTTGGCGAGGCGGATGTCGCGCTCCCGGGCCCAGGCGACCAGGGCCCGAAGCTCCGCCAGCAGCTCATCACTGGTCAGCGCCCGGGGCGCCGCACCCAGGAGCACCATGCACAGCAGCGCCGGGAGCGTGATCGGCGTCACCCGGTTGACCTCCAGGCCCACCCGGAAGGCGACCTTCTGCAGCTCGCGTTCATCGTCGACGGACGGCACCGTGGGCAGGATCACCGGTTCGCCGAAGTCGACGTAGATCTGTCCCATGGGCTGGCGCAGGCCGCGCAGATAGCCGATGAACCAGCGCAGGCTTTCGGGCTGCTTGCTGGCGCCAGCCTGCTCCACCGCATAGTCGCGCACATCACCGATAAGGTCGTAGTTGATGGCGATGGGGATGATATGCAGGTTGCGCGCATCGGTGGCGTGGGCCGACTCCATGACGTACTTGAGCAGGCCGTAGCGCGGGGGCATCAGCTTTCCCACCCGCGAGCGCGTGCCCTCGAAGGCCCAGCTCAGCGGGAAGCGCTTGTCCATCAGGTAGCCGATGTAGTGACGCAGCACGAGTTTATACAGCGGATCGTCGCGGAAGCTGCGACGGATGAAGATGGCCCCGGCGCGCCGGGCGAGAAAGCCGAGGCCGGCGAAGGCCATGTTCACGCCGCCGAGGATGTGCGGATTGGGGAAGTCATTGTCGAAAAGCATGGAATTGACAGCAAAGCCGTCGACATGGGTCTTGTGCGTCCACAGGAGCGCCGCCGGGTTTTCCCGCACCAGCTGGCGAATCCGCTCCAGCCCCTCGCGGTCGATAACCACCTCGGAATCGTAGCCAAGAGACATGATCAGATGGTTCAGCTGCGCCATGACATCGAGCCAGAAGGGCGCCGGCCGGGCGACCAGCTCGCGCATGATGACCTCGGACTCCTGTCGCAGCTGCGAGACGGGCCTGCCCGTCTCCACGCTGAGGTCGTCGAGGGCCGCGCGGAAACGCGGGCTGGCAATAAGGTTCTGGGAGACGCGCCGGGGCACCTTGTAGCGGCTGCCCTGGAGCCGCCGTTCGGCGATATCGAGGGCGAGGCCCGCCTGCGCGGCAATGAACTCCGCCTGCTGCCGCGAGCCCTCGATGCTGCCGTCGCGCTGCATCAGCCGTTCGCGCAGATCGCCAAGGGAGGCCGGCTCACCGGCGATGCACACGGCACGCTCCGGATGCTGGGCCAGGATGCGCCGGGCGCGCCAGATACCGGGGCGGCGCGGGTTGCCGAAAAGCAGATCCCGGGGCCGGGGGCGGATGGTCTTGGCATGAAGGGAGCTGCGCCAGACAACGCGCAGAGGCAGCACCTGTATCTCATCTGCGGCCCCGCCGAGAAGCGGCTCCAGGGGCATGGCGTCCAGGTGCTCCGGGCTCCGGGCGATGCGCATGACGACCCGCTCTATGGTTGCCATGCAGCCGTGCTCCGCCAGGCGCTCCTCCAGCCAGCGATCCAGCAGGCGCCGCTCGATGCGGTGAGCAGCATCGATGATGACAATCGCGCGGCCTGCGCGCAGGGACTGCCAGGGATTGCTGTCCATCTTTACCGTCCCGTCCTGGGTGTCGCTGGCACAGCCGCGGGGGTGACAGAGTCAACGGTGGATGGTATCACGGCTGTGCCGCGCGCCAAGGGCTCGGTGGTCCGTCTGGCGGGGCGGGCGTAGCAAGAGAACCAGTGAGCACAGGCGGACTCGAAACAGAGCCATGACAGATCCGGTCAACGAACAGCGGCGCATGGGGCTGGGCATGCAGGTGATCGCCTGGCTGCTCATCCTCGGCATGCTCACCTGGTACTTCACCGGCCTCGTGGAGCGTCAGCACAATCCGAACCAGCAGGTGGCAACCACGGTCACCGGCGACGGCGTGCGCGAGGTGGTACTGGCGCGCAACCGCCAGGGGCACTACGTGACCACCGGCGCCATCAATGGGCAACCGGTGATCTTTCTGGTCGATACGGGCGCCACCGGCGTCGCCATTCCGGCGCACCTCGCTGAGCAGCTGGAGCTCCCGCGGGGCAGAGCCTTCATCACCCGCACCGCCAACGGCGACAGCACCAGTTATGCTACCCGCCTCGACAGCGTCAGCATCGGTGACATCGAACTCCGAAACGTGGAGGCGGGCGTGGCTAGCGGTCTTGCGACCCGGGAGGTGCTCCTCGGCATGTCTTTTCTGCGCTACATCGAGTTCGCCCAGCGCGGCGATACGCTCACCCTGCGCCAGTACCCCGGCTGAGCGCTCAGCGCCCGGCGCTCTGGTCGCGCAGCTCCAGGGGCACTTCCAGCGTATTATCTGCCGACGCCCAGGACTGGCCGCACATCTCGTCGTAGGCGCTGCGCTGACGCAGCACCGAGGGCCACGCCGCGAGCGGCGCGAGGCGTTCCTTCATTGCCTGGAGGTTGCGCGTCTTGAGAACGCTGCCATCCTCCGCCGCGAGCAGGATACGCTCCCCGCCCAGCTCGACGCTGGCGATGTAAAGGCTTAGATCCACGGACTCCACGATCAACCGGCCTATACCGGCGCGCCGAGCCTCTGCCACGGTCATCTTCACAGCTGCTGCCTCCCGAACCCACGGATAGCCTGACCGACAGTTTACAGCGTTCACGGCCCGCCGGCAGAAGCAGACCGGACAGAACCTGAACGGCGCTGGGCGGGGCCGCCGCGCTCCGTGATCATGCCGTGATGGAGTCTCCGCCAGACACAATCCGCCTGACGCGCCGGGGCCGGCCCCTCGCGGGTACCGGCGCCGCTGACCTGCCGGCCTGCGCAGGCGTTTACCGCTTCTTCGACCGGGGCGGCGCCCTGCTGTACGTGGGCAAAAGCATCGATCTGCGCAGCCGGGTGTCGACGCATCTGCGCGCCGCCCGCAGTCCGGGGCGGGAGCAGCGCATGCTCCATGCGCTGGCGCGCATCGACTGCGAGCCCTGCGCCGGGGAGCTGGGTGCCCTGCTCCGGGAAAACGCCGCCATCAAGGCAGAGCTGCCCCTGTACAATCGACGGCAGCGACGCCCCCGGCGCCTTTGGACCCTCCAGCTGACGCCGGGGCCCGGCGGCTTCCTGCAACCTGCAGCCACCTGCTTCCCCGACGGCGAGGCGCTTGCCGACGCACCGCTCGGCCTTTACCACAGCGAACAGCAGGCGGCCGCGCGGCTGCGCACCCTGGCGCGCGCCGAAGGCCTCTGCGTCCGGGTCCTTGGCCTCGAGGGTGGCCGCGGACCCTGCTTCCAGTTCCAGCTGCGGCGCTGCCGCGGCGCCTGTGCCGGCAAGGAGAGCGCGGCCGCGCACAACGCCCGGTTGCGGGCCGCGCTAGCGGATCAGCGCCTCGCTGCCTGGCCCTTCGAGGACGCCCTGCTCCTTGAGGAGCGGGCGCTGCGGCCCGCTCCGGGCCAGCCCCGGCAGCAGTGGCACGTCATCCGCGACTGGAGCTACCTAGGCAGCTTCACGCGCCGGGATAGCGCCCGCCGCATCGCCGGCGCGCGCTCCGGTCCCGTGGACCGGGACACCTATCACATTTTACTGGGCGCGCTGCGCCGGGGCGCCGTGGCCCTGCGCTGCGCCGCCACGGACCGCTGCCTCGACAACCCCTTCGGCGGGCGCCCCGACCGCGACGAGGGCGCGGCATGAGCATCGATGTCGTCTGGTTCAAGCGCGACCTGCGCCTGGCGGACCATGGGCCGCTGACCGCGGCACTCAAACGCGGGCGGCCGCTGGTGCTGCTGTATATCCTCGAGCCTGCCCTGCTCGCCGACCCGCACTACCGGGACCGGCACTGGCGCTTCGTTTGGCAGTCCCTCGAGGATCTGCGCGCTCAACTCGCACGCCGGGGCGCCCGCCTCGCCATCGTGCACGGGGAAGCGACTGCCGTCCTCGCACAGCTGCAGACGGCGACACCGATCGATACGCTCTGGTCTCACGAGGAGACGGGCCTTGCGGTGACCTTCGAACGCGATCGTGCGGTGGCCCGCTTCTGTGCCGGGCACGGCATCCGCTGGGCTGAATTCCCCTGCAACGGGGTCAGCCGGGGCCTTGCAGACCGGCACGGCTGGAACCGGCGCTGGGGGCAGACCATGCGAGCGCCCCAGGCGATGCCCCACTGGGGAGGCTACCGACCGCCCCCCGGGGCCTGCGAACAGGTCCTGGCAGCGCTGGCGCCGGCCTCCCCTCCGGCATCCTGGAGCCGCACCGAAACGCTGTTCCAGCGCGGTGGTGAAAGCGCTGCCAGGCGCACCCTCGACAGCTTTCTTGCGCAGCGCGCAGGCCGCTATCAGCTCGACATCTCGCGGCCGGGGGCGAGCCGGCGCAGCTGCTCCCGCCTGTCGCCCTATCTGGCCTGGGGCAATCTCAGCGTGCGCCAGGTCTTCCAGGCTCTCGAAGCGCGCCGCCGGGAACCGGGCTGGGGCCGCGCTCTGGCTGCCTTCGAGTCGCGGCTGCACTGGCACTGCCACTTTATTCAGAAGTTCGAGATGGAGTGCCGCATGGAGCGCGAGGACCTGAACCGGGGCTACCTCGCCCACCCCCGGGGCCGCGACGAGACGCTGATCCGTGCCTGGCGGGAGGGCCGCACAGGGCTGCCCCTCATCGACGCCAGCATGCGCTGCCTCGCCGCCACCGGGTACATCAATTTCCGTTCCCGGGCCATGCTGGTGAGCTTTCTGTGCCACCACCTGTGGCAGGACTGGCGCACCGGGGCGACGCATCTGGCCTCGTTGTTCCTCGACTTCGAACCGGGGATCCACTACGCCCAGCTGCAGATGCAGGCGGGCGTAACGGGCATCAATACCATCCGCATCTATAACCCGGTGAAGCAGTCGAAGGAGCAGGATCCGGAGGGCGAATTCATCCACCGCTGGGTGCCGGAACTGGCCGAAGTGCCGGCACCGCTGGTGCACACCCCCTGGGAACTCACGCCCCTGGAGCAGGCTCTTTATGCCAGCGCTGACTACCCGGCCCCGGTGGTCGACCCGGTCGCTGCCCAGCGCCGGGCCCGGGAAACACTCTGGGCGCTGAAGAACGATCCCGACGTACGTGCCGAGCGTGAGCGCATCCTCGACCGCCACGTGGAGCGGCGCTTTCGCGATGCTGCCGCCCCCGGCTGACCGCCTCCCCGGCCAACGGGGTACTGCGGGCTGTGCGACAACCCGGCGAGGGGACTACCATGGGAGCGTAAACCGACCCTGTCCGGAGAGCACCCATGGCACGCAGTCTGCGTTTCCTGTTCATCATCGTTGTCGTCCTGGCGCTCATCGCCATCGCCGGCTACCTGCTCATCGACCGGGAGCACCTCCTGGCCATCGCCAGCGATCGCCTCGAGGCGGAAACAGGCGCACGGCTCACGGTGCGGGGGGATGTATCGCTGACGCTCTTTCCGCGCCTGTCCCTGGCCCTTGGTGACGCTACCTTGCAGGCCCCCGATGGCGGGCCTGAGCTCCGCGCCGGCAGCCTCGGCATCGGCCTGGCGGTGATGCCCCTGCTCAGCGGCAGGGCCGAAATCGACCGTCTCTACCTCGAGAACGCCGAGGTCACTACCGTGGCCGACCCCGCGACGGCCCGCGCCGCGGCGGCAGACACCACCGTGGGGCTTTCCGACGCGGAGCTCGATGCCTTCTATGCGGCCAGGCGTAGCGCGCGAAAAGCCGGAGCCTCGGGCATCGAGGTACTGGCCCTGCCGCTGGCCCTCGATGTAGGCGAACTCAGCCTCCGCAACATCCGTCTGCGCACCGTGGACGCGGCCGGCAACACGCTCTCGGAAGTGCAGCTCAAGCGCTTCAGCGCCCGGGGCGTGAATACCGCAGGCCGGGAAACACCGCTGCAGTTACTCCTCAGCATCCCCCGGGGGACAGGCGAGGCGCCGCTGGAACTCATCGCCGACGGCCGCCTGCGCACGGACCTCAACGCCGGCCGCGTCAGCCTCCCCGCCCTGTCGGTCACCGTCAGCGGCGCAACCGCGGAGCCGCTGCAGCTTGAGCTCAGCGGCGAGGTGAACCTCAACCGCAGCGTCGGGGACTTCGAGGTCGACTTCGCTGTCGCCGACACGCAGGGGCAGGGGACGGTGCGCTATGCGCAGTACGAAAGCCCCCGGATCGATGCCACCCTCGATCTCAATCGCTTCACCCCCGCGCTCCTTGTCCTCGCGGGCCCCGACGCGGCAGCGGCAGAGCCCGCGAGCGATGGCCGGCTGCCCTATGACACGCTGCGCAGCCTCGACACGGCCGCCCGGCTGACCATCGACGAAGTCCAGCTCGGTCCGCACCGGCTCACCGCAGTCCGCGCGACGCTGCGCGCGATGGAGGGCAACGTTGCGCTGAGCGGGGTCAGCGGTGCACTGCACGGCGGCACCATCGGCCTCGAGGCCACCCTTAACGCCCGCTATGCCCCTGCAACGCTGGAAGCCCGCGGGGCAGTCAGCGCGCTGGCCCTGGGCAGCGCCCTTGAGGCCCTTGAAAGCCCTGTGGCCGCCAGCGGTACGGCAAGCCTGACCTGGGACGTGAACAGCCGCGGCGACGATAGCGAAGCGCTGCTGCGGGCCCTTACCGGGCCGGTTACCCTGCGCACGGACGCTGTGACCGTGAAGAACATCAGCGTGCAGCGGGACTTCTGCCGGATGGTGGCGCTGGCGAACGGCGATCAGCTCACCGAGCCCTTCCCCGCGGACACAGCCTTTGAGATGCTGGAGGCCGATCTGACCCTCGGTGGCGGGCAGGCTCGGCTGGAGCGTCTGGCGGCGACGCTCCCCGGTATCGCCCTGGGCGGCCGGGGCAACCTGGCCCTCCTCGACGGCGACTTCACCGCCACCCTCGGCGGCCGGCTACAGCCGGCCCTCGGCGAGCTCGACCCGGCCTGCGCCGTGGACGAGCGGCTCACCGCCCTCACCTTCCCGGTAGTCTGCGAGGGCAACCTCTCCGGCAAGCCGAAGGACTGGTGTGCCCTCGACACGGAGGCCGTGATCAGCGACGCGCTGAAAAACGAGGCAAGGGAAAAGCTGCAGAAAAAAGCCGGCAAACTCCTCAACAGGCTCTTCGATAACAACTGAGGAAGCAATGGAAACGCGTAACCAGCGGCTTATCCGCGAGCTGCTCGACGAGCGGGAGGAGCCTTCCGACACCTCCCTGCGCGCCCAGTCCTTGCGTCGCGCTCAGGCCGACGAGCCGCCGCGCACCATGACCCCCTTCGAATGGGAGCAGTGGTACGCCGAACACGGCGTACCGGCCAGCCACCGGCAGAAAGCCGCCGCGCCGCGCCGAAAGCCCTGGTGGCGCAGGCTCCTGGGGCGTTAGTTGAGGACCCGGTAACCCCGGCCGCGCAGGCACTGCTTCACCACCTGCGCTTCTTCCCGTTCGCCGCGGTCGGCGCCCTTGACGGCGCCGGAAACGGCACCCACGCCGGCACCGCGGGCCGCACTGTCGCGACTGCCACCGGTGATAGCACCGATAGCGCCGCCGATGACCGTACCGCTGGCCGCACCCTTGGCGACCTTCTCCCCGGTGCGCACCTGCTCGGCGTAGACCCGGCACTCGGCCAGGTCCTGGCGATAAGCGGCCATGTCGACGCCCTTGTCGTCGATGATGATTTCCTTTGTGGTGGTGCAGCCGCCCAGGGCCAACACCGCTGCCGCCACCACCCCTGCACCTCGCCAACGTGCCATAGCACCTCCTGCCTGGCGCGACTGCGCCCCTGCGTGCTGAGCCTGATCCATGCTAGCCCCCGGCCTGCGCCTCGTCGGCCTTCTGCGCGGCAACCAGCGCGCGCACGTCGGCCAGCAGAGCCTGCGCGTCAAAGACAATACCGTCGCGCACCGTGTAACGCACACCGCCAACCCGCTCCATCGCACCGGTGCTGCGGTTGAGGCGGCGATGCCCCGTTCCATAGAGGAGCTTGAAGTTGGCCAGTGGGTTTTCATCCAGGATCACCAGATCGGCCTTCTTGCCCACCTCAACGCTGCCGGTCTCGCCGGCGATGCCCAGCAATTCCGCACCGTTTAACGTGGCGGCCTGCAGCACCTCCAGGGGATGGAAGCCGGCTTCCTGCAGGAGTTCCAGTTCACGGATATAGGAAAAGCCGTAGACCTTATAGATAAAGCCCGCGTCGGAGCCGGCCACCACGCGACCGCCGGCGTTCTTGTAGTCATTCACGAAACGCATCCATCGCCGGTAGTTCTGCTTCCAGGCGATTTCATGCGCCGTGGTCCAGTCGAAGAAATAGGAGCCGTGGATCGCCGGGTTCGGTTCGAAAGCGCGCGCCATGTAGGGCATGGTGTAGGCGTCGTGCCAGTCGGCATTGCGAGCGCGCATCACATCGCGGCTCGCCTCGTAGATGGTGAAGGTCGGCGAAAGAGTGAAATCCAGCCCCACCAGCTCGTCGATGGTGCGCTGCCAGGTGCCTGAGCCCGGGGCCGCCGCCTGCAGCCACAGGCGGCCGGCCTCGCCGAAGCGGTCCTGCTCGTCGCCGTAGTTATAGTCGAGGGGGTAATCCTGGATCACCCGGTCTTCGAACATCGCCTCCGGCAGGCCGTACCAGTGCTCCATGCTGTCGAGGCCGAGGCGCGCGCTGTCGAGAACGTTGGTCTGCACCACGGAGAGCTGCGCGTGGTGGTAGGAGGTCTTCATGCCAAGGCGCTTCGCCTCTTCCATGGCGGCAGCGAAGGGCTCCGGCCGGGCACCGCGGAACTTCACGCCATCGGCACCGCGCTTGCGTACGGCCTTCACCCAGGCGCGGGCGTCCTCGGCCGTCGCCGTCTCCGGCGGGAACATGGCGTGCACGCGCAGCCGCGGCGCGCTGATCTCGCCGGCGGCCGCCCGCTCCCGGTGCGCCAGAGTCCAGCCCAGGCCCATGACCGCGCCCACATCGCGGACCGTGGTCACCCCGTGGGCCAGCCACAGCTTGAGGACGTACTCCGGGTCCGTGAGGGCACCTGCCGCGGCGTGTGACGGCGTGCCCAGGTGGACGTGGGCATCGATGAGCCCCGGCAGGACATAACCCCCGGCCACATCGATAACCTCGCCCTCCGCGTTCAGATCAGCGGGCCGGCTGCCGGCGATGCGGGTGATTGTGTCGTTCTCGATGGTGAGGGTGACCGGGCCGATGGGCGGCGCGCCGGTGCCATCGACGAGCATGGCGTTGGCCACGGTGAGCCGTGGGAACGGCCCGCGGGCCTCGTCGCCCCGGGGCGGGGCGTTCCGCGGCGGGTCGACCTTGCCGCTGGCGAGAACACGGCTGATGCCTTCCTCCCCCGGCGTAACAGCAAGGGCTACAGGCGTAACGAGGGCGAGGACAAGCGCCAGGGCGCGGTGAAGGCGGGGCATGCGGTTCTCCTTGTTCGGTCAGCGGCGCGCGGTCAGGCAGCGCGCAGGGCGCGGCCCAGGGGACGGCTGCCGAGCGCCGGCGTGAAGGCGTCGTCCTCCCAGACGGACTCCCCGTGAATGAACACCTGGCGCACGATACCCTGCGGGCGGTTCACCAGCTGGTGGTGCTCGAAGAGATCCCGGTAGATGTACTCGCGGGTGTCGTTGCAGTCCCAGTCGCGCAGGCGCTCCGGGTCGATGAGGGTGATATCGGCCTGGGCGCCAATATTGAGCGTACCCACGTCCAGGCCGAAGAACTCGGCGGGCTCCCGCGTCAGCCGGCGCACCATGCGGCCCACCGTATCGAGGCCGTGCTGCTGGGCCAGCTTCAGGGACATGAGGTTGCCGTCGAAGAAGGCCATGTTGGTGATATGCGCACCGGAGTCGTTGAAGCCCGGCAGCGCCCGCTCGTGCAGCAAGTAATCCAGCGTCGCCCGGTTGCCCACGTTGCCGACGTCCGTCCAGAAGCGGAAGCCCTTGTCGTACGCGCGCAGGAGGTGAAGCATGAAGTCGGCGTCGTCGCCGAGCGGCTTCGGGAAGGCCGCCAGCGCCGCCTCCTCCTCCGCGGAGCGCGCCGCATCGTCCGCGCCCGCCTGATAGGCGAGCACCCGCTCGTAGACCGCCTGCAGCGTCTCGCCGTCCCAGTCGGACACCGGCGCACCGTCGAAGACCAGCCGGTCCAGCTCCCGCACCACCATGTGCTCCGGGAAGCCGAGCTTCGCCTTCAGATGGGCCAGGTTGCGGCCGCGGCGGCCGTGGTGCCAGTCGGCGCGGAAGGCCTCGACCCAGGCAGGGTCGTCGAGGAGCGCGCGGCGGCCGGCCACGTCGTCGTATTCCTTCGCGATGAGCCGGCAGGTGCTGTCGAGCTCCTCGTACATGGGGCTGACGATGCCGTCGGACCAGATGCGGAAGTTCGTGCCCAGGGCCTGGAAGTGCAGGTTGCCCTTGAACAGGGGGCTGTTCATGAGCCCTGCGAAACCGAGGAAGGCACGGGCGGCCCGGGGAGCGAGGGCGAACTCCATGACCGAGAGCGCCGAGGTCTTGAGCGTCTTGCCGAACAACCGACCGCTGGTGAGCGCGAAATAGAGCAGCGCCGTGGCCCGGTTCTGCAGGATCGGCGTCGTCTGCCAGACCCGGTCGTGGCCGCGCACCGTCTTCAGCAGGCGCTTCAGCTCGCCGAAGCTGGCGAACTGCGTGGGGATACGCTTGTCCGTGTGCGGGTCGTTGGCGAGATAATGGAAGGGCAGGCCGTCGGTGCTCATGCCGACATAGCCCTGGCGCAGGGCGGCCTCGAGCAGCGCATCCATGCGCGCAAGCTCGGCGTCCGTGGGCGCGCGGCTGATGCTGTCGTCCAGTCCCATGGCCTCGATACGCAGCATGGAGTGCGGCACGAAGGCGCCGATGTTGGGCCCCAGGGGCAGGTCGTCGAAATGGTCCAGGTAGTCGCCCGTGTTGTCCCAGGTGATGGCCTCGACACACTTGCGCAGCACGCTCTTGGGGATGTTCTCCACCCGGGTGAAGCAGTCGATGATCGGCTCCTGGCCGCCGAAGGCCTGGGTGCCGAAGCAGGTGCCAAGGCTGCAGTTGCCCACGAGGACGGTGGTAGTGCCGTGGCGCACCACTTCCGGGAGGGTTGGGTCCAGGTCCACCTCCAGGTCGAGATGCGTGTGGATATCGAGCAGCCCCGGCATGAGCCAGAGGCCGCTGGCGTCCACGACCCGGCCGGCGTGGTTTGCCGGCAGGGCACTGCCCTTGGCGGCGATGCGGCCCTTGCGCAGGGCAATATCCAGGCGCCGGGGCGGAGCGCCGCTGCCGTCAAAAACCGTGGCGTTGCGGATGAGGGTATCCCAGGATTGCGCATCACTCATGAATTCACCCAACGAAAACAGGGGCTTAAGGGGAGCGGCGGCGCTTTCGCGCAAGCACTTTCGCCGCTAAGGTTACCTCTGTGATGCCTGCCGCGCCAACTTGCCGGCCTCTCCCAACCAGGAGCCGCCAACGCCATGAACGCCCCCGCACTACCCTTCGACAACAGCTACGCCCGACTGCCGGCACGCTTCTACGCCCGCCTGGCACCGACCCCGGTCCGCGAGCCGGGGCTCCTGCGGGTCAACCGCCCGCTCTGCGAGACCCTGGGCATTGACGCCGACTGGCTGGCTTCCCCGGGGGGTATCGCCGTCGTGGCCGGTAACGCGATACCCGGCGGTGCGGAGCCGCTGGCGGCGGCCTATGCAGGGCACCAGTTCGGCCAGTACAACCCGCAGCTAGGCGACGGCCGCGCCCTGCTCCTCGGCGAGCTCCTCGATCGCGACGGCCGCCGCTTCGACCTGCAGCTCAAGGGCTCCGGGCCCACCCCGTGGTCCCGGGGCGGCGACGGACGCTCCCCCCTTGGGCCCGTGCTGCGCGAGTACCTCGTCAGCGAGGGCATGTACGCCCTCGGGGTGCCCACCACCCGTGCGCTCGCGGCGGTGACCACCGGCGAGCGCGTCATGCGCGACGGCATCGAGCCCGGCGCCGTGCTCGCCAGGGTGGCGAGCAGCCACATCCGCGTGGGTACCTTCCAGTACTTCGCCGTGCGCGGCGACCGGGAAGCGCTGGAAACACTCCTCGGGCACGTGATCGAGCGCCACTATCCGCAGGCCCGCGACGCCGCTAACCCCGCCCTGGCAGTCCTCGAGGGCGTGATCGCCCGACAGGCAGGGCTCATCGCCAGCTGGCAGCATCTGGGCTTCATCCACGGCGTCATGAACACGGACAACATGCTGCTCTGCGGCGAGACCGTGGACTACGGCCCCTGCGCCTTCATGGAGGCCTTCCACCCGGAAACCGTGTTCAGCTCCATCGACCACGGCGGCCGCTACGCCTACCAGAACCAGCCCGGTATCGCCCACTGGAACCTGGTGCGCCTCGCAGAGACGCTCCTGCCTCTACTGCATGATGACCAGGAAGAGGCCGTGGCCCTTGCCCAGGACACCCTCGCTGCCTTCCCGCGGCAGTTCAGCGAGGCGCACGCAGCGGGGCTTGCGCGCAAGCTGGGGCTTAGCGGCCTGCGCCCGGACGACGATGAGCTCGTGGAAGGCCTGTTCGCCGCACTGGCCGAGGACGGCGCCGATTTCACGCTCGCTTTCCGCTACCTGTCCGAGGAGGGCGGACCAGAGGCCGCCGCGCTCGCTGACCTGTTCCAACCCGGCGACGCCCTGCGCGCCTGGCTGCCGCACTGGCGCCAGCGCCTGGCGACCGCCGGGGAGGACGGGGCAGCCCGTCGCGCCCGGCAGCGCGCCGCAAACCCCGTATTCATACCCCGCAACCACCTGGTGCAGGCGGCCATCGAAGCCGCCGAGGACGGCGACCTCGCCCCCTTTCACCGCCTCGCAGAGCGCGTAGCCAACCCCTACCGCTGGGACCCGGCGGACGCCGACCTGGCCCGCCCGGCCCGCCCGGAGGAGCGGGTACAGCGAACCTTCTGCGGCACCTGAAGGGCGCGCGGGCGCTGTCGCCGCCGGGCCCGCGGTGGTAGCATCGCGCGCACGGAGCGACAGGCGAGCAGCCCCATGTATACCCGCGACAATCCCAGCCCCGAATACCTCGCCATGGTGCAGATGTACGAGACCCTGCACACGGCCGGCGAGCAGGCCGAGGGCAAGAGTGCCGAGGAGACCTTTCCCGGCAAAATGCTCGTGGGCCACGTCCGTGAGATCAAGGCGCTCATCGAACGCACCGGTGCCCGGGACCTCCTCGACTACGGGGCCGGCAAGGGGCTCGCCTACAGCGAGGGCAACCTGCGCATCGACAACCAGCTCACCGTGAGCAGCCTGCAGGACTACTGGGGCCTTGACGAAATCCGCTGCTACGACCCTGGCCATGCACCCTTCGCCCAACTGCCGGACAGGCCCTATGATGCGGTGATCAGCACCGACGTGCTCGAGCACATCACCGAGCCGGACGTGCCCTGGATCATCGAGGAAATGTTCAGCCTGGCGCGTAAGTTTGTGTTCGCCAATGTGGCCTGCTACCCGGCGGTAAAGCACCTGCCGAACGGGCAGAACGCCCACTGCACGCTGCACACCCCCGAATGGTGGGCAGGCCTTGTGCATGGCATCGCCATGCGCCACACAGACATCGCCTACCGCTTCGTCATGACCGACAAGTCCGGCCCGCGAAAGAAACTCGGCCTGTCGGGCAAGCGCCGCAAGGTCAACCACGTCTTCGAACGCCTCGTCTGAGCGCCGCCGCCTGCCGCGGCGGACGACAGACGGTATAATGCCGCCCTACCGCTCACCGCCTGCGACCGCGGAGTTTCCTTGACTATAGAATTCTTCGGCAAGCGCCTTTCCGGGCCCTTCACAATCCCCTCGGGCATCGTCACCACGGCGGGCCCGATCATGCAGTATTTCCTCGACCGCGTGCCGCAGGTGGGTGTGATCACCACCAAGAGCATCGGCCCTGTGCCACGCACCGGCAACCGCGAGCCCGTGTACAGCCAGTACGCGCCCGGCTGCTTCGTCAACGCCGTAGGGCTCACCAACCCCGGCCCGGAGGCCTCCCGGGAGATCCTCGCGGGCCTGAAGGTACCAGCGGACCGCTTCCTGCTCACGTCGATTTTCGGTGGCACCGTCGAAGAGTTCGTGGCCGTAGCTGAGCTGCTGGCGCCGGTCTCTGATGGCCTGGAGCTCAATCTGTCCTGTCCCCACGCAACGGGCTACGGCATGGCCATGGGCCAGGATCCGGCTCTGGTGGCGGAGATTGTCGCCGCCGTAAAGGCAGCCGTAAACGTGCCGGTGATCCCCAAGCTTACCCCGAACACGCCGGATATCGGCGCCATCGCCCGCGCCGCCGAGAAAGCGGGCGCCGACGGCTTCTGCGCCATCAATACCGTCGGTCCGGGCTATACCAGCGCCCACGGCCACCCGGTGCTGTCCAACGGCGCCGGCGGCATGAGCGGCAAGGGCGTGCTGCCCCTGGCGCTGAAGTGCCTGCGCGAGATCCGCGCCGTGAGCGACCTCCCGATCATCGGCTGCGGCGGCCTGTCCAGCGCCGAGGACGTGCGGGCGGCCCGGGAAGCGGGGGCCACCGTGGCCGGTATCGGCTCGGCGCTCACCGGGATGACCACCGATGACATCGAGCACTATTTCCGCGTCCTGGAAGACGATCTCGATAGCGGCAGTGCCAGCGCCGAGGCACAGGTGCGCTACGACGTCGACATGCATTTCCGGCCCGTCACCCTCGTGGACAACACCCGGGTCTGCGAGGACATCGCCCTGCTCACCTTCGACCGCAAAGTGAACGTGCAGGCTGGCGAGTTCGTGTTCCTGTGGATTCCCGGCCTTGGAGAGAAGCCCTTCTCGGCGCTGACCGACGATCCCTTTACGCTGGTAGCCATCGACGTCGGCCAGTTCACCCATGCCCTCATGGATCTCCCCGTCGGCACCGAGGCCTACGTCCGCGGCCCCCACGGCATCCCCGCGGACCCGCCGGAGGACGCGCATATCATGGCCGTCGCCGGCGGCACGGGCCTCGCGGCCGTCTATCAGGTGGCCCGGGATTTCGGCAACGCGGAGATCTTCACCGGCGCACGAAGCGCCGAGCGCCTTTACTTCCTCGAAGAATGCCGCGCCGTGGCCGACGTGCACGTATCGACGGATGACGGCAGCGCCGGCTTCCACGGCCGGGTCACGGAGCTGCTCCGCGAGCGCCTGCAGGCCATGACGCCGGCAGAGCACGAGAAGCTGGTGTTCTACAACTGCGGCCCGGCACCCATGGTCCACGCCGCCGAGGCCGTGCAGCGCGAGTTCTGCCAGCCTTCGCAGATTTTCAGCGCCATCGACTATCTGACCAAGTGCGGCGTGGGCATCTGCGGCGCCTGTGCCGCACCGGACGGGCGCCGGCTCTGCGTGGACGGGCCCTTCCTGGGGGCGGCCGGCCCAGGCTCGTAACGCCGGTAGTCCACATGCGTTCCCAACGTCCTTCGGTTACCCTCTAGGGGATAGCCACCCGTACCACAGGCCATGGAAACCGAGATCATCGCTTCTTCGCCGGCCACCGCCATCTACACGGTTACCTTTGTGACCTTCGCCCTGTTCATGGCCTGGGAGGCTGCGGCACCGCGTCGCCGGAATGGCAGTGGTCTCGTCTGGCGCTGGGGCAACAATTTTTCTCTGGGGCTTCTCAACTGGTACCTGATCGCCACGGCCAATACCGCGCTCATACTCTGGCTGGCGCGCTGGACCGATGTCGAGGGCATCGGTTTACTGGCGCACCTGGCCATGCCGCACTGGGCAGGCTTCCTGCTTCTACTCGCGAGCACCCAACTTCTCTCCTATTGGTTGCACCGCGCGTTCCACCAGGTGCCCTGGCTCTGGCCCATCCACGCCGTGCACCACTCAGACACCGAAGTAGACGTCTCCACCAGCTACCGCCACCATCCGCTGGAACCGCTGCTTACACTGCCCATCAGCCTGCCCATCGTGCTGCTCCTGGGCCCCTCGCTGGAGGCGGCGGCGGCCTACCGGGTGTTCGCCGTCGCAGCAAGCGTCTTCAGCCACAGCAATGTGGGCCTGCCGGAGCCTATCGAGCGGATACTGCGCCGCTTTCTGCTCACACCCGATTTCCATCGCACCCACCACTCGGCGGAGCAGCGCTACACCAACAGCAACTACGGGTCCCTCGTGCCGTGGTTCGACTATCTCTTCGGCACCGCGCGGCACCGGCCCCACGGGGAGCAGGCGACCATGCCCCTGGGCCTCGAGTATCTGCGCGAACCGACCGATTCCCGCCTGGACCGGCTGCTGATGACGCCGCTGGAGGTGCCAGCCGCGGCGCGCGAAGCCGAAACGATGGCAGACGCACCTGCGCAGAGAACGTGACAGCGGTCAGAAACGGTCAAAAGAAGAAATAAGCTGACTTGCGCCGGGGGTGACGTCGCCATGTGGCGGCGCCTGAAACGCCTCTTTGGTCGCGCTTTATAGAGCGGCACTGCAGCTGCCCGAAGTGCAACGACCTACAAACTACCACCTACAAAAAAGCCCCGCGGATGCGGGGCTTTTTTGTAGGTGGTAGGACCAGCCAGATTCGAACTGGCGACCTCTACCATGTCAAGGTAGCGCTCTAACCAACTGAGCTATGGTCCTATATGTCAAGCGCGCGATTATAGTAGTAACCGTCCTGCGGCTCAATAGACGGTAACTCGGCAGCCGCCGCCCCAGGGAGGGGCGAAAGTAGTGCATTAATGAACAGGACAGGCAGGCAGCACCCATAAAAAGCTCCGTAGTTTGAAAACTCAGCGCAGGTAGCGGGTGGGAAAATAGCGGCGGCAGCCGGCGATCACCAGCGCAGCATCGGCAGCTCGATCCTGGCCCCGCAGCGCGCTGGCAAGCGTGGAACAGGCCCCCTGGTGCCACGGTACCGCATCCAGGGCACGCCGCGCAGCGCCCTCGGCCGTGTCCCAGGCGCCCCGGCGGAGCGCTTCCCGGGCCCGGGACAGCTCCAGCGGATAGCCCTGTGTGAGGGTTATGGCTTCCGGCAGCGCGGCCCCCCGGCGCGCCATCAGGGCGCCACGGAAGCCCGCATAAACCAGCTGCCAGCGCCCGGTGGCGGCGAGTTCGGCCAATAGCCGGGGGCCGCCGGCGCTTTCCAGCGGCCAGAGAAAGAAATCGGCGCCGGAATCCTCGACCACCGAAATCCAGCCCGGCCGCGCGCGCGCCACGCGCAGGTAGGCGAGGTAGGTGTCGTCGTCGTAGACCGTATTGGCTCGCCCGTCGATGAAGACACGCAGTGCCCCGCCCGTGCGCCAGTGCAGGTAGCCGCCCCAGTTGTAGTAGGCGAAGGTGTCACCGGCCAGGTGATTACCGGTGATCACATCGACAAGATGTTCCGGGTAGGCGTATTCGGCGGTGAGGTAATGGTAGGCGGGACCCGCCGCAAGCGGCAGCGGAGCGAGGCGTAGCAGCGCCAGCACCAGCGTCGCGCCGGCGAGGAACGGCGAGAGCCGGCGCAGCGGTGCCACCCTGAACAGGGCAGCCAGCAGCGGTGCCAGGAGCAGCGCCAGGGAAAGACCGAAGAGGGGGATGAAACGCCGGCTGGTTACGGCCATGGCAACCGTGAGTGCACAGAGCGCGAGGGCGGACCAGGGCAGGCGCCCCCGGCCAAGGCAGGCGACCACCCCATGAGCCACGATAGCCGCCGCGGCGACCCCAAGGGCCGGCACAAACAGTGGCGCGCGGATCCCTCCGGGCAGGAAAGGCGACAGCCACTCGCCAAGGGAACGGTAGGGGGAATCGGTAAAGGCGTACTCGATGGGCTGCACGAAGACTACGATGCCGTCGGGGTTGAGCAGGCTGGTAAGGGCACAGGCGAGTATCGTTACGCCCCGGGCCCGCAGGGCACCCGGGGACGGCGAGCGCCAGGGAAAGACGAGGAGCGCCAGCGCCATGAGCCCGAACACGAAGCCGCCGTGGAGGTTGGCCCAGAGCAGGAACAGCAGGCACAACGGCAGACGCCGGGGGGGCCGCTCCAGCGCCAGGTGAAGGAGCAGCACCACGCCGGCAAGGGTATACAGATGGGGGCGCACGTCGATGAAGGGAGCCGCAAGGGCGAGCGCAACGGCGGCGGCGAGGACCGCAGCGCCGCGGTCGCCGCCCATGCGTTCGAGCACAAGCGCCAGCCCCAGGTAGGTAGCGACCACGACCAGCCACTTCCAGTACACCAGCGCAGGGACGCCAAAAACATTCGCCCAGCCGTAAAAAATCAGGTCCGCAAGCCACTCGTGGTTGCGCCAGGGCTCCCCGGCAGCACTGTAGGAGAATGGGTCGTCAAGCCACACGGTGCCCTGCGCCAGCATCTCCCGGCCGGCGGCCAGATGCCACCAGAGATCAGACCCCATCATCTCCGTATAACCGAAGGAGAGATAGAGCAGCACCCCGGCGACCAGCCACAGCGCCCGGGTGACCACGGCCGGGGACGACCGCGGCTCAGTCATCCGCGCCGGGCCGATAGCCCTTGACCAGGTACAGCGGCCGACGCTTGCTCTCGTCGTAGGTACGGCCGAGGTACTCGCCGATAATGCCGAGACAGATGAGCTGCACACCCCCGAGAAACAGCACGACGATAAGCAGCGACGGATAGCCGGGCACCGGGTTGCCGTAGAGCAGCGTACGCAGGAGCAGATACAGGCCGTAGAGGAAGGCGAGCGTCGAGGTGGCAAGCCCCAGCCAGGTTGCGAGCTTCAGCGGCGCCGCGGAGAACGAGGTAATGCCGTCGAGCGCGTGATTCCAGAGGCGCCAGTAGCTCCACTTGCTCTTGCCCGCCGCCCGGGCCTCGCGATGGTAGGTGACGCAGGCCTGCGGGAAACCCACCCAGGCGTAGAGCCCCTTAAGGTAGCGGTGCGACTCGGGCAGCGCCCGCACCGCATCCACAGCACGGCGGGAGAGGAGCCGGTAGTCGCCCGCATCGGCCGGCACCGGGACGGCGCTCAGGCGCCCCATGACCCGGTAGAACCAGCGCGCGCTGCCGACCTTCAGCCAGGACTCGCCGCGCCGCGAGGCACGCACCGTGTAGACGATATCGAAGCCCTCGCGCCAGCGCCGGAGCAACTCCGGGATGAGCTCCGGCGGGTCCTGCAGGTCCGCGTCGATGACGATCACCGCCTCGCCGCGGGCATGATCGAGGCCGGCGGAGACGGCGGCCTCCTTACCGAAATTGCGCGATAGAGAGAGCAATGATACGCGCGAATCTTCCGCCGCCAGGGCCTCCAGCCAGGGGCCGCTGCCGTCGTCGCTGCCGTCGTCCACGAACAGGAGTTCACTGCGCTCCCCGGCCGCCGCCAACACCTCCGCGAGGCGCCGGTGCAGCGCCGGCAGCACGGCGCGTTCGTTGAATACGGGAATGACGATCGTGACCAGCGCAGTCATGCGGCCCTGCCGACCCCTCCGGAAACGCCGAGTATGGAGCGCGCCGGCCGCGGCTGTCCAACGAAGGCACGGTGCGGCGCGCTCACCCCTCAGGCCCCCGGATGCGGAACACGACCAGGTCGCCGACAAAGAGCTGGAAGGTTCCGTAAAAAGCCTTGTGCAGCACCAGTTCGGGCATGATGTTATGTACCGGGAAGACCCGCAGGCGCTCAAGGCGTGGGTCCTCCCCGGCCAGGGCGCGACGGTAGAAGCGCGCCCGTTCCGGGGTGGTCTTGACCAACCGCTCAGGACGCCCCGCAAGCGGACCGTTCAGCTCGTTGGCGAAGGCCGTGTCGTACCAGTTCTCCGACAGCACCAGGTACTCTGCCGTGGCCAGCCCTGGCTGTGCGCCGGCGGCCAGGGCCGGGCGGAACAGCGCATGACGGGCGGCCCCCGGCGGCGGATTGACATAGAACGAGATAAAAACCCGCTCCGGCCGCGCCTCGGCATACCAGCTGCGCAGGGCGATGCGCGGATCCCGATGGTAGTCGGCCACGATATCGAGGCCTAGAAGCGCGCTCCAGCCCAGGCAACCACCCAGAAGCCAGGGACGCCAGCGCCGCCCGGCGCGCCAGAGGCCACAGGCGGCGAGGAGCGCAGCGACTGGCAGCAGGGGCAGGAAGTGCCGGTAATAGGTGACCGGGGCCAGGAACGCCAGGTACAGGGCGAAGGCGACGATCGGAACGAGGAACACCCGCCAGGCCCGCGCCTGCGCTGTCGCCCCGCGCAGGCTGGCAAGCCCCGCAGGCAGGCACAGGCAGGCCGGCAGGCCGAGGCCCAACAGAAGCACGAGAAGACCATCCAGCGGGTTGCGCAACAGCTTGTGCCAGCCGATGGCGCCGTAACCGGTGCCGAAGCGCCCCTCAAGGGCCCCGGTCGTCCAGGCCGCGAACAGCGGCCAGTGTGCGAGACCGGCCGCCAGCGGGGGCACGAGCGCCCAGAAGACGCGCAGCCGGGGGTGCATACGGCGCCAGGGCGGCAGCAGGTACCAGGGCAGCAGCCAGAGAAAACCGGCGGGTCTTGGCAGCTCGCTGTTAGTCGCGAGCGCGAAGACAAGGCCAGCGCCAAGCACCGTAACCACCAGGCGCCGCGGGCTGAAGCCGCAGGTGACCGCGGCCAGGGCCCGCCCGCCGACCAGGCCGGCATAGCCCAGCGCCGCGAACAGCCAGTACTTGGTCGCCACCGCGGCGGCGAGGAAGAGCGGGCTCGCCAGCAGGGCCAGGCGCCCTCCCCGGGCAGCGGCCACGAGGAGGGCAAGGAACAGATAAATGAAGAACACGGAGGCAGCGTCGACGGTCCCGGAGAAGGACTCGGCCGTATGGAAGCCGGACACGGCAAGCAGCGCCCCCGCGACCAGTCCGACCGGGGGGGCGTCCGGTCGCAGCTGCCAGCCGATGAGCACCAGCACGGGGGCCGTGAGCGCACCGAGGAGGGCGGACCAGCCCCGCGCCACAAGCAGGTGCGGGGGGCTGTGGCAGAAGGCCTTCGCCCGGGCGGGATCTCCCGCAGTGCCCGCCGCGGGCACCACACCGGCCAGGGCCGCAAGGGCAAGCGTCTGGCGGCCCACGAAGGCCGGGTAATCGAAGCCGCCCAGGGCGGCCCGGCAGGCGCCGCCCTCGTCGAAATTCACCAGGTTGAAGGTGCCGGGGCCGTCCCAGCCCCAGCCCACGGTGAAGGCACCATGGAGCCGCGGCAGCAGCGCCAGCAGGAAGACGAGCAGAAGAAGCAGGCGATAGCGCGGAGCGACATCGGACATGGGCAGGCGCTGCGTCGATAGCGACCCCGCCAGTCTAGCAGAGGGCACCTCGCCGGGCCCGGACGCGTGCTAGACTGCTTTCCCGGCCGGCGCCAGCCAGGGCGCGGCGCGGCATACGCCAGGTAAAGGAGAGGGGTCATGGCGACGATCGACGAACTGCTCGCAGCCATCGAGGCGGCGCCGCGCGGCCCCGGTGTCTGCGCCCTCTTCGATTTCGACGGCACCATCATTTCGGGCTACTCGGCCACCGTCTTCCTGCGCGAACAGATCCGCAGCGGCCAGCTGAGCGGGCGGGAGGTGCTGGAGGTGTTCACCGCCATGGCTCAGTTTGGCCTCGGCAACCTCGGCTTCTCGGCCCTCATGGCCGCCACCGGGCAGCTCCTGCGCGGCATCGACGAGGCCTCCTACCGGGCCGTGGGCGAGGACCTCTACCGCAAGCAGATCGCCCGCCTGGTCTACCCGGAGGCGCGGCGCCTTATCGCCGCGCACCGGGCTCGGGGCCATACCGTGGCCATCGTTTCCTCGGCCACGCCCTACCAGGTCGAACCGGCGGCGGCAGATCTCGACATCGAGGAGGTCATGTGCACCCGCCTTGCGGTGGAAGACGGATACTTCACCGGTGCCGTAGAGCGACCGACCTGTTTTGGCCAGGGCAAGGTAGACGCCGCCGAAGGTCTCGCGGCGCGGGTGGGGGCTGATCTCGACCACAGTTTCTTTTATTCCGACAGCACTGACGACATCCAGCTTCTCGAGCGCGTCGGTAACCCGGTGGCGCTGAACCCCAGCGCAAAGCTTCGCGCGGTCGCCCACGACCGGGACTGGCCGAGCGCCAATTTCGGCAGCCGCGGGCGGCCGACCATGGCCCAGTTCCTGCGCTCCATCGCCGCCACCGTAAGCCTGGTGCCGAGCTTCGCGGCGGGCCTGCCGATCTACGCACTCACCGGCTCCCGGCGCGACGCCCTGAACTTCTCCCTGTCCCTGTTTGCCGATGCGGCCAGTGCTCTTATCAACCTCGACCTTGCCGTGCAGGGCGAGGAGCACCTCTGGGCCCGGCGGCCGGCGGTCTTTGTCTTCAATCATCAAAGCAAGGCCGACGTGGTGATCGTCGCCCGGCTCCTGCGCCAGGACATCGCCGGCGTCGGCAAGCAGGAGATCAAGCGCATGCCGGTCATCGGCAAGGTACTGGAGCTCGGCGGCGTGGTCATGATCGACCGTAAAAACGCAGCCAGCGCCATCGATGCCATGGCGCCGCTGGTGGACGCCATGCGGCAGGAAGGCAAGTCCGTGGTGCTCGCGCCCGAAGGCACGCGGACCATCTCGCCAAAGCTGGGGCCCTTCAAGAAGGGCGCCTTCCATCTCGCCATGCAGGCCGGCGTGCCCATCGTACCCATCGTGATCCACAACGCCGGGGACGTCGCGCCGAAGGGTGACTTCGTCTTCCGCCCGGCCACGGTCGATGTGGACGTGCTGCCGCCCGTGGAGACCAGCGCCTGGGAGCCCGAGACCATCGACGAACATGTGCGCGAGGTGCGTAACCTGTTCCTGCGCACCCTCGGCCAGCCGGAGGAGCCGGCGCCGGCCAGCCCCCGGCGGCGGCGGGCGCCGCGGAGGACCGCCCTGGACAGGGCCGAAGCCGCAGACGAGGCCGGGAAAACGCCACCGGCAGCGAAAAAGGCGCCGGCAAAGAAAACCACCAGAAAAAAGGCTGTGACAAAAAAGGCCGCGGGTGCAGCCGCGCCAGGACGAAAAGCCGCGGCAAAGGCGCCGGCCGGGAAAAAACCCGCCTTGAAGGCAGTGCGCCGGGCCGCAGCGAAGCGGCCCGCCGCCCGGCCCAAGCTGCAAAGTGGCGACAAACCCTGACAATAAGAGCCCGCCGCCGCGGGCAGCAACTGGGGACAGCAAACATGAATGACCTGAATATCGGCGTGATCGGGGGCGGCTCCTGGGGCACCACCGTGGCTTCTCTCGTCGCGCGCAACGCCCCCGTGACGCTCTGGGCACGCAACCCCGATACCGTGCGGGAGGTTAATGAGCGACACACGAACGAGACTTACCTCCCCGGGGCCACCCTGCCGGCCGGGCTCCGGGCCACCAACGACATCAGCGACGCCGTCTGTAACGCGGATGTCATCGTTATGGGTGTACCCTCGCAGAACTTCCGCAGCGTGCTGGAACAGGTCCGCGACCATATTCGCGCCTGGGTGCCCGTGATCAGCCTGACCAAGGGCCTGGAAAAGGACACAAACCTGCGCATGACGCAGATCATCAACGAAGTCCTGCCAGGGCACCCGGCGGGCGTACTCACCGGGCCCAACCTGGCCCGGGAGATCATGGCCGGCCAGGCGGCAGCCGGGGTCATCGCCATGGACGATCCAGTGATCAATCAGGCGTTGCAGAATGTGTTCAAGAGCGGCCTTTTCCGCGTCTACACCAACGAGGACGTGATCGGCTGCGAGCTTGGCGGCGTGCTCAAGAACATCATCGCCATTGCCGTGGGCATGGGTGACGGCCTCGGCGCCGGCGACAACACCCGGGCCGCACTGATTACGCGGGGCCTTGCGGAAGTGACCCGCCTGGGGGTCGCCATGGGCGGGCAGGCGCCGACCTTCGCCGGCCTTGCGGGCATGGGCGACATGATCGCCACCTGCACCAGCACGCAGAGCCGCAACCGACACGTGGGCATGGAACTGGCCAAGGGCCGATCCATGGAAGACATCGTGAACGAGATGTTCATGGTCGCCGAGGGCGCCAAAAGTGCCCCGGCGGTCATGGCGCTGGCCGAGAGCCACGGCGTCGAAATGCCCATCGCCAGCGACGTCTACCGCGTGCTCACCGGTGAGACCAATGCCCGCGGTGTCTACCGCGGCCTGCTGCGCGTATCCGCCGGGGCCGAAAGCGAGCCCGGCTGATCCACACAGACCTGTCAAGGAGCCCCCCATGAATCCCCGCACCGTCTTCTCCTGCCTCTCAGCGGCGTTCCTCGTCGCCTGTGCCAGCGCCGATCCGGACAAGGCCAATCCGGACAATGCCCAGCCACCGGCTGCCGCTGCGGTCCCGGCGCACCAACAGGAAAACGCCTGGTTCCGCACCGGTGTGGAGGCGGTCGCCGCGCGCGGGGCCGCCGGCGGCACGGCGAAGAACGTGGTGCTGTTCGTCGGTGACGGCATGGGCGTCTCCACGGTCACCGCCGCCCGCATCCTCGCCGGCCAGCAGGGCGGCGGCAGCGGCGAGGAGCATCTCCTGAGCTTCGAGCGCTTCCCCTTCACCGGACTCGCCAAGACCTATAATGTCGACGCGCAGACACCGGACTCCGCGGGCACCATGAGCGCCATGATGGCCGGCGTGAAGACCGACATGGGCGTGTTCGGCGTCGATGAGCGCGTGACCCGCGGCGACTGCGCGAGCACCCGGGGGGCGAAGGTGGTGACGGCCCTGGAGCTCGCTGAGCTCGCCGGCAAGGCCACGGGCGTCGTGTCAACGGCCCGGCTGACTCACGCTACCCCCGGTGCCACCTATGCGCACACAGCGGACCGGGACTGGGAGGACGACAGCGCCCTGCCCGCAGCGGCGGCAGCGGAAGGCTGCCGGGACATCGCCAGCCAGTTCGTGGCCTTCGCCGGGCAACTGGCCGGGCGCTATCCGCAGGCGCGCGTCGACGGCATCGAAGTGGCTCTCGGCGGTGGCCGCCGCCACTTCCTGCCGACCGAGGGCTCCGGGTACGGCACCGGCCGCCGCGGAGACGATGACCTCGTCGCCCGCTGGCTGGAACAGACACCCGGCGGCCACTACGTGGCGGACCGGGCCGCGCTGCTCGCGGCACCGGCGGAGGGGCCCCTCCTCGGCCTCTTCAGCGACTCCCACATGAGCTACGAAGCGGATCGGCAGGATTCCGAGCCGTCGCTCACGGATATGACAGTGGCAGCGCTGCAGCGCCTCGCCGACCACCCGGAGGGCTTCTTCCTCATGGTCGAAGCCGGGCGTATCGACCACGCCCATCACGCCGGCAACGCCGCGAACGCGCTCGGCGACACCATCGAACTTTCCCGCGCCGTGGCGGCCACCCTGGCGCGGGTCGACCCGGCAGAGACCCTGGTGATCGTCACCGCGGACCACAGCCACACGATGACCATGGGCGGCTACCCGCGGCGCGGCAACCCGATCCTCGGCAAGGTCGTCTTCCCCGGCCAGGAGGCACCGGCCCTCGCCGTGGACGGCCTGCCCTACACGACCCTCGGCTACC
This sequence comes from Pseudohaliea rubra DSM 19751, assembly GCF_000764025.1. GTDB lineage: Bacteria > Pseudomonadota > Gammaproteobacteria > Pseudomonadales > Halieaceae > Pseudohaliea > Pseudohaliea rubra. Next base: position 14,535 of record NZ_KN234750.1, on the reverse strand, counting down.
GCAACGGCCGCGGCTTCCGCGACTACGGCGACGAAACCGACGCAGACAAGACCTACGCGGCGGCGCCGCATGCGGGCCGGGTGGACCTCACCGAGGTCGACACCGAGGCCCCCGGTTTCCACCAGGAGGCGCTGGTGCCCACGGACTCGGAGACGCACGGCGGCGAGGATGTGGCCGTCTACGCGATCGGGCCCGGTGCGGCCGCCGTGTCCGGGGTGCAGGAGCAGAGCAACCTCTTCCACGTCATGAACGCGGCCGCGGGGCTCGCGGCCGCCGCGGACGCGGCCCTGGGCGGGGGCACGGAGGCCGGAACGGCAGACGCCGGGCACTCACCCTATCGCGGGCGGGCGCGCTGAGCGGCAGCGAGCGCAGGGAACGCCGGCCGTGCTCTGCTAGTCTAAGATCTCTAGCGGGATTTTCCGGAGCTACGTCATGAAAGCACTCCTCGGCGCCCTCCTTCTGGGTGCCTTCATCGCCGGCTGCGCCACCAGCCCCACCGGGCGCAGCCAGCTCATGCTGATCTCCCCGGAGGCGGCCATCGTCGAATCGCGCAAGGCCTACCTGACGACGGTCCAGCAGCTCGACAAGGAAGACAAGCTCTTCGACGATCCGCTCCTCGCGGACCGCGTCGCCACGATCACCGGGCGCCTGGTTACAGAAGCCATCGCCCGCTATCCGCGCAGCGCAGACTGGCAGTGGAGCGTCGCCATCATCGACGACCCGGAGACGGTGAACGCCTGGTGCATGGCCGGCGGCCGCATGGCCGTCTACACGGGCCTGTTCGATAAGCTCAAGCTGACGGACGACGAATTCGCCCAGATCATGGGGCACGAGATCTCCCACGCTCTGGCCAACCACACGGCGGAGCGCATGTCCCGGGCCATGGCCATCAACCTCGGGGTGATCGCCGCCGGGGTGTCCTCCGACCACCCGGGCGTGACCATGACCGGCGCGGCGCTGGCGGCGAAATTCGCCCTGGAGCTCCCCAACAGCCGCACCGCGGAGGCCGAGGCGGACCAGCTGGGCCTCGAGCTCGCGACCCGCGCCGGTTACGCGCCGGACGCCGCCGTCAGCCTGTGGCAGAAGATGGGCAGCCTCGGCGGCTCGCGGCCGCCGGAATTCATGAGCACGCACCCGGCGCCGGAGAACCGCCAGCGCGAGCTGGCCGAACTCGGTGCTGAAATGCAGGCCCTGAACCCCAACGGCCGCATGGCGGCCGTGCACCCGGTGGAAATCGTCCGCTAGGGCTTTTGCGCGAGGGCGCCGGGCGCGGTGGCGTAGCTGAGCTCCGGCAGCTCCGCCGGCAGCGTTTCGCCCAGGAAGCGCTCGGCGGCGGCCCTGGTCGCCGGCAGCACCGCCAGGCTGCGCTCGAAGAACGCCCGCGCTACCAGTTTCGTCAGCGCCTGCTGGTGGAGCACGTTCATGGCCGGCGGCAGCGGGTCCACCGTGCACAGCTCAACGCGGGCGGACAGATCAATGCCCTGCGCTGCGGTCCCCAGCAGCTCGCCCCAGTCCGCTTCCTCGCCCTCGTCGATGTTGCGCTTGACGGCCCAGCAGCCGAGCGCGTCGGGGTTGTCCATCCAGCGCAGCCACGCGGTACCCCCGGCAAAGCCCGTGTGCGAACCCTGCGCGAGAGTCACCAGCTCGCCCCCCGGGACCTTGGCGGGGATGGGCCGCGCGTTCGCCTCCCAGGGCACGAGGACATCGTCCCGCCCGGCAAGCATCAGAAAGGCCGTCTCGTCGCCCGCGAAGAAACGCGGCGTGAAGAAACTGCTGGGCCCGGCGATGGACAGCACCGCGTCGATGCGCGGGTCGCCAAGCGTGGGGTGAAAGCCCGCCAGCGTGGCGGTCAGCCCGCCGAGAGACACGCCCAGGGCCCCGATGCGTTCGTCATCGATGGTCGCGGCGAGAACGTCGCCGGCGTCGTCGCTGCGGGCGACGAGGTGGTCGATGAGAAAGCTGACATCCCCGGGCTGGTTGACCACATCCGCGACCCGCGGCCCGCCGGGGGCGCCCCAGTGCGTCAGCGGATGGTTTACCGCAGCGACGACGAAGCCGTGGCTGGCCAGGTGCTCGGCGAGGTAGGCGCCGTTGCGGTGATTGGAGGTGAAGCCATGGCTGTAGATCAGCAGCGGGTAGGGCCCGCCTTCCGTGGGATACCACAGGTGCCCTTCCAGCTGCCGCGCCGGCGCGCCCGGGAAATCGCCGTTGGCGTCCGTGGGCCGTGAGCGGTCTGTCAGCTCCAGGGGCAGGCGGGCAACCGGCAGGGGCCCACCGGCCAGGCGCCGGGCGCTGTCGCTGGCCGCCGGCAGCGGGGCCGGGTTGCTCGTGGCGAGCAGCCCCGCGACGGCGAGTGCTGGCAGGAGCAGGATAGCGAGCAGCCGTTTTTTCACCGGATTCTTCTCCTCGTTGCACCCGGGCTTCGGGCCAGGGGACTCTGACGCCGGGCCTCTGACCCGGGGTCGCTAAAAAGCCGGAATCCCGGTCTGCGCCCGGCCCAGGATAAGCGCATGAATATCATGCGTACCCTCGTAGGTGTTGACCACCTCGAGATTCACCAGGTGGCGCATGACCGGGTACTCGTCGGAAATGCCATTGGCACCGAGCATATCCCGCGCGTCCCGGGCGACGGCCAGGGCCTTGCCGCAGGAATTGCGCTTGAGCAGGGAGATGAGCTCCGGGGCGATGCCCTCCCCGTCCAGCAGCTGACCGGCGCGCAGACAGCCCTGCAGGCCCAGGGCGATCTCCGCCTGCATGTCGGCGAGCTTGCGCTGGATAAGTTGCGTGCCCGCCAGGGGCCGGCCGAACTGTTCCCGGGCCAGGGTATAGTCCCGGGCCGTGTGCCAGCAGGCCTCGGCGGCGCCGAGGGCGCCCCAGGCGATGCCGTAGCGGGCATTGTTGAGGCAGCCGAAGGGCCCCTTGATGCCGTGCACACCGGGCAGCAGCTGTTCCTCGGGAACGAAGACTTCGTCCATGACAATCTCACCAGTCACGGAGGCGCGCAAGGCGAGCTTGCCGTCGATCTTCGGGGCTGAGAGGCCCGGCATGTCGCGATCGAGAATAAAGCCGCGGATAACACCATCATCGGTCTTCGCCCAGACCACGAACACATCGGCGATGGGGCTGTTGCTGATCCACAGCTTGGTGCCGCTCAGCCGGTAGCCCCCGTCCACGCTATGGGCCCGCGACCGCATACCGCCCGGATCCGAGCCGTGGTCGGGCTCCGTGAGGCCGAAACAGCCGATCAGCTCCCCCGCCGCCAGCCCCGGCAGGTAGCGCTCGCGCTGCGCCTCGCTGCCGTAGGCGTAAATCGGGTACATGACCAGGGACGACTGCACGCTGAGCATGGAGCGGTAGCCGGAATCGACGCGCTCGACTTCGCGGGCGATAAGGCCGTAGGACACGTAATCGACGCCCGGACAGCCGTAGCCCGAGAGCGTGGCGCCAAGGAGACCGCGTTCACCCAGCTCGCGGAAGATCGTCGGGTCCGTCTCCTCGCGGCGGAAGGCATCGCGTACCCGTGGCCGCAGGCTGTCCTCGGCGTAACGGGCAGCGGCGTCGCGCACCATGCGCTGCTCGTCGGTGAGTTGTCGTTCCAGGTGAAAGGGGTCGCGCCAGTCGAAGGCTTGCCAGGAGGAGGCCATGGGCTGTCCGGTGCCGGGATTCAGGTTTTTCATTATAGAGGAACCCCGGTGGGCACTGCGCGCCCGGCGCGGGCGCGCTATGATCGGCACACGCTTTTGCGGGGCCCTGGCCATGACACAGACGGATACCCTGGCGGCCTTCAGCGACGGCCTCGCCGACACCCTGCCCACGGTGGGCGAAAGCGCCTTTCCCGCCACCCTGGTCGCCCTGCTCCGGCGCCTGGTGCCCATCGACGACGCCACGGTGCTTCTCTACCCGGCCCAGGGGTTGCCGCTCATCGAGTACAGCGAGGTACCTGAGACCACCGGTGCGTCCACCCTGGACCGCTTCATCCAGGGCATGTTCCTTCTGGATCCCTACTACACCGCCGGGCAGGAAGGCCGTCTCGGCCTGTTCCGGCTATCGGAACTCGCGCCCGAAGGATTCCGGGAGAGCGAGTACTACCGCACCTGGTACCGCTACTGCGGCTACCGGGATGAATGCGGCTACCTCATCGCCCTCGCCGACGGCGGTTTCGCCAACATCGCCCTCGGCCGCACCGATGCCCGCGGCCGCTTCAGCAAGGCCCACCGCGACCGCCTGGCCGCGGTCTACGGCACCGTCGCCGCCCTCGCCCGCTCGCACTGGGCCGGCAACGCGAGCCGCGCCGCCGGCGAGGAGCTGCGCGAGCGCCTCAACCTCGCCCTGGCCGAGTTCGGCTCGAGCCTGCTCACGGAGCGCGAGTCGCAGGTGATCAACCGCGTCCTCCACGGCCACAGTACGAAGACCATTGCGGACCGGCTGGGGATCTCGGTGGAAACGGTCAAGCTGCACCGCAAGCACGCCTATGCCAAGCTGGAAATCAATTCCCAGGCCGAGCTCTTCTACCTGTTCCTGGACTCGCTGATCAGCGCAGGCGACTACGCCGGCGGCGACACGCTGGTGGATTACCTGCGCAAGCCCTGAATCGGGCTGGCCTTTTCCTGGAACCGTCGGGTGCCAGCATTACCGGCCGCGCGCCGGGGGGGAGGCTCCCCGGGACACGCCGGTTCGCCATCCATGGCGGCTCGGGCTCGGCGTCCTGCCTCGCACGGTCCCGGGGAGCCTCCCCCCCGCCCCACGGCCTGCGCCGTGCCGGGACTGGACGCGGACCATCCTACCTACACCATCGTGTTACTGGCTCCGCGGGAACGCTGTGCGACACTTGTGCGCTGACTCAAGCAAAGCGTCCAGCGAGGAACCGCCATGAACAAGCCCGTCGACACGGCGACGCTGAAGGCCCTGGACCGGGCCCACCACCTGCATCCGTTCACGGACCTGTCGGGCTATGCCCGCGACGGGGGCCGGATCATCAGCCGGGCGGAGCACATCTACATCTACGATTCCGACGGCAACCGCATGCTCGACGGCATGTCCGGGCTGTGGTGCTGCAACCTCGGCTACAGCCAGCCGGCGATCGTCGAGGCGGTCACGCGCCAGCTGGGCGAACTGCCCTATTACAACAACTTCTTCCGCTGTTCGAACCAGCCGGCGGTGGAACTCGCCGCGGCGCTGGTGAAAGTCACGTCGGAGCGCTTCAACCACGTGTTCTTCACCAACTCGGGGTCCGAGGCCAACGACACCAACATCCGCCTCGTGCACCGCTACTTCGACCTCCTCGGCAAGCCGCAGAAGAAGCAGATCATCAGCAGGCGCAACGCCTACCACGGCAGCACCATCGCCGCGGCATCCCTCGGCGGCATGAAGGCCATGCACGAGCAGGCCATCGGCCTGTCCTACGTGCACCATATCAACCAGCCGCACTGTTTCGAGCTCGGGGGTGAGCACAGCCCGGAGGACTTCGGCGTGGCGGTGGCCCGGGAGCTCGAGGAGAAAATCGACGAACTGGGCGAGGACAAGGTCGCCGCCTTCATCGCCGAGCCGGTGCAGGGCGCCGGCGGGGTCATCGTGCCGCCGGAGAGCTACTGGCCCGAGATTCAGCGCATCTGCGACGAGCGCGACATCCTGTTCATCGCCGACGAGGTGATCTGCGGCTTCGGCCGCACGGGCCGCTGGTTCGGCAGCGAGACCTACGGCATCCGGCCGGACCTCATGACCTTCGCCAAGGCGGTGACCAACGGCTACATGCCCCTGGGCGGCGTCATGGTCAGCGACAAGCTGGCGGACGTGCTACTGGCCAGCGGCGGCGAGTTCGCCCACGGGCTCACCTACTCCGGGCACCCGGCGTCCTGCGCCGCGGGCCTGGCGACGCTCGCCATCATCGAGGAAACGGGCGTCATCGAGCGCGCCGCGACGGCGCTCGCGCCGCGGCTGCAGTCGCAGCTGGCCGCCCTCGCCGACCACCCGATCGTCGGCCAGGTGCGCGGGCTGGGCATGTTCGCCGCGGTGGAACTCGTGCGCGACAAGGCCACCCGGGAGCGGCTGGCGCCGGAGTCGGAGGCGGCGGTGTACTGCCGCGACTGGGCCAACGCGCACGGCCTCATGGTGCGCCAGACCGGCGACGCCATGATCATGGCCCCGCCGCTGGTCAGCCATCCGGAAGAGATCGACGAGCTGATCGCCCTCCTCACTCGGGCCCTGGACGCAACGGCGGCGCACTACGGAGTCCGCGGCAGCTAGGGGCCTGACCGGGACGGGCCCGGCTCAGGTGAACAGGGCGCTGTTGTCGATAAACACGAGGTAGCGTGCCACCCGGCCCCCGTCGAGGTACAAAACGTTGGCGAAGGGCACGGTGAGGGCGCTGCCGTCGCGGCGCTCGTAGCGGACCTCACCGTGGCAGGTCACCCGGCCTTCACTTTCCCAGAGGGCGTCGATGCGGTGGGCCACACCGCCCAGAGCCTCGAAGAAGGCCCTTACGTAGGCTTCGATGGCGGCGCGCCCCTGCACCGGGGCCGCATTGCCGAATTGGAACTCGGCATCGTCCGCAAGGAATGCGGCAAAGGCCTGAGCGTCGCGCGCATCGATGGCGGCGAAGAGACGATCGGTATCGAGGCTGGCGGTCACGAGCGGCGCTACTCCTTTCGCTGGCCGCAGAACCCTATAGCAGCGCGTCCGGGGCAGCAAGGGGAACCCTGAACCGGCAGCCGGGGTCCAACGTACTCGTTCTTTACTTCTCCCGGAGAGTGATCGGGCATGAAACTACTGCGCAACACCACCGCAGCGCTGGCTATGGCCCTGGCCGCCGCTGTCATCGCCGACCCGGCGCCAAAAGCGACTGCAGACCCCGCCGGGCCCCTGGCCCTCGTTGGCGAGGCGCAGCTCGACGTCATGTTCTGGTCCATCTACCGCTCCCGCCTGTATTGCCCCGACGGGGTCTACGAGCCCGGCGTGCGCCCGCTGCGCCTGGAGATTGAGTATCTCCGGGCTATCCGCAGCGAAGACCTGGTGAAGCGCACCGCCGAAGAGTGGGAGCAGCTTGGCATCGAGGACCCGGCGCAGGAGCGCTGGCTGGCGACGCTGAGAGAGCTCTGGCCCGATGTCGAGAAAAACGATGTGCTCGCGGTGGAACTGGAAAGTGACGGCCGCGCCACCTTCCTGCACAACGATTCCCGTCTCGGCACGGTGCCCGATCCGGCCTTTGGCCAGGCTTTTGTGGACATCTGGCTATCCCCCGAGACCAGCCGTCCGGAGCTGCGCCTCGCGCTGACAGGCGATCGCGGAAGCTGATTCAGCCTGTCACTGCGCGCTGCGCGTCGCTGGCCCCGCCGAAGTATTCCTCAAGACGCGCCTCCGCCTCGCTGCCGAAGAAGATCTCGCAGGCCTCGCGCAGCCCCGGCGCGTTGCGGATAACGTCCTGGCGCACGACCAGCTCGATTTTGGAGCGCCGGCGCAGGAAGTCCTCCAGCGTGACGATCATTTCCCGCCGCGCCGCCAGTTCGATCTCGCAGCGGGTGTACTCGGCGTTCTCGATCAGCAGCTTCGCACTGCTCGCGTCCTCGCGAATGCGCTCGAGCAGCATGAACGCCGCATTGCCGTAGCGGCGCCAGAAGCGCTCGGAGAGGGGCTCCGGGGAGCTCGGGTCCGTGAGGTCGTCGAGGTCCATGAGCCTGGCTTCGCGCAGGAAGCGCTCGCGGGCATCGATCCCCGGCTCACCGTACCAGGGCGCCTCGGGCTCCGGGGCGGCGATGCCGAGGGCCGCGATATGCGCCGCCACCTCGTCGCCGACATTCAGGCAGTCGGTGAGCTTGCCGCCGAAGATACTGAGCTCCCGGCGGGCCTCGTCGACCTCGATCACGTGCTTGCGGGACAGCTGCACCCAGTCCACGTCGCCGGCCTCGCCGGCGACAGCGAGGGGGCGTACCCCGACGCGCTCGGCGATCACGTCATCGACCGTGAGCGGCCGTTCCAGGTCCAGCAGCGCATTGACGTTGGCGAGAACAAACTCGCGATCCTCGGGCGTCACACCCACCAGCGGGTCCGATACCTGGGTATCGGTCGTGCCGATGCAGGTCACGGGCCCCATGGGAATCAGGAAAAACAGGCGGCCATCGCTGGCAAAAAAGGTGAGCACGCGCTTGTTGTCGGTAATCCGGTCGACGATGAGGTGGATGCCCTTCGACATGGCGTGGTGGTATTGCGTTGTCGTGCCCAGCTGCCTGTTGAGTGGGTCCGCCCAGGGGCCACAGGCGTTGATCAGCGCCCGGGCGCGCACGGTGAAGCTCTCGCCGCTGCGCACGTCGCGGGCCGAGACCATCCAGCATCCGTCGTGGAAGCTGGCATCGTCGACGCTGACGTAGTTCGCCGCGAGGCAGCCGCAGTCCAGGGCCTGACGCACGAAGCCGAAGACGAAGCGCGCGTCATTGTCATACAGGTAGGCGTCCGAGTACTCGAGGCCGCCGGCGGCGTTGCTGGTGTTGACCACGGGCTCCACCGCCTCGATGGCCCGGGGCGACAGGTAGCGCGGCGGCCGCGTCCTGCAGCGGCCCATGAACCAGTAGAGCACGCTGCCAAGGAAGACGAAAAAGGGCCAGAAGCGGAAGCCCTTCTGGATCGTGGTAAAGAAGCGGATCTCCTTCACCGTCGACGGGTAGGCGCGCATGAGCTTGTTGCGCGACCGGCAGAGCTTGTTCACGAGCAGATACTCGTGGCTCTCCAGGTACTTGATACCGCCCCAGGCGAGGTTGCTGGAGTTGGAGCTCACGCCGCTGGCGAAGTCGTCGCGATCCAGGAGCCCCGTAGCGATGCCGCGCCCGGCAAGCGACGCCGCCGCCACGGCCCCGTTGATGCCACCGCCGACGATGAGGACGTCAAGCTCCCGCTCCTTGAGGCGGGCGATGTTGCTGCTGCGCAGCGTTGCAGACATGGCGGCTCCGCGTGCTCGTGTTTTGCAGGGCGTCTTGTCCGGGGTGGACACACGCACCTCCCACCACCACTATAGACGCTTGTTTCCCGTGAACAACCGAGTGATGCCCGCCGAGCCCAACGCCTTCGACAGCCCCCCAGACAGCCCCGGAACCGCCAGCGACAGCAGCGAGACCTTCCGCGGACTGACCTATCCCTACGGGCGGCAGGTGGATCCGGCCCCGGGCGAGCCCTGGAAGATCGCCGACGGCGTGTACTGGGCGCGCTTCCGCATGCCCATGAGCCTGGATCACATCAACCTCTGGCTCCTCGAGGACGACGACGGCTGGACCGTGGTCGATACCTGCCTGGACATCCCCGACGCGCGCGAGACCTGGGAAACGCTGTTCAAGGGCTTCATGGGCGGCAAGCCCGTACGCCGGGTGATCTGCACGCACATGCACCCGGACCATGTCGGCCTCGCCGGCTGGCTCACGGAACGCTTCGGCTGCGCCCTGTGGATGTCGCGGGAGGAGTACCTCATGTGCCGCTCCCTGGTCGCCGATACGGGCCGGCCGGCGCCGGCCGTGGCGCTGGATTTCTACCGCGCCGCCGGCTACAGCGACGACGACATCGGCGAGTACAAGAAGCGCTTCGGTTTCTTCGGCAAGGCTGTCTCACCACTGCCGGACAGCTTCCGGCGGCTTGTGGACCGGCAGACCCTGACCATCGGTGGCCGCTACTGGCTGGTGGTCGTGGGCAGCGGCCATTCGCCGGAGCATGCCTGCCTCTATTGCCCTGAGCTGCGCCTGTTCATCGCCGGTGACCAGGTGCTGCCGCGCATCTCCCCGAACGTCTCCGTATTCCCTACGGAGCCCGAGGGCGACCCGCTGCGCGAGTGGCTGCGCTCGCTGGCGCGGATCCGCGAAATGCTCCCGGACGACCTGCTGGTGCTGCCCGCGCACGAGGCACCCTTCTACGGCCTGCACGTGCGCCTGACGCAATTGCTGGAGAGTCACAACCGGGACCTCGATGCGCTTTTCGACCACCTCGACGAGCCGCGCCGGGTCGTCGACTGCTTCCCGCCCCTGTTCAAACGCGAGATCCGTGGCGGCTCCCTGGGGCTGGCCACCGGCGAGGCCCTCGCGCACCTGAACTGCCTGCTCTACCGCCGCCGCATCGTGCGCGAGCGCGACGACGACGGCGTTCACTGGTACCGCCAGCTGCCCTACACCAGCGAGGATTGAGCCGTGCTCCAGGCACTCAAGGTGGCTGCCCTGCGCCGCTACTACCGCTTCGAGACCTGGCGGGCCTGGCGCGGCAGCAACGTGCACGCGGAGCCCGGCGCCGTCGCCCTGCCCACGAGCGAAGGCACCGTACACGGGCACCTTTATCGGGGCGGGGAACACGCCGGGGAGCGGCCAGTGATCTGCTGGTTCCACGGCGGCGGCTGGGTCATCGGTGACCTGCAGACCCACCACCCGTTCTGCAGCGCCCTGGCCACGGCAACGGGCTGCCACGTGGTCTCCATCGACTATCGGCTGGCCCCGGAGCACCCCTACCCGGCAGCGCTGGACGACTGCAGCGCTGCCGTGCGCTGGCTGCGCCGGCACCTCGCGGACCTCGGCCCGAGCAACGGACGCCTGATAATCGCTGGCGACAGCGCTGGCGGCAACCTGGCCGCGGGCTGCGCCCTGGACCGGGCGACCGGCGGCGCCGGCGAGGGCCTCGCCCCGGTAGCCGGCGTCCTGCTCATCTACCCGGTGACCGACCACTACACAGCGGGGTACGAGTCCTACACCGCGCGGGCCGACTCGCAGCGGCTCACCGCCAGCCTCATGCGCTGGTTCTGGGACACTTACCTCGCGGGCGCGGACCCGGCTTCAGCCCTCCCTGCGCAGCCGCTCAGGGCCGACAACCTCAGCGAGCTGCCACCCACGCTGGTGATCACCTGCGACCGCGACCCGCTGCGGGACGAGGGCGTGGCCCTGGCCGAGCGCGCGACCGCCGCCGGTGTGCGGATCACCCACCATCACTACGACGGCGCCGAGCACGGCTTCGCCTGCGGCATGGGCATGACGCCGGAGGTGGAACAGGTCCTGCAGCAGATTTCCTCCTGGCGCCATTCCCTCGCGGGCTGAGCGGCCTCAGGCCGCGATCTTGCCGAGGATGGCGCGGGTGCTGCCGGGGTCGAGGAGCCGCGGCGCGAAGTAGCCCGCGGCCTCGTTCACCGCGAGGTCGACGAGGTAGTCGAAATCCTCCGCCTTCACTTCTTCCGTGGTCTCCGGAATGCCCACCGCCGCGCTGAGCTCGCGCACCGCGGCGATAAAGGCATCCGCCTGCTGCGCGCGCGGCTCGCCGGCGTCCGCGGCGCCCACGAGCACCGCCAGCTCGGCCAGCTTTTCCTCGGCCTCCTTGCGGCAGAACTCGAGCACGTGCGGCAGCACCAGGGCGTTGGCGAGCCCATGGGGGATGCCGTACTTGCCGCCGATCTGGTGGGCGATGGCATGCACGTTGCCGACGTTCACCTGGTTGATGGCAATCCCCGCGTAGTAGGCCGCCATGGCCATGGCGTCGCGGGCCTCCCGGTCGGCCCCGTCGTTGTAGGCCGTGCGCAGGTGGTCGAAGATCATCCTGATCGCCCGGCGCGAGTACTCGGTGCGCGTGCCCCGGTCCCAGGTCGAGATGTACGCCTCGATGGCGTGGGTCAGCGCATCCATGCCCGTCGCGGCGGTGATCGCCGGCGGCATGCCCAGCATGAGGTCGGAGTCCAGGGCTACAGCGGCCGGATGCAGCGCCTTGCCGGAGAGCACACCCTTCTCCCTCGTCTCGCTGTTGGAGATCACCGCGCCCATGGTGGCCTCGGAACCGGTACCGGCCGTCGTCGGGATCACGTAGATGGGCATCACGTCGTGCTTCACCTTGCCGAAGCCCACCCAGTCGCGCGGGTCTTCGTCACTGCAGCCACCGGCGGCGATGACCTTGGCGGCATCGATGGAGGAGCCACCGCCCACGGCCAGCACGGCCTCGGCGCGATGCGCCTTGAGAGCGGCGATGCCCTCATCGACCTGGGTGAAGGTCGGGTTCGGCTGCACGCCGTCGTACCAGGCGATATCCGCGCCGCCGGCGACCAGGGCCTCCACGGCCTTGTCGGCAATGCCCAGGTCGCGCAGCGGCTTGTCCGTGACCACCAGCAGGCGGCGCTGACCGCCGCGGAGGATATGCTCGCCGAGCTGACGGCTGCTCCCCGGGCCCGCGAAGGCCAGGTAGGAAACAGACGGGGCAAAGGCCACGAGGACCTTGACCAGGGCGAAGTAGAGGCTGTGCTTGATTTTTCTTATGAGCATGGACGGCAATCTCCAGTGCGTGCCTGCGGGGGTGTCGCGGGCCCGGTGTTTACAATGCCCACAACAGCTGCAAGGGTAGCAAGCCCGTTGAGAGCGTTAAACTGCACAGCGAGCACCTGAGCGAGAGCAGCCCATGCACGACACCCTACCCACTCACCGCCACTACATCGCCATCGCTGAGGACGACGCGCGCAGCCTGGTCCTCGAGCAGGATGCCTGTCCCGCTCCCGGGGCCGGCGAGGTTCTCATCCGGGTCGCCCGGGCGGGCATCAACCGCGCCGATCTCCTGCAGCGCCGGGGTCTCTACCCGCCACCGGCGGACGCCTCGCCGATCCTCGGCCTCGAGGTCGCCGGTACCGTCCTCGCCTGCGGCGAGGGCGTCAGCGGCTGGGCGCCCGGAGACCCGGTCTGTGCCCTGACTCACGGGGGCGGCTATGCGGACGTCGCCGTGGCCCCCGCCGGCCAGTGCCTGCCGGTGCCGGCAGGCTACAGCCTCGCCGAAGCGGCAGCCCTGCCGGAGGCACTGCTCACACTCTGGCACAACCTGTACCAGCGCTGCAGGCTGCAGGCTGGGGAGAAGGTACTCATTCACGGTGGGGCGTCCGGTGTCGGCACCCTGGCGGTTGCCGTTGCCGCCGCCCTGGGCGCTACGGTCTACAGCACCGCGGGCACGGCGGAGAAATGCCGCCGCCTCGAGGCCCTCGGCGCCACCCGGGCCTTCAATTACCGGGAGGAGGACTTCGAGGCGGCCCTGGAGGCCGCTGGCGAGAAAGCCGCCATGAACGTGATCCTCGATATGGTCGGCGGCGACTACGTACAAAAAAACCTGAACGTCGCGGCGCCGGAGGGGCGCCTCGTTTCCATCGCCTTTATCCGGGGACCGAAAACGGAGCTGAACCTCGCCCCGCTCCTGCTCAAGCGTCTCACGCTCACCGGCTCCACGCTCCGCGCCCAGTCTTTCGCCCAGAAGGCGCGCATGGTGGAGGAACTGCGCGAGGCGGTCTATCCGAAGCTCAACAGCGGCGCCGTGCGCCCGGTGATCGACAGCGAGTATCCCCTGGCCGAGGCCGAGGCGGCCCAGGAACGCATGCAGTCCGGCGAGCACATGGGCAAGATTCTCCTCGCTGCTCCGTAACGCTATAGTGGCCGGCGGGCGGTCTGGGAAGGGCAAACAGCAGGTATGAGGATACGGGTATCGAGCCGGGGCACCCTCGCGCTGCTGGCAGCCGCGGCGCTGCTCGCCGCCTGCGGCGGCGGCGGTGGTGGTGGTGGGGAGGCGCCGACACCAGACCCTGCGCCGGTGAACCAGGCACCCACTGCCGTGGCCGGTCCGGACCAGGACGCCACTGCCGGCGATCTCATCAGCCTCGACGGCAGTGGCAGCAGCGACCCGGACGGCAGTATCAGCCGCTGGGCCTGGACCGTCAGCGAAGGCCCGGAGCTGGAACTCGACGGCGCCGACAGCCCCCAGGCCAGCTTCACCGCTCCGCTCTCGTCGAACAGCTACGAGGTGGTCCTTACGCTGACGGTCACCGACGACGACGGGGCCGACGCCAGCGACAGCATCACCGTGAACGTCCAGCCCCGGGAGGCCGCCCGCCCGGTGAGCCTCGGCGGTCGCCTGATGCCCTCTGTTAACCAGGTCCTGGACTCCGACACCAATGACCCGGCAAATCGTTACCGCGCCAACGACAGCCGCGCCGAGGCACAGTCGGTGGGCAATCCCGTCACCATTGGCGGCTACGTGAACCTCCCGGGCACCGGCGCCGACGGACGCTCCGAAGTCAGCGGGGATCCGGAGGACTTCTTCGCCGTAGCTCTCTTTGAGGGCCAGTCGATCACGCTCCTGGTCGCCGATTACCAGGAGGCGGACGCTGATCTCTACTTCTATGACGACAGCGGCGCTATCGTCGACTTCTCCATCGAGTTCGGCGAGCTGGAGCAGGTGGCAGTCCCCGCGGACGGTCGCTACACGGTGAACGTCTCGGCCTTCGATGGCGCCACCAACTACACGCTCGCTATCGGCAGCGCCGCGACGGTAGCGGCGGCGCCGCGACCGGCCCTGGTACCGGGCGAGGTGATCGTGCGCTACCGGGAAGACGACGACAGCGCGAAACTGCAGGGCAGTGCGCTCACCGCCGGCGACCGGGTGGCGGAGCTGGGTCGCCGCATGGGCCTTGCCCGCATGGCCGGCGGTCGGGGCCGGGAGCGTCTCGTGGCCCTGGAGCGGGCTACCGCCGGCTCTCCCTGGGCCAGAGCCCGTCAGGGCCGCGCGGTGGCCAAG
>NZ_KN234749.1 GCF_000764025.1 Pseudohaliea rubra DSM 19751 | reverse complement strand
GGCCGTGGAGCGGGGCCTGCGCAAGCCGCACCGCGGCGGCGCCGTGCGCTACGTGATCACCACCGCGGGCGCCGAGCCGGCGGACGACCCGCGCGCCCCGCTGGACTACCAGCACTACGTGGACCGCCAGCTCGCGCCGGTGGCCGACGGTATGCTGCAGGCGCTGGGGATGTCCTTTGCCGAGGTGGTGGAGGCGCAGTACGCGCTGTTCTAGTCGCCGATGCTAGTCGCCGAAAAACTCCGCCCGCAGCGCCGCGTAATCCCCGGCCGGCAACCGCGGCCCATACTGCGACACCACCTTGCCGGCCGCCAGGCTGGCAAAGCGCCCGGCGGTGGGGAAGTCCTCGCCGCGGGTGATGGCATAGAGGAAGGCCCCGGCGAACATGTCGCCGGCGCCGTTGCTGTCCACGGCGTGCACTCTATGTACGGGAATGTCGTGGGCTTCGTGGCCGTCGTGGCAGAGCGCACCGTCGCCCCCGCGGGTGATGACGAACTGCTTTGCCATGGCCTTCATGCGCTCCACGGCCACCGGCAGGCTGTCTGCCCCGGTCCAGGTGAGGGCTTCGTCGCCGTTGGCGAAGACCAGGTCCACGCCGTCGCCGACCATCTCGGCCAGCCCGTCGCGGAAGTGCTCGACGATGCCGGGATCCGAGAAGCTGAGGGCCACTTTAACGCCCGCCGCCTCGGCCAGCTGCCGCGCGCGGATGGCGGCGGCCCGGCCTGTGGGCGAGGTGACGAGATAGCCTTCGATGTACAGGTACTCGGAGGCAGCCAGTGCCTCCGGGTCGAGCTCGTCGACGGACAGCGTCTCGGAAACGCCCAGGTAGGTGTTCATGCTGCGCTCGGCGTCCGGGGTGATCAGCACGAGGCATTTGCCGGTGGTGCCACCGCAGCGCTCGCCGCGAAGCGGGTGGTCAACGCCGGCGGCCTCGAGGTCGGCCAGGTACAGGTCGCCGTCGGCATCGCCGGAGACCTTGCAGCTCATGAAGGTCGGCCCGCCGAACTGGGCTGTGGCGATCATGCTGTTGCCCGCGCTGCCGCCGCTGGCGTGGTTGGCCTTGATCAGGTGCCCACGTAGCCCGTCGAGCAGTTCGCCCTGCCGCGCCTGGTCAACCAGGGTCATGAGCCCTTTGTCGACGCCAAGCCTGCCGAGCTCGTCGTCGTTGACCTTGATTTCCGTATCGAGGAGCGCCGCTCCCATGCCGTAGACCCGGTATTTTTTCATCGTCGATCCGTATTCCTGCCGCAAAGCTGGCCATTATCCTGATCCGGTTGTTTCGGTGCCACTAGTGTGCGTTCGGGTGCCAGTAACATCGGCCCGGGCGGTGATTCCGGGGTGCCAGCTGAGCCGGGTCGGTCGTGGTAGTAGGGGGTTCCGGAATCGCAAAAGCGCCATCCATGGCAGCTCGGGCTCGGCATCCATGCCTCGCACGTTCCGGAACCCCCTACTACCACGCCCGCCCCTACCGCCGCAGTGTTTCCTGCAATGCCCGAATTGTTCTGGCGCCGCTGTAACCGCTGCCTCTGTCGTCGGTACGGCTCAGGCTCGGGCGGTGGGAAAAGGGGTGCCGGGGCGTCAGCGGACATGGATGTCCGCTGTCGAGCTGCCATGGATGGCGTTTTTGCGGTCCCGGCACCCCTTTTCCCACCGGCCGGGCCGGGACTAGTGGCACCTCGAAGCCCCCGAAGCCCCGAAGTCAAACCTCCGATAAGGTAAACTCGCCGCCCATGACGAAAACCCGCCGGCCGCTGCTCAAACTCGCCACCGTGCTCCTGCTCCTTGCCGGCGTGGGTGTGATCATGCTCGATGCGCGGATCACTGCGACCTTCTCCGATCGCATGTGGGCCCTGCCCGCCAAAGTGTATGCGCGGCCTCTGGAACTGTACGTGGGCACACCGCTGGCGGCAGAGGATCTCGCCTGGGAGCTGGAACTGCTCGGGTACCGGCCTGTGACCAGCGCCCGGGCGCCCGGGGAGTACTCGCGCAATGGCAGCGTCTTCGACATCTATACCCACGGTTTTGACTTCCCCAGCGAGCGCGAGCCGGCCCGGGGCGTGCGCCTGGTCATAAGCGGGGAGCGGGTTTCCTCGCTGAAGAGCGGAATCGAGAGCGTACCGCTCATGCGCCTGGATCCGCTGCAGATCGGCGGCATCTACCCATCCCATGGTGAAGACCGGATCCTGGTGCGTCTGGGCGAGGTGCCCGAGACGCTGTTGGCCGGGCTGCTGGCTGTCGAGGATCGGCGCTTCTACGAGCACTGGGGCTTTTCTATCACCGGCATCGCACGAGCCTTTTTCTCCAACCTGCAGAGCGGTCGAGTGGTGGCCGGGGGCAGCACGATCACCCAGCAGCTGGTGAAGAACTACTACCTTACCCCGGAGCGCACTATCGTGCGCAAGCTCACAGAAATCGCCATGGCCGTGCTGCTGGAGCTGCACTACAGCAAGGAGGCAATCCTCGAGAGCTACCTGAATGAGGTCTACCTCGGCCAGGAGGGGCCGCGGGCCATTCACGGTTTCGCGCTGGCGGCGCGGCACTACTTCCAGGCGCCGCTATCCCGGCTCGGCCTGCACCAGCAGGCGCTGCTTATCGGCATGATCAAGGGGCCGAGCCTGTACAACCCGCTGCGCAACCCCGAGCGGGCGACCGAGCGGCGCAACCTGGTGCTTGATGAGATGGCCGAGGCCGGGGTGATCAACGACGGCCAGGCGGCGGTGGCCAGGGCCATGCCCCTGGGGGTGAACCGGGCGTCGCGGGTGCGCGACGCCTTCCCCGCCTATCTTGAGCTGGTGCGCCGGCAGCTGGGCGAAGAGTACCGGGCGGAGGACCTGGAGACCCTGGGCCTCAGCATCTTCACGCCCTTTGACCCGATCCTGCAGCGGCAGCTGGAGCGGAGCACGGGCGCTGTGCTCAACGGGCTGGACCATGAGCTGGAGTCGGCGAGCATCGTCACCCGGGTGGACACGGGCGAGGTCGCGGCGCTCGTCGGTGGCCGGCAGGTCCGCTACGCCGGCTTCAACCGGGCGCTGGATGCGCGCCGGCCGGCGGGTTCCCTGCTCAAGCCGGCGGTATACCTGGCTGCGCTGGAACAGCCGGCGCGCTACACGCTCGCCACGCGCCTCGACGACAGCCCGCTGCGTCACGAGGGCAAGAGCGGGCAGGTCTGGGAGCCTGCGAATTTCGACGAGAGCTTCCACGGCGAGGTGCCTTTGCACGAGGCGCTGGCCCAGTCCTACAACGTGGCTACGGCCCGGCTGGGCCTTGAGCTTGGCATCGGCCGGGTGCGCGACATGCTCGAGCGTCTGGGCCTGCCGGAGGCGCCTGCCCTGCCGGCTGTGACGCTGGGTGTCGGTGAGTACTCACCCCTGATGCTCGCGCGGATGTACCAGGCTATCGCCGCCGGCGGCTTCCGCATGCCCCTGCGCAGCATTCGCGATATCGTCGATGCCCGCGGCGAGCCGCTGAAGCGCTACCCGCTGGCCTACGACCGGCGCGTGGACCAGCGCGCCGTGCACCTGCTGCACTACGCGCTGCGTGCGGTGGTACGCGAGGGCACTGGGCGCACGGTCTACCGCCGGCTACCGCGGGATTTTGCGGTGGCCGGCAAGACGGGCACAACCGATGGCTTTCGCGATTCCTGGTTTGCGGGGTTTTCCGGTGACCTGCTTGCCGTGAGCTGGATCGGCCGCGATGACAACCTCGCGACCGGGCTCACGGGCGCCACCGGCGCCGGGCGGATCTGGTCGGACTTCATGGCCGCGGCGGCGCGTCGGCCCCTCGCCTACCGCATGCCCGGAGGAGTGTCGCTGCACTGGGTAGACGAGGCCACGGGCCTTGCGAGCCGGGAGGGCTGCGAGGGCGCCCGGCTGCTACCCTTCATCGATGGCAGCGAGCCCGAGGGTCCCCGTGCCTGCGCCCGCCCTGGCAACCCGGTGCGCGACTGGTTCCAGCGCCTTTTTGGAGATGAATCATGAGTCTGCGTTCGCTGCTGGTCTTCGTTCTGGCCGGTTTCCTCGCTGCCTGTGCGGGGAGCCCGCCGCGAGAGACTCCGGCCCCGGTGGACACGCCCCCCGGGGAGAGCGGTCGGCCGGTGCCCGCGCCGGCACCGCCACCGGTGGCGCCGGCGACGGATGCGGTCGCCGACCTCCTCGCCCGGGCACGCGACGCCCGCGAGAGCGGCGAAACAGAGCGCGCCCTGGCGCTGCTGGAGCGGGCGCAGCGTCTCGATCCGGTCCGCGGTGCGCTCTACCTGGAGCTGGCGCGGACCCACGCGGCGGCCGGCGACGCGGCCCAGGCGAAGGCCTTCGCGGAGCGTGGGCTGCTCTACTGCCAGGGCAGTGAGTGCAGTGCCCTGGCGCCCTTCACCCGCTGAGACCCTGCCTTCTGCAGGCGGCGAGCCCGGTCGGGGAGAGACCCGACGGCCGCCGGGGACCGCGAGCCGGTCGCGGCGAAGACGCTGCTCCCACCTGCGAGGTGTCAGCCGGGCCTGTTCGTGACCGCGATGGTGAAGGCCCCGTCTCCCGGTATGAAATCCACCCGCTGGTTGATGCAGGCCGGCCGGTCGCCGGCGGAGTGGCTGACAAACAGCAGCTGGCTGTCGCTGCCGGCGGCTACGTGGTCTACGGCGCGCAGCAGCAGCCGGCGGTGCCAGGCGTCGAGGCCCAGCGTGGGCTCGTCGAGCACCAGTACCTGTGGTCCTTTCACCATGGCCCGGGCCAGCAGTACCATGCGCTGCAGGCCGAAAGAGAGGTCGTCGAAGCGCGCCGAGGCGAGTTCGTCGAGGGCCAGGGCCTTGAGCCAGGCTTCCGCCAGCGCCCGCTGGCCATCGCCCCAGTCATCGTAGAGGCCGATGCTGTCGAAGAACCCTGAGGTCACCACCTCCACCACGCTCATGCCGCGGGCAAAGGTCAGTTGCAGCTGCGTGTCCACCTGGCCGAAGTGCCGCTTGATATCCCACACGCTCTCGCCGCTGCCGCGGCGGCGCCCGAAGAGGGTCACGTCCTGGCCGTAGGCCTTGTGATTGTCACCGGTGATGAGCCCCAGCAGCGTCGACTTGCCGCAGCCGTTGGGCCCGGCAATGGCGCAGTGCTGGCCGTGGTCGAAGGTCCAGTGCACTCCCGCGAGCACCGCCGTATCGTCGAAGCGCACGGCCACATCGCGCAGGGCGATGAGCGGTGCGTCCTGCGGTGCCCGCGGCGCCCCCGGCGCGGGCGGGGGCAGGTCGCCGAGGGGCGGCAGCGGAGGCAGCATGAGAGCGCTGGTTTCCGGTGCCGCGAGCACCGCATCGCGTGGGCCGATGGTCGTGGCGCGGCCCTGGTCGAGGAGCAGCACGTGGCTTATGCCCCCGGGCAGGTCCGCCGGGTCGCGGGCCAGGAGGAGCACGGGCTGGTCGCTCGCCAGGAGGGCGTCGAGGGCGGCGTGCAGCCTGCGCTGGCTCTCGGCATCAAGGCCATCCAGGGGGCTGTCCAGGATCAGCAGCCCCGGCCGCTGGAGGACGGCGCTGGCGAGCAGGGCCTTGCGCAACTCGCCGGTGCTCAGGTAGCGCAGGCCGCGCTCCAGGATCGGCTCCAGGCCCAGCAGCTCGACCCAGCGCTCCCGCGCGGCCGTCGCCGGCAGCAGGTCCTTTACCCGGGTGCCCGGGTCCCGGGCGTCGGCGCTGAACTCGGAGACGTCCAGCTTGCGGTCCCGGTCGACCAGGGCGCGGGCGCGTTCGAAGCAGACATAGGCGATACCGCGTCGGGCGAGGGCGTCCGGGCGCCCCACGGTGCCGCTGTAGTGGCCGAGCTCGCCGGTCAGTATGCGGGCGAGGGTGGTCTTGCCCGCGCCGTTGGGCCCAAGGACGGCCCACTGCTCGCCGCGGCGGATACTGAGGGACAGGCCGCGGAGCACGGGCCGGGCCCGGTAGCTCACGGTGAGATCCTCAAGGGTAAGAAGGGTGTCGGGGGCGTTCACGGCGGGCTCCAGAGCGGGGGCCCTGGCGGGCCCGGTCGGGGGGCGCCCAGTTTACCTGCGAAGGGGCCTGCGCTTGTAGGCGTGCAGCTTGCTTAAGCGCGTTGCGGCTGGCTTAATCGGGCGCAACCTTCAACGCCCCCGGCCCTGTGTCTGTCGCACTCCTCAACCTCGTCGAGTCCCGCCTCGCCGACCACCGTCCGAAGCGCCACCGCCTGCGTCCCTTTATGAAGCGCTGCGCGGTCGCACTCGCGCTCCAGGTGCGCGAGGGGGAGCTTTGCGTGTTGATGATCCGCCGGGCAGAGCGTCCCGGAGACCCCTGGTCCGGACAGATGGCCTTCCCCGGAGGGCGCATGGAGCGCATCGATGCCAACGGCTTCGCCACAGCGGTGCGCGAGACGGAGGAGGAGGTGGGCCTGGTCCTCGACCCGGGGGAATGCGTGGGCCGCCTGTCAGAGGTGAATGCCCGCTCCCGGATTCGCGGCCTGGGCATGGCGGTTACGCCTTTCGTGTTCCGCCTGCGCCGGGACGTCACCTTCGCCCCGAACCACGAAGTGGCCGAGGTTGTCTGGGTACCGCTGGAATTCCTCCTCGACACTGACAATCGGGAGACCATGGTCTGGGAGCGTAAGTCCCGCTCCCTGACGCTTCCCTGCTACTTCTATGAAGGCCGGCGCATCTGGGGCCTGTCCCTGCGCATGCTCGACGAGCTGATGGAGTTGGTCGCGGGCCCCGGTGAGAAGCGTCGCTGGCGAGCCAGGTGAGCCCGTTGGGAGAGCGCGCGCTGTCGAAGCCGGCAACGCTCAGTGCGCCGCCGCCGTAGTCACCGTCTGAGCCGTGCGCCGCGCTCGGGTAACACGATGCCCGCATCGGCCTGATAGGCATCCCAGTCCCGGATAAGCTCGGCCAGCTTTTCCGGTCGCTGCGCTGCCAGATCCAGCTGCTCTCCAGGGTCCGTCGCCAGATCAAAGAGTTCCCAGCGGCCGCTGCCGGCCGGCGGCGGGATATGCAGGGCCTTCCAGTGGCCCTTGATGATTCCCCGGCGACCGGCCAGCTCGATACCCAGGGTGTCGGCCGCATCGCGTACCGCGTCCTGATGTCCCTTGATGATAGGTACGAGGGAGCGACCGTCCATGGCGTAGGGTTCGTCAGCGCCTTCCCCGCCCGGGTGCGGTACGCCGGCGAGCTCAAGTACGGTCGGCGCCAGGTCCATCACGCTCGTTGTGTGCGCGTTGATCATCCCCGCGGGGCCGCCGGCCATGGGATAGCGGATTGCGGCGGGTGAGCGGATCCCGCCCTCACTGGGCATGGTTTTATAAAGACGAAACGGGGCTTCGCTGACGTCAGCCCACCGGGCGCCGACGAAGGTAAAGGAATTCGCCCGGCCGATATTGTCGAAGGATTGATCAAAGTGCTGCGCGTGGTCGGCAATGTGTGGCGGTGCCCGGTCCAGGGAAAAGCCGTCGGCGCCATTGTCGGACAGAAACACCACAAACGTGTGCCTTAGTTGACCGCGCTCTCGCAAAAAAGCCAGCAATCGGCCTATGTTGGCATCCAGATCGTCGATCATGGCGGCATAGACTTCCATCTGCCGCGCCGCCAGAGCCTTGTCCTGTGCTGAGAGTTGTTGCCATGGCGGTACGGACGCGGTCCGCCCGGGGTCTTCGGCGCCTTCGGGCAGAAGGCCGCGTGCCTTTAGTCTCGCAAAGCGCTGTTTACGAAGCTGATCGTAGCCCTCATCGTAGCGTGATGCATACTTGTCCCTAACGTCGTCGGGCGCCTGCAGGGGCCAGTGTGGCGCCGTGTACGCTGCATAAGCGAAAAAGGGCTTGCCGTCGTCCAGCCCGGCATCGATATAGTCGATCAGCCGGCTGGTGTAAAAGCGCGTGGAGTAGAAATCGGCCGGTAGTGCCTCGACAAGCTCGCCATCTTCACGATAGATCGCACGCGGATGAAAGGTGGTCGCCCCCGCCATGTCCGCGAAGTGGCTCGCAGCGCCGTCCATGAGCGCGAAGGAGCGCTCGAAACCCCTGGCCGTCGGCGTCTGCGTCTCCGCCATCCCCAGATGCCACTTGCCCGCCATGTAGGTGTGATAGCCCGCGTCCTTCAGCAGGCGCGGTACCGTGACGACCTGATCGTTCAGGTAGCCCTCATAACCGGGCTTGCCGCGCTGGTTGGCACTGAGCAGGTCGGCCATGTTGCCGAGCCCGGCGCGATGGTGATCGACCCCGGTAAGCAGCATCGCCCGCGTCGGTGAGCACATGGCGGAGGTGTAAAAGCGCGTGAAAAGAATCCCCTGGTCGGCGATGGCGTTGATTTGCGGCGTCGGGATTTCGCTGCCCAGCCGGCTGATGTCGGTGAAACCCAGATCATCGGCTACGATGAAGAGGAAGTTTGGCCGCTGTTCCGGGCTACGTGACCCCGCTTTCTGTGCCTGTTGCGTCGCGCCGCCGGCAGCCGTCGCGAGAGCGAGCGGGAGCAGAATCAAGATCAAGAGCAGCGGTGTGGCTGCCCCCGGGCCACCTCGCGCTGGTCGCGAAGCCCGTAGCCAGGAAGTACGTGTCATCGGCTACCCCGTGGTGGCAGGGAGGGATCGACCCCCGCTACAAGGTCAATGGCCTGGAGGATTGCGACCGCGGTTGGCCGCGGAAACGCAAGGCTCGACAGCCAGGCGGCTTCCAGCGTGCCATCAGAGCGCACGAGAAACAGCCCCGGTTCACAGAAAACCGGCATTTCGCTCTCCTTGCGCGCGCTCGACAGAAACAGCCCGGAGGCTCTGGCGTCGCTCTCCGCAAGGCCGTAAGCCACCGGGAGCCGGGGCAGGGCCTGTTGCGTTTGCGCGGCGCGTTCTGCCGTGTCCATGCTGACGGCGAGCGCGCCGAAGCCGCGTTCGCCCAGCTCATCGAGGGAGGCGTCGAACTCTGCCAGCTGCGCCTTGCAGTAGCCGCACTGCATGCCCCGGTAGACCATGAGTACCAGACCCTTTTTGTCGCCAAGCAGCGACGTCAGTGTTTCACTTTTCCCGCCGGGGAACGTAAACGCCCTGACGGGAAAACTGTCACCCGGTTTTAAGGGTCTGCTCATGTCTATCCTCCCCCTCTCTGGCTCTGGCTCTGGCTCTGGCTCTGGCTCTGGCTCTGGCTCTGGCTGTGGGCCCGGCCGTCGTGCGTCCTGTTACGGTGCTCAGGCGGCCCACTCGGGGATTTCGATATCCGCCGTGTGTGGTGATTCGGGCATGGGCGACGGGAATTTGATAACCGCCGACCAGATCGACGGTCGCTTATAGAGACGCCGGGCATAGTGCTCAACACGCGGCAGGTCCCTCCACAGCGATGCCACTCCAAGCCATTGCATGCGATACAGATTGATGGCCCAGGCAAGGTCCGCGAGGGTGAACTGATCACCGCAGACCCAGGGGTTTGCGCTGGCTGCCAGTTGCTCGTCCAGCGCGTGGATGATCGCCTGGGCTTCCTGGCGCAGGGCCACGACCTTGCTGCCGTCGGCGAGCATTTCCCGGGCTGCTTTTTCCTTGGCGATCTTGCAGCTGTAGGCCGCCTGCAGCTCTGGGTCCTCACGATTCGCCTCAAGGAGCGTCTCCAGAGCCTCGAGCTTCAGATCATAGGACGTCGCCATGGCCTTCTTGATGAACTCCGGCCGTTGATCATCGTCTGGATGAGCACCGTAGAGCAGGGCCGGTTGCGGTGTCACGTCGACGATAGCGAGTTGCTCGAGAACTGCCTGTTTCAGTGCCGGGTCTTCCGGGATGAGCCTCGGTGTCCCCTCC
Organism: Pseudohaliea rubra DSM 19751; assembly: GCF_000764025.1. Classification (GTDB taxonomy): domain Bacteria; phylum Pseudomonadota; class Gammaproteobacteria; order Pseudomonadales; family Halieaceae; genus Pseudohaliea; species Pseudohaliea rubra. The sequence continues at coordinate 115,231 of NZ_KN234749.1, read as the reverse complement.
GCGTCGAGATACTCGCAGATGACCTTCGAGTCGACGATGACCTGGCCCCGGGCGTGGTCCACGAGGGTCGGCACGACGCAGGCGTCGAAACCCTCGGTCTCAACCGCTGAGCGGCCACTGTAACCACTGGCCAGATCGAGGCCGCGCGCCCTGCCGCCGAGGAGCCGCAGGTGAACGTAGTTCGGCGAGTAATTCTCGGCCGGGGTCAGTTTGTCCGAGTAGATCCCGCGGCTGTTCAGGATGGACAGTTCGTGGGACAGGTAGGGGATTTTCTTCTCGGCCAATACCGCTCGCACCTTCTGCGAGCACACGGAAAACCCCGCGTGGTACAGCTCGAAGCGTGGCCGGTCGTCGCCACTGGCACCCACGACGTGATTGCGCTTCTCGTCCGTCAATTCAGCATTGAACGCCGCCGTCAGGCGCTCGATGTCGTCGCGTTCCTTGTTCATGCAGTGTCACTCCCTCATACAGGCGCTACAGACTGCGATAGCTTGCTGTGCCGCAATCCTCGTGGGCAATGGCAGGAGGTGCATAAACGCGATGCGTATTTGGGATAGTAGGCGAGTAATGAGCGTTGCTTTGCGGATTTTGAGCTCCGCGCCTCACCACGCTGCGTGTCGGCAAGCGCAGCGCAGGGGCACAGGCGTCGGGGCTCAGCGGCGTGGGCTGCCCTCCTGGAGCTCTGCGCCGGTCAGGGCGCCGTGGATCACACCGCGCAGCCAGACATGGGCCGGGTCGTGGTGAAAACGCTCATGCCAGTACAGCTTGACCTCGAAGGTGGGCAGGTCGATGGGCGGGGCGAGGGCGCGAAGAGCCCCCCGTCCCAGCCACTTTGCCGTGCCCGTGGGCAGCGTGACAATGCAATCGGTGGATTCCGCGAGCAGCGCCGCGGTAACGAAGTTGTAGGTCACGAGCCGCTGCTTGTGGGCGGGGATCGCCTTCAGTAGCTCGCTCTGGATCTGCTCATGAATGTGCCCCAGGCGCCGCGCGTTCACCACGATGTGCTGCGCCTGCTCGAACTGCTCGAGCGTTAGGGAGTCACCGATGTCCGGATGCCCCTGACGCACGAAGCACGAGTAATCCTCCGTGAACAGGTTACGCTCGTGAATGCCTGCATAGAGCTTGGGGAAGGGGCCCAGGGCGAGGTCGACATCCGTCTCGAGATGCTTGGCGAGGGCGTTAACGCCCAGAGGAACGGCGTGCAGCTGCACCGAGGGCGCCTGCTCCAGCAGCGTTCGGGTGATGCGCGACAGGCCGAGCACGTGCGCGACCTCGGACCCGGCGATGTGGAAGATCCGGTGGGAGGTACCGGGGTCGAACTTGCCGTAGCCGGTGAGGGATTTTTCATAGATGTGCAGCATTTCCTCTACTGATTTCGCCAGCTGCACCGCGCGGGGCGTCGGTTCCATACCGCGCCGCGTGCGCACGAACAGGGGGTCCTCGAAATGCTGTCGCAGCTTGGCGAGAGCACGGCTGACGTTGGACTGACCGATGTTCAGACGGTCCGCGGCGGTACTCACCTGCCGCGTTTCCATGAGGGTCTGAAAGACTACGAGCACCTTGAAGTCCAGGTCGCCGTTCGGCATGAGGGCCATCCTCTGTGCAAAGCCGCGCTGATCATAAATTACGGAAATCAGATTAGCATATGCAGATTGTGCAATCAGCATATTCGCCCCGCGATGTTGTGTCGATTCGGCACTAACCCAATAGTACCGGCCAACATCCGTCGCAGCATCAGGGAGTAGACGATGGCCATCGAGAAACCCGTAAGCCCCAGCATCGCCATGAATCATCACCATCACGTCACCATCGGCGTGATGGATCCACAGGAAGACTTCGACTGGCATACCAAGGTGCTGGGCTTGAAATGCGTCAAGCGCACGCTTTTCTATGACGGCGCCATGCCGGTCTACCACTTCTACTACGGCAACGATATCGGCGAGGAAGGAACGCTGCTGACCACGTTTCCGCTGGCGCACACGGGCGTGAAGGCCGTGGAGGGTGCCGGCCAGGTCCGTCATGTGGACCTCTCCGTGCCGGTCTCCTCGCTCGCCTACTGGAAGGATCGCCTCGAGTCCCACGACGTTGACGTCACCGAGTGCGAGTTCTTCGGAGAAACGCGCCTGGAATTCCGCTCGCCGCACAACATTCGTCACGCCATGGTCGGCATCGAGGATGACGACCGCAAGCCTTACAGCGCCGGCCCCGTGCCCCCGGAGAACATGATCCGGGGCACGCACTCCTGCGGCGTTTCCACCTGGTCCATGGACATGATGGAAGAGTTCATGGTCGAGGCCTGGGGCTGTCGGAAGGTGGCCAGGGACGGCAATCGCGAGCGCTACGAGATGGGCGCGGGGGGCACGGGCACCTACACGGATTTCGTTGTCGAGCCCGCTCTGAAGCAGGGCAGCTGGTACGTGGGCCAGGGCGCGATTCACCACATGGCCTACAACTGTCCGGACGCCGAGACGCAGAAAAAGATCAAGTTCTTCGTGGAGGGCCTGGGCTATACGGACTTTTCAGACATCAAGGATCGGGGGTATTTCGACTCCATCTACGTTCGCACGCCCTCGGGCGCTCTTTTCGAGGCGACGGTGTCCCATGACCCCTCGTTCCTCTGCAACGAGCCCTACGAGACCTTGGGCACTCAGGTCATGATGTCCCCCCAGATTGAAGCCAACAAGGACGAGGTAATGAAAATCATAGGCTGGGTAGAAGGTTAGCCCTCAACACCCAAAACACCCCAAACACCTGACTAGATAATAATAGTTCAGCAGGAGGTTCGCGTGCTCAAAGGTGCGTCTTTCGTTGGTGCTGTTGCTGCCGCAGCACTGTCCATGCAGGTTCTCCCCGTCGCGGCCCAGCTCGAGGAGGTCATTGTCACAGCGCAGAAGCGCAGCGAATCGCTCCAGGATGTGCCGATCGCCGTCACCGCGTTCACCGGCGAGAGCATGCGCGAGCTGGGTATCACCAATGCCAGCGATCTCGTGGTGTTCACGCCAGGTCTGTCCATGCGCCAGCAGAGCGGTTCCAACATCAATTACTTCCTGAGGGGCGTCGGGACCAATGATATCCATCTCACGGCGGCACCCGCGGTCGGCCAGTACTTCGATGAGATCACCCTGACCAGCGGCTTTCACGCGAGGACGTCTCTCTTCGACATGAACCGCGTGGAGGTCCTGAAGGGCCCGCAGAATACGCTGTTCGGGCTCAACACCACGGGCGGCGCGGTCTCCTATTTCAGCAACCGGCCGGAGATCGGGGCAGGCAGCCAGGGCAGCCTGGACGCCCGGCTTGGCAACTATGGACTCGTCAACCTCGAAGGCGCGGTCGGCTTTGACCTCGGCGCCAACGCTGCGATGCGCCTGGCCGGCGTCTGGAATCAGTCGGACGGGGCCTTTGAGTCCCAGTATGACGGCAAGGAATACGGCGACGACGATACCCAGGCCCTGCGGGCCCAGGTGCTCTGGCGCCTCGGCGATGCGACCGACGCGCTGCTCAACGTGCACTACGGCCAGAGCGAGAACAACGGCTCCGTGTACAAGGTTCTCGGCACCCGCTCCCCTGATGGTTCCGGCGCGGTGTGTGCCGGCTTTAATCCCGGTTCAGTGCAGGACTTTGACGATAACACTCCGTGTATCACCGTGCCGCCGCCGGCGGCCGGTGGACAGGGCCCGGGCCAGCCGGGGGTGGATCCGTCCTTCGCCGACTGGGAGGACGTTGCCATGGACGTCGGGGGGGAAGACCTCGAGACCTACGGTGCGTTCTTCAAGCTGAACCATGAGTTCTCCTGGGCGAGCTTCACGTCGATCACGGCCTTCGACAACCTGCAGTTCACCAATACCAACGATCTGGACGGTGCCCAGCTTGGGCAGATGATCAACCTGCAGCAGGACGACCGCGACACCTTTCAGCAGGAGCTGCGCCTTGTCTCTCTGAGTGACGGCGATTTTCGCTGGATCGGCGGCATCTATTACCTCGACGAGGAGTCACAGTCCTACACCGGTTTACGCAGCAACCTCATCGGCGGCTGGGCCATACTCCCCAATGTTCAGCTTGATCACACCCGGGAGAACGTCGGGGTTTATGCGCAGGGGGAGTACGACCTGACTGAGGCCCTGACGCTGACCGTAGGTACGCGCTGGTCCGACGAAACCATCGAAGGTGATTACCTGCCGTCCCGGCCCCGGGTGGTTGGTATTGCGGACACGACACCCCTTCATGCCGCACAGGTGAACGCGCTGGTGGCGGAGCAGAATCCGGGCACGCCCGCTTTCGATGCGAACGGTTTCGAACTCGCCCGGCAGCTGTCGCAGAAGCTTGAGAACGACGATGTGGGCTTCACCGTCAAGCTGGACTACCAGCTCGCTGACGATTCCATGCTCTATGCCAGCTTTGCCCGCGGCTTCAAGGGCGCTGCGCTGGATATCCGCGCGGCCTATGCGCTGGTCCCGGTCGGCAATGTGGAGCAGGGTCTCGAGGACGCCCGCCTCGAGCCCGAGTCCCTGGATGCCTGGGAAGTCGGCTTCAAGGGCACCTATCTCGACAATCGCCTGCAGCTCGATGCAGCGCTGTTCTACTACAGCTACGAAAACCTGCAGCAGTTCATTACCTTCCGCGGCATTCCGACGCTGGATAACGCGCCAGAGTCCGAGAGCTATGGTTTCGACGCCAATCTCAAGTTCGCAAACGAGACTGGGTTCTTTGCCCAGCTAGGGGTGTCCTACCTGGAAACCGAGGTCACGGATGCGAGCGACAGCGAGTTCATTGAGGGTGCACCCCTTGCGGGCTCTCCCGAGTGGTCTGTGACTGCGCTGGCCACCCAGGACTTCAGCGTGGGTAGCGGCGTACTCACCCTGATGGCCAACATCAGCTATACGGACGAACAGGCGACGGAAACGCTGACGAGCGCCACGCAACCGGTCGAGCAGGCGTTGACAGTGGATGGCTACACGCTCGTGAACACCAGTCTCGTCTATCGCTTCGGCGATGCCGAGCAGTTCAAGGTCGGCCTGTTCGCCAATAACCTTCTGGATGAACACTTCTGTGTCGGGCTTCGCACCAGTGACACCGCGAACCTGGCTCAACCCGGAAACGCGGGTTACCACCACGGCAATCTGACGTGCATGGTTAATAACACAACGGTCCGGACCTACGGGGTGAGCGTCGGCTACAGCTTCTAGGGCACGATCCTGTTTGGCCGGACAGGACCTTAGAGGCTTTAGCTGACCGCAATAGAATTCAGTGCCCCCGGCCTCCAGAGCCGGTGGGTCGCATGGGAGGAAGTGACATGCTCGACTTTTCCTATCGTGCACTGCCGTGGAACATCGTGTTCGGCGTCGGCGCACTGGCGAGGCTTCCCGAGGAGCTCGACAAGCTGAAGCTGTCGAGCGCGCTGGTCCTCGCGACCCCGCACCAGACGGCGGATGGCACAGCGGTCGTTGAGTTGCTCGGAGAGCGGGCAGCAGGGCTTTACGACAAGGCTGTGATGCACGTACCGGCCGAGACCGCAGCCGACGCGTTGAAAGAGGCCGAGCGCCTCGGTGCGGACTGCACGGTTTCCATCGGTGGCGGGTCGACGACGGGTCTCGGCAAGGCCCTTGCGCTGAAGGCCGGCCTGCCGAACGTTGCCATTCCGACCACCTACGCTGGGTCGGAGATGACCAATGTCTGGGGCATCACCGAGGCCGGGCGCAAGGTGACGGGCAGGGATGAGCGGGTCGTGCCGAACCTCGTGATCTACGACCCGGCGCTCACGCTCACGCTGCCCGCCGGGCTGGCAGGACCAAGCGGGCTCAATGCCATGGCTCAGGCCGTCGTCAATGTCGCGTCCAATGCACTCAACCCGATCGTTGCGAGCATGGCGCTGGACGCCATCCGGGCGCTTGCCCGGTCCCTACCGCGGATCATAGAAGCGCCTGACGACCTCGCTGCGCGCTCGGAGGCCCTCTACGGGGCCTGCCTCGCCGGCGGTGCGCTGGGTACGGGCGTCACGGGGCTGCATCACCGGCTCTGTCATACCTTTGGCGGGACCTTCAATACACCCCATGCCGAGACGCACACGATTCTTCTCCCGCATTCAGTAGCGTACAACGCGGAGGCCGCCGCAGAGGGCACGCAGCGTATTGCCGAGGCGCTTGGCGTTGCCGATGCCGCCCAGGGGCTGTTCGAACTGGCCAGGCGGGTCGGCGCCCCGACGGCGCTCTCGGCGATCGGTATCCGCGAGGAGGACCTCGACCGCGCAGCCGCCGTGGCTACCGAAACCCCCATCAACAATCCGGCGCCGGTCACGCACGCGCAAATAAGGGCAATGCTCCAGAATGCCTGGCAGGGCCTGGCCCCGGTGCCGCTTTCCACGCTTGCGAGCTGAATGTCCATGAAACCGAAACCATGCATCACGGCTCAGCAAGCCGCCGAGCTCGTCGAACCCGGGGCCATCCTCATGGTCGGCGGCTTCGGCATGACGGGCAACCCCGTGAGCCTTGTTCATGCCCTGGCCGAGCGAACCGGCGTTCGCGGTATTACTTATATCGGGAATAACGTTGGCGAAGTCGGCCTCGGTGGCGGGCGCCTGCTGCGGAACGGCCAGCTCGACCGGGTTATCGGCTCCTTTCTTACCAGCAACCGCGAAGCGGTGGCCGCTGCGCAGGCCGGCGATCTCGAGGTGGAACTGCTGCCCCAGGGCACCCTCGCTGAAGCTATTCGCGCAGGCGGGGCCGGTATCGGGGGGTTCTATACCCCGACGGCAGCCGGCACACCGCTTGCGGGGTCCCGCCCGGTAAAAGTACTTGATGGGGTGGAGCAGGTGTTTCAGAAGAGCCTCAAGGCTGATGTGGCCTTCATCCGCGCCTGGCACGCCGATGAGGCCGGAAATCTGCAGTACCGGATGACCGAGCGTAACTTCAACCCCGCTATCGCCAGCGCCGCAAAGGTGGTTGTTGCGGAGGTCGAGCATATCGTTCCGACCGGGTCCCTGGACCCTGATCAGATACATACGCCGGGCTGTTTCGTCGACTATCTGGTGCAAAACCCACTCAGCCTCGAGAGCTTGGGAACGTCCGCCGATGTTGCCGGCAGCGGCAAGGTGGTCAGCGAGGCGCGCATGACTATGGCGCGCATGGCGCTGGCCGAGCTCCAGCCCGGCGACGTTGTCAATCTCGGTGTCGGCATCCCCACGCTGGTGGCGGACCTTATTACCCCGGAGCATCAGCTGGTCCTGCACAGCGAGAACGGCATGCTGGGCGTTGGTCCGGAGCCCGCGTCGGGCGGGGCCTTCGACTACCCGGTCAATGCGGGCAAGGTGCCTGTCACGGCGCTGCCGGGGGCCAGCTACTTCGACTCCAGCGATTCCTTCGGCATGATTCGGGGCGGGCACGTCGATGTGGCAATCATGGGAGGGCTGCAGGTCGATAACGCGGCGAACCTCGCCAACTGGGCCGTTCCCGGCAAACCACTGCTCGGTGTTGGCGGAGCAATGGATCTGGCAAAGGGCGCACGAAAGCTCATCATCACAATGTCGCATACCGACCGCGAGGGCCGGCCGAAGCTCGTAAAGGCGGTCGATCTGCCCCTGACGTCTCCGGGCTCTGTCGATGTGGTGATCACCGACCTCGCGGTGTTCCGCTTTCTCGACGGGCGTCTTTGTCTCACTGCCCTGATGCCCGGTGTCACCCTCGACGAGGTGGCCGCTAGCACCGACGCCGCGTACGACGTCGCGCTATGAGGGAGGCCTTTGTCTGCGGCGGCGTCCGCACGCCCATCGGGCGCTACGGCGGGGCGCTGGCGGCAGTACGGGCGGACGATCTTGCAGCGGTGGCGCTGCGCGCCCTGCTCGAGCGCTGTGGCCCTCTTGATCCGTCGGTCATCGACGATGTCATTCTCGGCTGCGCCAACCAGGCCGGCGAGGATAACCGGAACGTGGCGCGCATGGCCGCCTTGCTGGCGGGTTTGCCCGTCGCGGTGCCGGGTGTCACGGTGAATCGACTTTGTGCTTCGGGCCTCGATGCGGTGGCGGCGGCCAGCCGCCAGCTGCGTGCCGGTGACAGTGACGTCGTTATCGCGGGGGGAGTAGAGTCTATGTCGCGGGCGCCGCTGGTCATGCCCAAGGCCGAGGCCGCGTTTTCCCGCCAGGCGGAACTCTTCGACACGACCATCGGCTGGCGCTTCGTTAATGCGCAGATGAAGGCCCTCTACGGTACGGATTCGATGCCCGAGACGGCCGAGCACGTCGCCAGGGAATTCGCGATCAGCCGGGAAGACCAGGATGCCTTTGCCTTGCGATCGCAGCAGCGTACGGCGCGGGCCATCGCGACGAACCGTCTGGCGAGGGAGCTTGTGCCCGTGCGGGTCCCCGGAGGCAGGGGAGCTCCTGTCGAAGTGGCTGTTGACGAGCACCCCCGCGCGGGGACGACCCTCGAGCGGCTCGCTGCCCTTCGGCCCATTGTGTGCGAGTCAGGCACGGTGACGGCGGGTAATGCCTCGGGGGTCAATGATGGCGCCGCCGCGCTGCTCATGGCCTCTGAAGAGGCGGTGCGCGTGCATGCGCTGGAGCCGCTGGCTCGCATCGTGGGCGCCTGCGCGGTCGGGGTGCCCCCTCGCATCATGGGCATCGGCCCGGCGCCGGCGGTGCAGGCCCTGCTGCAAAAGTGCCGGGTCTCCCTGGCGGATATCGGCGTTATCGAGCTGAACGAGGCCTTTGCGAGCCAGGCGTTGGCGGTGCTCAGGGAGCTTGGTCTCGAGGATGAAGACGAGCGAGTCAACCCGAATGGCGGGGCCATTGCCCTCGGCCATCCCCTGGGCATGAGCGGCGCCCGGCTCGCGCTGACCGCGGCGTTGGAGCTCGGAGTCCGCGGTGAACGCTATGCGCTGTGCTGCATGTGCGTAGGTGTGGGTCAGGGCGTGGCCCTGTTGCTTGAGCGCGTCTGAACCTGCCGGCGCCGGGCTCGGTGCTCAGGAGGAACTGCGGCATGCGGCATTCACGGACTTCAAAAGCAGGAACACAGACCGGCGGCTGGCGCAGCGCTGCTAACCCCCGGATTGTAAAACGCAGCCTCAAGGTCAGCCTCGTGGTCGGTTCCGTACTCACGCTGATCAACCAGAGCGATACCCTGTTCCCCGGGGCACCCGGTCTCGGCGAAGGTGCGCGGGTGTTCCTGACCTACCTCGTGCCGTTTTCTGTCTCAACCTGGGCGTCAGTGCAGGCATCAAGCGGCGAAAGCCGGTAGTGCGCACCAAGGGGCGCGGGTCGCGCGCTTACTGCGGCTCCGCCGCGTCCCCATGGAGGAGAAACTGCCGGGTGTTGAGCATGAGCTCGCGCAGCGCCGGGTCCTCCCGGCTCGCCTCCTTTAGCCGCGCCTGGTCGATGCGGCCGGCGACATAGGCCTCGAGCACATCCAGCAGCACCGGGGTCATCTCCGGTTCCCGGGCCCAGCGCGGTGCATCGACGAGGTTGCCGGTGACAGCGTCGCCGGTCCAGCGCAGCCAGTAGCCGCCGCAGCTCGAGAGGATATAGTCGCCCTTGCGGCCGTAGCTCTGGTTCGGCGTGGCGGCGTTGAAACCGTCCTTGGGCACGGCATCGATGCGCTCAAGGGCCAGGACCCATCGGCTCCCCTCGGGGAAGTCCTCCGCCGGCGGGCGGCAGTAGTCCCCGGTCTGCAGCCAGACCCGCAACTGCTCCCGCCAGCCCTCGCCGCGCAGCGTGCGCGCGATGGCAATATCGATGGAGTTGCCCTTGCGCTGGGTGACGGTGCCGGCGACCACCAGGTCTGCCTGTCCCTGCACGTCGGCAAAGCTGCCCTTCCAGAGGCAGCCGCACTCGGCGCGCCCCGGGAGAGGGAGGAGGGCGGCAGTGGCAAGGAGCAGGGCGGCGAGACGCACCGGCGGGACCGCTAGGACTGAAGCGCCCGGGCCGCGTCCAGGGCGAAGTAGGTGAGGATACCGTCGCAGCCGGCGCGCTTGAAAGCCAGCAGCGACTCGAGCATCACCGCCTCTTCCTGCAGCCAGCCGTTGGCAAAGGCGGCCTTGTGCATGGCGAACTCGCCGCTCACCTGGTAGGCAAAGGTCGGCGCCTTGAGCTCATCCTTTACCCGACGGATGATGTCCAGGTAGGGCATGCCAGGCTTGACCATGATCATGTCGGCGCCCTCGGCGAGGTCCAGGGCGCACTCGTGCAGGGCTTCGTCGCTGTTTGCCGGGTCCATCTGGTAACTGAACTTGTTGCCGCCCTTGATGTTGCCGGCGGAGCCCACGGCGTCGCGGAAGGGGCCGTAGTAGCTCGAGGCGTACTTGGCCGCGTAGGACATGATCAGCGTATTCACGTGTCCCTCGCGCTCGAGCAGCTCGCGAATGGCGCCGATGCGCCCGTCCATCATGTCGGAGGGGGCCACCACGTCGGCACCGGCCTCGGCGTGGGATAGGGCCTGCTTCACGAGGACCGCTTTAGTGATGTCGTTCAGCACATAGCCGTGCTCGTCGATGATCCCGTCCTGGCCGTGGGTGGTGAAGGGGTCCAGGGCAACATCGGTCATTACCCCGAGCTCCGGCACGGCGTCCTTCAGGGCGCGCGTGGCGCGCTGGGCGAGGCCGTCGGCGCTGTACGCCTCCTCCGCCTCCAGGCTCTTGCGCGACCCGGGCACCACGGGGAAGAGCGCGATGGCGGGGATGCCGAGGCCATGGGCCTCCTTTGCGAGCTCGACCAGCAGGTCCACGGAGAGGCGCTCGACGCCGGGCATGGAGGGCACCGCCTCGCGCTCGCCGCTGCCTTCGAGAACGAACACCGGGAGGATGAAGTCCGCCGGGGTCAGGCCGTTTTCCCGCACCAGCGCGCGGGCGAAGCTGCTGGCCCGGAGGCGGCGCAGGCGGGTTGTGGGGTAGGGCCCGCGGCTGCTGAAACTCATGCGCCGGAACTCCCCGCCGCGATCATGTGAAACACAATATTGGCGGCCTCAATGGTCTTGTCGATGTCTTCGTCCGTGTGCGCGGCAGACATGAAGCCCGCCTCGTAGGAGGCCGGGGCCAGGTATACGCCGTGCTCCAGCATGCGGTGGAAGAAACGACCGAAGGTCTTCGTATCGCAGGCCATCACGTCGGCGTAGTTCTCTACCTTTGGCGCGTCGGTGAAGAAACCGCCAAACATGGTGCCCGCGTGGTTGGTGGTGAAGGGCACGCCGGCGCTGTCGGCAGCGGCCTCGAGGCCGTGGCAGAGGCGCGCGGTGCGGTCGAAAATCGGCTGATAGAAGCCCGGCCGGGTGATGATGTCCATGGTCGCCAGCCCCGCCGCCATGGCGATGGGGTTACCGGACAGCGTCCCTGCCTGATAGACGGGCCCGAGGGGCGCGATGTGCTCCATGATCCTGCGCTTGCCACCGAAGGCGCCCACGGGCATGCCGCCGCCGAGGATCTTGCCGAGGGTGGTGATGTCCGCCTCGATGCCATAGTGGCCCTGGGCACCGTGGGGGCCGAAGCGGAAGCCGGTCATCACCTCGTCGAGGATGAATACCGCGCCGCTCTCGTTGCACACCTCGCGCATGGCGGTGAGGAACTCGGGTTTGGGCAGCACGCAGTTCATGTTGCCGGTAACCGGCTCGACGATGAGGCAGGCGATCTTGTCGCCGTGCTCGGCAAAGCACTGGCGCAGGCCCTCGGTGTCGTTGTAGGTGAGGGTGATGGTGTGCTCGGCGAGGCAGGCGGGCACCCCCGGGGAGCTCGGCACGCCCAGGGTCAGGGCGCCGGAACCGGCCTTGATGAGCAGGGAGTCCGAGTGGCCGTGGTAGCAGCCCTCGAACTTCACGATCTTGTCCCGGTTTGTGTAGCCACGGGCGAGACGAATGGCGCTCATGGTGGCTTCGGTGCCCGAGTTGACCATGCGCACCATGTCCATGTTCGGCATGATGTCGCAGATGCGGTCGGCGAGCTGCGTCTCAAGCTCCGTCGGCGCGCCGAAGGATAGGCCCTTTTCAGCCTGGCGGACCACGGCTTCACGCACTTCCGGGTGGTTGTGGCCCATAATCATCGGCCCCCAGGACAGCACGTAGTCGATGTAGCGGTTGCCGTCGGTATCGAAGAGGTAGGCGCCGTCGGCCCGGTCGATGAATACCGGGGTGCCGCCGACGGCCTTGAAGGCCCGTACCGGTGAATTCACGCCGCCGGGAATGTGTGCGTTGGCGCGCTCGAATAGGGCTTGCGATGTGACCATGCTGTCCTCACTGCGGGGAATGACGGGCTTCCTTCGAAGCCGGGAGTTGCGGAATTATGGGCCTTCGCCCTCCCCGTCAACAACCCCGCACCGGGTGCAGGGGCCAGGTCAAGGGGACTGCATCAAAAGGGCTTCAGCACCACCAGGAACACAATGGCGAAGAGGAACAGCACCGGCACCTCGTTGAAGAAGCGGTAGAACACATGGCTGTGGCGGTCCGAGTCGGCGTTGATGGCCTTGACGTAGCGACCGCATTGAAAGTGGTAGACGACAAGGAAGGTTACGCCGGCGAGCTTGAGCCAGAGCCAGGTAGCGCTCAGGTAGTAGTCCGGGGCGAGGCCGATCATCCACACGCCGAAGACTACCGTCAGCACCATGAAGGGCGTGACGAAGCGGTACAGGCGACGGGACATCACCGCCAGCTGCGCCCGGGTCGCGCTGTCCTCGCTGGCGGCGAAGTAGACGAAGATCCGCGGCAGATAAAAAAGGCCGGCGAACCAGCAGACGACGAAGATGATGTGCAGGGCACGCAACCAGAGCATGGCGGGTTCCTTGGGCGAAGGCGCTGACCGATACCAGTGAAAAGTGCGATGATAGCAGTTTGCCTGCCGCCCGCGGCGGCGGGGCTTCAACCGGGCGCGCGGGAGGCACAATGATCAGGGTCGGCATCGTCGGGGGCACAGGGTACACGGGCGTGGAGCTGCTGCGGCTGCTCGCGGCGCACCCCGGCGCCGAGGTCGTCGCCATCACGTCCCGGGGGGAAGTCGGTCGCCGGGTGGACGACCTGTTCCCGAACCTGCGCGGCAGCTGCGATCTTGTCTTTACGGAGCCGGCTGCAGCCGCGCTCGCCGCCTGCGATGTGGTGTTCTTCGCCACTCCGCACAATGTCGCCATGCACAGCGTGCCGGCGCTCCTCGACGCCGGCGCGCGGGTCATTGACCTTTCCGCCGACTTCCGCCTGCGCGATGCCGGGATCTGGTCCCGGTGGTACGGCGAGACCCACGCCTGCCCGGAGCGACTGGCCGAGGCGGTGTACGGTCTGCCCGAGTTCCACCGCGAGGCGATCGCGGGGGCGCGCCTCGTTGCCTGCCCGGGCTGCTACCCCACGGCCATCCAGCTCGCCTTTGCGCCGCTCCTCGCCGGTGACCTTGTCGACCGGGACCAGCTGATCGCCAGCGCCGCTTCCGGCGTGAGCGGCGCCGGCCGCCAGGCAAAGCTCGACAACATCCTCACGGAGGCGAGCGATAACTTCAAAGCCTACGGCGCGGCCGGCCACCGGCACCAGCCGGAGATCGAGCAGTCCCTCGGCGACCTCGCCGGCGGGCCTGTGGGCGTGACCTTCGTGCCGCACCTGCTGCCGATGATCCGCGGCATCCACGCGACCTGCTTCGCCCGTCTGAAGACCCCCGGGCTGGACCTGCAGCCGGTTTTCGAGGACTACTATGCCGACGAGCCGTTCGTCGACGTGCTGCCGGCGGGCCAGCACCCGCAGACGCGCACGGTGCGCGGCGCCAACCGCTGCCAGCTCGCGGTGGCGGTGCCCCAGGGGCGGGAGACGGCGGTGGTCATGGCCACGGAGGATAACCTGGTGAAGGGCGCCTCGGGCCAGGCGATCCAGTGCATGAACATCATGCTCGGGCTGCCGGAAACCAATGGCCTGGCTCACCCGGGGCTGCTGCCCTGAGCGCGGGTAATACTTGACTGGAATGCTAGGGCTTCGCATACTGCGTTAAACCATCGACAACCCCGGGGCGTAAACCGCCAATGACCGTTGCCACAGCCTTTGACCCGAACAGCATCTCTTTGTCGCCTGGAGCCGTGCGCAAGGTGCGGGAGCTGGTCTCAGAAGAAGAGAACGCGGCGCTGAAGCTGCGGGTGTTCATTACCGGCGGCGGCTGCTCGGGCTTCCAGTACGGCTTTGCCTTCGATGAAGAAGCCGCCGAGGACGATACCGCGATTCAGGTCGACGGGGTCACCGTGCTCGTGGACCCGATGAGCTTTCCCTACCTTGCCGGCTCTGAAGTTGACTACGCCGAAGGTCTCGAGGGGTCACGCTTTATCGTCAATAACCCCAATGCCTCGACCACCTGCGGCTGCGGGGCCTCATTCTCCATCTGAGGCTGTCCAGCGACCGCCGGTGCCCGCCGGATAGATACCACCGAGCACCCGCGGCCCGACGGCCCCGGTAACCACCGGTGCATTGCCCGGCCTGCCGGCGAGAGTCTCCCGCGCCAGCCAGGCGAAGGCCGCGGCTTCCACCCAGTCCGGATCCAGCCCCAGAGCCTGCGTGGTTGCGAGTGACGCCGGCGCCAGGGCCCGGTGCAATCGCCGCATGAGGTCGTCGTTGTGCGCGCCGCCACCACAGACATAGACCTCCTCGGCCTGGAAGCCCGCGCGCGCAAGGCCTCGGGTGATTCCTGTGGCGGTGAGTGCCGCGAGGGTGGCCTGGACGTCGCGCGGGTCGGCACCCGGCACCCCCACCAGCAAGCTGTCCAGCCAGGTCTCGCTGAAGTACTCCCGGCCGGTGCTGCGCGGGCCGTCGCGCTGAAAGAAGGGGTCTGCCAGCGCGCCTTCGAGGAGGGCGGGCAGCACCGAGCCCTCGGCGCCCCAGGCGCCCCCTGCGTCGTAGGCCGCGCCCCGGTGACGCCGGGCCCAGCTGTCGAGCAGGGTGTTGCCTGGTCCTGTGTCGAAGCCGGCGACGAGCGTTGCTCCGTCGAGGAGCGTGGCGTTGGCAATACCCCCGATGTTGACAATGGCCCGTCGGCGCTCCGGCGCCGCGAAGGCGGCGCGATGGAAGGCCGGCGCCAGCGGCGCGCCCTCGCCCCCCGCGGCCATGTCCCGGCGGCGGAAATCCGCAACCGTGGTAATGGCGGTGCGCTCGGCGATGAGGTTCGGGTCACCCAACTGCAGGGTGAAGGGTGCCTCACCCCCCGGACGGTGGCGGACGGTCTGCCCGTGGGAGCCGATGGCAGCGACCTGTGCCGGGGCGATCCGGTGCCGTTCGAGGAGGGCCAGCGCGGCCTCCGCAAACGCCAGCGCTACTGCGCGATCCACGGGGCCGACGGCGTCCAGGCCATCGTTACCGGGCGTGCACAGGGTTGCGAGGGCCTCCCTCAGCGCGGGCGGGTGCGCCCGGCCCAGGGTATCGAGCACCTCAAAGCGGTCACCGTGGAAGGCGAGCAGCGCGGCATCGACGCCGTCGATGCTGGTGCCGGACATAAGCCCCAGGTAGTAAGCCGGGGCCACGGAGAATCAGGGTGCGGCGTTGCCGGTGCTCACAGCGCCGGCGCTGGCAAGGCGGGTCTCCGTCCGGCGCTGGGCGAGCTGCTCGCTGACGCCGGCGATGGCGCTGCGGAAGGCGGGCATCTCCGCCGCGGCGAGGGCCTTGGCCTTGGGCAGCAGCTTGTGGATGGTCCGCGGGTTGCGGTGTACACCGTCGACGAGGAATTCATAGTGGAGGTGAGGCCCGGTTGCGGCGCCGGTGGAGCCGACGGTGCCGATCACCTGGCTCTGCACTACGCGCTGGCCCTCGCGGACCTTGCGCTTGTTCAGGTGCAGGTACTTGGTGATGTAGCGCTCGCCGTGCTGGACGAAGACGTAGTTGCCGTTGGCTCGGGTGTAGCCGGCCTCGATTACCCGGCCGTCCCCGGAGGCAAACACCGGGGTGCCGCGGGGGGCCGCATAGTCGGTACCGCGGTGCGGGCGGGTGGTCTTGTAGATGGGGTGCAGGCGCTTCAGGTTGAAGTTGGAGCTGATGCGCGTGAAGTCCACCGGTGCCATGAGGAACGCCTTGCGCATGCTCACGCCGGTCTCGTTGTAGTAACTTGCCTGGCCCGCGCTGTCGGTATAGCGAAAGGCATTGAAGGTCTCGCCCTTGTTGGTGAAGGATGCGGCCACGATATTGCCGTCGCCGAACTTGTCGCCGTCGAGGTAGAGCTCCTCATAGAGCACGTGCATGGTGTCGCCCTTGCGCGGGTCGAGCACAAAATCGATGACGCCACCGAAGAGGTTGGCCAGCTCCATAACGAGATTGCTGGACAGGCCCGCGTCGCGCCCGGCGAGGAAAAGGGAGCTGTCGATCTCGCCGGAGGCCCAGGCAAGGCGCACCTCGGGCTCCCGGTCGAGGCGCTCGCTCGAGTAGCCACCGTCCATGCGGCGGTAGACAACACTCTGCAGCGGATTGATCACATGGCGCACGGCGGCAAGGGCGCCGTCCTCGTCGGCGAGGAAGCCGATGGTCTGGCCCGGATAGATGCGCTCCAGGGCCTTGCCCTGCGGCGCCGTGTGCACAATGCGGTAGACATCCCGGTCGCCGTAGCCGGCGCGTTTGAAGAGCAGGGACAGGTTGTCGCCCGACTGTACGATGAGCTCGCGCCAGGCTGGCGTCGTTTCCCCGGTCTCGGGGCCGGTATCGACAGCAGCAGGGCCGGCAGCGACTTCCGCGGCTTCCCGGGTCGGCGCCGGCCCGCCCGCCGCGTCGCGGTCGCGCTCGGCGACCTCCACGGCCGCTTCCGCCGGGTCCGGCAGCTCCGCATCCAGGGGCCGGTTCGCTTCCACATCGCCGCCCGGCGCCACCAGCGCAACGATAGCGACAGCCATGGTCAGCGCCGCCACGGCCAGCAGATGGCGGTGCGAAACGCGGGATCTTGCGGCCAGCGGCGTGGCGCCACGGGCTGGTTTTTTCAGCTGCATCGGCTTGAGTCCGCCCATAATGCTCACGGAGTATAACGCAGGATGCCGGGCTCGTCGGTCAGTTGCAATCCATCGTCGATGGGGTATCTTGCGCCCTCTTGTTATCCACTGCCGTCATCCCGTCCGGATTGCCGTTTCAGTGAGCAGACATCTTCCAGTGAGCAGACATTTTTCAGTGAGGGGTCATGAGTAGTGCATTGATCGCCGACCTGCGCGCGCGCGGGCTCCTGTTCCAGCTGGCCGGGGAGGAGGCGCTCCCGGGCTGGCTCGACGGCGGTATGCGCACCCTTTATTGCGGTTTTGATCCGACGGCGGACAGCCTGCACATCGGCTCCCTGGTGCCGCTGCTCACCCTGCAGCGCTTCCAGCGCGCCGGCCACCGGCCTATCGCTCTCGTGGGCGGTGCCACAGGACTCATCGGCGACCCCAGCTTCAAGGCGCAGGAACGCCAGCTGAATACGCCCGAGGTCATTGCCGGGTGGGTGGACCGGATCCGCGACCAGGTCTCGCGGTTTATCGACTTCGACGCCGGCCCGCACTCAGCGCTGGTGGTGAACAACCTCGACTGGACCCAGGGCATGGATGTCCTGACCTTCCTTCGGGACATTGGCAAGCACTTTTCCGTGAATGCCATGGTGCAGAAGGAGTCTGTGCGCCAGCGCATCGAGCGTGAGGGTGCCGGCATCAGTTACACCGAGTTCAGCTACATGATCCTCCAGGCCCTGGACTTCGCCGAGCTTGCGGGTCGCCATGACTGTACCCTGCAGCTCGGCGGCTCGGACCAGTGGGGCAATATCACCGCGGGCATCGATCTCGCCAGGCGCCTCCATGGCAAGCAGGTCTTCGGTCTCACGCTGCCGCTCATCACCAAGGCCGACGGCACCAAGTTCGGCAAGACTGAAAGCGGCACCATCTGGCTCGACCCGGCGCGGACGTCGCCCTACGCCTTCTATCAATTCTGGCTGGGTGCTGCCGACGCCGACGTCTACCGTTTTCTCCGTTTCTTTACCTTTCTCGACGTTGCCGAGATCGAGGCCCTCGAGCGCGCCGACGCCGGGCGTCAGGGTCGCCCGGAAGCCCAGGGCGTCCTCGCCCGGGAGGTGACCCGGCTGGTCCACGGCGATGAGGGACTGGCAGCGGCCGAGCGCATTACGCGCTGCCTGTTCGAGGGTGACCTGGCAATGCTGTCGGCGGAGGACTTTGCCCAGCTTCGTCTCGATGGCCTGCCGGCAAGCGCTCTCGACCGGGCGACCCTCCCCGGCAGCCTGACCCAGGCGCTGGTGGAGGCCGGGATGGCGAAGTCCGGCAAACAGGTAAAGGATGCGCTGGGCAGCGGCGCTGTGCTGGTTAACGGGCAGCCCCTCTCCTGGGAAGACAATGCTGACCCCGCCGGCTGCTTCGCGGCCGCCCGGGCGCTTCACGGGCGCTTTTACCTGGTGCGCCTGGGCAAGAAGAAATACCACTTGTTCGAGGCGCCCTGAGGGGGGGCTGGGCCGGAACAAAAAAAGATGGGATCATCGCTTGCCAGGTAAGCTTCCAACTGTATAATACGCCTCCCGGTCGAGACATGGTCTTGGCCGGGACCGCCCGGCCCGGCGCCGCGGCGAGTTGCTTAACAGTCAGATGAAGACAGATGTGTGGGCACTTGTTGGGCTGGTTGCTTAGCCCCTTCGGGGGTAACAGTTATCAGACACAAGTGACTCATCGATTCATTTATGAATCATTGATTTCGAGTGTCTGAGCCGAGATTTGTGGGTGAGCGCGGGTAACTGCGAAAACCCACCCTCCTGCTCTTAATGGGTGGAGGTTAAAGATTGAACTGAAGAGTTTGATCATGGCTCAGATTGAACGCTGGCGGCAGGCCTAACACATGCAAGTCGAGCGCGAAAGGCCTTCGGGTTGAGTAGAGCGGCGGACGGGTGAGTAACGCGTAGGAATCTACCTGGTAGTGGGGGACAACTCGGGGAAACTCGAGCTAATACCGCATACGCCCTGAGGGGGAAAGCGGGGGATCTTCGGACCTCGCGCTATTGGATGAGCCTGCGTTGGATTAGCTAGTTGGTGGGGTAAAGGCCTACCAAGGCGACGATCCATAGCTGGTCTGAGAGGATGATCAGCCACACCGGGACTGAGACACGGCCCGGACTCCTACGGGAGGCAGCAGTGGGGAATATTGCGCAATGGGGGAAACCCTGACGCAGCCATGCCGCGTGTGTGAAGAAGGCCTTCGGGTTGTAAAGCACTTTCACTTGGGAAGAAAAGTTTGTCGTTAATAGCGGCAAGCCGTGACATTACCTTGAGAAGAAGCACCGGCTAACTCCGTGCCAGCAGCCGCGGTAATACGGAGGGTGCAAGCGTTAATCGGAATTACTGGGCGTAAAGCGCGCGTAGGCGGTTTGTTAAGTCGGATGTGAAAGCCCCGGGCTCAACCTGGGAATTGCACCCGATACTGGCCGACTGGAGTGCGAGAGAGGGAGGTAGAATTCCACGTGTAGCGGTGAAATGCGTAGATATGTGGAGGAATACCGGTGGCGAAGGCGGCCTCCTGGCTCGACACTGACGCTGAGGTGCGAAAGCGTGGGGAGCAAACAGGATTAGATACCCTGGTAGTCCACGCCGTAAACGATGTCTACTAGCCGTTGGGGAACTTGAGTCCTTGGTGGCGCAGTTAACGCGATAAGTAGACCGCCTGGGGAGTACGGCCGCAAGGTTAAAACTCAAATGAATTGACGGGGGCCCGCACAAGCGGTGGAGCATGTGGTTTAATTCGATGCAACGCGAAGAACCTTACCAGGCCTTGACATCCTTGGAATCCTGCAGAGATGCGGGAGTGCCTTCGGGAATCAAGTGACAGGTGCTGCATGGCTGTCGTCAGCTCGTGTCGTGAGATGTTGGGTTAAGTCCCGTAACGAGCGCAACCCTTGTCCTTTGTTGCCAGCACGTAATGGTGGGAACTCAAAGGAGACTGCCGGTGACAAACCGGAGGAAGGTGGGGACGACGTCAAGTCATCATGGCCCTTACGGCCTGGGCTACACACGTGCTACAATGGAACGCACAGAGGGCAGCAACCCCGCGAGGGTGAGCGAATCCCACAAAACGTTTCGTAGTCCGGATCGGAGTCTGCAACTCGACTCCGTGAAGTCGGAATCGCTAGTAATCGCGAATCAGAATGTCGCGGTGAATACGTTCCCGGGCCTTGTACACACCGCCCGTCACACCATGGGAGTGGGTTGCTCCAGAAGTGGTTAGTCTAACCTTCGGGGGGACGATCACCACGGAGTGATTCATGACTGGGGTGAAGTCGTAACAAGGTAGCCCTAGGGGAACCTGGGGCTGGATCACCTCCTTAAACGAAGAGCGCCACCTGATAAGTGCTCACACATCTGTTTTCGTCTGAAACGGTTTGATGCCACGAGAATCCGAGCTTGCGGCTGTAGGCTCTCCGTCAATCGGAGGGTTTTGACGCAGGATGCTGGTCGGCTGGCAAGGCATTTTTTGAGTGAGAGAGGGAGCGTGCAGATAGCACGTGACCGATCGAGCGAAAAAAATAACGCCGCCAGACGGGCAGCAGACAAGTCAAAACAGGCCTGTAGCTCAGTTGGTTAGAGCGCACCCCTGATAAGGGTGAGGTCGGCAGTTCAAGTCTGCCCAGGCCTACCAAAACGCCCCTGGACTTCGTTGCCGCCTCGCTTGTGTGCTGATTGCACACGGCGCAAGACGGCGCCTCGCCCAGAAACGTTTTGGTGCACAGGGCAGGCGCGGAAGCTGCGGTAGCGGGTAAGACTGTGGGGCTATAGCTCAGCTGGGAGAGCGCCTGATTTGCATTCAGGAGGTCCGCGGTTCGATCCCGCGTAGCTCCACCACTACTTGCTAGTGGGACGAAGTGGTGAATTGCTGGTAGAGGACGCGGTGGTGAACCGCGGACGTCCGCGGCCGGTAGGCCGGACCCTCGATCCCGCGTAGCTCCACCATCTTTATATGGCATCACCGAAGTCAGCAGCGAGAGCGCATCCCGATGGGAGGGTGTTCTGGCTCCTGGTTTTGGCAACCGGACTGTTCTTTAACAAGGTAGATCAAGCTGAGTCTCTGGACTGAAGCTTCGTACTTTGATCACACGGTGCTGCTGTGTGGTTGGAGTAGGAAGACAGGTCCTGAGAACAAAGTTCCTGGTAGCGGGTTTCAATTCCCCGCTGCCTGGAAAACGAGTTGTACATACTGTGACTCAAGCGTCACAACATCCGGCGACACTGGAGAGGCTTTGGCCTTGAAGGTGTGTGGCTGCCGATCTTTGCAAAGGGGGTCGGTGGCGAGTCGTAGACAGATAACCTCGGTTATATGGTCAAGCGACTAAGCGCATACGGTGGATGCCTTGGCAGTCAGAGGCGATGAAGGACGTTGTAGCCTGCGATAAGCGTCGGGGAGCTGGCAAACAAGCTTTGATCCGACGATGTCCGAATGGGGAAACCCACCCAGTGTAAGCTGGGTATCCCTAGCTGAATACATAGGCTATGGAGGCGAACCCGGGGAACTGAAACATCTAAGTACCCGGAGGAAAGGAAATCAATTGAGATTCCCTCAGTAGCGGCGAGCGAACGGGGAAGAGCCTGCAAGTGATAGCAGTGCGGTTAGCGGAACGGTCTGGAAAGTCCGGCGATAGAGGGTGATAGCCCCGTACGCGAAAACTGCGCTGTGGTACTGAGCTTGCGACAAGTAGGTCGGGACACGTGATATCTTGACTGAAGATGGGGGGACCATCCTCCAAGGCTAAATACTCCTGACTGACCGATAGTGAACCAGTACCGTGAGGGAAAGGCGAAAAGAACCCCGGCGAGGGGAGTGAAATAGATCCTGAAACCGTGTGCGTACAAGCAGTGGGAGCCCGATCTTCAAGCCGCTTCGGTGGTGAGAAGAGGCCGTCCGAGCTGAGTTGAGCGGTTGTCATCGCGTAGCGATGACCAACCCCTTAAACAAGGCAGAGGGGGCTTGAAGATCGGGTGACTGCGTACCTTTTGTATAATGGGTCAGCGACTTATTGTCTGTAGCAAGGTTAACCGTTTAGGGGAGCCGTAGGGAAACCGAGTCTTAATAGGGCGTATAGTTGCAGGCAATAGACCCGAAACCGGGCGATCTATCCATGGCCAGGCTGAAGGTTGGGTAACACTAACTGGAGGGCCGAACCCACTAACGTTGAAAAGTTAGGGGATGAGCTGTGGATCGGAGTGAAAGGCTAATCAAGCCCGGAGATAGCTGGTTCTCCTCGAAATCTATTTAGGTAGAGCGTTGTGTATCACCCTGGGGGGTAGAGCACTGTTTGGGCTAGGGGGTCATCCCGACTTACCAACCCCATGCAAACTCCGAATACCCAGGAGTGGCAGCACGGCAGACAGACGGCGGGTGCTAACGTCCGTCGTCGAGAGGGCAACAACCCAGACCGCCAGCTAAGGTCCCCAATACCGGTTAAGTGGGAAACGATGTGGGAAGGCTCAGACAGCTAGGAGGTTGGCTTAGAAGCAGCCATCCTTTAAAGAAAGCGTAATAGCTCACTAGTCGAGTCGGCCTGCGCGGAAGATGTAACGGGGCTAAACCGGTAACCGAAGCTGCGGGTAGGTGGATTCTTTGGAGTTCATTTACGGTAGAGGAGCGTTCTGTAAGCCGTTGAAGGTAGATCGGGAGGTCTGCTGGAGGTATCAGAAGTGCGAATGCTGACATGAGTAACGATAAGGGGGGTGAAAAACCTCCCCGCCGGAAGATCAAGGTTTCCTGTCCAACGTTAATCGGGACAGGGTGAGTCGGCCCCTAAGGCGAGGGCGAAAGCCGTAGTCGATGGGAAACGGGTTAACATTCCCGTACTTTTTCATGGTGCGATGGGGGGACGGAGTAGGCTAGGCCAGCGCGGCGTTGGTTGTCCGCGTTTAAGGCAGTAGGCTGGAATCTTAGGCAAATCCGGGATTCTGAGGCCGAGAGCTGATGACGAGTTCAAGGGGAGACCCGCGAGCGAAGTGGTTGATGCCAGACTTCCAGGAAAAGCCTCTAAGCTTCAGCCATGAAGGAACCGTACTGTAAACCGACACAGGTGATCAGGTAGAGAATACCAAGGCGCTTGAGAGAACTCGGGTGAAGGAACTAGGCAAAATGGTACCGTAACTTCGGGAGAAGGTACGCCGGCTTTGGTGATGGGACTTGCTCCCTGAGCTGAGGCTGGTCGAAGTGACCAGGTGGCTGCGACTGTTTATTAAAAACATAGCACTCTGCAAACTCGAAAGAGGACGTATAGGGTGTGACGCCTGCCCGGTGCCGGAAGGTTAAATGATGGGGTTATCTTCGGAGAAGCTCTTGATTGAAGCCCCGGTAAACGGCGGCCGTAACTATAACGGTCCTAAGGTAGCGAAATTCCTTGTCGGGTAAGTTCCGACCTGCACGAATGGCGTAACGATGGCCACACTGTCTCCACCCGAGACTCAGTGAAATTGAAATCGCTGTTAAGATGCAGTGTACCCGCGGCTAGACGGAAAGACCCCGTGAACCTTTACTACAGCTTCACACGGGACTTTGACCTTACTTGTGTAGGATAGCTGGGAGGCTTTGAAGCGGTGGCGCTAGCCATCGTGGAGCCGCCCTTGAAATACCAGCCTGGTAATGTTGAGGTTCTAACCCAGGCCCGTTATCCGGGCCGGGGACAGTGTGTGGTGGGTAGTTTGACTGGGGCGGTCTCCTCCCAAAGCGTAACGGAGGAGCACGAAGGTGCGCTAATCACGGTCGGAAATCGTGAGGTTAGTGTAAAGGCACAAGCGCGCTTGACTGCGAGACTGACAAGTCGAGCAGGTAGGAAACTAGGTCTTAGTGATCCGGCGGTTCTGAATGGAAGGGCCGTCGCTCAACGGATAAAAGGTACTCCGGGGATAACAGGCTGATACCGCCCAAGAGTTCACATCGACGGCGGTGTTTGGCACCTCGATGTCGGCTCATCACATCCTGGGGCTGAAGCCGGTCCCAAGGGTATGGCTGTTCGCCATTTAAAGTGGTACGCGAGCTGGGTTTAGAACGTCGTGAGACAGTTCGGTCCCTATCTGCCGTGGGCGTTGGAGAATTGAGGGAAGCTGCTCCTAGTACGAGAGGACCGGAGTGGACGAACCCCTGGTGTTCCGGTTGTCACGCCAGTGGCATTGCCGGGTAGCTACGTTCGGACGGGATAACCGCTGAAAGCATCTAAGCGGGAAGCCTCTCCCAAGATGAGTTCTCCCTGACCCCTTGAGGGTCCTGAAGGGCCGTCCAAGACTAGGACGTTGATAGGCTGGGTGTGGAAGCGTTGTAAGGCGTTGAGCTAACCAGTACTAATTGCCCGTGAGGCTTGACCATATAATCCAGGTTGTTTGCGCTGGGTGGTGGCTGCGAGAGCGGCCCCCCACGAAGCCAGCGAGGCTCCCGGGTGTTGTGGCGAGTCATGGTGTGTAAGCACTGAAGTCAGTTCTTCTGGAGACGGAAGGGCGCCTCGGGACCGGTCCGGAGGCTCAGCTTGATCTACCGCCTTCTTGGGGTGGCCGGCATCGCCGGTGCGAGTAAGACCAACGGTCATCCCAGCCAGTTTGCCTGGCGACCATAGAGCATTGGAACCACCTGAACCCATCCCGAACTCAGCAGTGAAACGATGCATCGCCGATGGTAGTGTGGGGTCTCCCCATGTGAGAGTAGGTCATCGCCAGGCTTTAATCCCAGCGCCCCGATCAGCCATGGTCGGGGCGTTTTTATTTACTATTGCCCAATGCAGCGAAGCTGCCTAGGCTGAGAGATCGGTGTGTGCAGGGGGAGGGATCTGGCGCTGCGATCGTTAACGTCCAGACTGTGCAGGTTCTACGGCTTTTCCGCATTCTGCATGTTCGGCAGTGCCAACCATGCCCGCTCCGAGGATACCGCGCTGCTTGCCGCGGCGGTGCAGGCCAATCCTCTGCTTAGCGGTGCAGTAGTGCTCGTCGCGGTTGTCCTTGTCGCGTTGGTACTTGCCTACTATTTTCGCACGCGGGTGCTGCGCCGTACGAAGGTGGAACTTCTTCGGCGCGTGGCCGAACAGTCAAGCCTGCACCGCGTGGTGCGCATGACTGAGGACGAGCGTCTGCCGCCTCGAGAGTTATTTCACGATGTGGTGGCGACCCTGCAGGACGGCTGGGCGCGCGCTCTGGGTGTCAAGGTCCGGATCTAGTACGCCGGCGAGACGATTGCCGACTTCAGCGAACTTTCTCACACCCCGCAGGAGTATTACCGGAAAGCGCTGCAGGACAACGAAGAGTCGGTGGGGGCTCTGACCGTGGTAGCGGGTGAAGGCGGCGCTGCGGCGGCCCTCGACGAGGCCGGCCGTCAGTTCCTGGCTATCGTCGCTGCGCGGTTGAACGGCTATCTCACCAAGCGTCGGCAGCGTTCGGACGCTGACTGGCGGCAGCGCGTCTTTGGCGCATTGGTCTCGATGACCGATGACGCGGTGGCTGTTATTGATGCTGAGGATTTTCGCTTCCTCGAGGTCAACCGTGCCGCCTGTAGGCAGCTGGGCTACAGCGAAGAGGAGCTTCGTGCGCTTCGCTCGCCCGCGATTCAGGCGGAGTTCGACGAAGACGAGATGCGCCGGCGCACCGCCGAAATGCAAACAGGGGAGCGCAAGGTTTCGTACCGTCCATCGACGTAAAGACGGCAGTACCTTTCCTGTCATTATTGCCTTTCGGGTGCTGAGAAGTGGACCCCAATGACCGGACAGCTATTGGACGACGATAGGTGCTTCCCTCAAGATGAGCGCGACGCTCTGGAGAGAAGCCGTGAGACGCAAGAGACGAACCCATTCGCCGGAATTTAAGGCCAAGGTCGCCCTGGCGGCCTGCCAAGGCGATATGACGATGGCAGAGCTGGTCAAGAAGTATGACGTGCATGCCAACCAGATCACTGACTGGAAGAAGCAGCTGCTTAGCGGTGCGCCGGATGTGTTCGGCAAAGGCGCACAGAAAGCGGAGGCCTCCGAAGAAACCGTCGAACAGCTCCACGCCAAGATCGGGAGGCTGACGATGGAAAACGATTTTTTAGAGCGAGGGCTCGAAAGGATTCACGGGCCCAGAGGAAAGAAATGGTAGACCGGAAGGATCCGCTGCCGGTGACTCGCCAGTGCGAGTTGCTGGATCTACCTCGCTCCACGTTCTACCACGTTCCCGAGCCGGTTTCTGACGAAGAGCTGGAGCTGATGGCGCTCATCGACCGCTGTCATCTCAAGCACTCGTATTACGGCAGCCGCCGGATACGAGACTGGCTCGAGGACCGCGGTCACGTCGTGAACCGTAAGCGCATCCGCCGGTTGATGCGCACCATGGACCTGGCAGCGCGGTACCCGAAGCGCAACCTGAGCCTGGCCAACCAGGCGCACAAGGTTTACCCGTACCTGCTGCGCGATCTCGTGATCGATCGTCCCAACCAGGTTTGGGCGACCGATGTAACATACATTCCGATGGCCCGGGGCTTTGTGTACCTGGTCGCGGTTATAGACTGGTACTCGCGGCGGGTGCTGTCCTGGCGGGTGTCGAACACGCTGGATGCCAGCTTCTGCGTCGAGGCGCTGGAGGAGGCGATCGCCCATCATGGAGCTCCTGAGATTTTCAACACCGATCAGGGGAGCCAGTTTACCAGCGACGACTTCACCGGCGTTCTCAAGCGCGAAGGCGTTCGCATCAGTATGGATAGTAAGGGCCGCTGGCTCGACAACGTGTTCGTGGAGCGCCTGTGGCGCAGCGTGAAATACGAGGAGGTGTATCTGCGCGCCTATGACGACATCGCGACGGCGCGCCGCTCACTGGGTCGCTACTTCGCCTTCTACAATGGCGAGCGGCGGCATCAGGCGCTTGACCGGCGGACACCGGACAGCGTGTACTACGAATCCGCCGTCATGTTGGCGGCATAACCCGGGAATGCACTTATCGAGCTGTCCAAATTCTGGGGTCCATTTCTGAGAGCCGTGTCAGGGTGCTGAAAATATCTGCCGTTTGCCTGTTGAGGGAAATAACCAATTTTACGCAATGCCTCGCCGATCTGCCGGTTGCTATGCAGCCCGAGCGCTATAAAGTCGAGTCTAGCGACGCATAGGCGTTATGCGTCCAGATTGACACGCACGAGCCACCCGTCAACACCACATCGATGCCGCGGTGTTCCAGGGTTGTGCACACGAGAGCCGCCAGTTCCTTGACACCAAGGCCAGCGATATTCACAAGGGCTTGCCTTTACGACGTGGTCGGCGGCGGTTCCGCGTCAGCTTCTCCTGCAGGCTTTCCGGGTAACGCGCCAGCACATCGCGAAACAGCGCAGCGACCTGGTCGCGGAAGGGAAAGCGAGGATTAAACTCATATACCCGGGTGCGTCCGACTTCGTTCGAGACCAGCATGCCGTCGCGCTCCATGCGATCAAGTACGCGCTGCACCTGGCTGGGCGCCACGCCGAAGGTCTGTGCTATCTCTCGTGCATAGCCCTGTTCGCGCGCCGCCAGAAACAGAAGGACGCGCTCCGCGTTGGTCGAACCCACGAGTGATTCCAGCATGGCTGGCCTCTCAGTGAACCACACAGTCAGCAATACAGAAGATGTATCTTATAATACATTTACTGTATCTTAAAAGTGCCTGGCCTTGGTCATGCCCATTGTGGATGGGATGGCATTATCAATCGGGTTTAGTGAGAACCGGTCATCCCCCGTTAATGGGGTAGAGCCATGGGGTAGAGCCAAAGGATGTCTCCGGTACAGACCGCCGGTAGATGGCGGAGAGAGAGTCCGCCGAACCTAGTAGCAGAATGTATATATAAGAAACGCCAAGCAACACGATAAGTCATTGAATTTTAACGATACGCTGTTTTCATGCGTTGCGCAATGTTGCAGACCGTCTATAATTTGCTGGTACACAAGTGGTACCCGTAAGTGGTTCACAAGGGCGCAGAGCATGGCCGGCAAGCTACGGACCGAGGACATAGAGGGCGCGACCGCCACCGGCCGCGAGTACCGACTACAGGACGGCGGCGGGCTAATGCTCAAGGTAGCACCCGGCGGCGCCCGTTCGTGGGTTTTCAGGTATCAGCTATTCAACCGGCGCCGGAGCATGGGCTTAGGTGGCTATCCGCTGGTGTCCCTATCTGAGGCGCGCAGGGAGCGCGACAGAGCGCGCAAGCTGGTGCGCCGGGGCATTGACCCGCAGGCCGAAAAGGACGCCGCCAGGGCCGCGCAGGCAGCCGCGGAGGCAAAGCAGGCCGCCACGTTCAACGTGCTAGCCGCCGAGCTTATCGAGTCCCTAAAGCCTGGCTGGCGCAACGCCAAGCATGCGGACCAATGGGCCAATACGCTGGAGACCTACGCCGGGCCGGTACTGGGCGAAATGCCGGTAGCGGATATTACCCGGGACCACGTGGTAGAGGTGCTGCGGCCGATATGGACAGACAAGCCGGAGACCGCCGGCCGGGTCCGGGGCCGTATCGAGAAGGTGCTAGACCTGGCCAAAGCGCGAGGACTGCGCACCGGCGACAACCCGGCGGCATGGCGCGGCAACCTGGACGCCGAGTTACCACCGCTGGCGAAAGTGAGAAATGTGGAGCACCACCGGGGCCTGCCCTATGCCGAGGCGCCCGCATTCTGGCGCGAGCTGGAGACCCGCACCGGCGCCGGGGCTGCCGCGCTACGGTTCGCCATTCTGACCGGCTGCCGCACTGGCGAGGTACTGGGCGCGCAGTGGGAGGAGATACAGGGCGAGACGTGGGTTATACCCGGCGAGAGAATGAAAGCCGGCAAGGAGCACCGCGTGCCGCTGACCGCCGAAGCGCTGGCAGTTATCGAGGCGCAGCCGAAAGCCAGGCCGTTCATATTCACGCAACCGAAGGGCAAGCGCGCCGGCGAGAAGCTGAGCGACAACTCTATGCTGAGCCTGCTAAAACGCATGGGCTACGGCGAGCACGCCACAACGCACGGTTTCCGTTCAACGCTGAAAACATGGGCCGGCGAGACCACCGCGCACCCGCGCGAGGTTATCGAGCATGCACTAGCGCACCGGCTGAAGGATAAAGCCGAAGCCGCCTACCAGCGCGGGACCCTGCTACAGAAACGCCGCCAACTAATGACCGACTGGGCGGCATACGTGACTGGTAGCGCCAGTGAGTAAGCCTGGCAAAGGGCTGTCGCTAGAACAGGCGGCCGACCTACTTGTGGTCGACTATGGGCAGATGCTGCAGCGCAAAACCTGGACCCTGGGCGCAGCACTGGCACTTCTGAATGGATACAACCCAGAGTCGCCGAGAGATTGGCTGCTGGTGATTATCGAGAACAACCACCATGCAGCGAGGCGCAACCAGATCGTACGAATGAAACAGCAACTGCTAGACGACTTCACCACACCGGGATTAGGCGAAGCCGAGGCACTGACTATCAGGCAAGCACCACGCCACTGGATTGAGTGGGCTATTGCGAACAACTATAAAATTCCTGCCATGCTGCTTGCCTGGTCTGGCGAGGAACCGGCCGAGCCTGAGGCACAGCCTAATCAGCCGCGCACATGGCTTCCTATCGAGCCAAAACGGCCGCAGGGTTACGGGCTGGAGGCATACCGCCTACTGCAGCGCTTGCATGCCGAGGGCGCACCGCGACCGACCGCGGCTGACGTTCTGGCGGCATGGCGCAAGGAACCGCCGCCGGGCTTCACCGTCACTGCGCGTTCATTCACCTACCCGGGCAACGGCAAACAGCCGCTAGTCACCGTCTACAGTGACGCGCTAAGCAAGTGGCTGAGCCGGCATATCGAGGACAACAACTAGGCCTCCGCCGGACAACTGGCGCCCAACTGAGCCAGGCCGCCCAACTTCATTCCCGCCGCCGTTCTTAGCGGCAATTATCGCCATGCACCCAAGCGCAACACAGGAGGCGCAGAGCATGGCGACAAAACCCACCCGACCCGCAGCGGACCCGCTGCTATCAGCCAGCCAGGTATGCCAGGAGCTGGGCGGTATTACCCGCACCACCCTATGGCGCTGGCGCCGTGAGGGACTGTTACCCGAGCCGGTAACAATGCGCGGCCGCAACTACTGGCGGGCTAGTGTTATCGAGCAAGTGAAAGGCAAAGCGCCGGAGGTGGCAGCGTGAGGCGGGAGGGCGCCGGGCTGGGCGCCACCACCCGCAGGGAGCACACCCATTATACCGACCCGCTGCGAGAGTTCACGGACTGGCTACAAGCCGAGTTCGGCAACGCACCGCGCGACCTGACACCCGGCAAGCTGCAGCGCTTCGACCACCCGGACGGCCGCCGCGGCAATTTGCGCTGCTGGTGTGTTCTGCACCTGGACGGTAGACCCGCCGGCGCGGCTGGTGACTGGCGCGAGGGTTCTAGCCTGACCTGGACCGCGGACCGCCGGCCGCTGAGCACTGAGGACCGCCAGCGCATGGCAGCGGCTGCAAAGGCCGCCAGGGCGCAACGCGAGCGCGAGCGGGCGCAGGCACAGCAAAGAGCCGCAGAGCGTGCGCGGGCAAACTGGGACGCCGCAGCACCCGCCACCGTGGCGCACCCGTACCTGCAGGCAAAACAACTACCCGCCGTGGGCGTGCGTGAGTCCGCCGGGCTGCTACTAGTGCCGCTGGTGGACGTTCACGGCACCCTGCACAACCTGCAGCGGATAGACGCCGCCGGCCGTAAGCGCTTTTTACCTGGTGGACGTGTTCGCGGGCTGTTCTGTCTGCTGGGCACCGTGCGGGACGGGCAGCCGCTATACGTCTGCGAGGGCTTCGCCACCGGCGCCAGTATCGGGCATGCCATGCAGGTACCCGTGGCATGCGCCATGAGCGCAAACAACCTGCTACCCGTTGCCGAGGCACTGAGCCGGCACTACCCGGCCGCTGCGCTGGTGGTGGCTGCTGACAATGACCACCGGACCGAGGGCAACCCGGGCATGCGCTACGGCGCCGAGGCCGCGCGAAAAGTAGGCGCCGGGCTGACCTGGCCAACCGTCTGCAACCTGGAGGGCTGCACCTGTACCGACTTCGCAGACACAGCACTATGCGGGAGGGTGCCAGCATGAAAACAGACATATTGCCGAAGGTGGCCGCGCCTGAAATTGACCCGGGCACCATTAAAACAGCCGTTACAGACGTTACAGCCGTTGCAGCCAGTAATGGCGCGGGCTGCAGCGCAACGGCAGACGTTACGGCAGACGTTACAGACGTTACAGAGCCGCCATTCCCGGGCGTCGAGGACCGGCCGCGCTATGTGGTGCTGGAGAAGCCGACCGAGCACGGCGGCAAAACCTACCGGCCGGGCGTCTGGTACTGCGGGCTGGAGAAAGCCGGCAAGAATGACCCCACCCCCGTACCCGTAGACACCTGGATATGCTCGCCGCTGTACGTCGAGGCCGTCACCCATGACGCCAACGGCAGCGAGTACGGCCGCCTGCTTCGGTTCAATCCGACCCGGGGCGGCTGGCGACAGTGGGCCATGCCCATGGAGCTGCTAGCCGGCAGCGGCGAAGAAATGCGGCGAGAGCTGCTGCGGCAGGGCCTGCTGATAGACCCGAAGGCACGGCAGCAACTGCCCATCTATCTGCAGGCAAAGCCGCCGCGCCAGTATCTGGAGTGCGCGACCGGCACCGGCTGGCATGGGGATACGTTCGTGCTACCGGATGAAGCCATAGGGCCGCGGGCCAATACCGTGGTTTTCCAGTCCTTGGAGCACGGCAGCGCCGAGTACGCCACGGCCGGGACGCTGGAGGAGTGGCGCGACAACCTGGCCGCACTGGCACCCGGCAACCCGCTGCTACTGGTGGCGCTGTCCGCGGCGTTCGCCGGGCCTGTCCTGCACCGCTGTAATGCGGAGTCCGGCGGGCTGCACCTGCTAGGCGACAGTTCCACCGGTAAAACCAGCGTGCTAGCCGCCGCCGTCAGTGTGTGGGGCGCGCCTACCTACCGCCGGAGCTGGCGAGCCACCGCTAACGGACTGGAAGGCGCCGCGGCGCTGTTCAATGACAGTCTGTTAGCGCTGGACGAAATTTCAGAGGCGGACCCGCGCGAAGTGGGCGCCATTGTCTACGCACTGGGCAACGGCACCGGCAAACAGCGAGCGAGCCGCAGCGGAGCCACCCGGCCGGTAAAGCGCTGGCGTTGTTCTGTCCTGAGCACCGGCGAGCGCAGCATAGAAGCCGCCATGCTCGAAGGCGGACGCCGGGCAAAAGCCGGGCAGTCTGTCCGCCTGCTGGATATACCGGCAAGCCGTGAATACGGCGCGTGGGACACCCTGCACGGGCTGACCGCCGCCGGGCTATCGGACCGGCTGAAAACCGCCGGGGCCAAGCACTACGGCACCGCCGGCCGGGCGTTTCTGCAGCGGCTGGCATTCGATAACCGGGACCTACCAAGCCTGGTGGAGGAGCTAATCGGCGCCGAGGGTTTCGCCGCCGATACCGGGCAGCACAAGCGCGCGGCGCAGCGACTGGCCATTATCGCCATAGCCGGCGAGCTGGCGACCGAGTACGGCATTACCGGCTGGGAGACCGGCGAGGCTATCGCCGCAGCTATGGACCTGTTTGCGGTATGGCGGGACCACCGCGGGCACGGACCCAGCGAGCGCCGGCAAGTACTGCAGGGCGTTGCGGAGTTCATTGACCGCCACGGCGGGGCGCGTTTCTCAAATATCGACGGCGACCGCGAGGACGTGCGCGACCGGGCCGGCTGGTGGCGCGATACCGGCGGGCACCGCCTGTACCTGTTCAACAGCCCCGCCATGCGCGAGGCCGTCGCGGGCCATGACCTGAAGCATGCGCTACAGCACCTGCTAGACGCCGGCGCACTGGTGGACTGCGGGAGCCAGGAGAAAGCCAAAGCACACCGCACCGCCGAGGGCACCCGCAAGCTGTACACCGTGGACCCGGCGCGGCTGGAGGTGACTGTATGAGCCTGGAGGAAGCCATAAGCCGGGCGCGCAACGCCTGTAACGCCACCGCAACGGCAGACGTTACGCCAGAGGCCGCGCAAACACTGGGCGCAACGCCTGTAACGTGCGCAACGCCTAAACAAAGCAATGCGGAGACAGAAAACGCACCCGCCTGCACCGCCGAATGGCTGCGGGCGCAGGGCGTGGAGCCGCTACGCGACGACCCGCCGTTTATCGAGCAGCACCTACCCATAGGCCAGGCCAAGCGCGCCGCCGTGCTATGGCGCTACGTGGACGCCTGGCGCGCTGCTGCAGACGCTGAGCCGCAGCCGCACCGCAAAGCAAACGCCGGTATCCGGCATGCCAACACACAACTACGGGAGGGAAAGCTATGAACCGGCGGCGAGGGTTTATAGACAGCTACCGGCCGCGGGCCGCGACCCGGGCGCTTATCGAGCAAGTACGCGAAGTACTGGCGGAGTATGCAGACATGCTGCCACTAACTATTCGCCGTATCCGCGATAGTTTTCTAGCGAGCTGGCAAGGCCGCCATCAATCCAATCAAGGCCCTTTACGGTCACTTTCTGGCTGACTCTTACCTCGATTATTGCGCGCTCAGTCTTCCGCAGGCTGAAAAACATGTAGACCTGCAAAACAACGATTACTGCCAGCGCAAGGTAGAGCATCGCATCACCCTGTGGATTGGTGTGTCATCAGATAGTAGCCGAGTGCGCGTCCATAGGCAGGAACTCATATTCCAATGTGTACTTGGGAATTTTCAAATGCGTGGGCGCTGCGCCATTACCGCCTCCACCGGCCTGGCCCTAGGCGCGGACGGCGCGCCCACGGATGCCGAGCGGGAAATGCTGGACAAGTCTACCGGGCGGGCTACACCCGGGAGGAAACACTGGCCGCGGTGGCCACCGCTAGAGGATTCTTGCGTAGCCGACAGTGAAGCCAGTAGCGAAATTCCAACCTACTTTACTGGAATTACGCCGTCAGATTCCATCTCCGCAATGAGGCGGTCAAGCACATCTGAATCTGGGTCTCGGTCAAAGACTGCTACGGGACCGCGACTTCTACGCGAGCCCTCGCCTTGCCAAACGGTTGTTTGTGCGTCTGCTGTTAGGATGTAAGCGAAAACATCGGTGTCGCTAACATAGGTGCGGTCAGCCGTGGTCACGGCAGAGTATCGAGCGCCGCCAAGAGTTGGCTGTATGGCCCCGACCGTACGACTGGTGCCACTAAATACAGCGCTCAGACTGCTTTGAGTGCCCGCCACAAGTGCATATTGGTAGCCTGCCGAAATTACCTTACCTGATATCTGCTGGACATTGTTGAAGGGGACATATTCAGTGAACCCCTTGGCTTTGATACCGCGCGCCCGCAACTCCTGGAGCACCTCTTGCTCGATAGTCATACCTCTCTCTTGGTCCGAGGTCACAATGACGACAGCTAACTTGTCGGCCAAGAAATTCATGTAGTCGGGATTCTTGTGGCCTGAAGTAGACGTAGCGCACCCGGCTAACAGCGCAAGCCCCAGGACAAGGACGGTAAATTTAATGAATTGCATATCGTGCAGCCACCTCTAGCGTGTCCGTGAGGGCACATGCTCAAGGTTAGCTTTAAATGAAGATGCGCACCATCTGACGCGCTCGACTGAGATTTTCGAGCCTGCCAAGCGGAATATGGACGGGCTTTCTCGCTACTTCATTCTGAGTTTTTTAAGCGTAACCTTATGAATATCAATAGGTTATAGGGTTTTCGCAAATGATGCCCCCTACTAGGTTCTAGCACGCCGCCCGGCGCAACGAGTGGCGGGCTGCGCCAGTCCTGGCTATGTATGACCGGCTGCCGGGAGGGAGGGTGTTGTTTATCAATAGTCTCGCCGGGTGGCGCTGGTGCCTATCTGGCAGGGGCGAGAGTCCGGCGGCGCGCTGGACTATCCACAACCCTGGCCATGCTGACCCGCGGCGGGACCTAGCCGGGCACCTGTAAAAAAGTGGTTCACAAGCGGCACACTGCGGCGCCTGCCGTTTCGTAAGTTATTGAATTTACAGCGAAAACTTCTTGAAATGGCGGAGAGAGAGGGATTCGAACCCTCGATGGAGCTATAAACCCCATACTCCCTTAGCAGGGGAGCGCCTTCAGCCACTCGGCCACCTCTCCGCAGACGCGGGGTTTTACCCCTCCGCGGGGGCGCGATGATAGCACCCGCCCGCGTAAAAACGCAAAGTGAAGCTCAGCTTTCACCCTCCTGCTCTGCCGGCGGCTCATCGCTGATGCGCTGGTAGATTTCCTCCCGGTGTACCGCAACGTCCCGCGGCGCATTAACCCCGAGGCGTACCTGGTTACCCTTGACGCCGAGCACCGTG
Organism: Pseudohaliea rubra DSM 19751; assembly: GCF_000764025.1. Classification (GTDB taxonomy): domain Bacteria; phylum Pseudomonadota; class Gammaproteobacteria; order Pseudomonadales; family Halieaceae; genus Pseudohaliea; species Pseudohaliea rubra. The sequence continues at coordinate 80,068 of NZ_KN234749.1, read as the reverse complement.
ATGGTGATGTCGTCGCCGACAATCAGCGACTCGTTGACCTTGCGTGTCAGTATGAGCATGGCTTTCGCCTCGTGTCGTCCCTGAACACCGCGCGGCAGGCGCCGCGTCGCTCGTCTTCCTTGTACGTTTTAGCTGGTTTAGGGGGAAAGGCCAAGGGGCAATCCCCCGACGCTCAGGCAGCGCCCTCCTCGCGAGGCTCTCCATCCAGGCCGAAAGAGGAATGCAGCGCACGCACGGCGAGCTCGAGAAACTTCTCCTCGATGATCACGGAGATCTTGATCTCCGAGGTGGTGATCATCTGGATATTGATGCCCACCCCGGCCAGCGCCGCGAACATCTGGCTTGCCACACCGGCGTGGGAACGCATACCAACGCCAACCACCGAGACCTTGGCGATGCGGCTGTCACTGCGCACTTCCCGGGCCCCCAGTTCGTCGGCGATCTCCTTAAGAATAGCCTCGGCGCGCGCGAGATCGCCGCGGCCGACGGTGAAAGTAAAATCTGTGGTGTTATCGTCCGCTACATTCTGGACGATGACATCCACCTCAATGTTGGCATCGCCAATGGGCCCGAGGATGCGGTGCGCCACTCCCGGCATGTCGGGCACACCGAGGATCGTCAGCTTGGCCTCGTCGCGATTGAAGGCGATGCCCGCAATGGTGGGCGTCTCCATCTGGTGTTCCTCCTCAAGGGTAATCAGTGTGCCCGGGCCGTCCTGGAAGCTGTGCAGCACGCGCAGGGGCACCTGGTACTTGCCGGCGAACTCCACGGCGCGGATCTGCAGTACCTTGGAGCCCATACTGGCCATTTCCAGCATTTCCTCAAAGGTGATGCGGTCCAGGCGCCGGGCGCCGTCCACGACCCGCGGGTCCGTGGTGTACACGCCATCGACATCGGTATAGATCTGGCACTCATCGGCTTTCAGGGCCGCCGCGAGCGCCACGGCTGTCGTGTCTGAACCGCCACGGCCCAGAGTGGTGATATTGCCCTGTTCGTCCACGCCCTGGAAACCGGCGACAACGACCACGCGGCCCGCGGCGAGGTCCGCGTGCAGGCGCGCGTCATCGATTTCGCGGATGCGGGCCTTCGTATGGGCATCGTCCGTGAGGATGCGCACCTGATGACCGGCGTAGGAGCGGGCCGACAGGCCGCGCTTGTGCAGCGCCATGGCGAGAAGGGCGGTGGTGACCTGCTCGCCGGTGGCCAATAGCGCATCAAGCTCCCGGGGGACCGGCTCGTCCAGGATCTCGTGGGCGAGCCCGAGGAGGCGGTTGGTCTCGCCGCTCATGGCGGAGACCACGACCACCACGTCGTGGCCCTCGGCGCGGAAGCGGGCGACCTTGTCGGCGACCTGTCCGATGCGCTCAATCGTGCCGACGGAGGTCCCGCCAAACTTCTGGACGATCAGGCTCATGACGTCGCGACGCGCTCCCCGACCCAGACCGGCACATCCTTTAGAGTGGCATCGAGGGCATCGATGTCGCTGCCGCCGCCCTGGGCCATGTCCGGGCGTCCGCCGCCCTTGCCACCGAGACGGCCAGCGAATTCACGCATCAGGTCGCCGGCCTTTACCCGTGCCGTGAGGTCCGGGGTCACGCCTGCGGCAAGGGCGATCTTGCCGTCATTCACGGCCGCGAGCAGGATCACTGCAGAACCGAGTTTGTTTTTGCACTGGTCCAGGGTGTCGCGCAGCGACTGCGCGTCGGCGCCATCGACGCTGGCAGCGAGGACCTTGACGCCGTCGACCTCGACGGCATTGCTGGTGAGATCACCGCCGGCAGCGCTGGCCAGCTTCTGCTTCAGCCGGCTGACGGTCCTCTCAAGCTCCCGGGCCTCCGCGCGCACGGCGGCGGCGCGCTCGGCAAGGTTCGCGGGCGTGGCCTTGAGCACATCGCAGGCCTCGGCGACGGTGGCATCGACGGCCGCCACGGCGGCCAGGGCCCCCTCGCCGGTCACGGCCTCGAGGCGGCGCACCCCGGCCGCGACGCCCCCCTCGCCGACGATGCGGAACAGACCGATATCGCCGGTGCGGTCCACGTGGGTACCGCCGCACAGCTCCACGGAGAAGTCATCGGCGCCCATGCTGAGGACGCGCACCTCATCGCCGTACTTTTCGCCGAAGAGGGCCATGGCGCCGGCGGCCATCGCATCGTCCATGGTCATGTGGCGGGTCAGCACTGGCGTGTTCGCGCGAACCTGACCATTGACCAGGGCACTGATCGTCGCCAGTTCCGACGCCGTCACCGGCTGACCGTGAGAGAAATCGAAACGCAGCCGCTCCGAGTCCACCAGCGAGCCCTTCTGGGTGACGTGATCGCCCAGCACCTGGCGCAGGGCCGCGTGCAGGAGGTGGGTGGCAGAGTGATTAAGACGCGTGCGCTGGCGCACGGCCCGGTCGACCGTGGCGACGAGGTCGCTGCCCTCGCGCACCTCGCCCTCAAGGACCCGCACGTGATGCAGGTGATGGCTCCCGGCCTTGGTCGTATCGGTCACCTCCAGGCGCACACCCTCCCCCGCCAGATAGCCCGTATCGCCCACCTGACCGCCGGACTCGGCGTAGAAAGGGGTTGCATCAAGCACCAGCACGCCGCTCTCGTCGGTGCCGAGGGCGCTCACGCTCTCACCCTCACGCAGCAGCAAGCGCACGCGGCCCTCGCCGGTGAGGCTCACGTACCCCGTAAAAGTCGTCTCGCCCTCGAGTTTGAGGGTGGCGTTGTAGTCAACCTTGAAGCTGCCGCCCTCTTTCGAGCGCTCGCGCTGCGCCGCCATGGCCCGCTCATAGCCGTCGAGGTCCAGGGAAAGGCCGCGCTCCCGGGCGATGTCGTTGGTAAGGTCCGTGGGGAAACCGTAGGTGTCGTAAAGCTTGAACACGACCTCCCCGGGGATCTCTGTAGCTTCAAGATCGGCCAGAGCGTCCTCAAGAATGACCATGCCGTGATCCAGGGTCTTGGCAAACTGCTCTTCCTCGGCCAGGAGCGCACGCTCGATGGCTGACTGCTTGTTCGCCAGCTCCGGGTACGCCTCACCCATCTGCAGCACCAGCGGCGCGACCAAGCGGTGGAAGAAAGGCGCCGTGGCCCCCAGCTTGTTGCCGTGGCGGATGGCCCGGCGCAGGATGCGCCGCAGCACATAGCCCCGGCCCTCGTTGCCGGGCAGCACGCCGTCGACAACCAGAAAAGCGCAGGAGCGGATGTGGTCGGCGATAACGCGCAGCGAGGAGGCGGCGCGATCCTCCACGCCGATGAGTTCCGCAGCGGCGTCGATAAGCGCCTGAAAAAGATCGATCTCGTAGTTGCTGTGCACGCCCTGGAGCACGGCAGCGATGCGCTCGAGGCCCATGCCCGTATCCACGGAGGGCTTGGGCAGCGGCGTCATCTCCCCCGAGGCATCCCGGTTGTACTGCATGAACACCAGGTTCCAGATCTCGATGTAGCGGTCCAGGTCGTCGTCTTCGCTGCCGGGCGGGCCGCCGGGAACCTCGGGCCCGTGATCGTAGAAGACCTCCGAGCAGGGACCGCAAGGCCCCGTATCGCCCATCTGCCAGAAGTTGTCCTCATCGAGACGGGACAGGCGCTCGGCGGGGAAACCGATCTCGTCGGTCCAGATCTTCGCCGCCTCGTCATCGGAAATGTGCACCGTCACCCAGAGCCGCTCCGGCGGCAGACCGAGGCTCTCGGTCAGGAAGGTCCAGGCAAACTGGATGGCCTCGCGCTTGAAGTAGTCACCGAAGCTGAAGTTGCCCAGCATCTCGAAAAAAGTGTGGTGCCGCGCGGTGTAGCCGACGTTCTCAAGGTCATTGTGCTTGCCACCGGCGCGCACGCAGCGCTGGCTGGACGTTGCCCGGCTATAGGGGCGCGGGTCTGAACCGAGGAAGGTGTCCTTGAACTGGTTCATCCCGGCGTTGGTGAACAGCAGCGTCGGGTCGTTGGCAGGCACCAGCGAACTGCTGGGCACACGGGTGTGCCCGTGCTCTTCGAAAAAGGCCAGGAAGGCCTCGCGAATCTCTCCGGTTTTCATAGGTGCTCTCGGTGCAGGCGGCAGCGCGCTCAGCCGACCATCCGGCCCTCGGCAAAGCTGCGCCCCGCGATGATGTGCAGGTGGAGATGGAAAACGGTCTGCCCGGCACCCTCTCCATTGTTGACGATGAGGCGGAAGGCATCGTCCACACCGAGCTGGCGCGCAACCCTGCCCGCGGCAAGCATCAACTGGCCGAGGAGCTCACCGTCCTCTTCCGCAGCATCGGCGAGCTTCGGGATCGCCTTGCGCGGGATGACCAGCACGTGCACCGGCGCCTGCGGACTGATGTCGTGGATGGCCACGCAGTGCTCGTCTTCGTAGATGAACTCCGCGGGAACCTCGCCGGCAACAATCTTGCCGAAGATCGTGTCGCTCATGGCTGGCCCAGTTTCTCATCAGCGGTGAGCAGACGGGCCTCGCTCTCCAGCATGACAGGGATGCCGTCACGCACCGGGTAGGCGAGACCGCTGGCGCGGCACACCAGCTCCTCGTTTTCCTCATCGTAGGTCAGCGGCGCCTTGCTCACGGGGCAGACGAGAATGCTGAGCAGCTTCTTGTCGAGCACAGTTATCCAGGCCTCCGGCAAACGCTGACTGAAGCTGCGCATTATACGGACTTTTTCAGGGCTTGGGCATGGGCGGGACCAGGCGTTGCGGGTCGACGCGCCGGCCCAGAAAACTCATGCGCCAGTCCAGGTGCGGGCCCGTGGCCCGACCGCTGGCCCCCACGGCCCCGATCACCCCGCCCTGCGGGATCCGGTCGCCCACGGCGACGCCGACCTCGCTGAGGTGGAGAAAGGACGAGGACAGGCCATAGCCATGATCCAGGATAATTGTGCCGCCGGAGTAGAACAGGTCCGGCTCGGCCAGGGTCACGAGGCCATCGGCCGGGGCATGCACCGGCGTCCCGGTCGGGGCCGCCACGTCCACACCGTAATGGGGGTTGCCGGGGGTACCGTTGTAGACGCGCTGACTGCCATACACCCCGGAGATAGGGCCGGTGGCCGGCCAGCGAAAGGCACCGACCACCTGCTTCAGCCACTCAGGCTCCTCGAGCCGCCGGGCCTTGGCCGCAACCACCAGCTCGCGCTCGCGCCGGATCCGCTCCAGCTGCCCGGGCGGCGGCGTCACGGTGCGCTGGGGCACGCCCTCCACCCGCTGGATGCGATAGTCCCGCGTGGAGACCGACAGCATCCTCTCGCAGGGCGCGGGACCGCTGACCACGAGCGACGCCGTCGCCGCGGCATCGCGGCCGAAACCGGCGAGGAACCAACCATCGGGCAGTACCGGCAGCGCATCGCCGTCCAGGGTGACCCTGCTCCCCGGAGGCACCCGGCCCCAGAGCAGGCCGCCCTGCACAGCCTCGCCGCCGAGGTCGTCGCAGCCGGCGTCGGCCGCACCCGGCGCGGCCAGCAGGAAAGCCGCGAGCAATGCGCTGCACAGGGTCCGGTCCATGGCTTGTTTCTTCCGTGTGATCAGCCATCTTTCTAGCAATGCGCCGCGCCGCCGTCCAGCCCCGGCTCCCCCGCCGCCCCGGCAACTGCTAGCATGGGCGTCCATGGCCCGCTATCGACCGCCACGCCGCCGCGGCACCCCGCTGATCACGCCCGCCGGCGAGGCCGCCCTGCGTGCGGAGCTTGCGCGCCTGTGGAAGGACGAGCGGCCCCAGGTGACCCTGGCGGTGCACGAGGCCGCGAAGAACGGCGACCGCTCGGAGAATGGCGACTACATCTACGGCAAGCGCCGGCTCCGGGAGATCGACAGTCGGGTGCGCTTCCTGAACAAGCGCCTTGAGGAAGTCACCGTCGTCGACCAGCCGCCGGCAGACCCCGAGAAAATCTACTTCGGCGCATGGGTGGGCCTCGAGGACGAGGATGGTGAGGAGCGCATTTGGCGCATTGTCGGCCCCGACGAGTTCGACCTCGCCCGCTGCGAGATCTCCATCGACGCCCCGATGGCCCGCGCCCTCCTCGGCCGCCGGGTCGATGACGAGGTGGTCGTGGAAGCGCCGGGAGGCCACAGGCGCTACTGTGTCACTGCCATCTCTTACGGCGAGCACGCGCCATGCTGAGAAATCTCTTCGCCCTGGCTCTGCTGGCCGCCTCCGCCGCATTGCTCTGGGTCAGCTTTTCCGGGGAGCAGCCCCCACCGGCCTCAGTGCCGGTCGAGCCCGAAAGCGTCGACTGGTATCCGCAGCGCGACTGGCCGGACTCAGCGCCGGCCACAGGAAAGGTGTCTGTCTTCATTTTTCGCGATCGGAACCGCGACGGCATCCTTGATAGCGGGGACCTGCCCATGGCCAGCGTCGCCGTCGCCCTGGAACGGCCCGACGGCAGCTACCGCACGCGGCGCAGCAATATCAACGGCTACACGAATTTCACGGTGCAGGCGGGGGGAACCGGTGAAGATATCACTGAGCCCGGAGCTTCCTACCGCTGGACCGTGCAGGTACCGCCCGGCTGGACCATCACCACGACCAACGGCGAGCAGCAGGCGAGCTTCCGGCCCCTGGGCGGTACGCCAGCCGGCATGGTGACCGATACCCCACCGGCGGTAGTAGGCCTAGCACCCGAGTTGACCGCAACCGGTTCATTCCCAGCCCTGCCGGACACGCCGCTCGTGGCAAGCGCAAGCGATGGCACGGCTGTGAAAGCCACGACGGACGCCAGCGGCCGCTTCGAACTCACGCTCTCGCCCGGCGCCTGGACGATCCGGCGAGCGGATGCAAAGCAGGCTTTGCGCCGCTTCACCGTCAAGGACGCACCGGTGCAGCTTGCTGCCGGCGCGCGGGAACCGGGCACCACCGGACGCGAGCCGCGGTGGGTCGACTTCGAGGTCCTCGACCGGGCGATCATCGAGAAGCTGCCCATGGGCTACGCAGGCCTCGGGTGGGATTACCTGCTGGCCATCGACAACCAGCACTATCGGGGCCCGGGCTACGTCAATGTCCTAACCAGCGGACGCACCGTGGGCTATAACAGCTCCGGTTACCCCGTGACCATTACCGGGCTTGCGCCGGGAGAACGCTTCGATTTCGAGGGGGGCTACTTCGCCGTGGCATGGCCTCAGGCGGAAGGAGAGATACTTGAAGTAGAGGGCTGGCGAGGGGGAGAGCCGGTCTATCGCGACGAGCTGACCCTGAGCTTCCTGGGCCCTAGCTGGCTCGCCGCGGACTATCGTGACATCGATCGGCTGGTGCTACGAACCCGCCACTACTGGCAGTTCAGCTGTGATGACCTCGTGTTCGGCGTGACTCCACCGCCGCTCAACCCGGCTCTACCTAAATGAGCAGCGTCGTCACCGAACAGGCTTTCTGGGGCCCCAGCACGGTCGAAGGAGACGCACTGCATACTGGCGCCTCGCCAGCGTTCGCGCCGCCGTTATCAATGACGGTCTCCGGACAGGTACCGTCCTTGCTGCTTCCAAGGCTGTCAATAACGGCACCGCCACTCGGCGTGATCGCCGTGATCGCCAGCTCACCCTGGTTCGGGTTATAAACACAGCTGGTGCCGGAACCGACATTCACCGTGCCGCCGGACGCACTTTTCAGTGCCACACGGGGCGCATCGCCGAAATTCACAGCGTGTACCAGCTTCGCCCCGCTGGCACCCGTCGCTACAACGGCAACAACCAGCGCAAAGCCGAGAAAGCGGTTCCCCCGGAGCGCACCCTCGCCGCGAAGGCGGTAGGCAACAAGCGCGAGGAGGCCCGCAAGGGCCACCAGCGCGGGAACCGCGCTTGCGCCGGGTGCGTAGGTCACGATGGCGCCACCCCCAGGTGCTCCGGCAAACGCCGAGGGGACTGCCAGAGTCATAATCGCAGTTACGCTGCCGCAGGGGACCTTCGGGAAAACTCTTGTCATTCCAATCACTCCTGCCAAGGTAAGGGCTGTCTTGCTATGTACACGACACCATGCTTGAGCCGCCATGAAAGCAAGTCCTTCAACCCCATGCAAGCTATCGAGTTCTCAGAAAGCCCACTGCACCCCAATAGACGCCGTGCGCGGCTTGTTGGGGCGGGCGCCGTCCGGCTGCCGAGAGACGATGGCCTGATCGTCGAGAAGGTTCTCCATCTTGAGGAACACGACCGCGTCATCACTGAGCGCATAGCGGCTGATGACGTCGACAACCCACAGGTCCTCGGTGGTGGCGAAGGCGTTCGCAGCGCGGTTGCAGCCGATATCCACGCACATCTCGTCGATGTACTTGATCACCGCGTAGTTGTCCCAGCCCACGGGTGATTCCAGGCCCGCGCGGAGGCTGAAGACGTTTTCCGGGATCGAAGCGAGGCGGTCCCCATCGAGCACCCCGCTGGCGGTGTTGTCACCAGTGCTCTTCGCTTGCGTATAGGTGTACATCACATCCACGGGCACCGTCAGGCCCGCGAGGTCGAAGTTACCACCAAGCTGAAATTCGAGACCGGAGATCTCCGCCTCACCGGTCACAAAGGAGCCGGCGGTGGCGCCATTGCTGCACGGATCCGCGTTAGAGCAGTTCTCGCTCTTGTTCTCAAAGTCACTGTAAAAAGCCACGGCTTCAATGAAGACGCCGCCGCTATAGCGGAAACCGGCCTCGTAATTAACGCTGGTTTCCGGCTCTTCGCTGGCTACGGCGCCACCGCCCAGGGGTGAGAAACCGCGGTGTACCCCAGCCAGCACCTGCCAGTGAGTGCCGATATCGTAAGTGAAAGATGCACCCGGCAGCCATTCGTCCGTTTCATTGCTGCGCACGCTCGGCGGCTCGACCCGCTCCGGGTCGGCGAACTGTTCCCGACGGGATTCGACATTCTCGTAGCGCAGGGCCAGGTTCACCGTGAAGGCCTCGGAGACCTGCCAGCGATCTACGGCCCAGAGAGTCAGCGCCTCCGCTTTCTCATAGCGGTTATCACCGCCGGTCGGGAGGACCGTGCTGCGGTAGACCAGCTCGCCGTTGATCTGATCGTAGAGGTCCACCGGCTGGTAGCGCTGCATGTCGTCGTCGTGAACGCGGCCGCCGAGGGCCAGCTCATGCGCACCCACGACAATGTCCAGATTGAGGTCGATGCCTTCGGAGATGTATTCCCGGGCATTGTTCTTGTAGGGCAGGCCTGTGGCGTCCACAGTCCCGTCGAGGATGCCCTGTGCCGCGGCGTCACCGCTATTGGCGGCGTTTACAAGGCCGCCACCTCCACCCAGCTTGAACCAGTTGCGCTTGAACTCGTTGCGGTAGGCAATAGCCGTCAGGTCCAGGCCCTCGGCGATGGCGAGACGGTAGGTGGCGCTCAGGCCGGTGTGCTCGTTGTCCATCTCGTCGATGGCGGAGATGCCGTAGCGACGGTTCTCATCGGCGGCGAAGTTCGCATCGGTGAGCCCGAGGTAGGTCTCGTCGGAGAGCTCTTCGGAGTACTGCGCCTTGAGCAGGAGGCTCTGCCGCTCGCCTTCCCAGCCCACCTTGGCCAGGTAGTCCTGAATCTCGTAACCGGCGTCGCGACCTCCGCCGTCGATCTCCTTGAACCCGTCGCTGCGCCGCTGCGCGGTCTCCAGGAGGAAGCCGAAGGCGCCGCTGCGATCACCGACGTTGGCCAGCAGGTCCGCCTCATTGTTCTGGCCGTAGCGCAGGTTGACGTTGCCGCCGAGCTCCTCGGGAATGGGGGTGGTAACCATGTTGATCACGCCACCGGTGGTTTGCGGACCATAACGCAGCAGCGGTGCGCCCTTGATCACCTCGATGCTGTGCATGCGCAAGGCTGTGGGGAAGTAATAGGCCGCTGGGTTGGAGTAAGGCGCCGGGGCGATCATCACACCATCCTCCATAAGCGTCACCTTGGACGCCCGCTCTGAGGTGGCGCCGCGAATACCGATGTTCGGTCGCAGCCCGTAGCCGTCTTCCTCGCGGATGTAGAGCCCCGGCACGGTCTTGAGGAGCTGGTTGATATCGTTGGCAAACTCGATGCGCACTTGCTCGTTGTCGACAAGATTGCCGGTCCCAGGCAGCTCGCGCACCACCTCCCGGGACCCCACGATGGTGACCTCCTCGAGCTCAAAGGCGCGCAGCCCCGCACTGCCTTGCAGTGCGAGCGCGGCAGCAAGGGCAGTGGCCAGCTTGGATCGCTTCACGATTGAATTCCCTCAGTAGTCGTCTGTTTTTATCGCCGGAACGGCGTACAGCTCGGTTAACACATATACTACTGATAACGATTCGCAATTACTATATTTTCTGTGGGTTTTGCCCCGGGGCCGAAGCAGCCCGCGTTGTCGGCTACGGGGGCTGCTGCTACCATTCCGCCCTTTTTCGGGGCCTGCCGGTCCCCCCCTCGCCGACCCCGGGAGCCTCCATGAACGACACGCCTCTGGCCATCCTCGAAGACCGCGACGCCTTCCTCCGCCGGCACATCGGGCCCACGGAAGCAGAGCAGGCCGAGATGGCCCGGGCCATCGGCTACGACAGCCTGGCGGCGCTCATCGACGCCACGGTGCCCGGCAGCATCCGCCGCCGGGAACCCATGGCGCTCGCGGAGCCGGACACGGAAGAAGCGGTGCTCGCCCGGCTGCGCGAGCTGGCCGGCCGCAACCGCGTGCTGCGCTCCTATCTGGGCATGGGGTACCACGACACCCACACGCCGGCGGTGATCCAGCGCAACGTGCTGGAGAACCCGGGCTGGTACACCGCCTATACACCCTATCAGCCGGAAATCTCCCAGGGCCGTCTGGAAGCACTCCTCGCCTACCAGCAGCTGGTGATGGACCTCACGGGCATGGATCTGGCGAACGCTTCCCTCCTCGACGAGGCTACCGCTGCCGCCGAGGCCATGACCCTGCTGCAGCGCGTCAACAAGAAGAATCGCAGCAATCGCTTCCTGGTCGCTGCGGACTGCCACCCGCAGACGCTGGCGGTGCTGCGCACCCGCGCCGAGCCCCTCGACATCGAGATCGTTGTGACCGAGGCCGAAGACCCGCTCGCCAGCGGCGACGCGTTCGGCCTGCTCCTGCAGTACCCGGGAACCCATGGCGAGGTGCGCGACCTGGCACCGGTGATCGAGGCCGCCCACAGCTGCGGGACCCTGGTCTGCGTCGCCGCAGACCTGCTCGCCCTGCTCATGCTCAGCCCCCCGGGCAAGGCCGGCGCCGACGTGGTGGTCGGCAGCAGTCAGCGTTTTGGCATTCCCATGGGCTTTGGTGGCCCGCACGCCGCGTTCTTTGCCACCCGCGACAGCTACAAGCGCTCCACACCCGGGCGCATCATCGGCGTCTCGGTGGACCGGTACGGCCAGCAGGCCCTGCGCATGGCCATGCAGACGCGGGAGCAGCACATCCGCCGGGAGAAGGCGACGAGCAACATCTGCACGGCGCAGGCGCTGCTCGCCATCATGGCCGCCTTCTACGCCATGTACCACGGGCCGTACGGCCTGCGCCGCATCGCCGAGCGGGTCCATCGGCTCACCAACCTCGTCGCCGCGCGGCTGCAGGCCGCGGGCTTCACCCTGGCTAACGCGCACTGGTTCGATACGGTCACCGTGCACGTCGGTCAGCAGCAGGCAGAACTGCTGGCCGCTGCAGAGAGCGCCGGCATGAACCTCCGCCCCGTCGGTGATGACCGTCTCGGCATCGCTCTGGATGAGACCACGACTCTGGCGGATGTGGCCGACCTCCTCGCCGTCTTCGGCGACCGGGAGACGCTCGCTGACGATCCGGCGGTAGCCAGCGGCCTGCCCGCAGCCCTTGCGCGCCCCGTCGACTACCTGCTGCACCCGCTGTTCAACAGCTTCCAGTCCGAAACGGAAATGCTCCGCTACCTGCACCGGCTCGAAGGCAGGGATATCGCCCTGAACCGGGCCATGATTCCCCTTGGCAGCTGTACCATGAAGCTGAATGCCACCAGCGAAATGCTGCCAGTGACCTGGCCGGAATTCGCGCGCATTCATCCCTTCGCGCCGGCCTCCCAGACCGCAGGCTACCGCCAGCTCCTCGACGAGCTGTCACACATGCTCCGGGAATGCACCGGCTACGATGCGATCTCCCTGCAGCCGAACGCCGGCTCCCAGGGCGAGTATGCAGGCCTGCTCGCTATCCGCCGCTACCACCAGGCCCGCGGCGCGGGGCACCGGGATATCTGTCTCATTCCGGCATCGGCCCACGGCACCAACCCCGCGAGCGCTGCCCTGGCCGGGATGCGCATCGTTATCGTCGATTGCGACGGCGAGGGCAATGTGGCCATGGGCGATCTCAAGGCCAAGGTAGAGGCACACAGCGAGAAGCTGGCTGCGATCATGGTCACTTACCCGTCGACCCACGGCGTGTTCGAGGAATCGATCGTCGAACTCTGCGAGCTGATCCACGCCCATGGCGGCCAGGTCTATGTAGACGGCGCCAATCTGAACGCCCTCATCGGCATCGCTGCGCCCGGCGAGTTCGGCGCCGACGTCTCGCACCTGAATCTGCACAAGACGTTCTGCATCCCGCACGGCGGCGGCGGCCCGGGTATGGGGCCGATCGGGGTCGGCGCGCACCTCGAGCCTTTCCTGCCCTCCCACCCGGTAATGCCGGTGCCCGGGCTCGCAAACGACAACGACGTGGTGTCCGCTACGCCCTACGGCAGCGCCTCGATCCTGCCGATCTCCTGGACCTACATCGCGCTCATGGGCGCCCGGGGCCTCACCCGGGCCAGCGAGGTGGCCATCCTGTCGGCGAACTACATCGCCCACCGACTGGCGCCGCATTTCCCGATCCTCTACACCGGGCGCAACGGACGCGTAGCGCACGAGTGCATCATCGACCTGCGCCCCCTCAAGGAGGCGAGCGGCATCGGCGAGGAGGACGTGGCCAAGCGGCTCATCGACTACGGCTTCCATGCGCCGACCATGTCCTTCCCGGTGGCGGGCACGCTGATGGTGGAGCCGACGGAGTCCGAATCCCTCGCCGAGGTGGATCGCTTCTGCGATGCGATGATCACAATCCGCGAGGAGATCCGCGCCGTTGAGGAAGGCCGGCTGCCGGCGAACGACAACCCGCTGGTCAAGGCGCCGCACACGCTGGCGGAGGTGACAGCAGAGCAGTGGCCGCACCCCTACCCCCGAAGCCAGGCCGCCTACCCGGTGGACAGCCTGCGCAACGATAAATACTGGGCGCCGGTCGGGCGCGTGGACAACGTCTACGGCGACCGCAATCTCTTTTGCGCCTGTCCGGCCATCGACAGCTACCGCGCCGAGGCGCCCGAACCCGCCTAGCGCCACCCGGCTAACGCGGCGGGGGCAGCACCAGTTCTCCGGCGGCAACGCCGGCGAGCACCTCCACCTGCCCGTCATCACGCGGCGGGCCGAGACGCACGAAGCGCCGCTCCGGCCCGCCCTCTCCGGCAATCCAGAGTACGTCGAGCTGGCCCACCTCACGGACCCGGTCCGCCGGCAGCAGCAGCACCTCCCGCTCGCCCGCGGGCACCAGGAGCCGTGCATACATCCCCGGGAGGAGCCCGTTCTGAGCCGCCAGGCTGGCCTTGACCTCGAAGGTGCGGGAGCCCGGGTCCGCGGCCGGCACAAGCTCCTCAACCTGCGCGGTGAAGGCGTGCTCCATGGCGGGCACCGTCACCGCAAGCTCCCTCCCTGGAACCAGGGCCAGAGCGAGCCCTTCGCGCACCCGGGCCTCCACCCGCAGCGAGAAGGGATTGTAAAGGGAGAGAATCTTCTGCCCGGGCTGCACCGTGTCGCCGGGTTCGGCAAAACGGTCGACGATGCGCCCGGCGATCGGCGAAGTGATGCGCGAGTAACTCAGCGCCGCCTCCGCCTCCTCCACGGCCTGGCGCGCCCCGGCCAGCTGCGCCTGCAGGCTCGAGGCGTTGGCCCGCGCCGCATCGAGATCCGCATCGGCGATGAGGTTTCGCTCGTGCAGTTCCTCGGCACGGGCGAGGTTCTGCCGCGTTTCCTTGAGGCGCGCGGAGACGCTGCGTACCGTTTCCTGCGCCTGCCTTGCGCGGGCCTCGAGATCGGCCTGCTCGAGGCTGACAAGCAGGTCGCCGGCCTCTACGTAATCCCCTGAGCGCACGGCAAGGGCCGTGATCCGCGCCAGTAACCGCGATGCCACGACGGTGGTCTCCCGCGCTTCCACCGAGGCCGGCACCGCCTCGAAAGCAGGTTCCCGCAGAGCCTGCACCGGCACGGCGTTGGCGGCCGAGGCGGGCACTGCCTCCTCGAGCCCCGGCTCCACCTGCGCGCGGAAGCCACCGGCAAGCCAGTAGATGAGCAGTAGCAGCCCGAGCAATGCCCCGAGGGGAAGAAGCAGCTTGCGCAGCACGCTTGTCATGACGGTTCTCCTTCCTCCGGCGCAGGGGCCGGCGGTTCAAACACAAGCCAGTAGACCACCGGCACCACCAGCAGCGAAAACAGCGTCGAGGCCACGATGCCGAAAATGATCGCAAGCGCCAGACCATTGAAGACAGGATCGAGAGTGATGACCAGATTGCCGAGCATGGTTGTGCCTGCCGTGAGCAGCACCGGCCGCATACGCACGGCCCCGGCACTGAGCACCGCCTCGCGCACGCTCGCGCCGCCCTGCCGGGCGTCGGTCACAAACTCGACCAGAATCAGCGAGTTGCGCACCACGATGCCCGCCAGCGCGATCATGCCGATCATCGCCGTGGCCGTGAACAGCACCGGGTCCGGGGCGCCGGCGACCACGCGCTCGCCGAAGCCGTTCATGGCCCAGAAGCCGGGCATGATGCCAATAATCGTGAGGGGTATCGCCGCCATGATGATCAGCGACAGGGCCGTGGAGCGGGTTTGCAGCCGCAGCACCATGAAGATCGCCAGCAGTGCAAACAGGTAGCCCAGGCCCATGTCGCGGAACACATCGAGGGTGATGCTGAGTTCCCCCTCGCCGGTCCAGCTCGCCGAGGTGCCAGCGGGCAGCGTCCAGGTGTCACCGGCACCGCTGTTGAAGTAGGTCCGCGATGCCCAGCGGTCATGGCGGGCATCATCGGGGCCGGCGGCCTCGGCCGGGTCCTCGCGGAAGTCGGCGGCAACATCGGCGACCACCTCCGCCGGCGTACGGCCGTTAAGCTCCGCCGTGACGTAGACCACGCGTTTCAGGTCCTTGCGGTGGAGCGTCGAATCCGCGCTGCCCTCCTCAAAGCTGCCGAGTTCACCGAGGGGAACCAGGGGCTGGGGTGCAAGGTCCAGCCCCTGCGCCGTGCTGGTCTTCGCCACTCCCGGCCGGCCGCGCACCGTCAGCCGCTCAAGGTCCGCGCGCGAGGCGCGCTGCGCCACGGGGAGGCGCAGTTCCACGGGAAGCGGGCGCAACTCATCGGGCTGCTGCAGGTAACCGGCAACGAGCCCTGCGTTGGCCATCACCAGGATGTCGGCCACGTCAGCGGTAGCCACACCGGAAAGGGCGGCCTTCTGCTTGTCGGTAACAAAGCGCAGCCGGGGCCAGGGGGCTTCGAAGCTCGAGTCCACCTCGACCACATGGGGCTCGCGCTCGAGGCGGGCCATGAGCGCCTCCGCAGCGGCCTCCTGCGCGCTGTAGGGCACGAGCGGCTCGGCGTAGATCTCGGCGACCAGGGTGCTCAGCACCGGCGGGCCCGGGGGCACTTCCACGACCCGCACGACAGCGCCGTCACGGCTATAGGGCGCCAGCAACTCCCGCAGTCGGAGGACCACGGCGTGGGACTGATGCTCCCGGTCCAGCTTGTCCACAAGCACCAGGCGCAGCTCGCCCAGGTGCGGTCCATGGCGCTGGTAATAGCGCCGCACCATGCCGTTGAAATCCATGGGCGAGGGCTCGCCGACAAAAGCGGCAATGTCAGCCACCTCCGGCACCCTCGCCACCGCCTGCGCCAGGGTGCGGGTAAGCGCCGCGGTGCGCTCGAGGCTCGTGCCCTCCGGCATGTCGATAAGCACCTGCACTTCGTTCTTGTTGTCGAAGGGCAGGAGCTTCAGCGGCACCAGGCGCAGGGCCGGCAGCAGCGCCGCGATGAAGAACAGCACCGCAACCACCAGGAGCATGCTCCGGGCACGGCGCCGGTTAACCAGGAAGGGGGCAACGGCACGGCGATAGAGATCGCTGCCCTCGGCGCCCTCGGCCAGGGCCCCCTCACCGGGACGGAGCAGGCGGCTCGCCACCCAGGGCGTGACCAGGAAGGCCACCAGCGTGCTGCTGATCACGCTCACCGGTACGTTGAAGGCCATGGGCGCCATGTACGGCCCCATCATGCCGGTGATGAAGGCCAGGGGCAGGAAAGCGAGGATGATCGTGACCGTCGACATGATCAGCGGCGTTCGGATCTCGGCCATGGCGGCGATGATCCGGTCCGCCGGACGACCGCCGCGGGCGAGAAAGCGCGCGATATTGTCGACGCCGGTGATCGGATCGTCGACGAGCAGGCCCAGGGATAGGATCAGCGCGAACAGCGTTACCCGGTTGATGGTGTAGCCGAGAGCATAGTCCAGAGCGAGGGTGATGCCGTAGCACACGGGGACGGCGAGGCCGACGACGAGCGCCGGACGCCAGCCGAGAAAGACGCCGATAAAAACCACTACGGTGAAAATGGCAAAGGCAAGGGAAACAACGAGATCATTGACCTTGGCGTCGGCGGTCTCGCCGTAATTGCGCAGCACCGTGAGCTTGAGCGCCGGCGGCAGGATCTCGCCACGCACCTGCTCGAGTACCGCCAGCGTCTCCTCAGCCACGGCAACCGCGTTGGCGCCACGCTGCTTGGCAACGGACAGCACCACCAGCGGATAACCGTCCCCGGCGTGCTGCGCCGGCATCAGCCAGCTGTAGCTCTCCGGTTCCGCGGGACCATCCACGATCCGCGCCACCTCGCCGAGCGTCACCGGTGCGCCGTCGATCATGTTGACCACCAGCTGGTCGAGCTCCGTGGGCTCGCGCAGTACATCGCCGCCCTCCAGGCGGATCGCCCGATCGCCGACCGTCCAGGTGCCGGCGCGGATCAGCACACTGGAGACCGCCAGGGCGTCGACTACATCGGCGCCGGTGGTCCGACGCGCCGCCAGCGCCTCCGGCTCCAGCAGCACCTGTGCCGTCCGCGGCCGGCCGCCGACGACCTTCACCTCGCTGGTGTCGGGGATGGCCTGCAGCGCCGTCGTGAACTCCTCCGCCACCCGGCGCAGCTCGTAGTCGCTGTAGCGCTGCGGGTCATCGCTCCACAGGCCGACGACGAGGATCGGTACATCGTCCACTTCCACGGGCTTCAGCTGCCAGTTGCTCACCACCGGCGGTAGCTGATCCTCATTGGCGTAGAGCTTGTTATAGGTATTGAGGATGGCTTTCTCGCGGTCCTCGCCCACGTGAAAGCGCAGCGTGACCACCGCCTCTCCCTCGCCGGAGCTGGCATAGAGGTGCTCGACGCCGGGGAGCTGGTTGAGCAGCTTCTCGAGGGGGATGGTGACCTGCCGCTCAGTCTGGGCGGCGCTGAGCCCCGGCGCCTCCACCAGCACGTCGATCATTGGCACGACGATCTGCGGCTCTTCCTCCCGGGGGGTGAACTCGAGGGCGAGCACGCCCGCAACGATGGCCCCAAGGAAGATAAAGCGTGGCAGACCTCCGTCCAGCACCCGCGCCATTACCCCGGTGAACCACCCCGCCATGCATAGCCCCGAGCTCGAAAAGTAGAAGTAGAGTCTAGCAGCCGCTCGACGCTGTCGTCAGCGTCCGGGACTTACGCAGCGGGACGCAGACAACCTCCGCAGGTTGTACCACCGGAACAGTCCGTTAGAATCAGAGACTGGCAACTTGGCAGGCGTCATCGCGCAAGGTGGTGCGCCTGAAAGCAGACTCCGGCGACGCATGAACCTCCCGCTACCCGACGACTTCCCGCGAGCCATTCCCACGAGCGTCATCCTGGAGGATGCGCTCAGCACCATACGCCGCATCCTCAATATGGAGGTTGCTTTCGTGGGTGAGTTCATCGACGACCAGCGGTTCTTTCGCGCCGTCGATTGCGCTCCGGGTTTTACGCCCATTGAGGCGGGCGACTCAGGTCCGCTGCAGGAAAGTTTCTGCCAGCGGGTGGTCGACGGCCGCCTGCCGGAACTGATCCCTGACGCCAATGCCAATGCCGAAGCCCGCTCTCTCGAGGCAACCACTGCGCTGCCAGTCGGCGCTCACATCAGCGTGCCGATACGCTTTCCCGCGGAAGGGCGGGTGTTCGGCACCTTCTGCTGCTTTAGCCGCCGCGCCGACCCAACCTTGAACAAGCGCGATCTGAATACCATGCGTTTGTTCGCAGATTTCCTCGGGCAATTTCTCGAACGCCGGGAGGCGGACAACCTGGACCGGAAGGCTCACCGGCAGACGCTGCAGACCGTTATCGATACAGGCAACTTCCGCACCGTCTTTCAGCCAATTCATGACCTGCGCGCAGGCCGCATAGCCGGCTTTGAGGCGCTGACACGCTTCCCCGCGTCGCTGGGGCACGCCCCCGATATCGTGTTCGCCGAAGCGGCCACCGTAGGCCTCGCGGAAGCTCTGGAAGACTGTACCCTCCGCGCCGCCCTCGCCCGGCTTGGAGATCTGCCGGACGACGCCTACCTGTCCCTCAACAGTTCTCCGCTCTGTGTCCTCGATGGCAGCGTTGAAGCGGCGCTGGCAGACGCACCGCTGGAACGGCTGGTGCTGGAGGTCACGGAGCACAGCAGCATCCAGGAGTACAGCGCAATCGCCGAGGCCCTGGCGCCACTCCGCGAGCGAGGCATGCGCGTTGCCGTGGACGATGCCGGCGCCGGCTACGCAAGCTTCCGGCACATTCTGAAGCTGCAGCCGGACTACATCAAACTGGACCGGTCCCTGACCCGCCGGGTCGACGCAGACTACAACCTCCGCGCCCTGGCCGCGGCCCTGATCACCTTCGCCAACGAAACCGGCAGTTGCATTATTGCCGAGGGCGTCGAGGAGGAGTCAGAGCGGGCGGCCCTGGCCGGGCTCGGCATCGACTTGATGCAAGGCTATCTTTTCGGGCGGCCGGGGCCCCTGTAGCGGCCCCGGCGCCTGAAGATGTGCAGTGCTCTAGACGGGGTGCTGCTTCACCCACTGCTTGGCGATGATGATGCGCTGCATCTCGTTGGTCCCTTCGCCAATGCACATGAGCAGCGAGTCCCGGTAGAAGCGTTCGATCTCGTATTCCTTTGAGTAGGCGTAACCGCCGTGCACACGCATAGCCTCCTCGGAATTGCGCACGGCGGCCTCCGAGGCAAAATACTTCGCCATGCCGGCCTCCATGTCGCAGCGGTGACCGCGGTCATAGGCATCCGCCGCGTCGAGGGTCAGCAGCCTGGCCGCCCGGGCACGGGTTGCCATTTCTCCCAGCTTGAGCTGGATCGCCTGGTGCTCGCAGATCGGCTTGCCCATGGTTTCGCGGGTCTGCGCATAGGCCGTCGCGAGGCGTAACGAACCTTCAGCCAGGCCCACGCCCCGGGCGGCGACATTGATACGCCCGAGTTCCAGGCCGCCGGTGGCCTGGAAGAAACCCTTGCCTTCCTCACCACCGATAAGGTTCGCCGCCGGCAGCCGGTAGTCCTCGAAGATCAGCTCTGCGCTGTCGATCGCATTGTAGCCAAGCTTCTTCAGCTTCTTGCCGACCGTGAAGCCCTCGCCCTTGGGCGCGATGAACAGGCTCATGCCCCGGTAGCGCGGCTCGGCCGCCGGATCCGTTTTGACGAGCAGCGCCACACAGCTGCCCTGGATGCCATTGGTAATCCAGGTCTTGGTCCCGTTGATAACGTAATCATCGCCGTCCCGCACAGCCGTGGAGCGAATGGCCTGCAGGTCCGTCCCCGCATTGGGCTCGGTCAGGGCCAGGCCACCGCGCACCTCGCCGGTGGCAAAGCGGGGCAGCCAGTGCGCCTTCTGTTCGTCGGTACCGAAGCGCTCCACTGCCGCAGCCATCATAAGGTGGGAGTTGAAGATCCCGGTGATCGCCATCCAGTAAGAGGAAATGCGCGTCACCAGCTCGGCGTAGGTGCGGGCAGGGAGTCCCAGGCCGCCGTATTCCGGGCTGATAGTGGCACCGAAGAGGCCCATCTCCTTCATCTGCTCAACGAGATCGGCGGGCCACTCGTCGGCGTGATCGTACTTCATGGCGACCGGAGCCACCTCCCGCTCGACCCAGCGCTCGATGCCGTCGATCAGGGCGCGCTCTTCCTCAGGATCAATCTGCCGTGGCGGCCGCTCTGCTGCAGTCATTGCTCTCTCCTTTCAAGCCTTTCCAAGGCGCTTCGCAGCGCCGCTGTTGATCAATCGTCGGCGTTGCCGAAACCCTGCTTCCAGACCAGGACGCTGCGCTCGAAGGTGCACACAACGACGCCGTCCTGGTTCCGGCCCGTGGTCTGAATCGTCACGATCCCCTGCTGCGGGCGCTTCTTGGATTCGCGCTTGGCCAGCACTTCCGACTCCGCATAGAGCGTGTCACCGGGAAACAGTGGATGGGGCAGCTTGATATCTCCCCAGCCGAGGTTGGCAACGGCCTTCTGGCTGATGTCGGAGACACTCATGCCGACAAGTAGCGCGACGGTAAAGGGCGAGCAGACCAACGGCTTGCCGAACTCCGTCTTCTTGGCGTACTCATAATCGAAGTGCGCCGGGTGCGTATTCATCGTCAGCAGGGTGAACCAGACATTGTCTGTATCAGTAATTGTCCGCCCGGGACGATGCTCGTACACATCGCCCACGGTGAAATCTTCCAGATAGCGGCCGAAAGTTTCCCGGTAGCGTCCCTCGGCTACCTCGATGACTCCTTTACGCATGGTCTGCCTCATTATCCAGTGAAAGTAAGGATTCATAGCGCCGGACGATCGGCTCATCGAGCATCACACCGTCATGCATGATCGCCCTGCCGCCCGCCTGCCGGTAGGCCTCGACCGCCGCCCGGGCCCGCGCGAGTTCCGCGGCCGTGGGCTGGAAAGCCTCCTGGACCGGTGCCAGCTGGGCCGGGTGTATGACCGCTTTTGCGGCGAAACCGAGCGCCCTGGCTCTCGCCGTCTCCTCGCGCAGTCCCGCCTCGTCCTTGATGTGAATGTAGGGCACATCGATCGCACGGACCCGCGCGGCCACACAGCCGAGCACGAACTGGCTGCGGGCCTGCAGGAGCGGCTCCCACGCAAGGTCGACGCCGAGCTGCGACGACAGGTCGCCGCCGCCGAACATCACATTGTCGACGCGCGGCGCGCTGCCGATGGCACGCACCGCCTCGAGCCCCTCGACGGTTTCGACAAGGGGAACGACCGATACCACTGCGTCGCCAAGCACCGCGTCGACGATCGCCAGCTCGGCCGCGCTCTCGACCATGGGCACAAGCAGGAGGGACGGGCAGCGCGGCGCACCGGCAAGGGCCAGGAGGTCACGCAGACCCGCGCGCGTGCGCAACCCGTTGATACGGACCGCAGTCCGCCCGGTGGCGGCGCTCGCCAGGAAAGCCAGCACAGCCTCCCGCGCTGCGTCCTTGTCCGCGGCGGGTACCGCGTCCTCGAGATCGATGCAGACCACGTCGGCAGCACTGTCGTGCGCCTTGGCGACGCGGTCCATGCGATTGCCGGGCACGAACAGCAGGGTCCGGAAAGCGAGCTGCAGGGCGGCGCTCTCAGTGGGCATCGAGGAACCCCAGGAGGGCTTCGGAGAAGCGCTGGCGCAGGGCCTTGCCGGCGAGCACGTGCGCGGCCTCGGGGAAGGTGATTCCCGTTGCGTTCGGCAGGGCCTCTTCAATGGGCCGGGTCAGTCGCGGCCCGGTGACCACGTCCATTTCCGCGTGGAGGATCAGGGCCGGGGCGTCTACCGCTTTGAGGTCCGCCAGCGCATCGTGGGCCAGGCTCGCCTCGATGAAACGTCGGTGCGTGGCGAGCTTGCCGCGCAGCTCCTTCCAGGGACCGTCCTCGCCAAGGAGCCGATGGATATTGGCATCATAGAAGTCCGGCTCGAAGGAAAGAGCGCAGGCGAAGCGCTGGAAATCCGCCCAGCCCATCTTCTCGTGGATATCGAGGAACAGCTGCAGATGTTCGCGCAGGAGCGCGTCCACGCTGCCCCAGGCGCCCGTGTTCACCAGGGATCGGGCCAGCGCGGGCCGCTCAATGGCCATCTGCTGGCAGATGCAGGCGCCGATGCCGACCATCCCCAGCAGGTGCACCCGCTGAAGCCCGAGGGCATCGAGCACCGCCAGCGCGTCACCGGCGTAAAGTTCCATGGTCGCCGGCGTGGCCGGGTTGTCCGTCGATGACGCCAGGCCCCGATAGTCCATGATGATGACCTGGTAGCGATCCACCAGACCGAAGGGCAGCCCGCGCAGCTCGCCGTGGCAGAACGTGCCCCAGCCGCCCAGGCAGAGCACGGGTTCACCCTCGCCCACCACCTCGTAGTGAATGCTCGCCCCGTCAGGACGTTCAAGCGTTGCCATCGCGATGGTCTCCTTAGCGCGTTTCGGGTTGGCGCGTTTCGAGGGCGGCGAGCGCGGCGCGGGTGTCAGCGACGGTCATGACATCCGCGTAACGACGCCCCACATCCCGCAGGTTGGCCTCGTGCGCCTCCTGGTCCTGATCGCCGCAGCACGCCTCCGGCACGATCACCCGGTAGCCGTAGGAAAAGGCATCATTAACCGTTGCGCGCACGCAGCCGCTGGTCGTACAGCCGGTCACCAGGACCGTATCGACGGCTTCGCGGGTCAGGAAGGTAACCAGGGGCGTGCCGAAGAACATGGACGGTGCGCCCTTGGTGAAATGAAAATCGCCGGCGCCCGCGATGCGCGGGTCCAGCTCCATGCCGGGCTGGCCGTAAAAAAGCCCGTCATAGACGGCATCCACTTTCCAGCGGCCCATATCCTTCTCGCTGCACCAGCCGACGGCGCAGGTGGCCACGGGAATACCCAGAGGCCGGGCGAAGGCGAGCAGCGCGGCGGTCTCATCGACGGCGCGCTGGACGTGAGCGGATCGGCCCATGGGAAAGGCGCTGTCCGTGAAAGCCCGCTGAAAATCGACCACAAGGATCGCCGGGCGCCGGCCGAAACCAAGGGCGCGGGCTCCGTAGCTCGCCTCAGCGAAGGCATCGCGCGACACCGCGGATTGCCCCTCGCCCATGGTCAACCCGCCGCGCGTGCGCTGCCGTCTCGAGCCTCGGCCTCCCGGCGCTGCTTGCGCAGCCAGGCAGCGGCAATCGGCGCCTGCACCGGCGGCGCCGGCGGCTCGAAGCCGGTTTCCTCGAGGCAGGCCGCACGCAGTTCGTCCAGCGTTCCGCCGAAGTCGAAGGCCTCGACGTCGCCCCGCGCGTTGCGCATGGTCGCCCGTAGGGCATCGCTCGCGGTCTCGTCGATAGCCAGGTCCACGCCGGCGACAACGCCATAACGGCGCGCACCTTCGGCGGTAACAAGGCCTGCCTCGAGGTCGTAGGCGATGCTGTCGTAGGGCCGCTCCAGGGGATCCCCCCAGCCGCCGCCACCCCAGGTCTCAAACACAAGCAGATCGCCGGGCGCGACCGGCACGTCGTCAACCTTGGAAGGCAGGTTCTCGGTGCTGCCGTCGGCGCGCCGCAGCGTCTTGCGACTGCGCGTACCGGGCAAGCCGCCCTTGACGCCCCAGGGATAGGTGAACCAGCGGTCGTCGTGGATGGAGATCTTGCCCTCTACGAGGAAGGCATACTCTGTCCTCACGCCGTTGCCGCCACGATGCAGCCCCGGGCCTCCCGTGTCCGGGATAGACTCGAAGCGCTCGACCCGAATGGGGAAGTAGGCCTCCGTGTATTCATTCGGCACGTTGCGCATCTTCGGCCACAGCGAGTGGCCGTCGGGGCCGTCGCCGCCCGGCTTGCCGGGAATGCCGCCGAAGCCGATCTGGAACATGAGGAACCAGTCGTCACGCTGATTGAAGCCCGAGAACATCAGGTGCGGACTGTCGGAGAAACCCGCGGCGACGAGGAAATCCGAGTTAGCCGTGCCGAACAGACCGCTGATGATGTCGAAGATCCGGCCCAGCGCATGCGTGCGACCATTGAGCGCCGCCGGCGCCACCGGGTTCAGCAGTGTGCCCTTCGGAATGCGCACATCGATAAGATCGATATAGCCGTCGTTCAGCACGATCTGCGGGTCGAAGACGTTGACCATGAACTGACCGCAGAACATCTTGAACATACGGTCGTTGAGCAGGAAGTTGATGCATCCTGCGGACTGCGGATCCGTGCGGGAAAAATCGAAGACCAGCTTATCGCCCTCGCGCCACATCTCGCAGCCCATTTTGTAGGGGCCATGGCCAAGCGCGTCGTCGCAGATCCAGTCTTCGAATACAACCTTCTCTTCGGGCATGGTGGAGACGATGAGCTCCCGCATGGCCTCGCGGTTGCGGGCAAGAAGCTGCTTCTGCGCCGACACAAGCACGTCGGGGCCGAAGCGATCTGCCATCTCCACGAGACGGGCGGCGCCGGTGCGGCAGGCCGAGAGAATGGCGTAGAAGTCCGCCTCGTTCCAGTCCGGCGTGCGCGAGTTGCGCACGGCCAGGCGCACGATGTCCTGCTGCAGTTCACCCTTGGATACCACCTTAACCGGCGGGATGACGATACCCTCCTGCAGGATGTCTGTAGAGGTGACCGGCATAGAGGCTGCGGTGGAGCCGGAAATATCACTCATGTGGCCGAACATCGCGGCCCAGCCGAGGAGCCGGCCGTGGTAATACACCGGCGTGCAGACCAACCAGTCGTTGAGGTGACTGATAGCCCCGTCGCAGGCATAGGGGTCGTTGGTCAGAAGAACGTCGCCCTCCTGCACATCGCCGTCGTAGTTGTCGATGAAGCCATCCACCGGCGAGCCGAACTGCCCCGCCAGCATCTGCCCGTCCCGATCCGTGAGCACCGGGAAACCATCGCGCTGCTCACGGATGATCGTCGAGATCGCCGTCCGGAAAAGGATCGCGTCCATCTGCACCCGGGCGTTCTGGATGGCGTTCTCGATAACATCGAGCGTTACCGCATCGACCTCCACCGTTTCCCAGGGCGTGGTGCTAGTTTCAATTACCGTCGCCATTACGCTGCCTCCTCCCGCTCAGGAGTTATCTCTGATCAATAGGTTGCCTACCGAGTCCACCATGGCGTGACTGCCGGGGAGGACGAGGGTGGTCGAGTCAACTTCCGTGATAATCGCCGGACCATCAATACGATCGCCAGCCAGAAGCTTCGAACGGTCATAGATCGTGCCGTCGTGGGTCTCGCCATCGGAATAGATCTTCGTGGCTGCCACCGCCGCCCGGGAAGCATCGCCATCGCCCTCATCGACGTGAAGCTCTACAGCTTCCGCGCCGGGACCGAGGACGATCACCCGTAGGTTGACGATTTCCTTGGCCTTGGACAGGCGGAAGTTGAACATCTGCTCGTGAAGCTCGTCGAAGCGACCCGTCGCCGGCGCCAGGCCTTCCGCCAGGAAGTCCTCGGGGCTCATGGTGACACTGATGTCTGCCGACTGCCCCGCGTAGCGCAGGTCAACCTGGTAGCGCACCTCCTGCCGATCGCGGGCGACACCGTCCGCATCCAGGGAGGCACGGGCGCGTTGCTCCAGCTCTGCGAAGGCATCCACGAGCTCTTCCTGGGTGGTCTCGTCCGCCAGCTTGATCAGGGAGCGCGCGGCCTCGTCGCGAAGGTTCGTGGTGGCATCACCGGCGGCACAGAGCACACCCGGCCCCCGCGGAACAATAACCGGCCAGGCGCCGAGCAGACGACCGAGGGCGTTGGCGTGAAGGGGACCTGCGCCGCCAAAGGCCATGAGCGAGAAGTTGCGCGGATCGTAGCCCTGCTCCACCGAGACCAGGCGCAGGGCGCCGAACATGTTTTCGTTGACGATACGGATCACACCCTCGGCGGCCTCCGCGAGGGTCATGCCCAGGGGCTCGCTGACTTTTTCGAGTGCCTTGGCCGCAAGATCCTTGCGGATCTTCATGTCACCGCCAAGGCGGGCATCGGAAGGCAGGTAGCCGAGGACAACATTGGCATCGGTCACCGTAGGGTTCTCGCCGCCCTTGTCGTAGGCGGCAGGGCCCGGAACAGCGCCGGCGGATTCGGGGCCCACCCGCAACGCCTTGGTCAGCTCCGGCACATAGGCGATGGAGCCACCGCCGGCACCGACGGTGCGCACATCTACCGACGAGGCGCGCACGATCACATCGTGAACCACTGTTTCCCGGCGAACCTGCGCCTCCCCGCCTTCGACCAGGCACACATCCGTGGAGGTGCCTCCCATGTCAAAGGTAATGATGTTCTCGAAGCCCGACTGCCGGGCCACCCAGATTGCCCCCGCAACACCACCGGCAGGGCCCGACATAAGCAGGTTTACGGGATACTCAGCGGCGGTCTGCGCGGCGGCGAGGCCGCCATCGGAGCGCAGAATCGACAGGCTCAGGGAGCCGGTGCGATCCTCGAGACCGGCCTTGAGGTTGGTCAGGTAGCGCGACACCACCGGCTTCACGAAGGCATTGGCCACGCTGGTGATGGCGCGCTCGTATTCCTGCACTTCCGGGAGCGTGCGCGATGATACAGAAATCGCCACGCCGGGCATCAGCTCCCGGACGATGGCTTCGACGGCCTCCTCGTGGGCGCTGTTGACGTAGCTGTTCATGAGGCAGATGGTCACGGACTGAATGTCTTTCGTCCGCAGCTTTTCCACCGCAGCGCGAACCTGCGCCTCGTCCAGGGGGCGCACCTCGGCGCCATCGGCGCCGATGCGGCCCGAGACCTCAACGGTGTCGCGCAATTCCGCCATGGGGCGACCCTTGACGAAGTTGATCCAGCCCGAAAGTGCCCCGGGCACGAAGCCCCGCGCGAGGTGCAGAATCTGGCGGTACCCGTCGGTGACAATGAGGCCCACCCGGGCGCCGTTGCCGGTGAGCACGGCATTGGTCGCCACGGTGGTGCCGTGCATGACAGCGCGGATCTCCGTGGGGTCAATAGCATGCTCTGAGCAGACCTTGTCGATGCCGTTGATCACGGCAATGGACGGGTCCTCCGGCGTGGAGGGCACCTTGGCCATCAAGGGCTGCCCACCGGCATCGTCAAGCACGAAGACGTCGGTGAAGGTACCACCGACATCGACTCCAACACTAAAAGCCATTACACACCCCCACCGGCTGCGGCATGATGATCGGAAGAGCATCTAGAGTAGGCAGGCGGCATTTTCACTGTCAATATAAATTCGAATCTATTTGCCAATAGGTATGATATAACCCCTCTGCCCCCTGGCGGGGTGGCAGTTGCCCCGTGATAATGGAGAGAACATCGTTGTCATCAAAGCAGCCCAAGCCTTCGACGCCGCAGATGCTTTACCAGGCACTCAGAGCAAGGATTGCCGAAGGCCACTACGGCGTGGGCAAGCTCCTGCCAACGGAAAAGGCCCTCTGCGCAGAACTCGGCGCCAGTCGCTACGCACTCCGCGAGGCTATGGCCCGGCTCGAGGCCGACGGCCTCGTGCGGCGCCGCCGCGGCTCAGGGTCGACGGTACTGCGGCGACTGCCCCTTGCGATTTTCCAGTCCGGGGTCTCTTCGCGGGAAGACCTGCTCAATTACGCCTCGGCCACCTTCATGGCCTGGGGCCATCGGGACATCGTCCGCACCGACGGCAAGCTCGCCCGACGCCTCGGTTGCGACGAGGCCCGCCAGTGGCAATTCATGCGCGGCGTTCGCTTTGAGGAAGACGGCGAACCCCTGGCCCTGGTGGCCGTCTATATCGACACGGAACGCGCCACCCTGCCGGAAGCCGAGGTGCTGGGGCGAAGCCCCGTTTACCAGTGGCTGGAAAAGGAACACGGCCTCGAGCCCCATGCCGTGTCCCAGGACATCCGCGCCACCCGGCTCGCGGTCAAGCAGGCGGAGGAACTGCGCGACGTGCCCGAGGCACCGGTACTGGAAGTCATCCGGCGCTACTTCGATGCAAACGGCGCCATCTACCTCATATCACAAAGCATCTACCGCTCCCGGGACTTCGTCCTGAATCACCGCTTCCTTCTCGGAGGCGCACCCTGAAGCGGCTACGGCACGAAGGAGACGCCCGATGACACACAGCTACCCGAGGCGGCCGCAGGCCGTTGCCGCAGCCCAGGCAGCGATCAAGCAGCTGAACACCGAGGTAAACGCAGTCATCAGCGATCAACTGGTGCCGGCCGCCGACCCCGGCGCCAACCCGGTGCCGGTGCTCGTGAAGGACTGCATGGATGTCCGCGGCCTGCCGACGACCTGCGGGTCCCGGCTCTACGCACAGGCCGGCCCCGCGGCGGGGACGGCTACGGTGGTCGCGCGGCTGCAGGCGCAGAATGCCGCCATTGTGGGCAAGGCCAACCTCACGGAATTCTGCTTCGGTGCCACCGGAGAGAATGAGCACTTCGGCAACTGCCTGAACCCCTGGGCAACGGACCGGATCACCGGCGGCTCCAGCAGTGGCTCTGCCGCCGCCGTGGCCAGTGGCATGGTGCGTGTCGCGCTCGGCACAGACACGGGCGGATCGGTACGTATTCCCGCGGCCCTGTGTGGTGTCGTCGGCCTCCGACCGACCGTGGGACGGGTACCGAACACCGGCTGCCTCGCGGTGAGCACCATCAGCGACACCATCGGGCCGCTGGCGGCCACCGTCGCCGAGGCCTGCTGGGTCTACGACATCATTCAGGGCTACGACGCCGCCGACCCGCTGTCCATCGCCGCCGGGCCATCGACGCTGTCGACACTGCACCACGGCATCGCCGGCTTCTCTGTCGGTGTGTTGCGCGGCTTTTTTGCCGAGGCTCTGGCACCGGATATCGAGAGCGCCCTGGCAGAGGTGGGGCGCCTGCTGGAAAAAGCGGGCGCCCGCCTGGCCGACGTCCAGCCCACTGACAACAATGCCCTGTCCGAACACCACGCCTTCCGTTTCATCCTCGCGGATGTCGCCGAAGCGCGAGGGCCACTCATGGCGGATGCCGGCCACCGCGCGGCCATCGGCGCAGAGGTACGCCGTCGCATCGCGCTTGGCCAGCAGGTGACCGGCACGGAGTACGCGGCCAGCATCCGCGCACTGCTCGCACTGAAACAATGGCTCAGAAGCGTGTTCGACAGCGGCATCGACCTGCTGCTCCTGCCCACAACGCCAGTGACGGCACCGCTCTGGCGCGATGCGGACGATATGGTGGAAACCACCAGGCTCGTGTCGCGCTTCACCTACGATCTCGGGGCCAGCGGCATGCCATCGGTCTCCGTACCCATGGGGTTGGACCGGGACGGACTGCCCATGGGCGCCTTGCTGGCCGCCCCCTGGGGTGAAGAGGCCCGGCTGCTGCGCGCGGCGCAGGCCATCGAGGAGGGCCTGGCGCTGACGGAACGGCCCGCGGTGTACGCACGGGACAATTAGTACGATCTATGGTGTAGATTTATCGTATCTTTTAGGCCAGACTGATTTGCAGGATCTGGTCACGTCGCCGCAAGAGGACTCCCCATGACGGCCATCAAACCCCTCGAAGGCCTGCGCATCATCAGCTTTGAACAGTTCGGTGCCGCGCCTTACGCCACGATGTTTCTCGCTGATTTCGGTGCCGAGGTCATCAAGGTCGAAAGCGCCGCCGGCGACTACGCACGGCAGACCGGGCCACAGACACTGGGGGAAGGCGACAGCCTCTACTACCAGTGCTTCAACCTGAACAAGAAAAGCCTCGTCCTGAACCTCAAAGACCCGGATGACCGGGCCCTCTTCGAGAGTCTGGTCGTTGACTGCGATGCAGTCATCAACAACCTGCGCGGCAGCCTGCCGGCAAAGCTCGGGATCGACTACGCATCGCTGCAGGCCATCAATCCGGCCATTGTCTGCGGCCACATCTCGGCCTACGGCCGCGACAGTTCCCGGGCAGACTGGCCGGGCTACGATTTTCTCATGCAGGCCGAGGCCGGCATCATGGCGCTGACCGGTGACCCCGAGGCGGAGCCCACGCGTATCGGCCTGTCGATGATCGACTACATGACCGGCATGATGCTGGCCTTCGGCGTCATGAGCGCCATCCACTCGGCCAGCCGCAGCGGCACCGGCATGGATATCGACGCATCGCTTTTCGATACCGCCGTACACCAGCTCGCCTATCAGGGCACCTGGTACCTCAACGAGGGTATCGTCACCCCACGGATGCCGCGGGCCGCGCACCCCTCCTCCACGCCGGTACAGCTGTACAGGACAGCTGACGGCTGGATCTATCTGTGCTGCATGAACCAGAATTTCTGGGAACTTCTGGTACAGCTGATTGAGCGCGGCGAGCTGGCCGAGGATCCACGCTTTGCAACGATGGCGGCGAGACAGCAGCACCGGTCGACACTGGGTACCATCCTCGACGAGGCGCTTGGCACCCGGACCTCCAGCGAGTGGATGGAAATCCTCAAGGGCAAGATTCCAGCGGCGCCGGTGCGACCACTCGACGAGGCGGTGGACAATCCCTTCCTCGCCGAGGCAGAGATGATCAAGCCTGTTTCTCACCCCTCCGGCCGGGAACTGCGCTTCTTTGCAAACCCTCTGAAGATCAACGGCCAGCGCCCGGCGCAGCGTGCGGCGCCGGCACTTGATGAGCACGGCGACAGCCTTCGCCAGGGCCACAAGGCCAAAACCTGAGGCCCGGACGGACAGTGCAGGCGAACGAAACAGGAGTCAGCATTGATGAAACTCGATGGCGTGAAGGTCCTGGATCTCAGCATGTTCCTGCCGGGACCAGTGATCACCCAGCTCATGGTCGACCACGGTGCGCAGGTGATCCGCGTCGAGCCCCCGGGCGGCGAGCCAAGCCGCAGCTTCGGCCCCTTCGACGAAAGCGGCGAGTCGATCTGGTATCGCAACACACATCGCGGTAAGCGCAGCCTGGAGCTTGATCTCAAGACCGACGTCGATCGCGCGACGCTCCTTGAGCTGGCAAAAGAAGCAGACATCTTCATCGAGGGATTTCGCGCCGGGGTCGTCAGGAAGCTGGGGGTTGATGCTGAAACCCTCTGCGCCCTGAACCCGCGACTCATTTACTGCTCTCTCTCGGCCTTCGGTCAGGCCGGACCGCTTTCGGTGAAGGCCAGCCACGATATGGGCGCGCAGGCCTACACCGGCTTCCTCGCCCTTAACGACAATGGAGACGGTGTACCCGTAGTGCCCGGCATGCCGTCGGCAGATATGGCCTCGGCCCTCACCGGTCTTAGCGCCATCCTGATGGCCCTGTACCGACGCGAGACCACGGGCGTCGGTGACATCATCGACGCCAACATGTACGACGCGCTCATGGCCTGGACGGCCCATCTGTCCGGCCCGGTTTTTCACGACCGCACCGCACCGACCACGCGCACGCACCGCTCCATCGGCGGTTCGGCGTTCTACAATCTCTACGAGACCGCTGACGGCCGCCATATCGCCCTGACCGGACGGGAGCTGAAATTCGCCGAGGCGCTGCTGTCTGCCCTCGGCCGCGGCGAACTCCTGGAGCTGGCCCGGGAGGACCCGGGTCCGGGACAGCAGCGGCTGATCAGCGAGCTGCGAACCATCTTCGCCGGCAAATCCTTTGAGGAATGGTGCGCGTTCCTGGCCGATGTTGAGGTGAGTTGGGCGCCGGTGCTGGACATGGCTGAGGCCTTCGATCATCCGCACGCGCGGGCTCGCGGCATGCTCTTCGAGGACGACAGGGGCGTCGAACTCCCCGGCACGCCACTCAAGTTCCAGCGCGAGCCGGGCAGGGTTCGAACGCAGGCACCGGCGCTCAACGAATTCGCCGGGGAAGCCGCCGACCGGGGCTGGGACTATGACAGTAAAGATTGAAAACGGGTTTTCAAGCTGAAACCATTTTTCAGAACGCAACAGCCGGGCGGCGGCCGGGGCATCACGATCGCGCACCACCACGTGCAGCGTTGCCCTGAGAAAACTGGCACTTTTCTTGCGTAGTACGTTTCGTACGGAAGCATCGGCGAGAACGGTGCGCAACCTCGAAGGCAGTCACGACAACAGGGAGAGAACCATGACAAAAAGAATCAAGATTATTGTCCCTATACCGATGGACGAGGCCGGTGTGCAGAACCGGGCCGAGCAGATTCCCCCGGAGATGGTCGGCGAAGGCTTTGAAGTCGCCTTTGAGGCCGTCACCTGGGGGGCAGCGCTCGGCGACAGCTACTACGATGCCCTGCTCATGGACATGAGCGTCTTCGAGGCCGGCATCAGGGCCGAAGAAGAGGGCTTCGACGCCATCTGCATCGATACGGTAAGCGATTCCGGCATGTATGCGTTGCGCTCGCGCCTCTCTATCCCGGTGGTGGGGCCAGGCCAGGCATCGCTGCACACGGCCTGCATGCTCGGTCACAAGTTCTCCGTTGTGACCATGTGGCCGCAATGGTTCCACTTCTACCGGAAGACCATTGGCGAGTACAAGCTGGAAGCACGCTGCGCCTCCCTGCGCTCCATCAACACGCGGCCTGACCTCGCGGAACTCCTTGAGGGCAAGGAGGAAGTCGTCTTCAAGGCCCTGGAAGAGGAATCCCGGAAAGCCATCGAGGAAGACGGCGCCGATGTCATCGTTCTTGGCTCGACGACGATGCATCAATCGCACGCCCACCTCGCCAGCGTTCTGCCGGTGCCCGTCGTGAACCCCGGCCAGGTCTCCTTCGAACTGTGCAAGATGTACCTGAAGCTCGGCCTCACCCACAGCAAGACTGCCTTCGCCAGCCCGGAGATGCCCAACGACGCCGGCGTCCTCGCCCGCGGCAACGGCTGAACCCGGACAACGTTACAACGGAGCTAACCCATGAGTGCACATCCCTACGAGTACTACATCGACATCGTCACCAAGCGCTACTTTGACGGCGTCGACAATTACAACCTCGAGCAGGTGCTCGATTGCTTCCACGAGGACGCGGTACTGACCGAAGTCACCTCCATGACAGTGCATGAAGGCAGGGACCAGGGCATCCGAGCGATGTTTGAGGGCCTCTTTGATGCGCACAGCCGCATCTGGCACGGCAACTTCGTGCATACGGCCGACACGGGCAATGAAGCGATCTGCTCACAGTTCTCGGTCGAGGTCACCCCCAAGGGCGCCGACGAGGAACTGCGCTACGAGAACTGCAACCGCTTCTACCTGAAGGACGGCAAGTTCACTCGCGTCTACGTCTACATGAGTGGCGAAAACCTCCTCAAGTAACCTCCGACCGACTCAAAGGAATTCTGCCATGCAATATCAAACCACCCTGGGCCGGGACGAACTCGTAGACCTCGCGCTCAACAAGTACTTCGCCAATGTCGATGCCAAGAATCTCGATGCGGTGCTCGACTGCTTCCACGATAACGCCATGATCACCGTGCAAACGGCCTTTACCACGCATGTCGGCCGGGAAGGTATCAAGCGGATGTTCGTGGACTTCATGGAGAGCTACGAGACTATCATCCACCGCGACTTCACCTGCACGATCGATGAGAAGAACGGCCGCATCGCCGCCAGCTTCACGGCGGAGCTGAAGGACCACGACGGCAACACGATCCTGCTGGAGAACACGAACTTCTGGCGTATCCGCGGAGACAAGTTCCAGGAAGTCTATATCTACATGAGCGGTGCCAACCCCCTCGTCTGACAGCGACGGCGCTCACGGGAGCAGAGAAGAGGCCCCGGCGACCCAGTCGCCGGGGCCTTTTTTCTAGTTCGCCGTAAATTATCGGGGTGAGTCCTACGGACTAAAACGCTCTCATAGCCTCCCGATGCGCCGACTTGTCCACCAGGCTATGAAACATGCCGCCTTCCAATTAACGCCCTCGACAGCACGCGCCGAGCCCCACAGCCTCAGCTTCATCATTTCACGAATACCGTTTTCAAAGGTTTTATGGGTTACCCACACCAGTGACGGTATACCGAAATAGATCATTAAAGAAATATAAGGGGTATTTTTGTTGATAAAAGGCAATTTTGGTATACCATTAAGGTGACAAAGGTTTATGTGTCGCCACGCGAGGGCGGGAGGGGAGCAGAATGCTTAGAGATCAGAAGGGTGTCACTTACACTGCAGCAGGAATCGTGGGCCTCGGGCTCTCAACCCTGGCAGGCGCTCAGGACCTGCCGGGCGCCCTTGAGGAAACCGTGGTCACAGCAACGAAGCGCGAGGCATCAGCGCAGGATATCGCTGTGTCGATCACGGCAATCGATGGCGAGTCTCTCGCCCGCTACAATCAGGACACGATCGAATCGATCACCGCCCAAACGCCGAGCATGGCCTACAGCGAAGCGGCCGGAGAGGCACAGATCTACTTACGGGGCGTTGGCACAAATATCTTCGGCATTGCCGCTGATCCCTCCGTGGGCGTCCACATGGACGGCGTATATCAGGGGCGCACGCAGCTTGCGCTCAACCAGTTTCTCGACATAGAGCGCGTCGAGGTGCTGCGGGGACCCCAGGGAACGCTGTACGGGCGCAATACGACAGCGGGGGCTATCAATATCCTTTCACGGCGCCCAGGTGACAGCTGGGAGGGATATGTGCGCGGGGGCATAGGCAGTTGGGACCGGCGCGAGCTGAGCGCTGCGGCCGGTGGCCCGATTAGCGATCAGTTCAGCGTTCGCATCGCTGCACGACACATGCAGGATGATGGTTACACGGAGAATATCAACCCTGTAGCCGGCGTGGATGTGGACGATAACGATATTCAGCAGGTACGCGGTAGCGTCCTTTTCAAACCTAACGACCGGGTTCGGCTGACCCTCATCGCGGACGGCACCCAATCCGAGGACGGCAATACGTCCGTCCGGCCGCGCGACAACCTGGGCGCTGCCGAGGTCCTAGGAGCCGCCCCGCCGCCGAGCTTCGGGAATATTCGTAACGATCTACAGTCTTTCAACGAGTGGGAAACGAGCGGACTCACCGCAGAGCTGGAATGGGAGCTCAACGACGCATGGACTATCAGCGGCGTGAGCGGCTACCGCGACTTCAACGGAGAATTCCTCTTCAATACTGACGGGACCGAGATCGATATTACCCGCACTCAGTATGCCTACGATACAGATCAGCAATCCCACGAGCTTCGCCTGGCCTTTGATGACGGAGGTCGGTTCCGTGCTCTGGTGGGTGCCTTCTACCTCAAAGAGGACAAGGAACAGGCACTAGGGCTCGTCCGCGCCGGTGGACGTCCACTCTTTGCCAGCTCGCCCGGATCGCGCGGGTCTTTTGTTATACCCAGCACCAACGAAACAGAAGCTTCCGCACTATTCTCCGAAGTGACCTACGGTATTACGGAGCGTCTCGATCTGAGCCTGGGGCTTCGGTACAGCAAGGAGACCAAGGAGGACACAAGTTCGGTCGGCGCAGTCTTTGATCTGGAAGGATTAAACTCGTCGATGGATCCGCTGGTATTCAGCAATCGCGACGACAAGGAAAGCTGGTCCGATACAACGCCCAAGGTCGGTTTCGAGTATCGGGCGACGGCTGATCTTCTCCTCTACCTTAGCTGGTCCGAAGGCTTCAAGTCTGGCGGCTTCAACAGCCTTGATGCGAATCCGAGTTACGATCCGGAGGAGCTCTCCGCCTGGGAAGCGGGCATCAAGTCGGACTGGTTCGACAACAGGCTCCGGATCAACGCCAGCGCGTTCCACTACGACTACCAGGACCTTCAGGTTTCAACCTTTATCAACAATCTCACGCTCACGACTAATGCAGCGGAGGCCACGATCTATGGCATGGAGGGCGAGCTGATCGCGCAGCCGGTGCCGGCTCTCGAGGTCGGCCTGGCCTTTTCGCTTCTGGACGCAGAGTACGACGAATTCTCGGACAGGCTTGGCAATAATCCGGATGGCACACCCCGTGTGCTCGATCTCTCCGGCAACCGGATGCCAAACGCGCCGGAAATGAAGGCGACACTTCATGCCAACTATCTGCACCAGCTTGGCGATGGAAGCTCGCTGATTCTCAGCGGTCGCTACATGTATCAGTCGCGCGTCTACTTTTCGCAGTTCAACGAAAACGAAGTGGCCCAAGCCAGCATCGGTCTGGTCGACGCAAGTCTGTCATGGGCAAGTGCTAACGGTCTCTGGGAAATCACGCTTGCTGGCCGCAACCTGACCGATGAGGACTATTTCCACACGGGGGTACGCTTCACTTCCACCTCCGATGCGGACCGTGATCCGCTCGGCATAGGCAGCGCCCTGGGATACCCCGCTGCGGGTCGCAGCTGGGGGCTGAACTTCCAGCGCAGCTTCTGAGGGGGCCGCCGTGAGTTCCTCGCACCTGTGTGCCGGCACCGTGTGCCAAGGCGCTGAGGCATGATCGCTAAGCGAGAGGATGCCATGCGCTGGTATGCGGTCGGGCTACTCACGGTCGCCTACACGTTCTCATACATCGACCGCCAGATCCTGTCTCTCATGGTCGGCCCCATCCGAGCGGATCTCGGCATCTCCGACACACAGTTCAGCCTGCTCCAGGGTCTCGCCTTTGCCGTGCTCTACACCGCACTGGGCGTCCCGATCGCATGGCTCGCCGACCGTGGCAATCGCCGCAATCTGATTGCCGTCGGTATCTCCGTGTGGAGCCTGGCTACGGCGCTTTGCGGTTTGACCCGGACCTTCCCTACGCTGTTCCTCGCCCGCGTCGGTGTTGGCGTCGGGGAGGCTGCCCTATCGCCGGCGGCCTACTCGATGCTGACCGATATGTTCCCCCGGGAGCGACTCGGCCGCGCTTTTGGTGTCTATGCGTCCGGGGTTTTCATCGGTATCGGTCTCTCATTTATCCTCGGTGCGGAACTGCTCGCCTTCTTTGAGCTGCGCGGCGGCCTGTTGCTGCCGGTGCTCGGCACGCTGCGCCCCTGGCAGGCGGTTTTTCTGAGCATTGGTCTTCCGGGGTTGTTGCTTTCGCTTCTCGTGATGACGCTCCGTGAGCCTGCCCGCCCCTCCCGGCACCGCGACCTGGGGCGGGCATCATTCGCTATGGCCCTCCAGTACTTCGGTAGCCATTGGAAGGTGTTCGTGTTCCATTTTTCCGGCTTCGCGATGATGACGCTCCTATTTAACGCGATTATGAGCTGGGCACCGGAGTATCTTATCCGTATCCACAATGTACCTCGGGCCGAAGCGGGTAGAGCTCTCGGCATCATCGCCGTCATATTCGGAGGCAGCGGTATCATCGCCGGCGGACTCTTGAGCGACTTCCTCACACGCCGTGGCTATCGCGACGCGCCGTTACGGGCAAGTCTCGCGGGCGCGGTGGTGCTGCTGCCTGTCGCCGCGCTTACACCACTTGTTTCCTACCCGCTGACGCTACTGATGTTCTGTCCCTTGCTGTTTTTTGCGAGTTTTCCTTTCGGCCCGGCCGCTTTGGCGATTCAACTGATCTCGCCCCCGAACATGCGCGCACAGCTTTCTGCCCTCTACCTTTTCGTGGTCAATCTCACCGGGATTGGCTTTGGAGGTACCGCCGTCGCACTGTTTACCGACTTCGTTTATCAAAGCGATGACCGCCTGCATCACGCCATGGCAACAGTGGGAGCCCTGGGAGGGTCGCTGTCGCTTTGCGCCTTGCTGCTTTGCCTCCGAGGCTTCGCAGGCCTCGTCGAAAGGCAGGAGCGCGCAGACGCGATGCCGCTTCCACGAAGGGACGCGCAATAGCGATCAGCGGTAGAGCAGGATAACCGATGCAGAGACCCAAAGGAGTAAACCCATTATGGCCAGACCGCACATCATGTTCATCCAGGCCCAACATCTACCCTGGAGGAAAGGCCTCCACGGTAATGGACGGGACGATGTCGATGTTAAGCAACTGAGTATTGATGATAAAAATGGCGCAGCAACTTGCATAGTGCGATTCCCTGCAGGCTGGGAAGCGACGGCCCTCGAGCACCTTGGCTGCGATGAAGAGTTCCTCGTCCTTGACGGCAGCTTCACAGTGAGCGGACAAGAATACAGCAAGCACAGCTATGCCTTCCTGCCTGCCGGTTTCCCGCGCGAGCGGGCGAGTAGCCCTCACGGCGCCGTCCTCCTCGCCATGTACCACGGACACCCGACCCTCCATACAGGTCCGGCACAAAGGGGCTTCAGGGAGGATCGCCTGGTGCGTTTCGTCGATCCGCTTTCCATGGAGTGGGATGCGGGTCTCGTTGACCCGCAGCTAGCGCCCGGCGTGGCGATCAAGCCCCTGCGTGAGGACCCCGAAACCGGCGAGGTATCCTTCCTTTACTGCTCGCCACCTCACCGCGTACCGCCGGGTATGGCGAAGCCACAATGGACGCACCCGATGGTCGAGGAGCTGTACTGCCTTGAAGGCGAGTACGTCTGGGGCGACTGCGGACGTATGGGACCCGGCGGTTACGCGTGGTGGCGTGAGGATGTGTACCATGGTCCCGCAGGGACAGATACGGGTTACCATTTGTTCGTGCGTACTATCGGGGGACCGTTGGTCAACCACTTCGACGACGAAAAGAAACCGTTCACCTGGGAGCCTGAGTATCGGCCACAGCTACCGGCCGATCTCATGCAGTATGCCGCCGCCTATGACCGTCCTCCCAACTATTAGACCACCTGCCATGCCCCCGCACGCGCCGGCACCGAAACCCCAAGCGATGATGCCTTCAGTGGACCACGTAGGCATTGTCGCCCGCGAGCTTAAACCCCTCGTTGATGCCTTTAACGCTCTTGGTTTCAGGGTTTCCCGGCCGGTGCCACTCTGCGGAATGCGGGATGGCGAAAGCGTAAGTCTCGGTCAGCACAGTGCCCACATCGTGCTGGCTAACTTTTATATCGAGATTTCTGCGCCCGACCCAGGCAGAAGTGACAACCACCTCGTTCCATACCTCGAGCGTTTTGGGCCGGGAACACGTATCGTTGCCTTAACGTGCAGTAACGCCCCAACCGCCCATGCAGCGCTTTCCAAACAAGGTCTAGAACTTGGCGAGCTTTTTGAAGCCAGTCGCACCGTTGCCCATGGGGGTGGGGCAACCGCGAATTTTCGCTGGTTTCCGATCGTGGGCGCACCAGAGCTCAGTGCACTGACATGTTGGGTAGAGCAGTTAACGCCGGAACTTGTGTTGCATCCCGCGGGCCGCACAGCTGCCTGGACGGCTCACTCCGCTATCGAAGTTATTGCGTCCTGCGACGAACCGTTGGTTTCCCGGGAGCAGTTCGGGAACTGGGCCAAAGCCGCAGGCGTCGACAGGCAGGCCCCGCCGCTGATTCCGCACCGGCGGGCGGGGGGCGACGAAGGAGACAGCAAACCCACGGTAGTTGACCGGTTGCTTCTGGCAAGCAGTGATCTAGAACGCTATCGACGCTATCTCGAAGCCAGGCGCATGCCCTACACGGAAGAAAACGACGGTCTCTGGATATCGCTGCCCGGTTTACCTGCCTTGCAGCTCGGCTTCATCGAGCTTGAGGAACGATAGCTCCACGGGAAAATCGTCTCAGAAGCACATTGGTCCGGCAGCAGCGCGTCCCGTACTATTGTCGGCCAGAAGCTGACTTCCCGGAATTCCGAAGATCGCATGCACACAGCACATCAGGGCAAGAGCGCGACAGAGATCGCCTATCAGAAAATCCGTGCGCGTATCCTGCAGGGCGAACTTGCGCAAGGTGAACATCTCAAAGAGCGACAGCTGGCTGCGGAATGTGGTGTCAGCCGCACCCCGGTTCGCGACGCACTTCGCCGTCTGGCGAGTGAACGGCTGGTGGAGTTCGCGCCCAACCGTGGCGTGTTTGTTGCGCGCTGGTCTGAAGATGAGCAGCAAAGTCTTTTCGATATTGGCGCGCTACTCGAAGGCTACGCAGCCTATCGCGCCGCTTCGCGTTGCACCGAAGCGGACATTAACATCCTGTTGGCCTGCTGCTCGGATATTGATGAGGCCGTAAACGCACAGCCCTCGCTTGATCTGGATTTATTTGTCTCCGCTAATGCACGCTTCCACGAACACATCCGGAGTATGGCTGACAGCCAACATCTATCCTCCACGCTGGAGCGCCTTATTGAACAGCGAATCCTGTTTATCGCTGCGGCAGCCTATGATCGGGAAGAACTTCATCGCAGCAACCAGGACCACCGTCAGCTTGTATTCGCTCTGCGCTGCGGCGATGGGGATCTCGCGCGAGCGCTTATGCATGCCCACGTCCTTTCTGCCTATCAAGCCTTGCAGAAGGAGAGCTAGGCCGGCGGTGATGATACTCGCCATACATCCGACGAAGCCAAAGCGATCAGGCGCTTAACGATATTCGCTTGGT
Source organism: Pseudohaliea rubra DSM 19751 (assembly GCF_000764025.1). Taxonomy (GTDB): domain Bacteria; phylum Pseudomonadota; class Gammaproteobacteria; order Pseudomonadales; family Halieaceae; genus Pseudohaliea; species Pseudohaliea rubra. Next base: position 39,917 of record NZ_KN234749.1, on the reverse strand, counting down.
GGGGGTTCGCCCCCGCATCCGTCTACGCTGCGTTAACAGTGCCCGAGGCCCCAGGGACGTTAACATCCATGATACGCTGGACCGCGACGGATCCGTCGCTGGAGGTTTCATGGCTGAGGAACACAAGGCCCCCGATTGGGATGCCATCGAAAACTGGGATCGCCGCTACTACCTGCACAACACCATGGCGGCGGCAGAGCACAGTTTCACCGGCGTCGAGCGCGTAGACGGCAATTACATCACCCTGAGCAGTGGTGCTCGCCTGCTGGATTTCCAGAGCCAGCTGGTGTCGGACTCCCTGGGGCACCGGCACGCAGCACCCCATGACGCGATCAAGGAAGCCATGGAGCGCTACGGTCATGTGTTCTTCGGCATGGCGAACGAGTACCGGGCCCGCGCTGCAAAGCTCCTCGTAGAAGACATCCTGGGAGCGCCGGCGTCCTGGGCCTCCCGGGTACGCTTTCTCACCTCCGGCACCGAGGCCGTGGAGAACGCCGTACAGGCCGCTCGGCTGTTCACCGGAAAACCGCTGATCATGACCCAGGCCCACTCCTTTCACGGGATGGCCAGCGGATCGACTTTCCTGCGTGGCTACCGCGGTAATTTGACACTGCAGGGGCAGCAGGGTTTCTCCGAGGTGCGGGATATACCGGGGGTGCCGGCGCCTGGCTACATTCCCATTCCGCCGCCAGAACCCACGGACTTCCCGGCCGAGGGCGAGTTACCTTCCCTGGTCGCCACGGAACAACTGATCCGAGCCTGCGGCCCGGAAAACATCGCGGCAATCATTACCGAGCCAATGTTCGGGGCCGCGGGCCTCATGCCACACGCGGACTACTATCGCGGCCTCTTCGATCTCCTGCGCCGCTACGGCATCCTGTGGATCGACGATGAGGTGCTTTGCGGTGCCGGCAGGCTGGGCAAGTGGTTCGGGTACCAGCTGACCGAGGGCGTGGAGCCCGACATCATGATTGTCGGCAAGGGCATCAACGGATCGTCCCTTCCCTCCGGGGGCATGGTCGTCAACGAGGCTATCGGCGCCTTCCTCGAAGGGGCACGGTGGTGGAGCGGCAGCACCTGGGATGGACACCCGCTAGTCTGCGCCAGCATCGTCGGCACGCTCAGCTATATGCTGGATAACGACATCCTGGCGACGGTACATGCCCGCGGCGCCTACCTCCGCGACCGCCTGGAGGCCCTGGCAAGGAAACACACTGTCATCGGCCGTATCGCCGGCGCGGGGCTCTACTACGCCGTCGATCTTGTCGGCAGCGATGGCAGACCCCTCGTGGAAGCGGACCGCTACACCAACTTCAGCGGCGACCTGAGCCAGTACCCCAACGCTATAGTGTCAGGTGCCTGCGCTGAAAAGGGTGTATTCCTCGGTGGCTTCGTGCCGAATACCATCAAATGCGCGCCGCCTTTCACGATAAGCGAGAGCGAAATCGACGTTGCGATGGATGCCTTTTCCTACGCCCTGGATCGCCTGGCAAAGACCTGCTGAGCGCCCCTGCCACGCAACCTCGACCGTGCCCTCCTCCCCCGGCTACAGGACCGTACCGTAGCGGCCCGCTTCGCGCATTTCCCAGTAGGCGCTATCAAGGGCCCGGGTGATCGGGCCCGGCGTTGCACCCTGAATTGTCCGCCCCGCGACTTCCCTTACCGGGAGGACTCCACCGGCAGTGCTGCAGGTGAAAACCTCGTCCGCCACATAGACATCAAAGGCACTGAGCTTGCGCTCCTGCCAGGGAATGGCAAGTTCCGAAGCGAGCTCCAGCACCGTATCGCGGGTAATGCCCCGGAGAATTCCGGCGGCGGGCGTGTACAGGACGCCCTTCTTGACGATGAACAGGTTGCTCGCGGCGGACTCAGAGACATGCCCGGAATGATCGAGCCACAGGGCGTCATCGTAACCGGCCTCAAGGGCTTCCAGGCGAATGAGCTGCGAGTGGAGCCGGTCAAGGCACTTGTAGCGAGGGTCCAGGGTGTCGGCGGGGAAGCCTCGCGTAGCGCTGATCATGAGTCGGATACCGCCGCGCCGCTTCTCTTCATCGGCCAGAAAAACATAAGGCGCGGCCCATACGATACAGGTTGGTGAAAAGACCCTCGGGTCCGCGACCACACCATCGGGCTCGCCTCGGGTCACAATAAAGCGGATTGACGCGTCTGCGAGCCTGTTGCGGCGCGTGGTCTCAATGATGGCTTCCTTCCAGGCATCGCGGTCCATGGCATGATTGAGGCGGGCCGCCTGGATTGAATCGAAGAAGCGGTCGAGGTGCGCCTCCAGCTTGAAGATTCTGCCCTTCCAGGCCGAGACGACGTCAAAGACACCGTCACCCAGCAGAAACCCCTGGTCAACGGGAGACACCCGCGCCGCGGAAAGGGGCAGGTATTCACCATTGATAAAGACAATCGGCTCGTCACTCATGAAACAGTCTCCAGCTAAGGCTCAACCCCGGGGCATCAACATAATGCTGCCGGGAAAGGCTTAAAGACGTAATAGCGGCTTGATCTTCTGCCCGAAACGGCTGCAGCCATCGACGAAGTCCGGCCAGCTGAAAAGCAAGCCATCGACATCGGTTTCCGCGGCAATAGCCTCGATCTTTCTGGCCACGGTCTCTTCGCTGCCGTGAATCACGGGGATACCCATAAAAGCCATGTTGCCTTCTTCCACGCTCTTTTCCAGGGCCGCTTTGAGCGTATCACTGGTGCCCCCCTTGTTGGTGTCGAGGGTCGCGCTGCCGATGATGTTGGCAATGGCACCGCGGTCGGCCTGCTCGACGATCTGATCGACCTGCTCCTGGGCCTGGGCATCGCTATCGCCGATGATCATGTGAAACAGCGCGTAAATCCCCACGGTCCGATCGTAGGCTTTTGCCTTTTCCCGCACGTCCTTGACGCTGGCGGCAAGGCTGGACTTGTCCGTCAGCACAAACTGATGGTCTGCATGCTTGGCCACAAAAGCTCTGCCGGCGTCAGACTGACCCGCGCTGACCAGCGGTATGGCGTCCCGCGGCGTCGGATTGACGATGCAATCGTCGAGCTGGAAAAACTCCCCGTGATGAGTGAAGCCGCCGCCCTGCCAGAGCCCCTTGAGGACAGTGACGTACTCGTCGGCATATTCATAGCGCCGCCCGTAATAGTCATCCCCAGGCCACATACCCATCTGGCTGTACTCGGGCTTGTTCCAGCCGGTCACGATGTTCAGGCCGCAGCGACCGCCGGAGATGTCGTCGATGGTGGCAATCATCCGCGCCACGACGGCAGGGTGCTGACTCAGAATTGAAATGGACGGAAAGAGGCCGACCTTATCCGTTGCCGCCGCCAGCGCCGCCATCAGCGTGAACGACTCAAGGCAGCTGTCCCAGTAGCCGGTATCGCCACCGAAGCCCCGGAACTTCATCATCGACAGCACGAAATCAAGGCCCTGCCGCTCTGCTTCCCGGGAAATGGCAAGGTTGTGCTCGAAGGTGGGCTCATAGACCGGACTACCGGCCGAGGGAATGTAACCGTTACTTCCGTTGGGCAGAAAAATCCCGAACTTCATCGATGGACTCCTTCAGGGGGTTGAAGCCAGCGAACAGAAACTCGCGGAACTCGGCGCGGGCGGGAATACCTTCCTGTGACGCACGAGCTCCGCTGTTCTGCTGGTAAGGGGTTGGCAAGAGGCGCAACGCGAAATCAGTCGTCCCGCTCGACCTGTGCAACGACCTCGGCGTATTCGGTGGCATCGCTGTCATCCAGCCCCTCAAGCTCCGCAGAAATAATGCGCGTAACTTCCTTGAAGAGGACCTGGTGTCTCGCGGCGCGGTCGCTCAAGGCCTGCTCATCCAGCTCAAAGGCTTCGATATCAGCCTGGGAGAGAAGACCCTTTGCCTGGGCGACACGCTCCAGGGTGTCCAACCGGTCACGGGTTACCGAGAGCTCACCGGCCAGGGCCATAAGCATGGACAGCAACCTGTCAATATCGGGGTCGGAGAAGTAAAACGGCCTCTTTCCCTTGGCCCGGCGCTTGAGCTTCGGCTCGGCGCTGCTCACTTCTGGCATCCGTAGATGAACCAGACGCCACCGCCGCCGAAGTCACCACCCTGGAACGTCATGGACCGCTGCGTTTCCTGGAAGGCGCTGGGTGCCATCACCTTGATCACGGGGTTATCAAAACCCGCATCGCGGGCGAGGCCGTCGAGATCCAGCTGGTGACTCTTACGCCAGAAGGGCTCGTTGTTGTTCTCGCTGTCCCAGTCAAAAAGGAAGGTATCAAAGGGGGACATGCCCTCGTAGGGGGGCGTCTCGACATGGAGCATCAGGCCCCCGGGCTTCAGCACCCGGTGGCATTCGGCAATGATGTTCTTGATCGCCGCCGAGGAAGTTTCGTGCAGCAGAATGTGGGACACCACCAGGTCGAAGCTATTGTCCTCGTAGCTTGTCGCCTCTGCATTCTGCTGAGAGAAGTGAACAGGAAAGCCCATCGCTGCTGCCCGGGCGTGCGCGTAGCGCAACATCGGTGCAGCAACGTCTATTGCATGCACCTCCGCTGCGGGAAAACTGCTGGCATAAGGCAGCGTGCTGTGCCCGACGGAGCAGCCCATATCCAGGATTTTCGCCGGCGAGAAATCCGGATAGTTGGCCTTCAGCCAATTGATGGTGCTGTCGCCCATGTCAGCGTTGTTCTCGCCCATCTGCCCCATCGCGTAGAGGTAGACGGCCCGATCGTAGATCGCACCCTGGGCAACGTCATCCGCCGTGTACTCGGTGTGGTAGCCACCGGGCTGGCAGTGAATATCGACCGCGGTGTGGTAGGCCGGGATCGGTAGCTTAGGATCCAGCGTCAGTGACCCGGTGGAGCAACGCTTGCGCGCCCTGGCGATCAAGGACGACAGGGACCGCTCGACGGGGAGCTGCGCCGACGACCACATCATCTCCTGGCTGGTTCGCAGCAGGGAACTCCACACCTGGTAATGACTGTCCTGCTTCATCACCGAAGCGACCTCCTGGATCGTTTCCGGCGCGCGCTGATGCGTAGCTTCAAAGCTCGGCTTTGCCCGCTTCTCGTAGGCCGTCGCGAGACCGGGGTGCACCTGATGCACCAGGTGCTCCTTGAAAGAGCGCACGAAATGCTGTCGTGCCAGTTCATCGTGGGTAGTCTCGGGGAGAGCGCTGTGTCGCATTTGTTCTTTGTAGGCCGCGGGCATCGGGAAACTCCTCACTTGCGCTGAAGCGGTTAAAGCGAACAACTGCTTGACTATAACCCAGGGCTGTCGCAACGTAAAACCTGTATATGCAGCTTATCACTGCAGTCTGAGCGCGGACTGCAAAAGCTTTTACCACACGTTTGAATCTCCCGACGACAAGGATTTCATATGGGCAGTTTATCCGTTGACCTGACAGGACAGGTCGCTCTGGTTACGGGCGCAACCTCCGGTATCGGTGCCGAAGTCGCGCGGGCCTTTGCGGCCTCTGGCGCCCGGGTTTTCGTCAATTACCCGGGGCCGTCGTGCTACGACGACGCCGCAGCGGTCGTCGCCGGGATCGAGGAAACCGGCGGTAGTGCCAGCTGCGTCGAGGCCGATGTCTCCAGAGAAGACCAGGTCGATGCCATGTTCGCGCAGATCGCGCAGCGGGAAGAGCGCCTGGATATCCTGGTCAACAACGCGGGGATTGCCCACAGCGCACCGATTGAAGCGCTCACGGTCGAGCATTTCCAGCGGGTGATGGATGTACACCTGCTTGGCACCTTCCTCTGCACGCGGAAGGCGCTGCCGCTGTTCTATGCGCAAAACAGCGGGCGCATCATCAACACCGCTTCCCAGCTCGCCTACATCGGCGCGCCGGGCTTCGCGCACTACACGGCCGCAAAGGGCGCGATTCTCTCTTTCACCCGCAGCCTGGCGCTCGAGATCGGGGACCGCGAGGTCACGGCGAACTGCGTTGCGCCGGGGGCCACCATGACGCCGATGCTGGCGGATGTGCCTGACGAGGTGATCTCTGCCATCCGCGGGAGCATACCCGCCGGTCGCCTGGCCGAGGTTGACGATATCGTCGGTGCCTACCTGTTTCTGGCCAGCGACGCGGCGGCCCACTTCCGCGGCCAGTGTCTGAGCCCCAATGGCGGTGATGCATTTCTCTAGCGTTCACCGGGTAGCGAATCATCACCGGTAGGTGCCGCGGCTCCGTGGCAATCCTTCAAGGCAAGACAGGACAAAAACATGGAAAGAAGAACGGCTCTGGTAACGGGTGCAGGCATCGGACTGGGCAAGGCCTCTGCCGAGGCGCTAGCGGAGGCGGGCTACCGGGTGATTGTCACCGATGTGCTCCGCGACGAGGGTGAAGACTGCGCGGCAGCCATCCGGGGCAATGGTGGCGATGCCGAGTACCACTATCTCGATGTCAGCGACTCCGCCGCTACCAACGACCTGGTGGCAGCGCTGGAGGCAGACTACGGAGCGCTCTCCGCGCTGGTACTGAACGCAGGGATTGCCAGGACCCTGCCCCTGGCAACGCTGACCGACGAGCAATGGGACGAAACGCTCGACGTGAACCTCAAGGGAATGATGCGCGTGCTCAGGGCTGCGGCGCCGGGCATGAAGCGCGAGCAGAAGGGCGCGGTAGTCTGCCTGTCCTCCATTGTCGGCTCCCTCCTTGGCTGGTCCGAGCACATCCCCTATGCCTCAAGCAAAGGCGGCGTGGCGGGGCTGGTGCGTGCAGCGGCACTCGAACTGGCGCCCTTTCAAGTGCGTGTCAACGGGATCGCTCCGGGCGTTATCCGCAGTGCGCAGACCCTGGATCCTGTGAACTCCCTGGGAGAGGCAGGCCTCGAGGCGTTCGCAGGCACGGTGCCCCTGGGCCGCGTGGGTGACCCCGCAGATATCGCCGACGTCGCCGTTTTTCTCCTGTCTGACAAGGCCCGCTATCTGACCGGCCAGGTGCTTGCGGTCGACGGAGGCACCACGATAAGCCTTTAGCCGACGCCGCTTTCAACCCGGCAAGCTACGAGGAAAAAAAAGGCCGGCCCGGTTCACCCGGGCCGGCCTTGCTCAGGACCGCAGGCTCAGAAGTTGTACTGAAGCTCCACGCCCACGCGCCGCAGCGTTCCGGGGCTGATGAAACCACCACCGAACTCCGGCGCCAGGATGACCTCGCGGATAAACTCTTCTTCGAAGAGGTTGCTCGCAAAGGCCGTCACGCTCCACTGGTTGGTGCGCACGCCGAGACGCAGGTTGGTCAGGCCATAGCCGTCGACCCGCGTGACGTCGTAGTTGGCGGGCGGGCCGCCGAAGAGCGTTGCCGGCACGATATCGTCCTGCACTGTGTGGTAGTACGTATCGCCCTGGTAGGAGTACTCAAGGCGCCCGAACAGCTCGAACTCACCGATCGGCTGGTTGTACTGCAGCGCCGCATTGGCCGTGAACTCAGGGTTGTTAGGCACCTCATTCCCTTTGGTGTAGGGGCGCAGGGCGTTCTCGTCAATCTCGCCGTCCACCATGGAGTAGCCCAGGTCAAGGCGCAGGTTGTCGGTCATAGCCCAGGCAGCGCTGAGCTCAAAGCCCTGCAGCGTCACCTCGTCGATGTTCGATGCGGTCCTCAGCAGACCGAAGGGTCCGACAAAGAACTCGAAGAACTGCATGTCATCGACCTCGGTGTAGAACACCGCACCGTTGAGTCGCAGCGTGTTATCGAAGAGGTCCGAGCGGAAGCCCACTTCAAAGGCGCTGGAGGTTTCCTCGCGGAACAGGCCCGGAGGCGCATTTACCGCCCCGCCGTTATCGACGAGATAGAACTGAATGGTCTCCGTCGAACCCTGGTTGAGGAAGCCGCCGGCCTTGAAGCCCACACCCCAGCTGCCGTAAATGGTCGTCGCATCGGTGGCGTCCCAGCGCAGGCTGATCTTGGGCTGGACCTGGTCGAAGGTTTCACTGCGGTCCGGCAGGGTCGGCGATACGGTGAAATCGTCAAAGTTGACGAAACCGGGGTTCAGCGGCGAGCCGGCGAGCGGTTCACCGTTCAGGGTGCAGTTACCACCGCAGAAATCAATGAAGCTGGTCAGATTGCCGTCGGCCGGGGACGGTACGTTGTTGGAGACCTCGCGCTCCTCCCGGTCATAGCGGGCGGCCAGGGACAGCTCCAGCCTATCCGTGATGTCATAGCTGACGGAACCGAATACCGCGAACACTTCAGTATCAAAGGTGTCATCGACAATGGCATCGGTCAGCGGCGTGAAAATTGCCTCCGGCAGCTGGGAGCGCGCAGGCCACTCTGCTCCCGGATCGCGCGCCTGGGCGACCGCCTGCCGGCGCTCGATGTTCAGGTAATAGGCCCCGGCCTGCCAGCGCAGCTGCTGATCTTCCGCCGAAGTCAGCTGAACCTGGAAGCTGAAATCTTCCTGGATCCGCTCCTGCCACTGGTAGCCGTCACAGGTGGTGGGGCTGTAGGGCGGCAGCACCGACTCGCCAGGGCCGGAGCCGAAGATGAAGGTCGGCGCCGGCAGGGGCGTCACGCCACCAGGCACAGCGGGCGTGTAGGACGGCGCCAGGTTGGCGAGAGAATTGATGCAGGAATCAGTGCCGGCATAGAAGCCGAAAGCGCCGGAGGTCCCGTCGGCGATGAAGGTATCCTCACTATCGCTGTAGGCACCCCAGGCAGTCAGCGTACCGCCCCAGTCCAGCTGCTTATCCATCTTGATGGAGAACTCGATTACTTCCTGCTCACTGATCGGCTCGACGTTGCCCGCAAACACGAAATCGTGATCGTTCACATCCTGGTAAAAGGCTTCCGACCCGGGCGTACCGAAGGCCTGGAAGGAAGGGATCGCAAACCCTGCATTGAACGCAATAGCTGATGCCTCTGCCTTGCTGTAGCGCAGCTTGGTATCAAAGGACAGCGTGTCGCTCGGATCAAACACAAGGCGACCCGCCACTGCGTAGTTTTCTGCGGCATCGACAACGTCATCGTTCAGGAAGCTATTGCTGTAGAACCCGTCGCTGCTGCGGAAATCCGCCTGCAAGCGACCGGCGACCGTGTCGCTGAGAGGTCCTGAGACGGTCGCAAGGCCGGTGTAGGTATTGTCCTCGGCAAAGCTGACCCGCACCTTGCCTTCCACCTCCTGCGATGGCCGCTTGGTAGACATAATAACCGCACCGGCCGCGGCTGAGCGGCCGTAGAGCGCACCCTGGGGGCCCTTCAGGATCTCAATCTGTTCGAGGTCGGCATACTCGCGGTTGAACGCGTAGGTGTTCACATGGAGGATGCCATCGATGATCAGCGCGAAGTTAGTCTCGGCGTCACGGGCGCCGTTCATGCCGCGGATGGACAGCGACGAGTCGCCGATTTCCACCGAGTTGACCATGCTTACACCGGGCGTCTGCGAGATGAAGTCCTCAGCCCGCTCGATGCCCATGTCTTCGATCTGGCCGGTGGAGAAGGCCGTCACGGTGCTGGGAACATCCTGCAGAGACTCGGTACGGGCCCGCGCGGTCACCACAATCTCCTCGAGCTGTGCGTGAGCCGCCGCCGGTAGCAACAACGCCCCGGAAGAGGATGCCATCGCGCAGATTGCCGCGGTTAGAAGGCGTGGCTTGCTCGCCGGCCGCCGCTCGTTCACTCCTGGAATGCTCATCAGTAGTTTTCCTCTTGTTGTCGCTAACGGGAAGTAACGGCCAGTGCTGCCTGCCTCCAAGTGTTTGTGTTTTGCTTTCATCGTCTTTCTCCTGCCCCTTTTTTACTTTCAAACCTTGCTACCGGCGACACACCCGGGGAACCTCAGGCGAGTCGCTTCGTTTCACTGACTTCGAGCTTCTTCAGCCGGCGCCACAGCGTCGTCGGGCTGATTCCCAGGTAGGCGGCAACCTGCTGACGGTCTCCGCCGAACTTCTCCATGGCGCGCACGATGGCCGAGGCCTCCAGATCCTTGAGCGCGCCGGACGCATAGCCCTGATCCTGGCGCGTAAGCTCGGGAAGAATGTCCAGCACTTCATTGCGGCTCAGGGAAACATGCGCCGCTTTACCGCAATTTACCACCAGCCGTTCCGTGAAGTTTTGCAGCTCCCGGATATTGCCCGGCCAGTGGTAGGCATCAAAAAGTGGCTCGACCAGGTCGAGCACGGCGTCCACCGGCACAGCGACGTCATATTCCGCCGCGTAGTGCGCGACGTAGTGGCGGGCAATGGCCGGCACCTCCTCCTTGCGCTGACGCAGCGGCGGCAGGCGGAGATTGAAGACATTCAGCCGGTAGAAAAGGTCATCGCGGAACTCGCCCTGATCGACAGCATCCTGCAGATCCCGGTTGGTCGCAGCAATGAGCTTGAAGTCGACATCAATTTCCCGGTTGCCGCCCACGGGACGGATACGGCGCTCCTGCAGGGCGCGGAGCAGCTTGATCTGCTGCTGGGGCGGCATTTCACCGATCTCGTCCAGGAACAGTGCGCCGCCGTTGGCCTGCTCCATAAGACCGATGCGCCCGCCGCGGCGGGAACTGGTGAAGGCACCCTCGACATAACCGAACAGTTCACTCTCGAAGAGCTCATGGGGGATGCTAGAGCAGTTCACGGCCACGAGTGGTCCGTCCGCATAGTCACTGAGACGATGGATCTCGCGCGCAATATGCTCCTTGCCGGTACCGCTCTCCCCTTCGAGCAATACCGAGGCCCGACCCCGGGCATAAGTTCTGGCAAGGGCGGCGACACGTTCCATGCGCGAGGAATGCACAATGAAACGCTGCGGCCGATCGCCACGCGCTACGGCCCGGGCGGACTGCGCGGAACGCCCCGCGTCGATGGCCCGGCGCAGCATTTCCCGGGCCGAATCACGGCTATACATGATAATGGCGGGAATGCCGCGCTGCTCCGCCAGGCCGCAGGTATAGCTCGGCCCCACAATAACCTTGGGGTCCTCGTCGGCGATGGCCAGCAGCAAGCTCTCATTGGCCTCGTCGGCCGTGCTATAGCTGTGGTGGCAAAGCTCGAGGTCGCAAAGCTCCGGCAGGCTGGCCAGAAACCGATGACTGGGGCCGGATTTATCCGCATAGGTAAAGATGTGCACGCGCCGTGACAACTTCCGCGCCTTGGCCAGCGCCTCCAGCACGTCCGTATCGGTGACCGGCTGCGACAGCACGGGCACCGCGAGCGTGCTGCGCAAGTAAGCCGCGTTGGCCCCCGCGCTGATGATCACGTCCGGCCGGTGCTTTTCAACGAGGTCGGAGTAATCGGTGTTGCCGCTCGCGATGGACTCGACGATGGTCACTTCCGCATCCTGCTCGAACTCCGGAAGGAGCACGTTGATCAGCTCGCTGAATTTGCGATAGCCGACCACCAGGATGCGGACGCGACCGATCATCCCGCGGCCTCCCGGGGCGGCAGGGCCGCGATCACCGTCAGCGAATCGACCACATCAGCATACTTGGCGTGCATGTCGTGGAGGTTGGCCGCATGCGCCTCGGCGTTGCGGTCACCGACGGCATCGGCGGGCACGAACACCGGGTAGTCGTGCTGCAGGCCGTCGACCACCGTGGCGCGCACACAGCCGCTGGTGGTGAGACCGGTCACCACGAGGCTGTCGACAGCCGCGGCCTGGAGGCGCTTTGCGAGATCGGTACCGAAGAAGCTGCTCGCATGGCATTTTTCAATGAGCCCCTCCCCGGCGCGGGGCGCCAGCCGCTTGTCGACCCGCACGGCATCGCTGCAGGGCTTGAGCACTTCCAGGGCCGGCAGGCGCCGGCGGAAGACCGTGGCCTGGTCGTCGCTGCGATAGACCACCGTGGTGTAGAACACCGGCAGGCCGCGCTCCCGAAAAGCCGCCAGCAACCGCGCATTCGCCGCGACCACGGCATCGGCATCGCTGCCGAGGGGGCTCGCGGGATCCGTGAAGGCATTGATCATGTCCACGAGCAGGAGTGCCGGGCGTTCACCCAGCTCCGCGCTCTTGCGCTCGAGATCTGCCATGGCCCCGGCCTCAGGCCGCGCCCTGGAAGCTGGGGTCCACCGGGGGCTCGAGGTGTGTCTCCTCGAGGCAGCGGGCCTTGAGCTCCTCAATGGAACCGCCGCGGTTGAACAGCGGCACCTCGCCGCGCTCGGCGCGCAGCTGCTCTCGCAGGTTCTCCGTCGCGTCCGCGTCCACGCTGCCGTCGGCGGCGATAACGACGCCGTAGCGACGCGCACCCTCCCGGGTGACAAGGCGACGGGCAACATCCTGGCGCACCAGTTCCGGAGCACGCTCGAAAGGATCCCCCCAGCCACCGCCACCCCAGGTGTTGAAGTGGAGCAGGTCGCCCTTCTTCACCTTGATACCCTCGGCCTTGGCGCCGAGCCACTCCTCGCTACCGTCGACACGCTCCAGGCGCTTGGTGGAGCGCAGCCCCGGCTCACCACCCAGCACACCCCAGGGGTAGGTAAGCCAGCGGTCGTCGTGGATGCCGATCTCACCGTCAGCGAGGAAGCGATAGGCCACGGTCAGGCCATTGCCGCCGCGGTGCAGGCCGGCGCCGCCGGAATCCGGGATCGTGGCATAGGTCTCGATGCGCAGCGGAAAGTAGGACTCAATGAACTCGTTCGGTACATTGGTGAAGCCCGGCCACAGGCTGTGGCCGTCAGGGCCGTCGCCCACGGGGCGGCCGGGGATGCCGCCGAAACCGATCTGGAAGAGCTGGAACCACTCGCCGTTATCGCGGTACCCGGAGTAGAACAGGTGCGGCGAGTCGGAGAAGCCAGCGGCGTTGAGCATCTGCTCCGGTGCACCCATGCCGAGAAGCGCCCCGAGCAGATCGAAGATGCGGCCCAGGGCGTGCGTACGGCCGGAGAGCGCCGCCGGGTACTTCGGCTTGAGCAGCGTGCCCTCGGGGATGCGCACGTCAACGAGATCATAGAAACCGTCGTTGAACACCATCTGCGGGTCCACCACGTTAATCGTGAAGGAACCGAAGAACATCTTGAACATGTCCTCGTTGAGGAAGAAGTTGACCGAGCTCTGGGCCTGCGGGTCCGTCCCCGCGAAGTCGAAGATCGCTTTGCTGCCCTCGCGCCAGAGCCGGCACTTGATGCGGTAGGGACCCATGCCCATGCCGTCGTCGCAGAGGTAGTCCTCGAACTCCCGCGGCTCTTCCGGTACGAAGTTCTCGATGATGTGTTTCATGGCGTCGTAGTTGCGCTGGAGCATGACATCCATGGTGGTGGCGAGCACATCGTCGCCAAAGCGCTCGGCGATCTCCACGCAGCGCCGGGCCGCGGTCTTGCAGGCGGCGACGAGCGCATTGAGATCGAAACGGTTCCACTGCGGCATGCGCACGTTGTGCAGAATGAGTTCGAGGATGTCCTCCTGCAGTACACCCTTCTTGTACAGCTTGGTCGGCGGGATGCGGATGCCTTCCTGGTAGATGGTCGTCGCCTTGATCGGGATCGACCCCGGCACCATGCCGCCGTTGTCGGACATGTGGCCGAACATGGCACTCCAGGCGATATGACGGCCATCCTTGAATACGGGCACGAGCACGACCCAGTCCGGCAGGTGGGACACCGCGCCGTTACACATGTAGGGGTCGTTGGTGAGGATGATGTCCCCTTCCTCGATATCCGCATCATAGGCCGACAGGAACGGGCCGATAAAGGAGCCGAACTGGCCCACGACCATCTTGCCGTCGCGATTGGCGATCATCGGGAAGCAGTCGCCCTGCTCCCGGATGCCCGGAGACATGGCCGTGCGGAAGAGGACCGCGTCCATTTCCTCCCGGGCGTTCCTGAGGGCATTTTCGATCAGATCGACGGTCACGCCGTCGACGTCGACGGTGTTCAGCGGCGCACTGTTTTCCTGGATAATTCTTGCAGGCATCTCGCTATCCTCCTCAGGCTGCCGGGTTGATCAGCAGATTGCCGATGGCATCAACGCCGGCCTCATAGCCGGGCAGCACCACCGTGGTGGAATCCATTTCCGTAACGATCGCAGGCCCGGGGACCCTCAGCCCTTCGTGCAGCCTGCTCCGGTCGTAAAGGCGGATGTCGTGCCACGCACCCTCGAAGTAGAAGCGGCTCTCGTGGATCACGCAGTCGTCGAGAGAAGCGCTGGTATCGCCGCCCTCGCGGGTGAGCACGGCACGGGTCGCCGCCTTGGCCACCGCCCGGATCATGAGAACCTCGTGACCGTCACCGAGCTTGAAGGTGAACAGCTGCTCGTGCTCTTCGTCGAAGGCATCGGTAAGCAGGGCCACGCCCTTTTCGCGCAGCTCCGCCTCGGTGAAGTCCACGGTAATCTGGAAGGCCTGGCCCATGTAGCGCAGATCTGCCTGGAAGGTCACCTCATGCTGCTCGGCGGGGATGCCGTCGGCGACCAGGGCCTGGCCGGCTCGTTCCTGCAGCTCCTTGAGGTCAGCCAGCAGCTTGTCGTCAGTGAGGTCCTCCGCCATGAGCAGATAGGTGCGCGCCGCCTCGTCCTGCACCTGGGTGGTGGCATCGCCGTAGGCGCAGAGCACGCCCGGCCCCGGCGGCACGATCACCGGCCAGGCGTTGGTGAGGATGCCGAGTGCGTTGGCGTGCAGCGGGCCGGCACCGCCGAAGCCGACCAGGGCAAAGTCCCGCGGATCGTAGCCCTGTTCCACGGAAACCAGGCGCAGGGCGCCGAACATGGACTCGTTGACGATCTTGATGATGCCTTCGGCGGCCTCCATCAGGCTGATGCCGATGCCGTCAGCGACCTTCTGGACCGCGGCGACGGAGGCGTCGTAGTTGATTTCCATCTTGCCGCCGAGCTGCACATCCGAGGGCAGATAACCAAGCACCACGTTGGCATCGCAGACCGTGGGCTCCGTGCCACCCTTCATGTAGCAGGCAGGCCCCGGTACCGCACCGGCCGATTCAGGGCCAACGCGCAGCGCCTTGGTCAGCTCGGGCACAAAGGCGATGGAACCGCCGCCGGCGCCGACGGTGCGCACATCCACCGAAGGCGCACGCACGTTCACGTCGCCGACGTAGGTCTCGCGGCGAACCCGGGCCTTGGAAGCCTGGATGAGGGCCACGTCCGTAGAGGTACCGCCCATATCAAAGGTGAGAATGTCGTCGTAGCCGGCGCGGCTGCAAAAATAAATGGCGCCGGCAACGCCGCCGGCGGGGCCGGACATGAGCAGGTTCACCGGCGAAGCGGCGGCGGCCCGGGCCGAGGCCAGGCCGCCGTCGGAACGCAGGATCGACAGCTGCGTATCACTGCCGAGGCGCTCCTCCAGGGCGTTCTGCAGGTTGTTCACGTAGCGGGACACCTCGGGACGCACGTAGGAGTTCACCACCGTCGTCTCCGTGCGCTCGTACTCCTGCATTTCCGGCACCACCTCGCTGGAGATCGATATGGGTGTGTCGCCGAAAAGCTCCCGGGCGATCTCCCGGGCGCGGGCTTCGTGGGCGTGGTTGATATACGCATTGACGAAGCAGATGGTGAGGGCTTCAACCTCACCGGTGGCATGGAGCGTCGCGAGGTCGGCACGCAGCTTGTCTTCATCCAAGGGCGTGACGATGGCGCCATCAGCCCCGATGCGCTCGCTGGCGCCGATGGTCAGCTCCAGTGGTGCCAGTAACGGGCTCTTGTTATAGCTGACCCAGCCACCGAGGCCGCCCGGGCAGTAGGAACGTGCCACCTGCAGCGTATCTTCAAAGCCGGCGGTGGTGACCAGGCCCACCCGGGCACCCTTGCCCGTGAGCACGGCGTTGGTAGCGACCGTGGTACCGTGCATGACCAGCTTGATAGCGCTGGGGTCGATCCCCGATTCTTCGCAGACCCGCGCCACCCCATTGAGCACACCGACGGAAGAATCCTCCGGCGTGGACGGCACTTTCGCGGTATGGGTCTCGCCGGTCTCCTCGTTCATAAGGAGGAAGTCGGTAAAGGTGCCGCCGACGTCGACGCCGAGTCTGTATGCCATTCTTTTCTCCTCTCTGGCGCAGACCCACCAGGGCCTGCGTTCCCGGGCCGCTAGGCCGCGTTGTTGCTGAGCCAGTAGTGAGCGCGCCCGCCCTGGGGCGCGCCGATCAGGTCGCTGACGGTAGCCACCGCCGCGAGCAGCGCAGGCATGTCGACGCCCGTAACGAAGCCCATGGCTTCGCAGAGCATGACGACATCCTCGGTGGCCACATTGCCCTTGGCCCCCGGCGCAAAGGGGCAACCGCCGAGACCACCGATGGAGCTGTCAAAGCTGCGAATGCCGCTCTCAACAGCGGCGTAGACGTTGGCCAGACCGAGCGCACGCGTATCGTGAAAGTGGCAGGCAAGGCGCTCGGCGCCGTGTTCCGCAACCAGGTCGCTCATGAGCGCGCGCACCGCCGCCGGATTGGCCGCGCCGATGGTATCGGCGATGACGATCTCGTCGGCGCCGTAGGCCGCAAGCTGGCGCGCCTGATCACGCACCACCGCCGCCGGCGTCGGCCCCTCGAAGGGGCACTCCCAGGCCACGGCCAGGTAGGCCTGAACCCGAGCGCCCTCCTCCCGGCCCCGGCGGATCACCGCCTCGGCCACGGCCAGGGTCTCGTCGAGGCCCATGTTGATGTTCTTGCGATTCATGGTGTCGGTGGCCGAGATCACCACCGCGACTGTTTCAACGCCGGCCGCCCGCGCCAGTTCGTAGCCTTTCATGTTCGGCACCAACGCGCTGAAGCTGACACCGGGCGGCGGCGCCAGCCGCGCCACCAGCTCATCGGTGCCGGCCATTTGCGGTACCGCCTTCGGGGACACGAAGCTGCCGACTTCGAAGTGACGGATACCCGTTGCGAGGAGCGAGCGCGCCATGGTCTCGCGCTCGTCGAGGGTCAGGTGCCTGGGCTGGCTCTGCAAACCATCGCGCAGTCCAACCTCGTTGATGCGAATGGTCTCTGCGCTCATGCGATCTTGCCTCCCTCGCGCAGCTCCGCAACCTGCTCGGCGCTGTAGCCGAGAACGCCGGTCAGCACTGTTTCCGTGTGCTGGCCGAGGAGCGGCGCCGGCGAGAAGCTCTCGTCACTGGTGCGGGAGAGCTTGATGGGGTTGCCCGGGCCGCGGGTTTTCGCGCCGCTCGGATGCTCGAGTTCCACCACCATGTTCCGGGACATTACCTGCTCATCGGCCAGGGCTTCGCCAAAGCGGTTGACCCTGGCGCAGGGGATACGCTTTTCCTGGAGCAGCTTGAGCCAGTAGTCGGAGGTGTTGGTGGCGAGGATCTCGTTGAGCTTGCCGTCGATGAAATCCTTGTCTGCCAGTCGCGCAGGCTGCGTCTTGTACTTCTCGTCGCGGAAGGGCTCGAAATCCACTACCTCCAGCAGGTTGTCCCAGAAGCTGTCGAAAATCACGGCGATGATGATGTGACCGTCGGCGGTGCGGTAACTGTTGTAGGGCACGTGCACAAAATGGGCGTTGCCGATAGGTGTCGGCTCCTGGCCCGAGAGGAAGTACATCGTGGCCATGTAGTTGAGCATGGAGATCTGACAGTCGAGCATGGAGATATCGACGTGCTGGCCCTCGCCACTGCGCTCGCGCTCATAAAGTGCGGAGAGAATACCCATCACCCCGAACATGCCGCCGCCGAGATCGCCGATGGGAATGCCCGCACGGGTCGGATGCTCGGCGTCAGTGCCTGTGATGGACATCCCGCCACCGAGGGCCTGCACCACCTGGTCGAAGGCCGGACGCTGGAAATTGGGGCCCGCGGACCCGAAGCCGCTGATAGAGCAGGTGATGATGCCGCGGTTGTGCTCGCGCAGATGCGGGTAGCTGATCTTCAACTTGTCGGCGACGCCGGCGCTGAAGTTCTCGATGACCACGTCGGCCTCTTTCACAAGGTCATAGAAAACCTGCAGGCCCTCTTCGCTCTTGAGATCCAGGGCGACGCTCTGTTTGTTGCGGTTAAGCGTGATGAAGTAGGCGCCCTGGCCCTCCAGGGAATTGGCCGGGTCCGTCGCCAGGAGTTTGCGGGTCCCCTCGCCCTGGAGCGGTTCGACCTTGATGGTCTCGGCACCGAGGTCGGCGAGAATCATGGCGCCGTAAGGACCGGAAAGCATGTGGGTAAGGTCCAGAATGCGCACGCCGGCGAGGGGTTTTGCCATGGTCTACTCTCAGATTTCTTAACTGTACTGCGGCTCAATGCATGATACGTGCCAGCGCACCCCGGGGCCGCACGAAGACGCAGGGGCTGCAAGGGCCCGGCGCCTGGCCGGCAGCCTGTGCACCAGCGCGGCCTTGTGACGCCGCAATTATTTCAACGTGATGATATTATATTTCATTATGAAATAATCGGGGCATGACCAGCAGCATAGCTCCCGGGGTGCGGCGAGTTATCCGCCGCAGGGGCCTGCTTTATCGCCGGGAGCCAGCCTGCGCTGGTCTGACGGACGGTAACTTCGCAGCCCCTTGTCGGGGAAACTGCCTCGCATCGGCGCCCTCCCGTCGTCATCATCGACCCGGGACGGCTGACGAAGACGAAGGTCAAGGCCAGCTGCGGGAGGATGCCCCCACCAAGCGAATAGCGTGGAGCGACTGGGGGCACCCTCCCGCAGCGGGCCCGGAATACGGCGATGCATGACTCTCGAGCAGCGCCCCGGCCAGGTAAGGCTGCCCCCGGGAAAGCTACGATGAACCAGAAGAAAGGGTGCAGGAAGGCCTGAGTAACGGAACCGGGCCCGCCGTTGTGGGCCCGGCAACGCTCACTCCGGCAGGAACATATCGGTCATCTTGTCGATGGACCAGGAATCGGGCTTCTGGCTCGGCGGATATTCCCGGAAGGTCATGAGAAACTGGGTCATGGTAAAACCACCGCGGTACATCTGCGCGGCCTTGTCCACGTACCAGTCCCAGTAGGTGTTGGAGTTGTGGTCGGCCCGCTCGTACGGATCCCGGCGCAGGTGGAACAGCTTGGGCAGACGCAGGGTCACGAAGGGCTCGGCCCAAAGGGCCATGGTCTTTGCCCGGTTTTCGGCGTACACCAGTTTCCAGTCGCCCACGCGCACAGCCACCGGCGCACCAAGATCGTTCAGGTAGATGAACTCCTTCCGGGGCCCGTCCTCGGCCTCGCCCGTCAGGTAGGGGAGGAAATTGTAGCCATCGAGGTGCAACCGCGACTCCTTGTTGCCCACGGTCGTGCCTGCCAGCAACTTCGCTTTCAGCTGCGGGTCGCCGGCCGCCGCCGCAAGCGTGGGCATCCAGTCCAGGTGCGACATGATCGCCGTGGAGACCTGCCCCGGTGCAATTTTCCCCGGCCAGCGCACCATGGCGGGCACCCGGTAGGCCCCTTCCCAGTTCGAGTTCTTCTCGCTGCGAAAAGGGGTGATCCCGGCATCCGGCCAGGTGTTGTAATGCACGCCGTTGTCGGTGGAGTAGAAGACGATGGTGTTCTCGGCAATGTCCAGCTCCGCGAGCTGGTGGAGAAGATCACCGACCAGCTCATCGTGAGCGACCATCACATCGTTATAGAAACCCTGGCCGGATTTGCCCTTGTGCTTGTCGGCCCGGTGCGTGCGGAAGTGCATGCCGGTGGTGTTGACCCAGGTGAAGAAAGGCTTGTCCGCTTTCACCTGCCGGCCGATGAAGTCTTTCGCCGCGGCGACGAATTCCTCGTCCGCCGTCTCCATGCGCCTTCGGGTCAGGGGCCCCGTGTCCTCCACGCGACCATCGGCATAGGAGCGAATGACGCCGCGCGGCCCGAACAGCTCCTTGAAACGCGGATCCTCGGGGTAATCCTCATCCTCCGGCTCTTCCTCAGCGTTCAGGTGATAGAGGTTGCCGAAAAACTCATCGAAGCCGTGCGCCGTCGGCAGGAACTCGTCCCGGTCCCCGAGGTGGTTCTTGCCGAACTGCCCCGTGGCGTAGCCGTGCTCCTTGAGCACCTCGGCAAGGGTGATGTCCCGATTCTGGATACCCAGAGCCGCGCCGGGCATACCGACCTTGGAGAGCCCGGTGCGCAGGGGTGACTGACCGGTAATGAAGCTCGAACGCCCCGCGGTACAGCTCTGATCCCCGTAGTAATCAAGGAAGCGAATGCCCTCGTCGGCAATACGATCGATGTTCGGCGTCTCATAACCCATGATGCCGTCACCGTAGGCGCTGATGTTGGTAATGCCGATGTCGTCACCCCAGATGACAAGGATATTCGGCTTATCGGCCGCCTGCGTGCCGGCGGCGAGGACGAGGACGGTGGCGAACACCAGGCTCAGGCGTCGAAGCGTCTTCGTGATCATGGGCTTTTCCTTCTTACAGTGTTTTCCCCGAAAGCCGCAACCGCGGCCGCGTCAATGCCTGTTCCGGGCGTCGAAGGCGGCCTGCTGCTCCGCCGTGGCCGGCGCCTGATAGGCCGCTTTCCAATCCTCATAGGGCATGCCGTAGACGCGTTCGCGCGCAGCCTCGTAGCTGAGTTCGACGCCGTTTTCCTCCGCGGCCGCCACATACCATTTCGACAGGCAGTTGCGGCAGAAGCCGGCGAGGTTCATGAGGTCGATATTCTGCACATCCTTGCGCTCGTCGAGGTGTGCGAGGAGTCGCCGCAGCACCGCGGCCTCGATGGCCGTGTCGTCCTGTTCCGCCATGATCAATGGTCTCCGCTGTAGGCCAGGGTTACGTTAGCGCCGCCGATGCGGTCGCGCAACGCCTGCAGAAGCTCTTCCGTCGGGTTCACCTGCCAGCGCTCCCCGAGGCGCACCGGGGCGCGCACCCCCCCCTCGCAGTAGATCAGGCGCACCGGGCAGGCGCCGGGGGCGGCGCCGAGGGCCCGGGCGAGGAACTCCGTAAAGGCCTCGTCCACGGCCTCCCCGGCCACCTCGATGGTCAGCTGCCGGGCCAGCCGCTGCCGCTCCTGATCCAGGCTGTGCACGGCCTGCGCACGCAGGACGAGACCGCCACTGTAATCGTCCTGGGCCACGCGACCCTCGGCGACGATAATGGCATCCTTCACTAGCACGTCCCGGCACTCGAGGAAGGACTCTGCATAGACGGTCATCTCAATGCGCGCGCTGCGATCGTCCACCGTAGCGATGGCCATGGTGCCCCGGGCCGTCTTCGTGGTGCGCAGGGCGATGACCAGCCCCGCCACCCGCTGCACCGCGCTGCCATCAGGACGCAGATCGGCAATCCGGCTCGGCGCCATACGTCTTACCTCACCTTCATATTCGTCGATGGGATGACCGGTGACGTAGAGGCCCAGCGTCTCCTTCTCGCCGGCCAGCCGCTCCCGGTCGGACCAGGGGCGCACGCGGCGGTGATCGGCATAGCAGTCGCCGCCTGCCGCCGCAGCGGTGACTACCGCAGCGCCGAACAGGTCCGCCATGCCCGCCTCCAGGTTGGCGGCGTTCTGCTCGGCGGCACGCAGTGCGTCGTCGATGGCACTCGTGAGAATCCAGCGGTCGACACCAAGACTGTCAAAGGCCCCGGCGCGCACCAGGGCCTCGATGGCACGACGGTTTACCCGCCGGGGGTCAGTACGGTCGCAGAAATCTAAGAGATCGCTGAAGTCGCCGTCCTCCCGGCGCGCCGAGAGGAGATTCTCGATGGGCCCCTCGCCCAGGCCCTTGATGGCGCCGAGGCCGTAGACAATGTGTCCATCGCCATTCACCGTGAACGCATAGCTGCCCTCGTTCACGTCCGGCAGCTTTACGGTGAGGCCCATGCGCCGGGCCTCTTCGATAAGCACCACGATCTTGTCCGTGTTCGTCAGCTCCGAGCTCATCACCGCGGCCATGAAGGACGCCGGATGGTGAGTCTTCAGCCAGGCGGTCTGGTAGGAGACCAGCGCGTAGGCTGCGGAGTGCGACTTGTTAAAGCCGTAACCCGCGAACTTCTCCACCAGGTCGAAGATATGCGTGGCCAGCTCCGCGTCAACGCCCTGCTGCGCGGCACCCTCGGCGAACACGGTGCGCTGCTTCGCCATCTCCTCAGGCTTTTTCTTGCCCATGGCGCGGCGCAGCAGGTCGGCACCGCCGAGGGTGTAGCCCGCCAGCGCCTGGGCAATCTGCATCACCTGCTCCTGGTAAAGGATAATGCCGTAGGTGGGCTCGAGGATCGGCTTGAGCAGCTCGTGCTGGTAGTGCGGGTCCGGGTAGGCGATGGCCTCGCGGCCGTGCTTGCGGTTGATAAAGTTGTCCACCATCCCCGACTGCAGGGGCCCCGGACGGAACAGGGCCACGAGGGCAATGATGTCCTCGAAGCAGTCCGGCTGCAGCCGCGCGATCAGTTCCTTCATGCCCCGGGACTCCAGCTGAAAGACGGCGGTGGTCTCTGCCGACTTGAGCAGGTCGAAGGTAGCGCGGTCGTCGAGGGACAGCATGTCGATGTCGAGCGGTGGCTCACCGGTCTTTTCCCGCTCGGCATTGATGATGTGCACCGCCCAGTCGATGATGGTCAGGGTACGCAGGCCCAGGAAGTCGAACTTGACCAGCCCCGCGTCCTCAACGTCGCCCTTGTCGTATTGGGTAACCAGGCTACCGCCGTCCTCGTCGCAGTAGAGAGGCGAGAAATCCGTGATCTTCGACGGCGCGATCACCACCCCGCCGGCGTGCTTGCCGGCATTGCGGGTGACACCCTCGAGCTGCTCGGCCATGTCCCAGATCTCCTGCGCCTCCCCGTCTTCGGCAAGGAAGTCGCGCAGACTCTCTTCCTGCTCCAGAGCTTTCTCGAGGGTCATGCCCACCTCGAAGGGAATCATCTTCGACAGCTTGTCGGCCAGGCCGTAGGACTTGCCCTGCACCCGGGCGACATCGCGAACCACCGCCTTGGCGGCCATGGTGCCGAAGGTGATGATCTGCGACACCGCCTCGCGGCCGTACTGCCGGGCCACGTAGTCGATCACCTCGTCGCGGCGCTCCATGCAGAAGTCGACATCGAAGTCCGGCATGGATACCCGCTCGGGGTTGAGGAAACGCTCGAAGAGCAGATCGTAGGCCAGGGGGTCCAGATCCGTGATTTCCAGCGCATAGGCCACCAGCGACCCGGCACCGGAGCCCCGCCCGGGACCGACGGGGATACCCTGCTCCTTGGCCCAGCGAATGAAGTCCATGACAATAAGAAAGTAGCCTGGAAAGCCCATCTGAATGATCGTGTCCAGCTCGTGCTCCAGGCGCTGCCGATAGCGCGCCTCGGCCTCGCGGTTACCGGCAAGGCCGAGCTTCGCCAGGCGCATGGCCAGACCCTCGAAGGACAGGTGGCGGAAAAAGGCATCCATGCTCAGCCCCTCAGGCACGGGGTAGTCCGGCAGGCAGGGCTTGCCCAGTTCGATGACGAAGTTGCAGCGCTGGGCAATGGCCACGGTATTTTCCAGGGCCTCCGGGAGGTCCGAAAACAGCTCCGCCATTTCCGCCGGCGAGCGCAGGTACTGCTGCGCGCGATAGCGCCGAACCCGGCGCTTGTCATCCAGGGTCCGGCCCTCGCCGATACAGACACGCGCCTCGTGGGCCTCGAACTCCTCCGCGCTGAGAAAACGCACGTCGTTGCTGGCGACCACCGGGCAGCCGGCCTCGCCCGCCAGGGCCACCGCCCCGTGGAGGTGATCTTCATCGCCCTCGCGTCCTGTCCGGTGCACCTCGAGGTAGAAGCGCCCCGGGTAGCGGTTCATCCACTCGGCGAGGCGCTCCGCTGCCTGCTGCCGCCGCCCCGCTACCAGCGCCCGACCCACATCGCCCGCCGCGCCGGCCGACAGGGCGATAAGGCCCTCGCTGTACTGGTCCAGCCATGCGCGGGTCACCCGCGGCACACCCAGGCGCTGGCCCCGGGTATAGGCCCGGGAAATGAGCTCGGTAAGGTTGCGGTAACCGATGGCGTCCATCACCAGCAGCGTCAGGGTGGAGGTGTCATCCTGATCCTCCCGGTCGACGACCAGGAGGTCGGCGCCGAAGATGGGCTTGACCCCGGCAGCGAAGGCCGCCTTGCTGAACTTCACCAGACCGAAGAAGTTGCACAGGTCCGTGAGGGCCACGGCGCCCATGCCAAGCTCCGCTACCCGCTTCACCAGCGGCTTGACCCGGACCAGGCCGTCGACCAGCGAGTACTCGCTATGGAGCCGAAGGTGGACGAAATCGCTCATAGTTCGCGCTTGCCTCCTTTGATGTAGCGCCCGGGTCGGGTCCGGCCGCGCGGGCAGCTAGGCCGTTTCGGACCCTAGCAGCCGACGCACCGGGCCGAAGCTTCGCCGGTGCACCGGCGACGGCCCCAGCCGCGCCAGGGCGTCGAGGTGCTCCCGGGTAGGATACCCCTTGTGGCGATCGAAGCCGTAGCCCGGGTAGCGATCGGCCAGGGCAGCGAGCTCCCGATCGCGGGTCACCTTGGCCAGGATGGAGGCGGCGGCGATCTCCGCGTGCAGGCCATCGCCGCCGACCACGGCCTCGGCACGGTAGGGCCAGTGCGGCAGACGGTTGCCGTCCACGAGCACGTGGCCCGGGGTGGTGCCCAGGGCATCAACGGCGCGCACCATGGCCAGCAGCGAGGCTTGCAGAATATTCAGGCGATCGATTTCCTCAACGCTCGCACGACCGACGGCCCAGGCCAGAGCGCGTTCGAGGATCGCACCGGCCAGCTGCTCGCGACGGCCAGGGGAGAGACGCTTGGAGTCTGCCAGCCCATCGATGGGCCGCGCCGGGTCAAGAATGACGGCAGCCGCCACAACGTCACCGGCGAGGGGCCCGCGGCCGACCTCATCCACCCCGGCCACCGGCGCAGCGCTCTGCGGCAGCGCCACGGGCTGGCTGGCGGGGAACTCAGGCACCGGCGCCGAAGGCGCCTCAGGCCTTGCGATCGGCGCAGAGGATGGTCGCGGAAGCACAGAGCTCCCCGCCCACCTCCGCGCGCACGGCAAACTTCCAGATCCCGCGGCGATCACCGAGAATCTTCGCATGGAGGTACACTTGATCGCCGGGCACGCAGGGACGCTTGAAGCGCAGATCGTCGGCACCGACGAAATAGTAAATCGAGCCATCGGCCGGCGTCTTGTCCTGGGACTTGAAACCGAGGATGCCGGCGGCCTGGGCCATGGCCTCGAGGATCAAGACACCGGGGAAGACGGCCTTGCCGGGAAAATGCCCCTGAAAGAACTCCTCATTGATGCTGAGGTTCTTGTAGGCAACGATGGACTCACCGGGCACCAGCTCGACGACGCGGTCGACGAGCAGGAAGGGATAGCGGTGCGGCAGGTGCTCGCGGATACCATCGATGTCCATCAGCATGGCCTTGCTCCTTTGTTCTTGTGTCCGCGCCGCCGCACCGGGGCGCGAGCCCTCACTGGGCGTTGAGCTGGTTCAGCTTATCAGTCACCTTGGCGGTGATGCTGTAGCCCGGGTCCGCATGAATGACGGAATCACGCTGCAGCAGAAGACCGATGCCTTCATTCTGGATCAGCTCACGCAGCACCTCCTGCACCGTGGGCGACAGCTCCTGCAGCAGCGCCTGGCCGGTCTCCTGCTCTGCGGACTGCAGCTTGCCGGCCACATGCTCGAGATCGGACTGCTTGGAAGCGAGCTTCTTGCGGGCGGCCAGCTGCTGCTCCGGGCTCATCACGGCGGCGTCCTTCTGGAAATCCTGCACCAGCTCATCGAGCTCTTTCTTGAGCTGGTCGAACTCCTTCTTGTCAGCCTTGTAGTCATCCTGGTTGCGCACCGTCTCGAGCTCCTGCTGGGCGCGATCCGACTGCAGGATCGCCTGCTGCAAGTTGACGACGGCGATTTTACCCTGGGCGGCGGCAAGCGCCGGCAGGGTAAGCGCGGCGAGCGCAAAGGTCATACTGGCGAGTCTGTTCACGATACTCTCCCCTTATCTACAGTGGGTGGGTTGCGGTTGATGGTCAGAAGCCGCGGCCAAGGGTGAACTGAAACACCTCCTCACGATCAATATCGGAGGCATTCAGCGGCTTGGCAAGGCTGAAGGTCATGGGGCCGAAGCCGGAAATCCAGGTCACGCCGATACCTGCCGAATAACGGAGCTCATCGGGATCGATATCGAAGCAGTTGAGCTGCTCGCCCCCGCACTTGGTGTCGAAGACGTTGCCGATATCGAAGAAGAACGCCGAACGCAGGCTCCTGCGGTCCTTGATGAAGGGCAGCGGAAACAGGAGTTCCGCAGAGCCCTCAACCAGCGCATTGCCGCCAAAGGGCGGCGGGCGCCGGAAATTCTGCACTTCCTGGAAGGTAAGTTTGTCTGTCGCCGGGTCAAGGACGTAGCCGAACTGATCGCGGTCAGGGCCACCGACCTCGGAGGCGTTGCCGTCGCCGTCGATACCGGTGGCCGGCTGGCTGACGTCATAGATGACCGGCGGCGTACTCCGCGGGCCCAGCGTGTTGACCTGATAGCCGCGGACAGAGCCGAAGCCGCCGGCGAAGAAGTGCTCGTAGAACGGCAGATCCGTGGTGTCGCCGTAGCCGTCGCCGTAGCCCAGCTCCGTGCGGAAGTGCAGCACCCAGTCGTTGATGATGGGGAAGTAGATCTCACCGCGATAGGTGAGCTTGAAGAACTCGAGGTCCGACAGCGGCATGGACACTTCCAGGGCCACGGACTGGGAGGCGCCCCGCGTGGCGAGCTGACCACGGTTGAGCGTGGACTGGGTCCAGCTGCTGGTAACGGTCCAGTTCAGGAACTCATCGCCGTTCTCGTCAAGAAAGCCGGGCTCGGAGGGAATGGTAAGCGCACTTTCCGGGAGTTCACTCACCGGGCGGAGCACCTCCGGCGCCAGGTAGCTGCCGTCGGGCTGGCGGGTGCTCTCGTAAAAATCCTCAATGCCGGCAATGAGCCTCGGACTGGAGCGGATTTCCTGCACTGCAAAGCGCCCGGCGGTGATCTCCGTGTTCTCGATACCGAAGCTGAAGCCGAGACGCTCGGTCTCCTTGATCGGATAGCCGAAGTTGAGGCTGGCGCCGAGCGTATCGGTGGTATAGCTGGCCACGTTCACCTCGTTGAGGTCCGTGGAGCGATAAAAGACATTGAAACCGCGGCTCACCCCGTCCTCGGTGAAATAGGGATTGGTGTAGCTGAAATTATAGAGATCCTGGAAGCGCGAGGAATTGATACCGATGCCAACGCGCTTGCCGCTGCCGAGGAAGTTGTTCTGCTGCAGGTTCACGCCGAGGATAAGGCCGGCATCCTGCGCAAAACCGAGGCTGGCGCCAATGCTGCCGGAGGATTGCTCTTCGACCTCGAACTCGACGTCGATAAGGTCGTCGTGACCGGGCACCTCCGGCGTTTCCACGGTGGCCTCACTGAAGAACCCCAGACGCTGGAGGCGGATACGGGACTGCTCGATGGCGGCAGCGGAAGCCGGCGCACTTTCCATCTGCCGCATCTCCCGGCGCAGCACATCGTCGGCGGTACGCATATTGCCCTTGAAGCTGATCCGGCGCACGTAGGTACGCTTGCCCGGGTCGATGAAAAACTTCAGGCCAACGGTATTCTCTTCTTCGTTGATCTCGGGAATGCCGGTCACCTTGGCGAAGTTGTAGCCCTCATTGCCGAGGCGGCGGGTGATGTACTCCTCCGTAGCCGTGACCAGCTGCTGGGAGTAGGTCTGCCCTTCGGTAATCAGAATGAAGCGCTGCAGGTCGCTTTCATCGAGCACGAGGTCACCGGAAAGGCCCACGGAATCGACAGCGAATTTCTCGCCCTCGGTAACGTTCGCAGTGATGAACACCTCTTCCTTGCTCGGGGAGACAGAGACCTGCGTGGAGTCGATGTTGAACTGAAGGTAGCCGCGATCCAGGTAGTAGGAGTTCAGCGCCTCCAGGTCGCCGGTAAGCTTTTCGCGGGAGTACTTGTCGTCATTGGTGAAGAAAGACAGCCAGCCGGTTTCCTTGAGCGCGAAGATGTCCTTCAGCTCCTCATCGCTGAACACGGCGTTGCCGACGACATTGACGTGCTTGATGGAGGCCACAGTGCCTTCGTCCACTTCGATGTTCACAGAAACCCGGTTGCGCGGCTCCGGCAGCACCTCGGTCTCGATGTTGGCGTCGTAGCGGCCCTGCTGCACATACTGCCGCTGTAGCTCGAGCTGCATGCCCTCCAGGGTGGAACGCTGGAACACCTGCCCGACGGCGAGGCCCGCGCTCTTGAGGCCACCAAGGAGCGCTTCGGTCTCGATAGCCTTGTTGCCGTCGATATTGATCTCGCTGATGCTCGGCCGCTCCGCGAGTACGACCACGAGCACGTTGCCATCGCGGCCAATGCGGATATCGTCGAAGTTGCCGGTAGCAAACAGATTGCGTGCCGCGGTCCGGATACTCGCCGTGTCGGCAATATCGCCGACGCCGATAGGCATGGCCGCGAAGACGCTGCCCGCAGAGATACGCTGCAGGCCCTCGACACGAATGTCGGAGATTACAAAGCCCTGCGCCCAGGCCAGCGGGGCCAGCAGCCAGAGGGCAAGGATCAAGGTGCGGCAAGTCAACGGTCGCGTTTTCAATGCGTTCCCAACATCAACACAGCACGCCCGCTGCACCGGCCGCCCTCAGGCGCCGGCGCCCTCCAGCTAGAGGCGCGCAAAATCGTTATACAGTGCCAGCATCATCAGGCTGATCACCAGAAAAAGGCCGACCTGGTAACCCACCGCCTGGATGCGCTCCGGCACTGGCCGTCCAACCACCAATTCTACCGCGTAATAAAGCAGATGACCGCCATCCAGCACAGGAATCGGCAAAAGATTGAGCACACCCAGGCTCACGCTGAGCAGGGCAAGAAAACCGATGTAGGATTCAAGGCCGGACTTGGCTGAGGTGGACGCCACTTTAGCAATGGTGATCGGGCCGCTCAAGTTCTTCGGCGAGATGAGCCCCTGGAGCATCTTGCGCACAGACTCCAGGGTAAAGGAGATCAGTTCACCGGTGCGCCGGATTCCCGCGCCCAGCGCCTCTACGGGGCCACGCTCAAAGTCCCGGCGCAGGTGTTCGGGCATCGGCGGTACCGCCACGGCCATGCCGATACGGCCGATAGGCTCCCCGGCCTCGCTGGTCGCGGGCTCGGGAACGATGCGCGCCTCGAACTCACTGCCGTTCTCTCGGCGCACCCGCAGGTCAATGGCCTGCCCCGGGCGCTCACGCACGAAGGCGACCCAGTCTTCCCACAAGGGCATGGGTCGACCGTCGGCGCTGAGCACGAGGTCGCCGACGGCAAGGCCCGCGCGCTCCGCAGCGCCGCCGGGCACGATCTCGTCAGCCCGCGGTTCGACCGGCGGTGTGAAGAGCTTGAGACCGATGCCCCCGAGGAGGTCCGGCTCCTCCTCGCCGGCGAGCCAGGCGTCGAGGCGGGCGCTGGATTCGTAGCGGATGTCGGAGTCCGGGTAGCGCGCCGTGAAGCGGATTTCGCCGGTGTCACCGATACGCTCGAGGAGGCGGAAGCTCAGCGCCTGCCAGGTCGGCGTCTCGCGCCCGTCCACAGCGACAACCTCCTGCCCCGGCTCGAGGCCGGCGAGGTCCGCCACGGAGCCGGCCTCAACCTTGTCGATGAGCGGCGCGTAGCCGCTCTCGCCGGCGAGGAACAGACCCCAGTAGGCGACGATAGCGAGCAGGAAGTTGGCCAGGGGGCCGGCAGCCACCACAGCGATGCGCTGCAGCACCGGCTTGCGGTTGAAGGCCCCGCCCAGCTCCGCCGTAGGGACCTCACCCTCGCGCTCGTCGAGCATCTTGACATAGCCGCCGAGGGGAATCGCCGCAAGGGTGTACTCCGTACCCAGCCGGTCGTGCCAGCGGGCCAGCGGTCTGCCGAAGCCGATGGAGAAGCGCAGCACCTTCACGCCGCAGCGGCGGGCAACCCAGAAATGGCCATACTCGTGCACGGCGACGAGAATCGCCAGCGTTGCGAGGGTAATGAAAATGGTCTGCAGCAGGTCCATCAGGGCTCCGATTGTGCGAGCGGTCTGCTGCCGCGGGAGCGCAGCAGCTCCGCGGCCACCAGCCGGGCCTCGTCGTCCGCAGCTTCGACAACAGCGAGGCTCTCGGGTTCAACGCGCTTCACGCGCGCAAGGGTGTTCTCGATGACCGCGGGGATATCCATGAATCCGATGGCACCATCGAGGAAGCCGGCCACAGCCACCTCATTGGCAGCATTGCAGGCGGCCATGGTGGTGCCGCCGGCAGCGATCGCCTCCCGGGCGATACGCAGGCAGGGGAACCGCTCCTCGTCCGGGGCCTCAAAATCCAGGCGCGCCGTTTCGAAGAGATCCAGGGGCATGACGCCGGCGGCGAGGCGCTCGGGCCAGCCAAGGCCGTAGGCGATGGGCGTGCGCATGTCCGGATTGCCCAGCTGGGCCAGCACCGAGCCATCCCGATACTGCACCAGGGAATGAATGACGCTCTGCGGGTGGACCACGATGGTCACCCGCTCCGGCCCGACGCCGAAGAGCCAGCAGGCCTCGGCCAGCTCCAGACCCTTGTTCATGAGCGTCGCGGAATCCACGGAGATTTTGCGGCCCATGGACCAGTTGGGATGTGCACAGGCCTGATCCGGCGTTGCAGCGGCGATGCGCGCCGTGTCCCACGTCCGGAAGGGGCCCCCGGAGGCCGTCAGCAGAATCCGCTCGACACCGGCAAGCCCGGGGCGGGCGCTGGCATCCACAGGCAGGCACTGGAAAATAGCGTTGTGCTCACTGTCGATGGGCAAAAGCAGCGCACCGGCATCACGCACAGCGGACATGAACAGGGCTCCGGCCATGACCAGCGCTTCCTTGTTGGCCAGCAGCACGCGCTTGCCGGCGCGGGCCGCCGCCAGGGTGGCGGGAAGCCCGGCGGCACCGACAATCGACGCCATCACGACCGCTACGGCCGGGTCCGCGGCGACCTCATCAAGCGCAGCCGCCCCACCGAGCACCGTCGTAGCCGAGCCGGCGCGGGTAAGCTCCCTGGCCAGCTCCTCCGCCGCCCCCTCGTCGGTCATGACCGCGTAGCGCGGAGCATGGGCCAGGCACTGGTCCCGGAGCGCGGCGACGGAGCGCTGCGCCGTGAGCGCGTGGACGGCAAAACGCTCCGGGTGCCGGGCAAGCACATCCAGCGTGTTGACGCCGATGGATCCGGTGGAACCGAGGACCGTGACCTGTTGCTTTCCGGTCGGTGTCATCATCAGTACCCCGCGAGCAGTAGACCAAGGGTGAAGGTGGGCGCCGCGCCGCAGAGGCTGTCGAGGCGATCGAGCAGGCCGCCGTGGCCCGGCAGCAGAGAGCTGGAGTCCTTCACACCGCTCTCCCGCTTGACCATGCTCACGGTGAGATCCCCGAGGACAGAGGTCAGCGCCGTGACCAGGGCCACAGCAACCACCGCCGCCAGGCCAAGATGATCCAGCCGTACCGGCAGGAACATCCAGAGCAGGGCCGCTACCGCGACGCTACAGGCAACACCCCCCCAGAAGCCCTCCCAGGTCTTGGCGGGACTGACGGCCGGCGCCAGCCGATGGCGGCCAAAGCGCTTGCCGGTGAAGTAGGCGCCGATATCGGAGGCAGCGACGAGCAGCACCAACGCCACCATGAGCGCTCCCCCCAGGGGCAGGGTCAGCAGGTAGACCGCCGCAACCCAGGCAGGCACCAGGACGAACAGACCCATAAGGCCGCGCATGGGACGGGAATTCCAGATCACGGCGCTACCGGGAAAAGCGCGCACCCAGAGCAGCGCAAAGCACCACCAGAGGCAGGCAAGACCGAGCACCGGCTGCACATCCGCCCGCCGCGGCGTCTCGCCCAGGGGGAGCAGAAACCAGACCCCGGCACAGCCCGCGAGCACCAGCAGAGCGAAGAGCGCCTGCCGTGCCGCACCGCGAAAACCCGACAACGGCGCCCATTCCCAGGCGCCGGCCGCCACCACCAGGGCAAAGGCAGCCGCCAGGGCCGCCACGGGGAGGAAAAAAATACCCGCAAGAAACAACCCCGCCATGGCGAGGGCCGTAATAACCCGCTGCTTAAGCATCGAGGTCGCCGCTGGCGACGAGACCATCGGGTTCGCGCTGGCCGAAACGCCGCTCGCGCCGGGAGTAGTCGGCCAGGGCGCGGGCGAATTCCAGTTCGCCGAAGTCGGGCCATAGCGTCGGGGTAAAGTAGAGTTCACTGTAGGCAAAATGCCAGAGCAGAAAATTGCTGATCCGCGCATCGCCACCGGTACGGATACAGAGATCCGGCAGCGGCAGTTCGGCCAGGCTGAGCTCCGCCGCCAGGGCGGACCGGTCAATGGCTGCCGGATCGAGCTCGCCGCTGACCGCACGCTCCGCCAGACGCCGCGCGGCGCGGGCGATATCCCACTGACCGCCGTAATCGACGGCGATAACCACCGTCGCCTCCCGATTGGCAGCGGTGCTGCGCTCGGCGTGCTCCATGAGCCGCTGCAGGCGCACACTGAAGCGGGTCCGCTCGCCGATGAAGCGCAGGCGCACCCCGTCCTCCCGCAGCTGCTTCACCTCGGTGCGCAGGTAACGGGAAAGTAGCGCGAGCAGGGCTCGTACCTCATGCCGGGGGCGGCCCCAGTTCTCACTGCTGAAGGCGAAAAGCGTGAGCACCTCCACCCCGTTATCTCGGCAGGACCGCATGATGCTGCGCACGGCCTCCACCCCGGCCCGGTGCCCGGCGGGACCGGGCAGCCCACGGCGCTTGGCCCAGCGATTATTGCCGTCCATGATGATGGCCACATGGCGCGGCACAACTGCCGGAGGTTTGCCGCTCGGCGCGGTCATCGCGAGTCGTCAGATTTCCATCAGGTCGGCTTCCTTGTCCGCGAGCATCGAATCTACCCGGGCAACGTAGCCGTCCGTGAGTTTCTGCACCGCGTCCTGGCCGCGGCGCTCGTCGTCTTCGCTGATTTCTTTTTCCTTGAGCAGATCCTTGAGCATGCCCATGGCATCCCGGCGGGCATTGCGGACGGAGACGCGCGCCGACTCAGCCTCGCTCCGGGCCTGCTTGATATAGCCCTTGCGCGTCTCTTCGGTCAGCGGCGGCATGGGAATGCGGATGACCTCGCCGGCCGTAGCCGGATTGAGCCCGAGGTCGGACTTCATGATCGCGCGCTCGACCTCCGGGATCATGGACCGGTCCCAGACCGTGAGGCTCAGGGTACGGGCGTCCTCAACATTGACGTTCGCCACCTGGTTCAGGGGCGTATCGGCGCCGTAATAGGGCACCTTGAGACCGTCGAGGATGCTCGGATGCGCCCGCCCGGTGCGGATCTTGTTGAAGTGGGTACCGAGGGCGTCGAGGCTGTTCTTCATGCGCTCTTCGGCCTCGCGCTTGATGTCGTCGATCACGCTGTTACTCCCTGTTGATCACTCGATGAGCGTACCATCGCGGCCGCCGCGAACGATATTAAGCAGCGCGCCGGCTTTTTCCATCATGAATACACGCACGGGCATGTTGTGGTCCCGGCAGAGGCAGATGGCGGTGAGGTCCATCACCTCAAGTTTCTTGTCGAGGACTTCGTCATAGCTCAGCCGCTCGTAACGCTCCGCGTCCGGCTCTTTCATGGGGTCGGCGGAATAGACGCCGTCCACCTTGGTGGCCTTGAGCACCAGGTCTGCCTCTACCTCGATACCGCGCAGGCAGGCGGACGAGTCGGTCGTGAAGAGCGGATTGCCGGTGCCGGCGCAGAAGATGACGACGTCGCCATTGGACAGCGCACGCATTGCCTTGCGCCGGTCGTAGTGATCTACAACCCCGGACATGGGGATGGAGGACAGCACCTGCGTGGCGATGTTGGACCGCTCGAGGGCGTCGCGCATTGCCAGGGCGTTCATGACCGTGGCCAGCATGCCCATGTGGTCCCCGGTGACCCGGTCGAGCCCTGCGGCCTGCAGTGCCGCGCCGCGGAACAGGTTGCCGCCGCCGACCACCAGCCCGACCTGCACGCCGATACCCACCAACTGACCGATCTCGAGGGCCATGAGGTCCAGCACCTTGGGATCGATGCCAAACTTCTCCCGGCCCGACAGGGCCTCCCCGCTGAGCTTCAGGAGTATCCGCTTGTACTTCTTTTCGCCGCTCGCTGTCACTCGCTCTCGCACCTCCCTCGGAACTGCCGCTATCTTACCCGACAACCCGGCCCGGCGGCAGCGCTCTGGGTTGTTTTACGACTATCGCGGGGCCGGGCAACCCCTCGCGTCGAAAAAAACAGCTCGTCGCGGATTCCCGGGAAGGAGGTTGGAAGGTGCCCCCAGTCGCTCCACGAATCGTGGAGCGACTGGGGGTACCCTCCCGCAGCCGCACCGGGAAACTGCAACGAGCGAATAACGAAGGAGCGTCCCGGCCGGGCAAGACCGGGGGGCATCCTCAAACACTCGCCCCGGAAATCAGAAATCGCCCTGAAAAGTGCGTAGTCCAAAAAAAACGGGGCTAAGGCCCCGTTTTGGTCTGCTGAAGCGACCTCAGCCACCCAGCTGCGCGGCGACCTCGGCGGCGAAGTCGACGGTCTCCTTCTCGATGCCCTCGCCGACCTCGAAACGGCTGAAACCCGCCACCGAGGCACCGGCTGCGGCAACAAGCTTGCCGACCTTCATGTCCGGGTCCTTGACGAAGGGCTGCTCGATCAGGCTGTTCTCCGCGAGGAACTTCTTGATGCGCCCGCCGATCATTTTCTCGACGATCTCCGCCGGCTTGCCGGACTCAAGGGCCTGCGCCGTATAGATTTCTTTCTCCTTCTCGACCAGCTCCTGCGGCATATCGTCCGGGGACACTACCGGCGGATTGACGGCCGCCACGTGCATCGCCACGTCCCGCGCCAGGTCCTGGTCGCCACCCTGGAGCTGAACCAGCACCGCAATGCGGTTGTTGCCGTGGACGTAGGAGCCGACGACACCGTCGCTGGCTTCCAGCACAGCCACGCGGCGCACGCTGATGTTCTCGCCGATCTTCTGCACCAGCCCTTCCCGGGCCTGCTCAAGCTCGCCGGCCATGAGCGCGGCAACATCGTCCTGGCGCTCACTGAAGGCCTTCTCCAGAACGCTGTCGACAAAGCCCAGAAAGCTGCCGTCGCGGGCGACGAAGTCGGTTTCGCTGTTCACTTCCACCAGGACGCCGTAGCTGCCGTCCTCGGCAACGCGGGCGGCAACCACGCCGTCCGCGGCCGTGCGGCCAGCCTTTTTAGCGGCTTTCATGCCGCTGGACTTGCGCAGCTCCTCGATCGCCTTCTCGATGTCACCATCGGCGGCGGCGAGAGCTCGTTTGCATTCCAGCAGACCGAGTCCGGTCCGTTCCCGAAGTTCCTTCACCAATGCTGCAGACATTGCAGTACCTCCTGCGGTATCGACCCGACGCTTCCGGGCCGGTCAAACCTCTATCAAAACGATGAAGGCCCGCCCGGCATTGCCGGCGGGCCCGTGCCCTGTTCCGTGCGGCGTGCAGCCGCGGGAAAGCTCAGCTGGCGTCGGCAGCCTCGGTTTCCGCGGCGCCGGCGTCGTCCGCGGCTTCGGCAGGCGCCTCTTCCACGAACTCGTCTGCGGCCGCCACGGCCTCACCGGATTCCACGCGACCGGCGATGCAGGCATCGGCGAAGGTTGCCACGTAGAGCTTGATGGCGCGGATCGCGTCGTCGTTGCCGGGGATCACGTAATCGACGCCGTCCGGGTCGCTGTTGGTATCGACGATGCCGATAACCGGGATCCCGAGCTTGTTCGCCTCGGTGATCGCGATGCGCTCGTGGTCCACGTCGACCACAAACAGCGCGTCCGGCAGGCCGCCCATATCCTTGATGCCGCCGATGCTGCGCTCGAGCTTCTCCATATCCCGGGCGCGCATGAGGGCTTCCTTCTTGGTCAGCTTGTCGAAGGTACCGTCAGTCTGCTGGGCCTCAAGCTCACGCAGACGCTTGATGGAGGCGCGGATCGTCTTGTAGTTGGTGAGCATGCCACCCAGCCAGCGGTGGCTGACGTAGGGCATGCCGGCGCGCTGCGCCTGTTCCTTGATAATCTTGCCGGCGGCGCGCTTAGTACCGACGAAAAGAATCTTGTTCTTGTTGCCGGCCATGTTCTTGACCAGCCCGAGCGCCTCATTGAGAGCCGGCACGGTGTGCTCGAGGTTGATGATGTGGATCTTGTTGCGGGCGCCGAAGATGTACTGATCCATCTTCGGGTTCCAGAAACGGGTCTGGTGACCGAAGTGCGCACCAGCTTGCAGCAGGTCGCGCATGCTTACCTGGGACATGATAGTTACCTTTTCTTGGGTTGGGTCCTCCACAGGCCCCCGGCACCAAACCGTTCGCGACGGCACCCTGGTGCGGGTTGCGGCATGTGTGCGTATTTACCGCGGACCTCCGCGGCGCGCGCTTTATAGCACAGCGCCCCCGGGAAGAAAAGCCCACGCCCGGGGACAGACCCGGGCCGCCGGGGGCCTCGCCGTCGTTACCGGGTGCCAGGCCCATGCGTTACACTAACCGGCTGACAATAATCCCCGGCCGCCGGCGGGGGGCACACCACCTTGCAACGGATGACCCATGGCAGTCTCAATCAAGTCAGCAGAAGAGTTGGAAAAGATGCGTGTGGCGGGCCGCCTCGCAGCAGAGGTCCTCGAAATGATCCGGCCACAGGTCATACCCGGCGTGACCACCGGAGAGCTTGACCGCATCTGCCACGACTATATCACCGGCACGCAGGACGCGATCCCGGCGCCGCTGAATTACCATGGCTTTCCCCGGTCCATCTGCACCTCCGTGAACGATGTGGTCTGCCATGGCATCCCCAGCGACGGCAAGAAATTGAAAAAAGGCGACATCGTGAATATCGACGTCACCGTTATAAAGGATGGCTACCACGGGGACACCAGCATTATGGTCGGGGTCGGCGAAGTACCGGCCCACGCCGAGCGCCTGGTGCGGATCACCCAGGAGTGCCTCTATCGCGCCATCGACATCGTTCGCCCGGGCACCAGCCTCGGCGACATCGGCGCGATCATCCAGGAACACGCCGAAGGCAATCACTACTCGGTGGTCCGCGAGTACTGCGGCCACGGCATTGGCCGCGTCTTCCACGAAGACCCGCAGGTGCTGCACTACGGCCGCCGTGGCGAGGGCCTGGTGCTGGAGCCGGGTATGACCTTCACCATCGAGCCCATGGTCAATGCCGGCCGCCGGCACACGCGGCTCAACCAGAAGGACGGCTGGACCGTCACCACGCGCGATGGCCGCCTCTCGGCCCAGTGGGAGCACACCCTTGCGGTGACCGGGGACGGCGTCGAGGTCCTTACCCGTCGCAGCGAAGAGCCCTTCTAAGCACCCATGGCAGCACTACCCCTTCAGCTGTTCAACACCGAACACTTTCGCAGCCGCGCCGAAGAAGCGGGGCTCGTGGCGGCCGGACGCAGCACCCTGGCAGAGAGCAACGCCGCCCTGGACGCAGCCTTCAGCGCAGGAGAGCCCGCCGGGGAACTGATCCACGGCCGGGCCCGGGCCATCGACGGACTCCTTCGGGAGCTCTGGTCCCGGGTCGACTGGGGCCCGGCACCCCTTGCCCTGGTGGCCGTGGGCGGCTACGGCCGCGGCGAGCTGCACCCGCACTCCGACATCGACCTGCTGGTGCTCCACGACGACGATGCCACCGTGCCGGAGGTGGCCGTCGAGCGTTTTGTGACGCTGCTCTGGGACCTCGGCCTGTCCCTCGGGCACAGCGTCCGCAGCGTCGCCGAATGCACCCGGCGGGCCGGTGAAGACATCACTATCCTTACCAACCTGCTCGAGGCAAGGCTGATCGCCGGGGAGGATGCCTTGCTGGCGGAACTCCGCGAGCGCACCGGCACCGCTCACATGTGGAGCGCCCGGGCCTTCCTCGAAGCAAAGCACGCGGAGCAGGCGTCGAGGCACGAGAAATTTGCCGATACGGAATACAACCTCGAGCCCAACGTAAAGAGTTCCCCCGGCGGTCTGCGCGATCTTCAGCTCATTGGCTGGCTGGCGCGGCGCCACTTCGGCTGGAGCAGTGTCGAGGAGCTGGCCGAGAACGGCCTGCTTACGGAAGAGGAGGCGCAGATCCTGCTCCGCGGCCGCGAGTTCCTCTGGCAGGTCCGCTATGCCCTGCACACGCTGGCCGGCCGCGAGGAAGACCGTCTGCTCTTCGACCACCAGCGCGCCCTGGCGCGCCAGTGGGGCTTCACGGATGATGAAAAACTCGCCGTGGAGAAGTTCATGCAGGTGTACTACCGCTGGGCCCTGGCCATCGCGCAGCTCAACGAACTGGTCCTTCAGACCTTCGATCAGGCCATCCTGCGCACCGCCAGCGAGGACGAGGTCGAGGTTATCGACGATAACTTCGAGATCCGCAACGGCTATATCGCCGCCCGCCGCCCGGCCCTGTTCAGCGAGCGCCCGGGCGCCCTCCTCGAGGTGTTCCTGCTGGCCGGCAGCCACCCCGCTATCAAGGGTATCGCCGCGCCGACGATCCGTCTCATCCGCGAGCACCGGCATCTGGTCGACGATGACTTCCGCGCCGACCCGGCCAACCGGGCCCGGTTCCTCGCCATCCTGCGCAGCCCGCACCGCATGACGCGGCAGCTGCGGCGCATGGCCCGCTACGGCATTCTCGGCAAGTACCTGCCGGCCTTCGGCCGCGTCGTCGGGCAGATGCAGCACGACCTGTTTCACACCTACACGGTCGATGCACATACGCTGCAGGTGGTGGAGAACATGCGCCGCTTCCTGCGCCCGGAGAGCGACGAGCGCTTCCCGGTGACCGGTCGCGTGGCGCGCCGCCTGCCGAAGATCGAACTGCTGTACATCGCCGGCCTCTACCACGACATCGGCAAGGGCCGCGGTGGCGATCACTCGGAGCTCGGCGCCGTCGATGCCGAGGTCTTCTGCCGCGATCATGGCCTCAGCCGACGGGATACGGAGCTGGTGAGCTGGCTGGTGCGCAATCACCTGCTCATGTCTGCCGTGTCCCAGCGCAAGGACATTTCCGATCCGGATGTGATCCAGCAGTTCGCCCGCCATGTGGGCAGCCAGGAGCGCCTCGACTACCTGTTCACGCTTACCGTCGCCGATATCACCGGCACCAACCCGACACTCTGGAACGCCTGGCGCGGCAGCCTGCTGCGCCAGCTTTACGCCGAGGCCAAGCGCGCGCTGCGCCGCGGCCTTGAGAACCCCGTGGAAAAAGGGGAATGGATTGAGGAAACGCGCCGGGCCGCGATGGAGCTGCTGGAATACCGCGGCTTCACCGAGGACGAGCTCGCCGCCCTGTGGTCCGAGCGCGGCGAGGACTACTTCCTGCGCGAGCGCGCCGAGGATATCGCCTGGCATACGGAGGCGATTGCCGGACACCACGATCGCGAACAACCGCTGGTGCTGGTGCGCAATACGGTGGAGTCGAGCGTTGCCAACACCACGCAGCTTTTTATTTACGCGCGCAGCGACAAGGGCACTTTCCCGCGCATCTGCGCCGAGCTTGAGCAGCTCGACCTGAGCATCCACGATGCCCGGGTCTACAACGGCAGCGACGGTATGAGCCTCGACACTTTCTACGTGCTGGACTCGAGCGGCGCGCCCCTCGATGAAGAGGCAGGCCGCCTCAAGCACATTGGCGAACACCTCAGCCGGGCCCTCGCCGACGAAGCACGGGGCGTAGCCATCGTGCAGCGGCACATGCCCCGGCAGATGCGCTCCTTCAGCCTGCCCACGGAGACCTCCATGACTACCGACGAGACCAAGGGAGTCACGATCCTCGAAGTCATGTCCCCGGACCGGCCGGGGCTGCTCGCCCGCATCGGCGAAGTCTTCGTCCGCTACGGTGTCGTACTGCAGGCCGCAAAGATCCAGACCCTTGGCGAGCGGGTCGAGGATGTGTTCTTCATCACCGACGATGCGCAGCGTCCGCTCACGGACCCGGCGCGCTGCCGGGATATCCAGGAGGCCATCTGCCGCGAGCTGGACGGACAGCAGGCGGCATGAACCCGGACCTCGAGCGGCTCCAGCCCTATCCTTTTGAGCGCCTGCGCGAGCTGTTTGCAGAGCTCGCGCCCCCGGCGGACAGGCGGCCCATCGCTCTTTCCGTGGGCGAGCCGCAGCACGCCCCACCGGCAGCCGTCTGCGAGG